>NZ_JBKBRO010000022.1:0-73564 GCF_046463815.1 Phenylobacterium sp. | reverse complement strand
CTTCAGCCGCGAGAACTGCTCGTCGCTCAGCCAGAATTCCGTCATTCCCGCTCTCCTCTGAGAGCTTGAAGCACTGTTCGGCCAAGTCCGGAATCCCGCTTATGGGTCCAGACCCTAGGCCGCGCGGTCGAGGTCGGTCGGGGCCTTCCGCCGGACCTCCCATTCGGCCTTCAGGTCGTGGCTGGTCTGCCGGCTGCCGTCCGGGCTCCAGCCGGGCGGGCCGAACATCCAGCCCAGCGCGTGGCGGGGTTGGCGGATGACGTCCTGGGCCATGGCGATCCACTCGTGGAAGGCCACCCGCAGGATGTTGAAGGTGCCGAGGTTCTTCACCACGCCGTAGCGGCACGGCTCCTCGTCCAGCTCGGGCTGGAAGGTGCCGAACAGCCGGTCCCAGACGATCAGGATGCCGGCGTAGTTCCTGTCGAGGTAGCGCGGGTTGCGGGCGTGGTGCACCCGGTGATGCGAGGGCGTGTTGAACACCGCCTCGAACCAGCGCGGCATCCGCCCGATCGCCTCGGTGTGGATCCAGTACTGGTAGACGAGGCTTATCCCCTTCTGGATGGCGATCATCGCCGGCGGGAAGCCCAGGAACGACAGCGGCAGCCAGAGCAGCCAGGTGCCCGCGAGGCCGCCGGTCCAGGTCTGCCGCAGCGCCGTCGAGAGGTTGTAGTGCTGGCTGGTGTGGTGGTTGACGTGGCTGGCCCACCAGAACCGCCGCTCGTGCGCGATCCGGTGGAACCAGTAGTAGGTCAGGTCCTCCAGGAGGAAGATCGCCACCCAGGCCCAGACCGCGGTCATGGGGATGTCGAACAGGCGGTACTGGTGGACCCACAGCGTCGTGGCCCCGATCACGCCGCCGAACAGCACGCCGGCCACGGTGGAGCCCAGGCCCATGCCGAGCGAGACGGCGGTGTCCTTCGCCTCATACTCGGCCTTCAGCCTGCCCAGGCGGCTGAAGACGATCTCCAGGATGATCGTCAGGATGAACAGCGGGGTCGCGAGCGTGACGGGATCGAAGGTCTTCACGCCGCCAGCTCCTTCGGCGGCCAGGCCGGCAGGGCGATCACCGCGCGCGGCGCGGCCACGTCGGCCAGGTCCACGCTGAGCCGGCCGTCGCGGAAGCTGGCCTGGAGGGCCTGGGCCCAGGGGATCTGGCGGGCCACGAAGCCATCGCCCAGGCGGCAGACCACGAGCGCCAGGGCGCCCGACTTGGCCAGCGCGCCCGCCCCGTCCTGGGCGACCCACACCGCGTCCAGCGTCCGGCCGGGAAACTCCTCGGCCAGCAGGGCGCGGGCCCTGGCCTCGTTCAGGGGATCGACCGGCCGGGCGATCTTGGCCCAGGCGGCGAGCGCGATCAGCAGGGCGATGGCCGCCCCCGACGCCGCAAGCTGAATGAAGAACCCCTGGCTCACCGACCCTTCGCCTCCCGTGCTCTTTGGCCGGGAGCGTGGGCGGGCGCGGCGCGGCGGTCAAGGAAAAGCCCTCCCCGTTCCGTCGGGGAGGGCTTCGCCGGGGATCTAGAACTTACGCGTGTAGGCCACCGACCAGACGTCGGCGTTGCCGCCGTCGAAGTCGTGGCGGGTCCAGTCGATGCGGACGCCGTTCACGCCGTCGAAGTGATGCTGGGCGCCCAGGCCGTAGTTCCAGGACTCGCCGTCGTCCGATGCGGAAATGCCGCCCGCCGAGCCCTTGATCTTGGTCGTGCCGTAGCCGAAGCGGGCGATCAGGTCGGTGTTCGCGCCCACCGGCGCGAAGCCCACCACATAGCCGGCGAACTGGTGCTTCAGGTCCACATTGACGTCGGTCCCGGCGATGGTGACGTCGTCGTCCTTCACGCCGAAGGCGCCCTCGCCTTCCACGCCGACCCAGTTGTTGAAGCGGTAGCCCAGGCGGCCCTGGATGGAGCCCAGGTCCACGCCGCTCCCGTCCGTCTGGGCGTAGCCGAGCGAGCCATAGGCCCGTCCGTTGGTGATCGACTGAGCCAAGGGTTGAGCCTGCGAGACAGCCGGGACCACACACACGAGAGCGGCGACCGAAGCCGCGGCGAAGAGAGCTTTCATGTTTTTTACTCCAAGCAACTGAACAGCAGCTCCCCCGAGCCGGTTCGGGATCGGCGTCAAACGCGGCGCGCACCCGCCGGTTCTGTGGCGAAGGGGTGTTCGCCCTCCACGTGTGGCCCTGCGGCCACAATGCCCGCTGACGCCGGCGTCACGCATGCTAAGAACGCCCGTTCGAATCGCCGGAGACCGCCATGAACGACGCCGTGATCGCAGCCACCGGGCTCTACACGCCGCCGTTCAGCCTCTCGAACGCCGAGCTGGTCGAGACCTTCAACGCCTACGTCGAGCGCTTCAACGCCGCCAACGCCGAAGCCATCGAGCGCGGCGAGGTCCAGGCGCTGGCCCCCTCCTCGGTCGAGTTCATCGAGAAGGCCTCGGGCATCAAGTCGCGCTTCGTTGTGGACAAGACCGGCCTGGTCGATCCCGACCGCATGGTCCCCCACATCCCCGAGCGCCCGAACGACCAGATCTCGGTCCTGGCCGAGATCGCCGTCGAGGCGGCCAGGGACGCCATCGCCCGCTGGGGCAAGACGGTCTCGGAGATCGACGCGGTCATCTGCGCCGCCTCGAACATGCAGCGGGCCTATCCGGCCATGGCCATCGAGGTGCAGCAGGCCCTGGGGATCGAGGGCTTCGCCTTCGACATGAACGTGGCCTGTTCCTCGGCCACCTTCGGCATCAAGACCGCCGCCGACTTCGTGGCCGGCGGGGCGCGCGCCGTGCTGATGGTCAATCCGGAAATCTGCTCGGGCCACCTGAACTTCCGCGACCGCGACAGCCATTTCATCTTCGGCGACGTGGCCACCGCCGTGATCGTCGAGCAGGCCGAGACGGCTACGGATGGCTGGGACATCCTGGGGACGCGGCTCAAGACCCAGTTCTCGAACAACATCCGCAACAACTTCGGCTTCCTGAACCGCTGCGCGCCTGAGGGGATCGGCCAGCCCGACAAGCTGTTCGTGCAGGAGGGCCGCAAGGTGTTCCGCGAGGTGGTGCCGATGGTCTCGGAAATGATCGTCGACCACGCCCGCGAGCTGGCCCTCGACCCCACGACGCTCAAGCGCCTGTGGCTCCATCAGGCCAACATCAACATGAACGAGATGATCGGCCGCAAGGTGCTGGGCCGAGATCCGGCGCCGGGCGAGAACGTCATCATCCTGGACGAGTACGCCAACACCTCCTCGGCCGGCTCGATCATCGCCTTCCACAAGGCCAACGACGACTTCCAGGCGGGCGAGACGGGCCTGATCTGCTCGTTCGGCGCGGGCTATTCCGCCGGCACGGTGTTCGTCCGCAAGCGGTGAGGCTAGGCTCTCCCTGCTGAGGGGAGTCGTCCATGCGCAGACTGTTCGCCACCGCCGGCCTGGCGCTGACCGTCGTCATGTCGGGGGCCGCCGCGCCGCCGGCCTACGACCTGCTGATCGACGACGGAGAGATCTACGACGGCTCGGGCGGAGCGCCGTTCAAGGGCGACGTGGCCATCGCCGGCGACCGCATCGTCTATGTGGGGCCCAAGGCGCCGGGCGTCGCCAGGGTCACCGTGAACGCGGCAGGCAAGGCGGTCTCGCCCGGCTTCATCAACATGCTGTCCTGGTCCACCGAGAGCCTGATCCAGGACGGCCGGGGCCTTTCGGAGCTGAAGCAGGGCGTGACGTTGGAGGTCATGGGCGAAGGCACGTCCATGGGCCCGCTGACGCCGCGGATGAAGGCCGACGAGACGCGCCGCCAGGGCGACATCAGGTATCCGATCGCCTGGACCACCCTGGACGAGTACCTGCGCCACCTCGAAGCCAGGGGCGTCTCGCAGAACGTCGCCTCGTTCGTCGGCGCGGCCACCGTGCGGGTGAACGTCCTGGGCGAAGGCGACGTCGACCCCACTCCCGAGCAACTCGCCGCCATGCGGGCCATCGTCGTGAAGGCCATGGAGGACGGCGCCATGGGCGTCGGCACGTCGCTCATCTATGCGCCGGGGAACTACGCCGAGACCGACGAGATCGCCGCCCTGGCCACCGAGGCCGGCCGCTGCGGCGGCTTCTACATCAGCCACATACGCTCCGAGGGCGACCGGCTGATCGAGGCCATCGACGAGTTGATCGAGATCTCCCGCCGTTCCGGCGCGCCGGCCGAGATCTACCACCTGAAGGCCGCCGGCCGGGGCAACTGGGACAAGCTGGACGCCGCCATCGCCCGCATCGAGGCGGCGCGCGCCCGCGGCCAGCGGATCACCGCCGACATGTACACCTACACCGCCGGCTCCACGGGGCTCGACGCGGCCATGCCGACCTGGGTCCAGGCGGGCGGCGTGGAGGCCTGGATCGGCCGCCTGAAGGACCCGGCCACCCGCGCCAAGGTGCTGGCCGAGATGCGCCAGGACAAGGCCGGCTTCGAGAACCTGATGCGCCACGCGGGCGCGGAAGGGACCCTGCTGGTCGGCTTCAAGAACCCCAGGCTCAAGCCGCTGACCGGCAAGACCCTGGCCGAGGTGGCCAAGGCGCGCGGCGTCAGCCCCGAGGACGCCGCCATCGACCTCGTCATCGAGGACGGCAGCCGCGTGCAGGTGGTCTACTTCCTGATGAGCGAGGAGAACGTCGCCCGCCAGACCGCCCTGCCCTGGATGAGCTTCGGCTCCGACGCCGAGGGCCAGGCGCCCGAGGGACCGTTCCTGCTCTCCTCCACCCACCCGCGCGCCTACGGCAACTTCGTCCGCGTACTCGGGAAATACGCCCGCGACGCGCAGCGGATGTCCCTGGCCGAGGCGGTGCGCAAGCTCTCGGCCCAGCCGGCCCACAACCTGGGCCTTCGCGAGCGGGGCCTGCTGAAGCCCGGCTTCTTCGCCGACGTGGTGGTGTTCGACCCCGCCACGGTCCAGGACCACGCCACCTACGAGGCGCCTCAGCAGTTCGCCACCGGCGTCAGCCACGTCGTCGTCAACGGCCAGCTCGCGCTCGCGGACGGCGAGGCCACCAGCGCGCGTCCCGGCCGCGTGGTCCGGGGCCGGGGCTGGACGGGCTGGCCCGACGGCGGCTGCCGGGCGAGCGCGTCCGACTGGAGCTGGTGACCCGGGCGGGCCTTGTGGCGCGGGAGGGCGTGCTGATCTCGGCGGCCTTCGCCGCCGCGCCGGGACGAACGCGCGGATCGTCCGCCAGCTCCCGCTCTAGCCGGCCAGCAGGGCCCAGACCCCGGCGCCGATCAGGCCCCAGAGCGCCGCCGAGGCCGCGATGATGAAGAGGACGGGCCGGAACCGGGGCGCACGCGCCCGGGGCGTCGCCGGGTAGACCCGGGCGACGGGCTTCAGGGTCGAAACTCCACCTGAATGGCTCCGCATGGAGCGAGCCTTAGCGGCTCGCGGTTGGCGTTTCGACGGCCGCACTACCCATTTCGTGCGGCCGAAGAAGGGCCCCTAGCGGTCTTTCTCGCGTTCGCCGATGGCGGCCTGGGCGGCCGCGAGACGGGCGATCGGCACGCGGTAGGGCGAGCAGCTCACGTAGTCCAGGCCCGCCTTCTCGCAGAACTGGATCGAGGCGGGGTCGCCGCCGTGCTCGCCGCAGATGCCGAGCTTCACGTCCGGACGGACGGCCCGGCCGCGCTCGGTGGCGATGCGGATCAGGTCGCCCACGCCGTCCTGGTCGAGGCTGACGAAGGGGTCCTTCTCGAAGATGCCCCGGTCGATGTAGTGGCCCAGGAAGCGGCCGGAATCGTCCCGGCTGATGCCGAAGGTGGTCTGGGTCAGGTCGTTGGTGCCGAACGAGAAGAACTCGGCGGTCTCGGCGAGGTCCCCGGCCCGGATCGCCGCGCGCGGCAGCTCGATCATGGCCCCGACCTTGTAGTCGATCTCGCGGCCCCGCTCACCGAACACCGTCTTGACGGTGCGGTCGGTGAGTTCCCGCAGGAACTTCATCTCCTCGCCCTTGGCGACCAGGGGATGCATGATCTCGACGATCGGCGCGGGGCGGCCCGAGGTTTCCACGTCGAGGGCGGCCTCGATGATGGCCCGGACCTGCATCTCGTAGATCTCGGGATAGGCCACGCCCAGGCGGCAGCCGCGGTGGCCCAGCATCGGGTTCACCTCGTGCAGCTCCTGGGCCCGGCGCAGCAGCTTCTTCGCGTCGAGACCGGTGGCCTCGGCGACCGAGGCCACGTCCTCCTCGGTGTGGGGCAGGAACTCGTGCAGCGGCGGGTCCAGCAGCCGGATGGTGACCGGCAGGCCCTCCATGATCTTGAACAGCTCGACGAAGTCGGCGCGCTGCATCGGCAGGATCTTGGCCAGCGCCGCGCGGCGGCCCGCCTCGTCGTCGGCCAGGATCATCTCGCGCACGGCGGCGATCCGGGCCGGATCGAAGAACATGTGCTCGGTGCGGCACAGGCCGATGCCCTCGGCGCCGAACTGGCGCGCCGCGCCGGCGTCCAACGCCGTCTCGGCGTTGGCCCGGACCTTCAGGCGACGGACCTGGTCGGCCCAGCCCATCAGGGCCGCGAAGTCGCCCGACAGCTCGGGCTCGATCATCTTCACCGCACCCGCCAGCACCTCGCCGGTCGAGCCGTCGATGGTGATGACGTCATAGGCCTTGAAAGTGCGGCCGCGGGCGTGGAACTCGCCGGCCTTCTGGTCGATGCGCAGCTCGCCAGCGCCGGAGACGCAAGGGCGGCCCATGCCGCGCGCCACCACGGCGGCGTGGCTGGTCATGCCGCCCCGGGCGGTGACGATGCCGCGCGCGGCGTCCATGCCCCGGATGTCCTCGGGGCTGGTCTCCTCCCGCATCAGGATCACGGCCTCGCCGGCCGACCCCAGCTTCTCGGCTTCCTCGGCGGTGAACACCACCTTGCCGGTGGCCGCCCCGGGTGAGGCCGGCAGGCCGGTGGCGATCACGTCGCGCGGCGAGCCCGGGTCGATGGTCGGGTGCAGGAGCTGGTCGAGGCTGGCGGGCTCGACCCGCATCACCGCCTCTTCCTTGGTGATCAGGCCTTCCGTGGCCAGGTCCACGGCGACCTTCAGGGCGGCCTTGGCGGTCCGCTTCCCGTTGCGCGTCTGCAGCATGTACAGACGGCCCTTCTCCACCGTGAACTCGATGTCCTGCATGTCGCGGTAGTGCTTTTCGAGCTTCTCCACGACCGCCTTGAACTGGGTGAAGACCTCGGGCAGCGCCTCTTCCATCGAGGGCGACACGTCGCCCATCTCCTCGCGGGCGGCCTTGGTCAGGGGCTGGGGCGTGCGGATGCCGGCCACCACGTCCTCGCCCTGGGCGTTGATCAGGAACTCGCCGTACAGCCTGTTCTCGCCCGTGGACGGGTTGCGGGTGAAGGCCACGCCCGTGGCGCTGCTATCGCCCATGTTGCCGAACACCATCGACTGGACGTTCACCGCCGTGCCCCAGCTCTCGGGGATGTCGTGCATGCGGCGATAGAACTTGGCCCGGTCGTTCATCCAGCTCGTGAACACCGCGCCCACGGCGCCCCAGAGCTGCTCGTGCGGGTCCTGCGGGAAGGGCTCGCCGCGCTCGGCCTCGACCGCCTTCTTGTAGTCGGCGACGACAGCTTCCCAGTCCTCGGCGGAGAGGCCCGTGTCCACGTGGACGTCCAGGCGGTCCTTATGCTCGTCGAGGATCTCCTCGAACATGTGGTGGTCGAGGCCCAGCACGACGTTCGAGTACATCTGGATGAAGCGGCGGTAGCTGTCGAAGGCGAAGCGCCGGTCGCCCGACAGCCTGGCCAGGCCGTCCACCGTCTGGTCGTTGAGGCCCAGGTTCAGGACCGTGTCCATCATGCCGGGCATCGAGGCCCGGGCGCCCGAGCGCACCGAGACCAGCAGCGGGTTGGCGGGATCGCCGAACACCTTGCCGGTCAGGCCCTCGACCTTCTTCAGCCCCTCGGCCACCTGGTCCTTGAGCTCGGCCGGGTAGCTCCGGCCGTTGGCGTAGTAGTAGGTGCAGGCCTCGGTCGTGATGGTGAAGCCCGGAGGCACGGGCAGGCCCAGGGCCGACATCTCCGCCAGGTTGGCGCCCTTGCCGCCCAGCAGGTTCTTCATCGAGGCGTCGCCGTCCGCCCCGCCGCCGCCGAAGGCATAGACCCAGCGCGTCTTCACCATCGTATCGGCCATCCGTCTCTACCTCCGCTCATCCCGGCGCGGGCCGGGATCAAATCAACCTGTAACCCGCGAGAAATCCGCCACGCGGCCCATGGCGTCGCGGACCTTGGCCAGGAGCCGCAGCCGGTTTTCGCGCTCCGCCGGATTATCGGCGTTCACTAGCACCTTGTCGAAGAAGGCGTCGACGGGCGCCCGCAGGCTGGACAGCCCGCTCATGGCCCCTCCGAAGTCCTCGGCGGCCAGCGCCGGGCCGACCTTGGCCTCTACCGAAGCCAGCGCCTCGATCAGCGCCGTCTCCTCGGCCGGAGCGCCGGGCATGAGGGCCGGTTCCCCCTCGGGGAGCGGGCCCTTCTTCTCCTCGGCCTTGAGGATGTTCACGGCCCGCTTGTAGCCGGCCAGCAGGTTCGCCCCGTCGTCCGTGGTCAGGAACGCCGCCAGGGCCTGCACCCGTGCGACAATTCGCACCAGATCGTCGTCGCCCAGGGCGAACACCGCCGAGACGAGGTCGTGCCGCTGGCCCTGTTCGCGCAGCAGCACCGCCAGGCGGTCGGCGAAGAACTCCAGCACCTCGTCCGAGACGAACCGCTTCAGCGGCAGCCGGATGTCGTTCTCCAGCACGATGCGGATCACGCCCAGGGCGGCGCGACGCAGGGCGAAGGGATCGCGCGACCCCGTCGGCTTCTCACCGATCGCGAAGAACGACACGAGCGTGTCCAGCTTGTCGGCCAGGGCGACGGCGGCGGCCACGGATTCCACCGGCACGGCGTCGGACGGGCCTTGCGGACGATAGTGGTCGCGGATGGCGTCGGCCACCTGCGGGTCCAGCCCCTCGGCCTGGGCGTAGTAGCCGCCCATGATCCCCTGCAGTTCGGGGAACTCGCCCACCACGCCCGACACCAGGTCGGCCTTGGCCAGCCGCGCGGCCTGCACGGCCTTGGCCTGGTCGGCGCCGACGAATTCGGCCAGTTGGCCCGCCAGCGCCTCGATCCGCTCCACCCGCTGGTACATGGTCCCGAGCTTGGCGTGGAAGGTGACGCCCTTCAGCCGCTCCAGCCGATCCTCCAGCCGGGTCTTGCGGTCCTCGGTCCAGAAGAACCGGGCGTCCGACAGGCGGGCCGACAGCACCTTGGCGTTACCCCTGGCGATGGTCTCGCCGCCGTCCTTGGCCGCGATGTTGGCCACCGTCAGGAAGTGGGGCGCGAGCTTGCCGGTCGCGGGGTCCCGAACGGCGAAATAGCGCTGGTGCACGCGCATCGAGGTGCGGATCACCTCGGGCGGCAGGTCCAGGAAGGCGGGGTCCATGTCGCCCAGCACCGGCACGGGCCATTCGACCAGGCCCGACACCTCGTCCAGCAGGCCGGCGTCCTCGACCAGCTCCAGGTTGCGCGCGAAACAGAGCGTCCGCGCCGCGTCCAGGATCTTCTCCTTCCGCTCCTCGGCCGACAGTACGACGTGGCGCTTGGAAAGGCCCGCCGCGTAGTCGTCGAAGTCGCGCACCGGGAACGGGCGGCCGTCGCTCATGAAGCGGTGGCCCTCGACGAGGTCGCCGCTCTCGATCCCCTCGACGGAGAACGGCACGACCTGGCGGTCGAACACGCAGACGATGCGGCGCAGCGGCCGCACCCAGCGCAGCTTGCTGGTCCCCGAGACCATCGACTTCGGCCAGGGGAAATTGCGCAGGATGGCGTCCACCATCTCGGCCACGATCTCGGCGGTCGGCCGGCCGGGCTTTTCGAGGGTGGCGAAATAGACCCCGTCGCGCTCGACGAGCTGATCCCGCGTCAGGCCGGTGGAACGCAGGAAACCCTCGATGGCCTGGTCGGGCGCGTTGGCCCGGGGCCCCTTGCGCTCCTCGCGCCGGTCGGGCTGGGCGGGCGGCAGCCCCTCGGCCACCAGGGTCAGTCGGCGCGAGCCGGCGAAGGTGGTCAGCGCCTCGGGCAGCAGGCCTTCCTCGGCCAGCCGCTCGCGGGCCATGCGTTCGAGGTCGCGCGCGGCCTGGGCCTGCATGCGCGCGGGGATCTCTTCCGAGAACAGTTCGAGCAGGAGCTGGGGCATGGCTAGGCGTCCGCCCCTTGGCTCTCGACCCAGGCCTCCGCGCACATCTTGCAGAGGTCTCGGATGCGGCCGATGTAGCTCTGCCGCTCGGCCACGGCGATCGCGCCGCGGGCGTCCATGATGTTGAACAGGTGGCTGGCCTTCAGCACATGGTCGTAGGCCGGCAGCGCCAGGGGCTGACCCTGGCGGCCCTTGTGGGCCAGGATGCGCGGGACCTCACGCTCCATGTCCTCGAACTGGCGCTTCAGCACCGCCACGTCGGCGGCCTCCAGCTCGAAGGCCGAGAACTGCTGCTCGTTGACCAGGTAGATGTCGCCGTACGAGAACTCGTCGTTGAACGCGAGGTCGTACACGTTCTCCTTGTTCTGGAGATAGAGGCTCAGCCGCTCCAGGCCGTAGGTCAGCTCGCCGGCCACCGGGAAGACGTCCAGGCCGCCCACCTGCTGGAAGTAGGTGTACTGGGTGATCTCCATGCCGTCGCACCAGACCTCCCAGCCGAGGCCCCAGGCGCCCACCGTCGGGTTTTCCCAGTCGTCCTCGACGAAGCGGATGTCGTGCACCATCGGGTCGATGCCGATGGCCTCCAGCGACCCCAGGTACAACTCCTGCAGGTTCGGCGGGTTCGGCTTCAGGATCACCTGGTACTGGTGATGCTGGTGCAGCCGGTTGGGGTTCTCGCCATAGCGGCCGTCGGCGGGGCGCCGCGACGGCTGGACGTAGGCGACCTTCCAGGGCTTGGGCCCAAGGGTCCGGAGCACGGTCATGGGCGACAGGGTCCCCGCGCCGATCTCCACGTCGTAGGGCTGCAGGATCGCGCAGCCCTGACGGCTCCAATAGTCATGCAATTTCAGGATCAGGCCCTGAAACGTAAGAGGCTCTTCAGGCATCGAAAATCAGGGGCCTTCGCAGGCGCAAAAAAAGTCGGCGGACCATAGGGCCCGCCGACCTTCGCTTCAAGCGCCCAGACGGGCGTTTTTCCGAGGGCCTCAGTTGCCCCGCGCGGCGGTCTTCTTGCCGGCGTTGGACATGGGCTGGCCGTACTTGGCCCGGTTCTCCGGAGTGTCCGGGACCGGACCGTTGGTGACCATGGTCGTCGTCACGCTGGCGCCGTCGGCGAACGAGGTCGCGGAGGTCGCCGAGGCCGAGCCGGTGGGCGCGGTCACGTCCGCGCCGGTCGTGGACGTGGCGCCCGCCGTGGAGTCGGCGGTCGCGTCCGGCATCGTTCCGGTGGCGGTGCTGGTCGTCGAACCCGTCTCCGGCTGGGCCGAGGCGGGCGGCGTGGCGCCCAGCGACGAGGTCGACGTCGAGTCCTGCTGGGCGTAGGCCGCGCCGCCCATCAGGGCGGCGGCCGCCGCCGCGGCGAAGAGGTGTTTCACGTTCATCGTCTCACTCCTGGTTCCAGAACCCGTGAAACGCCCACCCCGACGCACCTAAGCTCCACTTCTAGGGGTTGGTTCCCGAGGCGTTGCCCGCCGCGGTCGAACCCGGCTGGCTCTCGCCGGTCGCGGCGGCCTGGGCCTCGCCCGCGCCGGCCACCAGCACCTTGTCCACCACGTGGACGATGCCGTTCGTGGCGCGCACGTCAGCCTGGACGATGGTCGCCCCGTCGGCCTTCAGCGCGCCCTCCTCGCTGCCGTCCAGCAGGATCTGGTCCTGGGCCACCGACGGCACCGGGCCGCGGGCGCCCTTGATCTTCGAGGAGTCCACCGGGGCGTTGATGATGTGGTGGGTGAGCAGCTTCTGCAGCGCGGCCTTGTCGTTCATCAGCTTGGCGAGGTCGGCCTCGCCCATGGACTGGAAGGCCGCGTCGGTGGGCGCGAACACCGTCAGGTTCTTGTAGGTCTTCAGGACCGAGGTGAGGTTCGTGGAGTCGATCCCCCGCAGGAAGGTGGTGAACTGGCCCGAGGCCTTCAGGGTGTCCACCAAGTCGCCGGCGGGCGCCACCTGCGCCGGCTGGGCGGGCGCGGCCGGGGCGGCCTCCTGGGCGAGCGCCAGTTGCGGCGCACCCACGATCGCGACAACGGCGGCGGCGGCGAGCAGTCGGTTCAGATGCATACGAAGATCCTCGTCTTAACTGGAATGCGGCGCAGATCCTGAGGCTCCGCGCGGGTCAGCGGTCACTACGCACACCTAGATGGCAAGTTTCTGACGGTCACCCCCTTACGGGCGGCGGCCGGCATTTCCGGCGGAAATCCGAGCGATAGCGCCCATCGCCCAGCCGCCAGGGGCCTGCCGCGGCGTCAAGTTGCACAAATACCGGGCGTCGCGACGAGATGGCGCCCCAAATCCAGGCGCCGAAGCCGTTCTTCGTCCGCACCCGGCCCTCGCCCGCCCTCCCCCGCCAACCCAGGCCATAGCGTTCGAGCCGAACCGCGGCCGGTCGAAAGGCTGTCCGGCTGCGGTCCGTACATCGAGAGGGGTAGGCCCGCCCATCGAGGGCCGGAGCGGGAGCGAGCGGATGAAACTCATCATGGCGATCGTCAAACCCTTCAAGCTGGACGACGTGCGCGAAGCGCTCGTCTCCGCCGGCGTGGAGGGTCTGACGGTCTCGGAAGTCAAAGGCTACGGCCGCCAGAAGGGGCAGACCGAAATCTACCGGGGCGCGGAATACCAGATCAACTTCCTGCCCAAGGTGAAGCTCGAGGCGGTCGTGGACGACGCGGCCGCGGGCAAGGCGGTCGAGGCCATCAAGGCCGCTGCGGCCACCGGCAAGATCGGGGACGGCAAGATCTTCGTCCTCGACGTCTCGGAGGCCGTGCGCATCCGGACGGGCGAGACCGGCGCGGCCGCGCTCTAGGCATCGGGACAAGGGGACAGACACAATGAAATTGTTCGGAACAAACAGGCTGGCGGGGCTCGCGCTCGCCGCCCTGATCGCGGGGGCGCCGATGGCCGCGCCCGCGCTGGCCCAGGAGGCTCCGGCCCCTGCCGCCGCCGCGCCCGCCGAAGCCGCCCCGGCCCCCGCGCCGGAAGCGGCGCCCGCCGCGGCCGCGGAGGCCGCCCCGGCGGCGGAGGCCCCGGCGCCCGTGCCCGACAAGGGCGACACCACCTGGATGCTGCTCTCGACGCTGCTCGTGTTGCTGATGATCCTGCCCGGCCTGGCGCTCTTCTACGGCGGCCTCGTCCGCCAGAAGAACATGCTGTCCATGCTCATGCAGGTCTCGACCGTGACGGTCATCGGCATGATCGCCTGGGCGCTGTGGGGCTACAGCCTGGCGTTCACCGACGGCGGCGGCCTCGACAAGTTCGTGGGCGGCTTCGGGCGGCTGTTCCTGAAGGACGTGACCCCGGCCAGCGTCGTGGGCACCTTCTCCACGGGCGTGGTGATCCCGGAGATGGCGTTCATCGCCTTCCAGATGACCTTCGCCTGCATCACCGCCGCCCTCGTCCTGGGCGGCGTGGCCGAGCGCATGAAGTTCGCCGCGGTGGTGCTGTTCTCGGTCCTGTGGCCGATCCTCTCGTACTACCCGATGGCCCACATGGTCTGGTGGTGGGCGGGCCCGGACTCGGTGGCCGCCAACCCGACGGCCCCGATCCAGTCCGGCCTGCTCTGGGGCTTCGGCGCCCTCGACTTCGCCGGCGGCACCGTGGTGCACATCAACGCCGGCGTGGCCGCCCTGGTCGGCGCCCTGGTGCTCGGCGCCCGCAAGGGCTACCGCAGCGAGCCGATGCCGCCGCACTCCCTGACGCTGACCCTGGTCGGCGCCGGCCTCCTGTGGGTGGGCTGGTTCGGCTTCAACGCCGGCTCCAACCTGGAAGCCAACGGCTACGCCGCGCTCGCCATGCTCAACACCTTCCTGGCCACCGCCGCGGCGGGTTTCTCCTGGACGGTGACGGAGTGGATCACGCGCAAGAAGGCCTCGATGCTGGGCATGGCTTCGGGCCTCGTGGCGGGTCTCGTGGCGGTGACGCCGGCGGCCGGCTTCGCAGGTCCGGTGGGTTCGCTGGTGCTGGGCCTGATCGTCTCGCCGATCTGCGTGATCTTCTGCTCGGCCGTGAAGAACGCGCTGAAGTACGACGACAGCCTGGACGCCTTCGGCATCCACGCCATCGGCGGCATCGTGGGCGCCCTGGCCACCGGCATCCTGGTGGACCCGGCCCTCGGCGGCGCCGGCATCGTGGACTACACGACCTGCGCGGCCGACGGCGACATCTCGACCTGCGACGCGGCCACCTACGTGATGGCCACCCAGTTCATGGCCCAGCTCAAGGCCGTGATCGTGGCGATCGGCTGGTCGGCGGTCGCGAGCGCCATCGTCTTCTTCATCATCAAGTTCACCATCGGCCTGCGGGTCTCGGCGGACACGGAGGAAGAAGGCCTCGACATCGTCGAGCACGGCGAGCGCGCGTACCACTCCTAAGCCTCGGGGGAGAGCTCGGGCCTGGCGGCTCGCCGGGCCCGACGGGGGTGAGAACGGGGGCTCTTCGGAGCCCCCGTTTTTCGTTTGAGCCTCAGTCCCAGGGACCGCCGAGCCGGCAGCGGCGGACCCACCAGCCGGGCGCCATCGCCGCGACGCGGCCGGCCAGGCTCTCGGCCTCCAGGTCGCCGGCGCACAGGGCGAAGCAGGTCCCGCCCGACCCCGACACCCGGGCCAGCAGGCTTTCCGCCTCGCTCCTCAGGGTCTCCAGCACCGTCCCCACCTCGGGCGCCGTGGCGATGGCCGGGACCTCCAGGTCGTTGCGCAGACCCGACAGCCAGGCCGCCGCCTCCTGGACGCTCTCGAAGGCGTCGGGCGCGGGCGGCGGCGCAACGTCCCCGAAGACGGCCTCCGCGTCGAAGCGGCGATAGACCTCGGCCGTCGAGACCGGAACGCCCGGATTGACCAGCACGGCGTCCAGCACGGGCATGGCCGGGGCCGGCGACAGCCGTTCTCCCCGGCCCTGCGCGATCACCGGCCGCCCCCACAGGCAGGCCGCGCCGTCAGCCCCCAGGCCGGCGGCCAGTTCCTCCAGGCGCGTGTCCGTCACCGGCAGGTCCAGCGCCTCGCGCAGCAGCCGGAAAGCCGCTCCGGCATCGCTGGAGCCGCCGCCCAGGCCGCTCGCCACCGGCAGGGCCTTCTCAAGCACCAGGCCGAGCGGCGGGACCGGCCGCCGCGCCTCGGCGATCAGCGCCCGGGCGGCGCGCAGCACCAGGTTGTCACCCTCGCCGGCCAGGTCCCTGGCGAACGGCCCGACCACCGTCAGCCCCAGCGCCTCGGCCGGGCCCACGCTCACCCGGTCGCCCGCGTCGGCGAAGACCATCAGGCTGCAGAGCGGATGGTAGCCGGACGCCTCGGGCGCGCCGACGTGCAGGAACAGGTTGACCTTGGCCGGGGCCAGGACGGAGGGCACGGGCCTACTTCTGTTCGGCGAGCTTCGGCGCCTCCGGGCCAAGCCCCGAGGCCAGCTTCTTCTCGGCGTCGGCCCGGATCTTGGCGTCCGGATCGAGGGTCAGCACGCGCCGCCACTGGAACACGGCCTCGTCCTTGCGGCCCGCCATCCAGTAGGCGTCGCCCAGGTGGTTGTTGATCTCGGGGTCGCCGGCGTCCAGTTCGACCGCCTGCTCGAGCTTCTCGATCGCCGTCTTGTAGTCGCCCAGGCGATAGTGGGCCCAACCAAGGGAATCCACCATCGCTCCCGAGCGCGGATTGGCGGCCACCGCCCGCTCGACCATCGCCATGGCTTCCTGCAGCCGCTCGCCCCGGTCGATCCAGGAATAGCCGATGAAGTTCAGCAGTTCGGGCTCGTCGGGCCGCAGCTTCAGCGCCGCCAGCAGGTCGGGTTCGGCGTCCTCCCAGCGGTCCATCTGGGTCAGGGCCGAGCCGCGCGCGAAATAGAGCCGCCAGTCCGGTGTCTGGCTCTCGCCGATCAGGCCGCCCAGAATCTGCACCGCCTCCTCGTACTGTTCATTGGCCCGCAGCAGATCGGCCAGCGTCAGCCGGGCGTCGGGATCGCCCGAGGCCGCGGCGCGCCGCGCCAGCTCCACCGCCTTCGCCTTGTCGCCAGCGAGCTGGTGGCTCCAGGCCAGCTTGGCCTGGGCGGCGGGGAATTCGGGCGAGCCGGGCTTGGGCCGGGCGTAGGCCGCCCGGGCGCCCTCGACGTCCCCGCCTGCCTGCAGGAAGTCGCCGACCATCAGCCAGGCGTCGTTGCGCTGCGGATCGAGGCGCAGCGCCAGCCGCAGGTAGGCCAGGCCGATCTGCCCCTGCTTGGCGGCGATCATGGTGGCGGCCGGCGCCAGCAGCGCCAGGGCCGCGCCTTCCTTCACCGTGGGCGGCGCCGGCGCGGCCTTGCCGCCCGCCGCCCGCGCCCGGGCCGCGTGGAGCGCCACGCCGGACGGATTGCGCTGCAGTCCCGCCTCGTAGAGCGCCACGGCCTCCGGCCGGCGCCCGCGCCGTTCCAGGAAGCCGCCGTAGGCCAGCACGGCCAGCTCGGTCGGGGTCTCGCCTGCCGTGACCACCTTGAAGTCCGTCTCGGCCTCGTCGAACCGCCGCGCGCGCTCGAAGAGGTAGGCCTGGTTCAATTGCCCGAAGTAGTCGACCAGGGTGTCGCCGCGCACCTGGGGGCGCACCAGCGAGCCTTCCACGTCCCCGGCCTGCGCCGCCGCCCAAGGCGCGAGCAGGGCCGCGGCCGACCTGTGCGGGAAACCGATGGCGTCGCCGGCCAGCAGCGCCTGCGCCGGCTTGCCCTTGCCGTCGGCCAGCGCCTCCACCGCCTGCACCAGCCGGCCCATGCGCTTGCCGGGCTCGGAGGCGTCGGGGCCGTCGGGAGCCAGGGCGGCGGCTCGCTCCACGTCGCCCGCCATCAGGGCGGCGGTGAACGCCCGCTCGGTCACCAGCGCTTCGTCGCCGCTGCCCAGGCGGGCCATGTCGAGGAAGCGCGCGGCCTCGTCGCTGCGCCCCTGGTTCAGCGCCGCCGAGCCCGCCAGGAACATGCCGTACGGGGTGTCGGCGGCGGCCTGCGGCGCGCGGGCCTCCAGGTCCGGCTTGGGCGCGGAGCCGCAGGCCCCGAGCAGGACGAGCGGGGCGGCGAAGGCGAGAAGGCGAAGACGCATCGGATGAGCTTGGGCGCTCGGGCGGCCCGCCGCAAGGGCGCGCCGCCGGCGCGGCCCTACATATTCGGGTAGTTCGGCCCGTCCCCGCCCTGGGGGGTGGTCCAGTCGATGTTCTGCGACGGGTCCTTGATGTCGCAGGTCTTGCAGTGGACGCAGTTCTGGAAGTTGATCTGGAACTTCGGGTTCTGGCCGGCCTCGTCGTACAGCACCTCGTACACCCCCGCCGGGCAGTAGAGCCGCGCTGGCTCGCCGTAGCGGGGCAGGTTCACCGCGATCGGGACCGAGGGGTCGCGCAGCTTCAGGTGCGCCGGCTGGCTCTCGTCGTGATTGGTGTTCGACAGGAAGACGCTGGACAGCTTGTCGAACGACAGCACGCCGTCCGGCTTCGGATAGACGATGGGCTCGTAGTCCTTGGCCAGGCCCGTCGATTCCGCGTCGCCCTTGGTGTGCTTCAGCGTGCCAAAGAACGAGAAGCCGCCGGTCAGGTGGGCCGTCCACATGTCGAACATGCCGATCGCGCCGCCGATCTTGGTGCCGAACTTCGACAGCATCGGCTTGGCGTTGCGGACGATGTTCAGCTCCTTCTTCACCCACGAGGCGTCGAAGGCCTTCTTGTATTCGGTGAGCTCGTCGCCCGAGCGGCCGGCGGCGATGGCCGCGGCGGCGGCCTCGGCGGCCATCATGCCGCTCTTGATGGCGTTGTGGCTGCCCTTGATGCGCGGGACGTTCACGAAGCCCGCGCTGTCGCCCAGGAGGACGCCGCCTGGGAAATAGAGCTGCGGGATCGACTGCAGGCCGCCCTCGCTGATGGCCCGCGCGCCGTAGGCGATGCGCTTGCCGCCCTCGAAGTACTTGGCGACTTCCGGGTGGTGCTTCCAGCGCTGGAATTCGTCGAACGGCGACAGCCAGGGGTTCTTGTAGTTCAAGTGCACCACGTAGCCCACGGCCACGTAGTTCTCGCCGAAGTGGTACATGAAGCTGCCGCCGCCGGTCTGATCGTCCAGCGGCCAGCCCGTGGTGTGGACCGCCAGGCCCGGCTGGAACACATCGTCGGGGACCTGCCACAGCTCCTTGATGCCGATGCCGTATTTCTCGGGATTGGAATCCTTGCTCAGGCCGTACTTGGCCTTCAGCACCTTTGCGATCGAACCGCGCACGCCCTCTCCGATGAAGACGTACTTTCCGTGCAGTTCCACGCCCGGCTGGTAGTCCGGCCCCGGACCGTCCTTGGTCATGCCGAACACCCCGGCCACCACGCCCTTCACCTCGCCGTTCGGGCCGAACACGGCCTCGGAGGCCGCCATGCCCGGATAGATCTCGACGCCCAGGGCCTCGGCCTGCTGCGCGAGCCAGCGGCACACGTTGCCCAGGCTGGCGATGTAGTTGCCGTGGTTGTTCATGAACGGCGGCATGGCCCACATCGGCAGGTCCAGGCTGCCTTGCGGTCCCAGCAGCGTGAACTTGTCCTTGGTGACCGGCGTCTCCAGCGGCGCGCCCAGCTCCTTCCAGTTGGGGAAGAGTTCGCTGATGCCCTTGGGGTCGATCACCGCGCCTGACAGGATGTGGGCGCCGACCTCCGAGCCCTTCTCCAGCACGGCCACCGTCAGGTCGGGGTTGATCTGCTTCAGCCGGATCGCGGCGGCCAGGCCCGAAGGCCCCGCGCCCACGATGACGACGTCGTACTCCATCGATTCCCGTTCGACGCCTTCGCTCATCGCTTACCGCTCCCTCGTCCGGACGCGCGCCCTGGCCCCTCGCCTTTTCGCCGCACGCCGTTGATCCGTCGCGGGTCTTATCGGAATGTGACCCAGCGGCGGTCAAGCACGACCCAACCGCCGATTCAAGGATTCGCGCGCCTCGATGACGCCTGCCCGTCAATTGCCGGACGACGCCGCGCTCGAAAGCCTGCTCGCCTTCTGGGCGGACGGGGGCGTGGACGCCATGCTGCTGGACGCGCCGTTCGACCGCATCGAGGCCGGCAGGATCCTGCCCCCGGCGCCGGCGGCTAGGCCCATCGCCGCCCTCGCCCCGGGACCGGGAACGGGACCGGTCGCGCGCGGCCAGCCCGACGTCTCCGCCGCCATCGCCCAGGCCCAGGCGCTGGCCGCCGAGGCCCAGGACATGGAGGCGCTGGCCGCCGCCATCGCGGCGTTCGAGGGCTGCCCCCTGCGATTCGAGGGCGCCGCCACCAAGGCGGTCTGCTGGCGGGGCAGCCTGGAAGCTCCCCTGATGGTCGTGGGCGAAGGCCCCGGGGCCGAGGAGGACGTGCAGGGCCTGCCCTTCGTGGGGCGCGCGGGCAAGCTGCTGGACAAGATGCTGGCGGCGGCGGGCCTGGCCGACCGCGTGCTGATCACCAACACCGTCTTCTGGCGTCCGCCCGGCAACCGCACGCCGGCGCCTCACGAACAGATGATCTGCGCGCCGTTCCTGGAACGGGCGATCACCCTCGTCCGGCCGAAGATGCTGCTCCTGGTGGGCGGCGCATCGGCCAAGTCGATGTTGAAGAAAGACGAGGGAATCCTGTCGCTTAGGGGTCGTTGGTTCGAGTGGAAGTCGAGCGATGGCGCGGTCGAGCTTCCAGCCATGCCGACCCTGCATCCGGCCTTCCTCCTGCGCCAGCCCGGGGCCAAGAAGCGGGCCTGGAGCGACCTCCTGACGCTGACCGAGAGGCTCGATCGCCCCGAACGCCCCGCCTAGCGTCCAGCCCTGATCCCAGGAAATCGATCCGCGTTCGGGCCGCGGAAGATCGGCCGGCGCGGGGGGAGTTGGTCGCATGACGCCGACGAAGCGCGTTTGCGCGGGGCCGCCGCCTTCCTGCTCGCCGCCGGCGGCGCGGCCGTGACGGCCCCACCCGCTCGCTGGACGCCCTGGCCTCGGGCGCCCGCACCGCGACGCGCGCCTCGACCTAGCCGACCCGGGGGGGCCGCAAACCCAGCTTGGCGCGCAGGCGCTTCAGGTCGGGCTCGTTCAGGCCGACGACGGCGGCGCGCTCGACTAGGACGCCCCGGGGTGCGTCCCGGAACAGGCCGCCCCGCTCCAGCCCCTCGATCACCGCGCCCCGCCCGCCTCCGGCCAGGAAGCCGCCCAGCGCCTCGACCCAGCCATCGCGCAGCCGCAGATCGGCGGGCAGGACCGCCAGCACCTCGCCCTTGGTCCAGGCGATCGCCCCCTCCATGCTGGGGGTGTCCTCGGCGCCGGTGTCGTCGCAGATCGCCGTGACCAGATCGGACGGCTCGGCCACGATGAACACCTCCTTGACCAGCCCCTCGACCGCGCCGGCCGTGAGCTGGGCCAGCAGGGCCGGAAGCTTCTGCGCGTCGCCGCGCGCGTCGATGATCACCGAGAGCATGGCCGGACAAGCGCCGGGGAACCGCGCGGCGTCAATGTGGTTCTTGTTTTGTTCTCATTTCGGAGCTACAACCGCCCCGTGGTCACCTTCACCCAGCAGATCCGCGGGCGCGGCGCCCGCTCCAACGCCACCGGCCGCTACGAATCGCAGGTCCGGGAGGCCTTCGACGACGGCTGGACCCTCGACGATCCCGAGCCCCAGCAGCTGTCGACCGAGGTCATGGCCGAGAAGGCCAAGGTCATCATCACCCACAACGACAGCCCCGACGTCGGCTTCTCGGCCTCGATCAACCCCTACCGGGGCTGCGAGCACGGCTGCATCTACTGCTACGCCCGCCCGGCCCACGCCTACATGGGTCTTTCGCCCGGCCTCGACTTCGAATCCAAGCTGTTCTTCAAGCCCGAGGCGGCCCGCCTGCTGGAGGCCGAGCTGTCGAAGCCGCGCTACAGGCCCGAGTTCATCCACATCGGCGGCAACACCGATCCCTACCAGCCGCAGGAGCGCCGCCGGCGCATCACCCGCCAGGTGATCGAGGTGCTGTCGCGCTTCAACCACCCGTTCTCGGTCATCACCAAGTCGGCCTTGATCCTGCGCGACCTCGACCTGCTGGCGCCCATGGCCGCGCGGGACCTGGTCCGCGTGGCGATCTCGGTGACCAGCCTGGACCGGAAGCTGTCCCGCTCGATGGAGCCCCGCGCGGCCACGCCCGAGAAGCGCATCGAGACCATCCGGCGTCTCGCCGAGGCCGGCGTGCCGGTGACGGTGATGTTCGCCCCCTGCATACCGGGCCTGAACGACCACGAGATGGAGGCGGTGCTGGAGCGCGCCGCCGAGGCCGGCGCTTCGGGCGCGGGCTACGTCGCGCTGCGCCTGCCCATGGAGATCAAGGACCTGTTCCGGGAATGGCTCGAGACCGACCACCCCGACCGCGCCCGGCGGGTGATGTCGCTGGTGCGCCAGATGCGCGGCGGCAAGGACTACGACGCCCAGTGGGGCAAGCGGATGCGGGGCGAAGGCCCCATCGGCGAGCTGATGAGCCGCCGCTTCAAGGCCGCCCAGAAGCGCTACGGCCTCGAACGCCGCTGGGGCGACCTCGACGTCACCCAGTTCCGCGTCCCGCCTAAGACCGGCGACCAGATCGACCTGTTCGGGGAGGTTCCTCCCCCGCCGCCCTAGGCGGTAGGCTGCGCCTCTCTTCCATCCAGCGTCCGAGAGCCCGACCATGCCCGAGACCGCCCCGAACCGCGACCAGGCTGCCCTGTGGAACGAGGCCAGCGGCAAGACCTGGGTCGAGCTCCAGGCCCTGCTCGACCGGATGCTGGCGCCCTTCGCCGACGTCGTGGTGGACGAGGCCTTCCCGGGCGAAGGCGGCCGGGTGCTCGACATCGGCTGCGGCGCCGGCGCCACGACGCTGATGATGGCGAGGCGGCTGGGGCCACGCGGCTTCGTCCTGGGCGCCGACATCTCCGCGCCCCTGGTCGCCGCCGCCCGCGCCCGGGCGGACGCGGAGGGGCTGGCCAACGCCGCCTTCGTCCAGGCCGACGCCCAGACCTATCCTTTCGAGGCCGAGGACTTCGACGCCGTGATGTCGCGCTTTGGCGTGATGTTCTTCGACGATCCCGAGGCGGCCTTCGCCAACTTCCGGCGCGCGGCGAGGCCCGGCGGCAAGCTGGCCTTCGTCGCCTGGCGCAGCCCGGCCGAGAACCCGTTCATGACCGCCGCCATGCGCGCGGCCGCACCCCACCTGCCGCAGACGCCCGCGCCGAAGCCCGACGCGCCGGGCCAGTTCGGCTTCGCCGACGGCGAGCGGGTGCGCCGCATCCTCGCGGCCGCCGGTTGGACTTCGGTGGAGGTGAAGCCTCTCGACGTCGAGAGCGCGGTCCCCGAGGCCGACCTTCGCACCTACGTCACCCGAATGGGTCCCGTCGGCGCGGCGCTGCGCGAGCTGCCCGAGGCGAAGCGCGCCGAGATCGTCCGCGCCGTCAGCGCCGCCTTCGATCCGTTCGTGAGGGACGGCGAGGCCCGCTTCACCGCCGCCTGCTGGCTGGCGACGGCGCGGGCCTAGGCGGCTTCCGCCAGGGCCTTGGCCGCCTCGGCGAGGAGCTCGAACGAGCGGATGCGGGCGGCGTGGTCGTAGATCTGCGCCGTGACGATCACCTCGTCGGGGCGATAGGTCTCGACGAATTCCGCCAGGCCCCGGCGCACCGTCTCGGGCCCGCCGACCACGGCCTTGGCCAGCGCGCCCTGTTCGGCGGGCGAGATGCCGGCGGCGGCGAGGCGCCGGTCCATGTCGTCCACCGGCGGCGGCAACGGCGTGGGCCGGCCGGTGCGCAGGTTCAGGAACGCCTGCTGCAGCGAGCTGAACAGCCGCCGGGCCTCGGCGTCGGTCTCGGCCGCCACCACGTTGAGCGCCAGCATCAGGTGCGGCTCCGCCAGCCGCTCCGAGGGCCGGAAATTGGTCCGATAGACCTGGATCGCCTGCTCCAGTTGGGCGGGCGCGAAATGCGAGGCGAAGGCGTACGGTAGCCCCAGGATCGCCGCCAGCTCCGCGCCGAAGGTGCTGGAGCCCAGCATCCACAACGGCACGTCCAGGCCCGCGCCGGGCACGGCGCGCACCGGTTGGCCCGGCTGCACGGGCTGGAAGTAGCCCATCAGCTCGATGACGTCCTGCGGGAAGCGGTCCACGTCGCCCACCAGGGTCCGGCGCAGCGCCCGGGCGGTCAGTTGGTCGGTCCCCGGCGCCCGGCCGACGCCCAGGTCGATGCGGCCGGGGAACAGGCTCTCCAGCGTGCCGAACTGCTCGGCGATCACCAGGGGCGCGTGGTTGGGCAGCATGATCCCGCCCGCACCCACGCGGATCGACCGAGTGCCCGCCGCCACATGGCCGATGACCACCGCCGTGGCCGCCGAGGCGATGCCGGGCATGTTGTGGTGCTCGGCCAGCCAGTAGCGCTTGAAGCCCAGCCGCTCGGCGTGCTGGGCGAGGTCGAGCGTGTTGCGGAACGACTGGGCGGCGTCCGAGCCTTCCAGGATGGGCGACAGGTCGAGGACGGAGAGCGGAACCATGCCGCCAATATGGGCCGCCCTCAGCGCTGGAACACCCCCACCAATTCTACGTGCGGGGACCAGAGGAACTGATCCACGGGCAGGACCCGCTCCAGCCGGAAGCCGGCGTCGATCAGGGTGCGCGCGTCGCGGGCGAAGGTCGCCGGATTGCACGAGACGCCGATGACCCGCGCTACGCCCGAGCGCGCCAGCTCGGCGGTCTGCTCGACGGCGCCGGCCCTGGGCGGATCGAACACCGCCACGTCGGTCTTCCTCAGTTCCTCGGCCAGGACGGGACGGCGGACAAGGTCGCGGGCCTCGGCGGTCACGCCTTTCAGGCCCGGAGCGCCCGCCAGTGCGGCCGTGAGCGCCTGGACCGCGGGCGCGGCGAAGTCGGCGGCGTGCACCGGCGCGATCTCGGCGAGGCGGAAGGTGAAGGTCCCCACCCCGCAGTAGAGGTCGGCGATGCGGGTCGCGCCGGCCGCCGCCTCGCCCACGAAGGCGGTCATGGCCGCCTCGGCCTCGCGGGTGGCCTGCAGGAAGGCGCCGGGCGGCAGGGCGACCACGGCGGGCCCCAGGCGCACCTGCGGCGCCCGGATCATATAGGCCGCCTCACCGCCCAGGGTGACGCGGGCGAAGTCGGCTTCCGCCGCGCGCTCGGCAAGCTGCATCCGGGCGTCGGCCGAAAGCCCGCCGCTCTTGGCCTCGACGCCGGTGATGTCGATGTCGATGCCGGTGTCGGTCAGCGTCACGTGCAGGGAGGGCGCGGACTTCGGATGTTCGAACAGCGGCGCGGCCAGGCGCCGGAAGGCGGGGATCGCGGCCTGGATGGCCGGGTCCGAGATCGGGCAGGCCGAGATGTCCACCAAGTCCCAGGACTTGCGCGCCTTGTAGCCCACCCGCGCCGCATTCCGGTCGCCGCGCCGGGCGTGCAGTGTGACGCGCCTGCGGGTTTCGGGAGCCGCGGCGAAGGGGGCCAGAATATCGGTCTCGATGTGCTGCCGGGCCAGCGTCGTGCGCAGCCGCTCCACCTTCCAGGCGAGATAGGGCTCGTGCGCCCAGTGCTGCAGCGCGCAGCCGCCGCAGGCCTGGAAGTGCGGGCACGGCGGCTCGACCCGCTCGGGGCTGGCCGACAGCACCTCCAGCAGTTCGCGACGCTCGCCGCCGCCCTGGGCGCGGACGCGCTCCCCCGGCAGGGTGAAGGGCACGAAGACGGGGCCGGCGGCCACGCCGTCGCCCTCCCCGCCCATGCTTTCGATGGCGAGTTCGACGGGCGGCCCCGGCGGCGGCTTGGGGTTGGGGCGGCGCGGACGCGGTTTCATGTCAGTCCCTTGGCGGGCGCCACGCTTAAGCCAAGATGAACGAAGATGAACGACATTCTCAACGGCCGTTCAGGTTGCACGGCGCAGATTGCGCTCCGACATGGGCGGAAGGCCCACGCGACAAGATCGAGAAGAGGGATAACCGGATGTCCAAGCGTGTCACCATCGCCAAGGCCGGCCTGGCCGCTGTCGCCGGCGTGATGGCCCTGGGCGCGGCCGCGGCCAACGCCCAGCCCTACGGCTACTACGGCATGGGTTCGGGCGGCTACGCCTACGACGCCTGCAAGCGCGAGAAGACCACGCGCGGCACCGTGGGCGCCCTGATCGGCGGGACCATCGGCGCGGTCATCGGCTCGAACGCCGCGGCCCGCAACGCGCGGACCGAGGGCTCGCTGCTGGGCGGCGCGCTGGGCGCCGCCGTGGGCGCGGGCGTCGGCAACTCGAGCGCCGCCTGCACCTCGGGCGCGGTTCCGCCGCCGCCTCCCCCGCCGTCCACGTCCAGCTACTATGCGCCGAGCACCGGC
The DNA here is from genome assembly GCF_046463815.1 of Phenylobacterium sp. Classification (GTDB taxonomy): domain Bacteria; phylum Pseudomonadota; class Alphaproteobacteria; order Caulobacterales; family Caulobacteraceae; genus Phenylobacterium. The sequence continues at coordinate 48,097 of NZ_JBKBRO010000022.1, read as the reverse complement.
TCGTACGGCCGCGATGGCGACTACGACGACTATGCCTACAACAACGGCGGCGACCGCTACCGGCTGTCGGACCGCGCGCCCGACGCCGACGGCTGCACCTTGGCCGAGAGCCCGATCTACATGCCCGACGGCCGCACCCAGACCCGGTTCGTCCGCGTCTGCCGGGACGCCACCGGCCGCTACGCCGTCGTCGACTAAGAACTCCAGTCGAGCACTGTTCCGGGCCGTCCGCTCAGGCGGGCGGCCCTTTCTTTTGCGCCCAGAGCAGGACCTCGCGGTTGCCGTCGCCGCCCGCGATGGGACTGTCGCCCGCCCCCCGCACGGCCCAGCCCTCGCCGGCCAGAAACGCCTTCACGCTCTCGACGGCATCCGCCCGGGCCGCCTCGTCGGTGACGATCCCGCCCTTGCCGACCCGCTCAGGGCCCACTTCGAACTGCGGCTTCACCAGGACCACGAGGTCGGCGCCCCCGGCGGCCAGCGCCAGCGCCGCCGGCAGGGCTTTGGCCAGCCCGATGAAGCTCACGTCCGTGACGATCAGGTCCGGCGGCTCGGGAACCAGGGCCGGGGTCAGGTCGCGGGCGTCGGTGGCCTCCAGGCTCACGACCCGCGGATCGGCGGCGAGCTTTGGATGCAGTTGTCCGCGCCCCACGTCCACGGCGTAGATCCGTGAAGCGCCCCGCGCGAGCAGCACCTCGGTGAAGCCGCCGGTGGAAGCGCCCACGTCCAGGCCGGTCCGGCCTTCGACGGCGAGCGGCCACAGGTCCAGGGCATGGACAAGTTTCAGCGCGCCACGCCCCACCCACGGATGGGCCACCCTCGCCTCCAGCACCGCACCCTCGGCGATCGCCTCTGAGGCCTTGGCCACCGGGCGGCCGTCCGCCGTCACCCCGCCCGCCTCGATGGCCGCGCGAGCCTTGGCGCGGCTCTCGAAGAGGCCGCGCTCGACCAGCAGGACGTCGGCGCGCTTCCTCAGGCGGTCTCTTCCAAGAACAGCTTCTTGAGCTCTGGCTTCAGGATCTTGCCGTTCGGGTTGCGCGGCAGGGTCTCACGCCAGAACTTGATCGCCACCGGCACCTTGAAGGCCGCCAGCCGCTCGGCCACATGGGCCCGCAGCTCGTCCTCGGTGGCCTCGGCCCCGGGCTTCAGCGTCACCACGGCGGCCGGCTCCTCGCCCAGCGTTCGGTGCGGCACGCCCACCACCGCGGCGTCCATCACGGCCGGATGGTCGTAGAGGACGTTCTCCACCTCGACGCAGTAGATGTTTTCCCCGCCGCGGATCAGCATGTCCTTGGCCCGGTCGATGATGAAGCAGAAGCCCTCCTCGTCCATGCGGGCGAGATCGCCGGTGCGCACCCAGCCGTCGACGAAGGTCTGGGCGGTGGCCTGGGGCCTGTTCCAGTAGCCCTTGCAGTTCATCGGGCCGAACGACCACAGCTCGCCCACCTCGCCGGGCGGCAGCACGGTGACGCCGTCGTTCGGGTCGCGAATCTGGATCTCGGCCACCGCGGCGGCCACGCCGCAACTGTCCGGACGATTGACGTAATCCTCGGCGCCGTTGGAGGTGACCGTGGCGCAGGTCTCGGTCATGCCCCAGCCCTGGCCGGGCTGCGACTTCGGGAAGGTCTCGCGCAGGCGCCGCACCAGCTCGGGGGCCGAGGGCGCGCCGCCGTACGACACGCTCTCCAGCGACGAGAGGTCGTAGTTGGCCCGGGCCGGATGCTCGATGAGCTGCCAGGCGATGGTCGGCACGCCGCCGGCGAGCATGATCTTCTCGCGCTCGATCAGCTCGAAGGCGCGGATCACGTCCCACTTGTACATCATCACCAGCTTGCCGCCGGTGAAGAGGGTCGGGTTCAACACCGCGAAGCAGCCGGTGACGTGGAAGAACGGCACCGAGATCAGGGCCGAGCGCTGGGGCGCGTTCGGGTCGGGCGCGGGCGGCATTTCGCCCCGGCGCAGGAAGCTGCGGGCGCTGGCGGCGGCGGCCGTCAGGATGTTGCAGTTCACGCCCCGCTGGGTGGCGAGCGCGCCCTTGGGCTTCCCCGTGGTGCCCGAGGTGTAGAAGATCGTCGCGTCGTCCTCGGGATCGATCTCGACCGGCGGCAGGGGCTGGTCGGGCAGCTTGGCCCAGTCATTGGGCTCGCCCAGGACGTCGAACAGCTTGGTGACGTGCGGGTGGGCGATCTCGTCGACCTCGCGGCTGACGTAGACGCGCACCAGATCCGGGCAGTTGTGCAGGTGCTCGGTCAGCCGCTCGTAGCGCTCGGCGTCGACGATCGCGACCTTGGTCCCGGAATCGGTCAGGCCGTATTCCAGCTCGGGCCCGGTCCACCAAGCGTTGAGGGGGGTGACCACCGCGCCGATCGAGGCGGCGGCGTAGAAGGCCAGCACCCATTCCGGCAGGTTGCGCATGATGACGGCGACCCGGTCGCCCTTGCCCACCCCTTGCGCCTGCAGCTCGCGGGCGAAGGCCGAGGCGGCGCGGTAGAAGGCCTCGAAGCTGACCCGCTCGTCCTCATAGACCAGGAAAATCTTCTCGCCGTGGGCCCGCGAGGCTTCGAGCACGGCGCGCAGGGACGGCGGCTGGTTCTTCCAGACCTTCGTCTTGACGCCGCGGATGACGACTTCCTCGACCTCCAGCGGCGTCCCCGGCTGAGTCATCAGCGCATGGGCCTGCTGGATCGACATGGCGGGCCAGCCGGCCGGAAGGGCGGCCTCGGTCATCGGCGTTTCTCCTAATGCTGCGCGCCGGTCACCGCCGCCGCGTCGTCATCAGGTGAACAACCATAACCTAGCGTCCGAGGCAAACGGACGACGCTGTTATCAGGCCGCGGCGGTCAGCCGGGCCAGCGCCCCTTCCAGCTTGGCCTTGGCCGCCTCCGCCTCGGCGAGCCGCTCCCGGTTCTCCTCGACCACCTCTTCGGGAGCCCGCGAGACGAAGTCGGGATTGCCGAGCTTCCTGGCGGTCTTCTCGATGTCGGCGGCGAGGTTCGCCACTTCCTTGGACAGGCGTGCGCGCTCGGCGGTCAGGTCGATGAACTCGGCCACCGGCAAGGCCAGGGTCGCGCCCTCTACGACGTAGGGGATCGCGCCCTCGGGCGCCGCGTCGACGAACCGCACCTCCGAGACCCTCAGGAGCTGGCCGATGAGCGGCGCGCTCGCCTCCAGCACCCGGCGCTGCGCCGGATTCGCCTCGACGACCAGCAGCGGCGGGCGGGCCGAGGGCGGCACGTTCAGCTCGGCGCGGACCGAGCGGCCTTCCGAGATGGCCTCGATGATCAGCCCAACCTCGGCGTCGGCCGCCGGATCGACCAGGCTCGCGGGCAGGTCGGGCCAGCGGGCGGTCATGAGCTGACCCCCTTCGGGCCGCGCGGCGCCCAGGTCGGCGGTCTGGCCCCACAGCTCCTCGGTGATGAACGGCATCACCGGGTGCAGCAGCTTCAGGATCACGTCCAGCACCCAGGCGGCGGTCGCCTGGGTCTCGGCCTTGGCGGCGGCGTCGGTCCCGTTGAGCAGCGGCTTGGCCAGCTCGACGTACCAGTCGCAGAACCGGTTCCAGATGAAGCGGTAGAGCGCGCCGGTCGCCTCGTCGAAGCCGCAGTCGGCCAGGGCGGCGGTGACCGCCTGGGCGGTGCGGGCCGTCTCGCCCACGATCCAGCGGTTCAGCGGCGCCTTCACGGCCGCCGGGTCGAAGCTCTCGGCGCGGGCGCAACCGTTCATCTGGCAGAAGCGCGTGGCGTTCCACAGCTTCGTGCCGAAATTGCGATAACCCTCAATGCGTTGCTTCGATAGCTTGATGTCGCGGGCCTGGCCCGACATGGCCGTCAGGGTGAAACGCAGGGCGTCGGCCCCGAACTCGTCCACCAGCTCCAGGGGGTCCATCACGTTCCCCTTGGACTTGGACATCTTGGCGCCGGTCGCGTCGCGGACCAGGGCGTTGATGAACACCCGCTTGAACGGGACCTCGCCCGTGAAATGGAGGCCCTGCATCATCATCCGGGCGACCCAGAAGAAGATGATGTCGAAGCCGGTGATCAGGGTGTGGGTCGGGTAGAACCGGCGCAGGTCGTCGGTCTGCTCGGGCCAGCCCAGGGTCGAGAACGGCCACAGGCCCGACGAGAACCAGGTGTCCAGGACGTCCTCGTCCTGGCGCAGGTCGGTGTCGCGGCCGTAGACCTCGGCGGCCTGACGGCGGGCCTCGGCCTCGCTCTCGGCGACGAATACCTTGCCGTCCGGTCCGTACCAGGCCGGGATGCGGTGGCCCCACCAGAGCTGGCGCGAGATGCACCACGGCTGGATGTTCCGCATCCACTCGAAATAGGTCTTCTCCCAGGCCTTGGGCACGAAGACCGTGTCGCCCTGCTCCACCGCCTTGATGGCCGGCTTGGCCAGGACTTCGGCGTTCACGTACCACTGGTCGGTCAGATAGGGCTCGACCACGACGCCCGAGCGGTCGCCGTGCGGGACGGTGTGGCGGGTCTTCTCGATCTCACGCAGCAGGCCCAGGCGCTCGAATTCCTCGACCACCTTCTTGCGGGCCGCGAAGCGGTCCAGGCCCCGGTACTCGGGCGGGGCGTTGTCGTTGATCCGCGCGAAGTCGTCGAAGACGCTGATCATCGGCAGGTTGTGACGCTTGCCTACGGCGAAGTCGTTGAAGTCGTGGGCAGGCGTGATCTTCACCGCGCCCGAGCCCTTCTCGGGGTCGGGATATTCGTCGGCGATGATCGGGATCGGCCGGTTCACGATGGGCAGGCGCACCGCCTTGCCGATCAGGTGCGTGTAGCGCTCGTCGCCGGGATGGACGGCGACCGCCGTGTCGCCCAGCATCGTCTCGGGGCGCGTGGTGGCCACGACGATCTCGCCCGAGCCGTCCTCCAGCGGATAGGCGAAATGCCAGTAGCAGCCGTCAACCTCGCGCTGCTCGACCTCGAGGTCCGAGATGGCGGTCTGGAAGTGGGGATCCCAGTTCACCAGCCGCTTGTCGCGGTAGATCAGCTTCTCCTTGTAGAGCTGGACGAACACCTTGCGGACGGCGGCGCTCAGGCCCTCGTCCAGGGTGAAGCGCTCGCGGCTCCAGTCGCACGAGGCGCCCAGACGGCGGAGCTGGTTGACGATCGTCCCGCCGGACTTGGCCTTCCACTCCCAGACCTTCTCGACGAAGGCCTCGCGGCCCAGGTCGCGGCGGCTCTGGTTGCCTTCCTGGGCGAGCTGGCGCTCGACGACCATCTGGGTGGCGATGCCGGCGTGGTCGGTGCCGGGCAGCCACAGGGCGGCCTTGCCGCGCATCCGCTCGAAGCGGATCAGCACGTCCTGCAGGGTGTTGTTCAGTGCGTGCCCGATGTGCAGCGAGCCCGTCACGTTGGGCGGCGGGATGACGATGCTGAACGGCTCGGCGTTCGGGTCGTCGGTAGGCGCGAAGCCGCCCGAGGCCTCCCAGGCGGCGTAGAGGCGCGGTTCGACGGTCTTGGGATCGAAGGTCTTTTCAAGCATGGCTACGAATGCGACGAGCGCGCTCGGGAGGAGCGCGCCGCCAGCGTCTCAAGGGGAATGGCGTCTTACAGGGATTGGAGCGGAACGCGAAGCGGCTGGCGCGGCGGGGCGCCGCCATACGGTCCCTAGCCTACTCGTCCGCGGGCGATGCGCGCGACCTCGGCCTCGACGGCCTCCTGGGTGATGCGCGGCAGGTTCTCGTCCAGCCACTGCTGCAGGAGCGGCGTCAGAAGCTCGCGCACCACGTCTTCCAGGGTGCGGCCCTCGCGCGGCATGGCGATGGCCGCGGAGAGCTGGCCGAAGGCGGAAGCCGCGGCCGTGGCCGCCCGTTCGCTCACCAGGGTCGACACCGGGCTCGGGGCCGCAGCCGGCGCCGGCGGCGCGGGTTCGGCGGCGCTAGGCGCCAGGACGTCCAGGTCGCCCACCGTCTCGACCTTCTGGGTCAGTTCGAGGGCGTCCTCCTCTTCCTCGGGCTCGTCCTCGATGATGGTGGGTTCCACCCTCGGGGCGGCGGCGACGGGTTCCGGCTCGGGTTCGGCCGCCGGCTCCGGTCCGGACGCGGCGGCGGCCTCCGGCGCGGGGGCGGGCTGGGCCGGCGGCGCCTCGCCCGCCTCGGCCGGCGCCTCATCCTCGGAGATGATGCGGCGGATGGAGGCCAGGATCTCCTCCATCGTCGGTTCCTGGGACGTCTGTTCGGACATGAGCCTGCCGCCGCAAATGGATTCGTCCCGGGGAGCCTAAGCGCGCCGCCGCGATCCTGCAATTTCCGCTCGCGGACGGCGCCCAGGTTTCGCCCCGTGGGGGAAGCCGACTATTGCGGGTTGGGAGCTTCCGTCGGCGCGGGCGTATCCGTCAGCCCCGGCGGAATGGCGGCCTCGACCGGCTTTTCGCCCGGCGACGGCGCCTGCCAGGGCGTGGCGAAGCGATCGACCACGCCGACCGCTTCCTCCCACGGCACCCAGCCCCAGGTGATCCGCAGCTTCCGGAAGTTCTTGGCCGCGTCGTACTGCGGCGCGGTCGGGATGAGGTTGCGGGCCTCCAGGCGGCCCATGGCGCTCAGCACGCCCGCGGCGGCCACGTACTCGTCGCGGCGCGCGCTGACCTGATTGAGCTGGGCCTGGCGCAGTTCCTGTTCGGCGTTGAGCACGTCGATGGTGGTGCGCAGGCCGACCTGCTGTTCCTGGCGGGTGCCTTCGGCGGCGATGTTGGCGGCGCGCACCTGCTCCTCGCTGGAGGCGATGTTGGCGCGGGCGGCGATCAGTTGGCTCCAGTACGAGGTCACGCTCTGCAGGACGTTCCGGCGCACACCCTCGACGGTCAGCCGGTCGGCGGTGTTGCGCTCCACCGCCTGGCGGATGCGCGACGAAGTCAGCCCGCCCGAAAAGAGCGGGACGGTCACGTTCACCGAGCCGGTGATGGCGCGCCCGTAGAGTCCGCGCTCAAAGGGATCATTCGGCGGTTGCGGAATCGCCGGCCCCTCGAAGCCGTAGGTGGCCCTGGCCGAGACCTGCGGCATCCGCTCGGCGTGAGCGCCGGCCACGCGGGCGCGGCTGGCCATCTCGGTGTACTGCTGGGCGCGGAGCTGCGGGTTGAACTGTTCGGCCAGCGTGTAGGCCTGGTCGGGGTCCTGCGGCAGCAGGTGGGCCAGCGACGGTTCGGGCGCCAGTTCGCCGGGGTTCTGCCCGATCACCTGGGCGTAGGTGGCCCGGCTGATGGCGAGCTGGGCCTGGGCCTGCTGGAACGAGGCCTGGGCCTGGGCCAAGCGGGCCTGCGACTGGGCCACGTCGGTGCGGGTCACCTCGCCCACGTCGAACCGCGCCTGCGATTCCTGAAGCTGGCGGGTGAGGACCTTCACGTTCTCTTCGCGGATGTGCAGCGCTTCCTGGTCGCGGCGCACGTTGGAATAGGCCTCGATGACGTTGGCCAGGATCTGGGCCTCGATGCGGCGCAGGTTCTCCCGGCCCGCCAGGACGTCGGCGTTGGCCGCGGACACCGCCGCGGCCACGCGGCCGCCCGTCCACAGCGGTTGCGTGAAGGTGAGGCCGACGTTGGCGCTGTTGCCGTCCTCGAAGGTCCGGCGGAGGGCCGGATTGATGATGGCCGCCGGGGACCTGTCCTCGCTGTAGTTCGCCGACGCGGTGAGGTTCAGCGTGGGCCGCCAGCCGGTGCGGGCCTGGACGTAGGTCTCGTCGAGCGCCCGCTGCGTGGCCCGCTGCGACTGCAGCGTCGGGTTGTTCTCGTAGGCCAGCGCGATGGCGTCGGCGAGGGTCTCAGCGGCGGCCGGGGCGGCGATCGCGCCCGCCAGTCCCGCGCTGAAGATCGCAGCCAGGAGGCGGCCGCGCAGGCAGTTCGACATTAGATTATCCCCGATCGTGCGAGAGACGTCGCTTCTATATGCGTGCTGTGCCGCCAGGACCAAGCTGCGTCACCTTAAGCTTTTTTCACGCCGCCGTTTCCGGGGTGTTTCACGAGCACGCCTAGAAGGCGAAACCGTGTTGCGCCTCGAAACCGGCCAGCACGGGCGGCGTGGCGTCGAACAGTTCGCGGCGGCCGATCCCGTCCTCGGCGCGGACATAGAGGCAGGCCTTGCCGACCGGCCCGTCGCGCTCGACCACGGCCAGGCGGCCGTGCGGGGCCAGCGCCTTCAGCCAGGCCTCCGGCGCACGCGCCACGGCGCCTTCGCAGATCACGAGGTCGTACTCGCCGGGCGGAACCTGGTTCGGATCGGCTTCGGCCTGGATCACCGTGGCGCCGAGCGCCTCTATCACCGCGGCGGCGTACGGCGCCGACAGGGCCAGGACGCGCTCGCCCGGCATGGGGCGGGCCTCCTGCAGCAGCTTGGACACATCGCGCGGCTTCAGCAGGAACCGGCCGGGCGCGTATTCCACCTCGGTGTCAGCGTAGGCCAGGTAGGCCTTGCCCTCGGGGACGAAGCGTTCGCGCGGCAGCTCGCGCATGGCCTCGTGGATCCGGATGTCGGTGACGTCCTGGGTGCGGACCTGGCTTTCCACCATGTTCAGGCGGGCGGCGGCGAAGTCGGCCATCGAATCCCCTTTGGGCGAGCGGCTGGATGAGCGGATCGTGCGGCGGCTTATAGGCCCGCGCGCCACAAACGCAATTGCGTGGACTTCCGGAGATTGCCCCGGCGTCGGCGTTCTGTTAGCCATCGCGCCCTCCGGCGGCCTGATGGCGGAGTGGTGACGCAGCGGACTGCAAATCCGCGTACCCGAGTTCGATTCTCGGTCAGGCCTCCAACATCTCCTTACAAGCGATCCGGCAGGTCCTCCGCCAGGATCTCGGCGGCGTTCGCCTGAGCGCCCCAGAGGGCCGCCTCGTCGAGGCGCTTCAGGTTCAACGCCCGGCGCAGCGCCTTCAGCCACGGATGCGGCGGCGCTGCGGCCGGGTCCTTCCAGCGGTCGAGACGGGGGAAGGCGAATCCGCCGGTCTTCAGCCGCACGTCCAGCACGCCCCGCCCAGGATCGGCGCCACCCGACCCGACACGATGTCGCCCAGGCCGACCAGGGCTTTGTCGAAGAAGACGTTGGTCCACACCACGGGGGCGAACACCGAAGGCGTGGTGCGGCATCCTCACCGCGGCGGCCGAGGGGTTGCGCATGGCGCGACCTCCAATCCGTCCCCAATCCCGCCCGACGCGCAGCTCCACAAGGCCTCTCGCCTCGTGAGCGGCGGTCAGGGGCGCGCGGCCAACAGCGCCCGCGCCGCCTCCAGAATCGGACGCTGCCCCTTGACGACCTTGACCATGGCGGCCTCGAACGGAAACCACGCCGCCTCGTCCACCTCGGGGAAGGCCGCGATTCGGCCCGAACGCGGCGGCCACTCGATCTCGAACAGGTTGCTCTTGAGGGCCGACAGATCGAGGTCGGCCTCCACGAGCCAGGCCCGCACGACCTTGTCGCGCGACGCCCGGCAGGGCGGCAGCTCGATGGGATCGCCCGCGATCGGCTGGCCCAGTTCCTCCTCGAACTCCCGGCGGGCGGCGGCCCAGCCGGCCTCCCCCGGCTCCACAAGCCCCTTGGGGATGGACCAGGCCGCCTCGTCCTTGCCCTTCCAGTAGGGCCCGCCGGGATGGACCAGCAGGAACTCCGGCCCCTCGGCCCCGGCCCGCCAGGCGAGCACGCCCGCGCTGAGGAGCCGGGCCATCGGCCTCAGTCCATCAGCCGCTGCATCAGGTAGGCGTATTCCAGCGCCTGACGCATGGCCCGCTCGTTGAGGTTGGCGGCGGCCGCGTGCCCGCCGTCGATGTTCTCGTAGTAGAGGTAGTCGTAGCCGAGGTCCTTGAGCCGGGCCGCCGCCTTGCGGGCGTGGGCGGGATGCACCCGGTCGTCCTTGGTGGACGTCTCCAGGAACACCTTCGGATAGGGCTGGCCGGCCTTGAGGCTCTGATAGGGCGAATAGCTCATCAGCATCGCCCGCTCCTCCGGGATCGCCGGGTCGCCGTACTCGCCGACCCAGGAGGCGCCCGCGCCGATGTGGGTGTAGCCGATCATGTCGAACAGCGGCACCTGGATGACCACGGCGTTGTAGAGCTCGGGCCGCTTTGTCAGGGCCACGCCCATGAGCAGCCCGCCGTTCGAGCCGCCCATGATGCCAAGCTTCTTCGGGCTGGTGATCTTCCGCGCGATCAGGTCCTCGGAGACGGCGAAGAAATCGTCGTAGACCCGCATCCGGTTCAGCTTCAGGCCGGCGTTGTGCCACCTGGGGCCGAACTCGCCGCCGCCCCGGATGTTGGCGACCACATAGACGCCGCCCTTCTCCAGCCACAGCTTGCCGACCGTCTGGGCGTAGGCCGGGGTCTGGCTGACCAAGAAGCCGCCGTAGGCGTAGAGCAGCGTGGGGTTGGAGCCGTCGAGCTTCAGGTCCTTTTTCGAGACCACGAAGTAAGGGACCTTGGTTCCGTCCTTCGACGTGGCCCAGAACTGCTCGACCTTCATGTCCCTGGCGTCGAAGCGCTCGGGCATGACGGCCAGACGCTCCGGCGCGCCCGCCGCCGCGTCGGCCAGCCACTGGCTGGGCGGGGTCAGGAAGCCCGTGACGTTCAGGATCATCCGGTCGTCGGCCTCGGACGCCGAGCCGATGGAGATGCTGGAGTCCTTCGGCAGGTCCAGCTTCGTCGAGGTCCAGCCGCCGGCCTTGCGCTCGAAGCTGAGCACCTGGCCCTTCACGTTCTCATAGAGGGCGACGACGAGGCGGCTGCGGGTCGTCGCCACCTGCTCGATGGATTGGCTCTCGGTGGGCCGAAGGACGAGGCTGGCGGCGAGCTTCGCGGGGTCGGCCTTCACCGCGGCGAGGTCGAAGTCGATCAGGTCGCCTTCCCGGAAGCCCTTCTCGGGCCAGTCCTGCTCCAGGCTGACGATGAGCCGGCCGGCCACATAGCCCTGGATCGTCGATCGGGTCGGCAGCGCCAGCTTCACCGGCCCGGCGTCCGTCAGCAGGTTGTGTTCGGTGTTGAAGAAGTCGAGAGCGCGCTCCGCCAGCACGGCGGCCGCCGTCCCGTCCGGCTCGCGCAGCACCAGCGGCGAGACCGCCACGTCCTTCGTCTGCCCCCGGAAGACCTCGCGAGCGTCCGACAGCGGCTGGCCGCGCTTCAGGGTCTTGAGCACATAGGCATAACCCGAGGCGGTGACCTCGCCCTTCACCCATTCGGTGCCAACGATCAGGGTGTCGCGGTCGACCCAGGCGTAGTTCGACTTGGCCTCGGGAATCTTGAAGCCGCCATCCACGAACTTGCCGTCGACGGCGTCGAACTCGCGGACCTCGGCGGCGTCCTTGCCGCCGTTCGACAGCTCCACCAGGCAGAGCCGGGCCTCGGGCTCCAGGCAGGCCGCGCCGTGCCAGACCCAGTTGGCGTTCTCGGCCTTGGCCAGCGCGTCGAGGTCCAGGATCGTCCGCCACTCGGGCTTGCCGGTCCGGTAGCTCTCGAGGCTCGTCGTGCGCCAGACGCCGCGCACATGGTCGGCGTCCTGCCAGAAGTCGCGCAGGGAGCCGTCGCCGACGAGGCGGACGGCGGGGATACGGTCCTTGGCGGTCGCGATCGTCAGGGCCTCGGCGTAGAGGCCGGGATAGCGGGGGTCGTTCTGGAGCTGCGGCAGGGAACGGGCGTTCTCCGCCCTCGCCCACTCCAGCGCCTTGGCGCCCTCGATCTCCTCCATCCAGGCGTAAGGATCGTCGGCGGGCGCGGCCCCCATCAGCAGAACTCCGGCGAAAAGCGTCGCAAGCGCACGCAACTTCATCTGGCCATACCCCCAACCTGAACGCCCAGATAGTTCCGACGGGGCGCTCCAGCTCAAGGATTTTCAGGCTCGCTCGCGCCAGATCGCCAGCGCCAGGCGGGGCCGGATCAGGAAGAGCCCGGCCCACACGGCCAGGGCCAGCAGGCGCCGCAGGCGAGCGCGCGGGCGGAAGCGGGTTTCGAACACCTGAGCGTAGTCGAGCGTGGCGGTCATGTGGGGTCTCCCTTCTGCAATGGGGAGACCCTGGGCAGGCCCTACGTCAGTTCCGGACGTGCGCCCGGACGGCGGCCTCGATTTCCTGGCGCATCATGGCCTTCAGCGCCTCGGGGGCGACGATCTCCACCTTGTCGCCCCAGGTGAAGAGGTGCCAGGCGAGTTCGCGCATCCCGCTCGCCCGGAAGCGGACCAGCACGCCGCCGTCGGGTTGAGGTTCCACGGACTGGTTGGCGTGGAAGCGCCAGCGCAACGCGTCCTCCGCGCCCTGCGGCGTGATCCGCAGGACCACGTCCTCGGTGTCGTCCTGGTAGATGCCGAAGCTCTCGTCCGCGTAGGCCTGGAGCGAGAAGTCCTCCGGCCGTTCACCTGGCCGGCCGGTGACCTCCACGTCGAAGATGCGGTCGAGGCGCCAGTTGCGGGGTCCGGTCTCGGCGCTCTCGGCGGCCACCAGGTAGTTCGAGCGGCCGAACAGGATGCCGTAGGGCGTCACCTCGCGGACCCGGCCGGGGCTCGAGCCGCCCTCGTAGCGGAATCGCAGGGTGGAAAGGCCCTTCAGCGCGTCGCGGACCGCCTGCAGCACCGTCTCGTCCTCGAACGGCCGGGGACCTGCGTTCACGGCGATGGTTTCGGCCTGCAATAGGGCTTCGAGGTCCGGCGCGAGCTTTCGCCTGGCGGCCGCGCGGGTGGCCGACAGCACCTTGCGCTCCAGCGACCGCAGGGCTTGGGCCCGCGCGCTCGCCCCCTGCTTCTCGAACGTGTCCCCCGCCGCCGTCAGGGCCGCCAGTTCCTCGGCCGTCGGCGCCTGGAAGAGGCCGTCCAGGCCCGAGGGGATGCGGAACCGCTTGGTGGGCGGGTCGTCCACCTCCTCCAGCGCCGGGAAGACCTCGCGCACCGCGTCACGCATCCGCTCGACCGTGCGGCGGCCCACGCCCAGCCGTTCGGCCATCTCGTCCAGGGTCAGGCCTTCGGCCGTGCTCGCCAGCAGGCGCGCCATCTCCAGCAGCCGGCCGGCCTTTTCATGCCGCATCAGATGTACGTCCGATTCTGTCGCACCGAAGGATCAGAACCGAACCATCGACGACCCGCAAGGAAGGAGTTCGAACGATGGCTTCCCAGTTCCGCCCCCGCCGCGCCTTCAGCCCCCGCCCCGTGAAGGTTCCCCGGCAAGCGCTTCGTCCCGCCGCCCCGTCGGGCACGATCATCAATGGCATCCTGCGCTTCCACGACGTGGTGCGCGAACAGGGCGGCGGCCTCGCCCTGCTCCGCGTCTCCGAGGCCCGGTTGCGCGAACCCGAGGTCCGGGCGTGGTTCGGCGAACAGTCGAAGGACGTGCCGGGCGTCTCGATCCTCTGGAACGAGCGCGAGGGCGAGATCATCCGCGTCCTGGCCGCCTAAAGCTCGTGCCTAGAGCTCATGCCGGTAGTTCGGCTGGTCGATGGCGAGCTGTTCGAAGGCGGTGGCCCTGAGCGCCTCCAGCAGCCCCGGCGTCTCCACCGTCAGTTCGCCAGCCCGGATGCGCTCGCACAGCTCGCCGTTCAGGTCCTCGAACGCGCCCGAACGGCCCAGAAGCGCGGCCATGCGCTCCACGGCCGCGGCCTCGGCGGCGGGCCCCTGCTTCAGCTCCCGCGTGACGGCGGCCAGCGCATTGGCGGCCACGCGCGCCAGAAAGGCGTTGCGGGGATCGAGGCTGGGCCGGATTTGCTCGATCCAGGCGGCGACCGCTTCGGTCAGTTCCTCGGCCTTGGGGTGGGTGATCACAGGCCCTGCTCCAGGAGGACGACGAGGTCGGCTTCGGTCTCGGAGACCCGCCGGCCGATCATGGGCCGCTCGACGGATGGCTCCGCCCCGCTCGCCCAGCTCAGGTACATCAGCAGGCACATGACGCCCCACTTCAGCGACCCCAGCGCCTGCCAGTAGCGGACGCGCTCCAGGGCCACCGGCCGGCCGCCCGCCGCCTCGTAGCCCGCCAGCAGGTCGGCGTAGTCGCCGAAGCCGCCCACCGGCCGGTCGGGCCGGCCGAACCGCCAGGAATTGACGCAGATCCAGCCCAGGTCCTCGGCCGGGTCGCCCACGTGGGCCAACTCCCAGTCCAGCACGGCCGCCACGCCCTTCTGAGGGTCGAACATGATGTTGCCGTTCCGGAAGTCACCGTGCAGCAGCACCGGCTCGACGGGCTCAGGCATCCGCTTGCGAAGGTGCTGGAAGGCGAGTTCCAGCACGGGCCGCTTCGCGCCGCTGTCGCGGTAGAGCTGTTCGTAGCGGTCGAGCTCGTCGCCGGCGTCGGCGACTCGCAGGCCCAGGCCGGGAACCGGCGTGGCGTGGATGCGGGCCAGCACCTCGCCGCACTGGCGCGCCAGCCTGCCCCGCACCGCGTCGAAGCGCGGGTCCGAGACGACCTTGCGGCCCAGCGTCTCGCCCTGGACCGCGCCCATCACATAGGCCTCGCCCAGGCCGTCGGCCTCATCGCAGACGTGGGCCACCGGCGGCACCAGGGCCCCGCTCGCCCCGGCCGCCCGGATCAGTGCGGCCTCGGTGGAGAGCGGCACGGCGCGGGCGTTCTCGGGATCGAAAGCCACCGTGCGGCGGCGCAGGATCAGCGCCTCGCGGCCGTTCTCGCCCTCGATGGCGAAGGCCCAGGTCTCCATGCTGGCGCCGCCCGACAGGCGCTGGGCCTCCAGCACGCGGGCGCCTTCCCCGCCCAGGCGGGCGGCGAGGCGGTCGAGGCCGGCGCGGACGTCGATTTCCATGACCCGACGGAACCTTCCGGTTGGTCTAATCTGATCCCGATCTGGCGGGGCCGCGGCCGGCTTGTAAATGCCTCCGTGGCGTCAACTGCGCCCAAGAAAACCGCGTGAGGAACGGCCCATGGACTTCGATCTGCCCCAGCATCTCGTCGACTACCTGGCTGAGCTCGACCGCTTCATCGAGGCCGAGATCAAGCCCTTGCAGGCGCAGGACGACAACGAGCGGTTCTTCGACCACCGGCGCGAATACGCCCGCACCGATTGGGAGAACCAGGGCCTGCCGCGCAAGGAGTGGGAGGAGCTGCTGGCCGAGGCCCGCAGGCGCGCCGACGCCGCCGGCCACTACCGCTACGCCTGGCCGGTCGAGATGGGCGGCAAGGGCGGCAGCCAGTTCGACATGGCGGTGATCCGCGAGCACCTGGCCGCCAAGGGCCTGGGACTCCACAACGACCTGCAGAACGAGCACTCGATCGTCGGCAACAACCCCTTCGTGCTCATGTTCAAGAGCTTCGCCACGAACGAGCAGTACGAGCGCTACGCGGACCAGCTTCTGTCGGGAAAGATGCGCACGGCGTTCGGCCTGACGGAGCCCAACCACGGCTCGGACGCCACCTTCATGGAGACCCGCGCTGTCCGCGAGACCCGCGACGGCAAGCCGGGCTGGCGAATCGACGGCGCCAAGATGTGGACCACCGGCATGCACGTGGCGACCCACTGCATGGTCTTCGCCCGGACCTCGGGGAAGGACGGCGACGCCACCGGGATCACCTGCTTCATCGTCCCGACGGACAATCCGGGCATCAAGGTCGAGGAATACCTCTGGACCTTCAACATGCCGACCGACCACCCGCGGGTGTCGATCACCGACTGCTGGGTGCCCGAGGACGCCTACTGGGGCGAGATCGACCGGGGCCTGGGGCTGGGCCAGAGCTTCGTCCACCAGAACCGCATCCGCCAGGCGGCCTCGTCCCTGGGGGCGGCGGTCTACTGCATCGAGGAGAGCGTCCGGTACGCCCGCGAGCGCAAGCCGTTCGGCAAGGCGCTGGCCGAGAACCAGGCGATCCAGTGGCCGCTGGTCGAGCTCGCCACCCAGGCCGAGATGCTGCGGCTCCTGATCCGCAAGACGGCCTGGCAGATGGACCGCATGGACCACAAGCAGATCGAGAAGGAGATCTCGGACAAGGTCTCGATGTGCAACTACTGGGCGAACCGGCTGGTCTGCGAGGCCGCCGACCGGGCCATGCAGGTGCACGGCGGCATCGGCTATTCGCGCCACAAGCCCTTCGAGCACATCTTCCGCCACCACCGCCGCTACCGGATCACCGAGGGCTCGGAGGAGATCCAGATGCGCAAGGTGGCGGCCTACCTCTTCGGCTACCTCGGCCCCCGGCGGGCGCAGTTCAAGGGCGTGGAGGCCGGGACCGACTACGTCCAGCCGATCCCGCCCCGCCACGGGTAGGTCAGGCCGCCACGGCCTCGCCGTAGAGGCGGTCGAACACCGGCGGCAGGCTGTCGGGCAGGCCCAGCAGCGGGCCCGAGGAGAGCAGCAGGACCACCTCGTCGTCCGAGAGGCGGCTTAGGGCGGCCGTCGCCTCCTCGGCCGTGCGCACGCCATCGACGGGGACGCCGGTCGCGGCGACGCGGGCCAGGATATCCTCGAAGCTGGACTGCTCGTGGGTCGCCGCCCCGTGGGTCGGCGGCGGGATGACCAGCACCCTGGCCGCGCCTTCGAACACCGTGTCGTACCAGGCCAGCGCCTCGCGGTTGCGCCACGAGAAGGTGTGCGGTTCGAACACCACGGTCAGCGGCCGGGTCGGATAGTGCAGGCGCATGGCCTCGATGGCCGAGCGGGCCTTCTCGTAGGACGAGCCGAAGCCCTCGACGATCGGTACGCGGGAGGTCTTGGTCAGGCGGTCGAGCCGGCGGCGGATGCCCTGGAAGGTCTCGATGGCGGCGGCGAACCGCGCCTCGGCGACGAGGCCGCGCTCCAGGAGGTAGGCGCCGACGCCCACGATGTTCTCGATGTTGTGCTCGCCGAGCAGCGTCGTGGCGAGCGGGGCGCGCCGGCCATCCGGCCCCTTCAGGACGAACCGCGTCACGTCGCCGAAGACGACGTCCTCGGCGCACCAGCCCGCGCAGGGGCCCACGTCGTACCAGACGATCCGGCAGGCGGCCTCGCCCGCGATGGCGCGGATCGCGGGGTGGTCGCGGGCGACCAGCAAACCGTCGGCGGGCAGCAGCCGCAGCAGCTCGCGGAACGGCGTCTCATAGTCCTCGAAGGTCGGGAAGACGTTGACGTGGTCGTGGACCAGCGAGGTCAGCAGCACGTCGCGCGGATGGTAGAGCACGAACTTCGAGCGCCGGTCGGTGGCCGAGACGATGTACTCGTCGCCTTCCAGGATCACCTCGGGCGCAGCGCCCCAGTGGCCGGTGTCCGGCAGCGACGGCGAGATGGCGCCGATCATCCAGCCGGCGTCGCGCCCGGTCTCGCGCAGGACGTGGGCCATCAGCGCCGTGCAGGTGGACTTGCCGAACGAGCCGGCCACCACGGTGTTCAGCTTTCCGGCCGTGGCCTCGCCCACCATCTCGGGGAAGGTGGTGATCCGCACGCTCCGGCGGCGGGCCTCCACCACCTCGGGATTCGAATCGCCGCCCAGCTTGGCGCTGGCCCCCAGCACCAGCACGTCCACGCCGGCCGGGAGATTCGCCGAATCGAACCGCCGGAAGAACGGGAAGCCCAGGCCCTCGACGTAGGTGGACATGGGCGGGAAGACGTCCTCGTCCGAGCCCGACACCTCGTGCCCGGCCTCGCGCATCATCAGGGCCGCGGCGCTCATGCCGGCGCCGGCGATGCCGGTGAAATGGATGCGCATGCGCCCTTCCCTGGCTGGTCGTCCAAGGAGGTTGGTTAGCCGATCCATCGGCCCCGTCCATCCCCTCGCGACAATCGAACGCTGCGCGGCGCAGCGCCCGGGAACCGCCCCCGGCCGGTTTACGCCTCATTAACCGAACCGCCAGAACCTCCGGTTGTCTTCCTTGAAGACACCCCACCATCACCGACTTTTCTTGGCCCGGCGCTAGCGTCGGGCCTTTTTTCATCCCCAGGAAGTTCTTCGGCGGCGCCCCGCCGACCCGCTTGCGCAACCCGCCGGGCCCGCGTATATCGCCGCCCCTCGACGGCCTGATCCCCGGTAGCTCAGTTGGTAGAGCAGTCGGCTGTTAACCGACTTGTCGCAGGTTCGAGTCCTGCCCGGGGAGCCAGCCCGTCGAGGGGAATTGAGGCCTGAAGGCCGCTCCGTCCTAAGTTCCGTCCTAAGTTCACCCGGCGCCAAGAGAGCCGCCGTTGAGCCCCTCCAAGCCCCTCGTCCCGCCCTTCTCCGTCGTCGAGCACGACGAGAGCTTCGAGGTCGTGGACGCCGATGGCCGGAACATCGCCTACCTCTACTTCGATGACCGGCCAGGGGTGACGCGGATCAGGCCCCGGCTGAAGAAGTCCGTGGCCCGACGCATGGCGGAACTGATCGCGCGACTTCCCGAGCTGGAGCCTGAAACGAGAAAACGCCCTTGACCGCATACACCAGACGTGTATGATTATCACATCGATAGCGGATGGATGAGCCAACCGCGATAGGTACGGAGACCTGAAATGACCTATGAAGCCAAGCTCGCCGCCATCGTCGCCGAGATCGCCAAGGTTCTGAAGCCCGAGTTCGACGCCGAAACCTACGCGGCGGGCCTGCTCGAAGAGGCCGAAGACGATCAGCGTCATTTCGAGGTGCGCGGCCTGCACACCAAGACCGGCGCCCCTCACACCTTCAGGATTTGATGAAGACCCTCTACGCCGCCTGCCTCGCCCGCCTCGGCCTCTCGCAGTCCGAGGCGGCTGCGCTTCATGGCGTCCGCCTCGATACGGTCAAGTCCTGGTCCTCGGGCCGCAACCGCGTCCCAGCCGGCGCGTGGGGCGATCTGCGGGCCCGCGAGGCCGCGATCATCGACCGGTCGGAGGCCATCCGCGAGGCTTGGGAAGACGCCGGCGAGGTTCGAGAGATCGAGGCCGACACGCGCGGCGACGCCATCGCGCTCCTCGCCCTCGCCGACTTCGTGCTCTCGGCAGACGTGACCCCGGCGGGTGACGCCGAGGGCTCTTGAGGCGACGGGTGATTTGCATTTTCTGCAAACCAGCCCTCGCGGGTCTGTGATGCGTGGGCCCGCCGGCGTCGTCATCGGCAAGCGGCGATGACGGGCTCGATCCGCGCCAATCGGGCCTTGCGCTGCTGGTTGGCCGTCGCGGTCAGGCGATACCGCTCGTCCGGCGGGGTCGTGCCGTCCAGGGCGTCGTCGGCGTAGGCGCTGGGCTTGGCCGGGAGGTCGGCCGGGACGCAGGCCTTGGCGACCGGGACCTGCACTTCGACGGTCCTGATCTCGGGTTCGGCTCGGTTGGTCGCGCACGCGGCCAGAAGCAGGGCCGGCGCCAGTAACAGGGCTTTCATGATGGGTCCTCCGTCAATGTTGGTCCGGCAGGTCGGGGAGCGGGAGGGTCTGGCCGGCGAGCGCGTGGGTGCAGTCGCTCAGGAACTCGACCATCCCGTTCCTGATGAAGGTGTGGCAGCGCCGGCACTTGAAGCCCCAGTCCTCGCCGTCCGGCGAAGGCCTGCACCAGCAGCTTTTCGACGGATCGTGACCAGGCATGTAATGGCCGCTGGTCACGAGCACCGAGGGCGTGAAGGTTGGCGCGTCGGCATTGCCGTTGTAGCCCCAGCATGGCCGCCCAGCGTCGGCGCGCTCGATGATGACGCTGTGCATCTCCTCGCAGCCCTGGCACCAATAGGTCAGTCCGACCTTGCCGTCGCCTTCCCACCGCCGGACTTTCATCGCGCGTTCTCCTTCACGGCTTCATCGACGGCGAGCATGCGGGCGCAGAGGTCGGCGCCCGCGGGCTTGAGCCTGGCCAGGGCGGTCGCGGCCTTGTCGGCGCGTTCGGCTTCCTGGCGCGTCGCCTGGCGGGCCTTCTCGATCTCGGCTGTCCTGGCCTCGGTTTCACGGCCGAGCCGCTCCAGCGCCGCGTTCTGGCCCGCGATGGAGGCTTCCAGGGCGCGGGTGTTGCTCCGGCAGGTCGCGAGGCTGGTCTCGGCCAGGTCGCGGGCGTTCTCGGCCCGGTCGGCGCGACGGGCCTCGGCGCGCTTTTCCGAACATTGGCCGACCGCGATCAGGGCGAGAACCAGCGCGACGGCCGTCGCGGCGGGTCCGGCGACGCGCGAGGTAAGCGCGGCGATGAGGGTGGCGAGCATCCCAGAACCTTTCGTGCCAGGGGGACGTAGAGGGGCCAGACGATCAGCAGGGCCAGGAGCAGGAGCAGCCGGCGGATCACCGCCAGCCGCCGGCCTTCAGGGCGTCCTGGATCGTCACCGCATAGCCGGCGATCAGGGCCGCGCGGTCGGTGCCGTTGACGATCCGGCGGGCTGCGGTGAACTGCGCCAGCGTCGCCGTCTCGGGCAGGTAGTCGGCCAAGCCTTTCCCGGTGAACCAGCCCTTCTCCATGCCCCGGACGATGACGCGAGCCGAGACCTGGGGATCGAGGGCGAGATCGTAGTTCGCGATCAGGGCGCCGTTCAGCCCGAGCTCGCGGTCGGCGCGCTCGTAGTTGTCGTCCCAGGTCAGTTGCACGTCGCCCCGCCCGTAGGCGATCTGACCGCCGTTCCGGCCGGGCTTGCCGTAGGGTCGCCCCGCCCCTTTGCCGTACTCGCGGATCGGCTTCAGCGTGCCGGCGGTCTCATGGATGGTCGTCGCCAGCACGTAGGCGGCCCAGGCCGTGGGAAGCCGCTCTGCGGCACAGGCGGCGAGGATGCGCTGGCAGCCCTCGACCTCATCTTGGGTGAGGACCGGACCCAGCAGGGGGTGCTTGCGGAGGTGGTCGAAGAAGGCCCCGGGGTCGGAAAGGCCGTGCGGGGCCGCCGCGGCCGGCGCTGGCGGGCCTTGGCGCTCCTCCGGCTGGCTGAGGACGTTCGCAGCTTCCGAGGCCTGTACGGCTAGAATTTCGGCCTCGGCGCGTTCCAGGGCCTGGCGAGCCTCGCGAACCCTGGCCAGGGCGGCCTCAACGCTCATCGCTGCACCCGCTCGTTCGGGGGCAGCTCGCCGGCGTCAACGGCCGGCGCCGCGGCCTTGGCCTTCTCGACCTCGGCGCTCGCCGAGACGGCCTTGTTGTTCTCCCATGCACGGAAGCCGTAGAGGCCGGCAAGGCCAGCGAACACAGCGCCCATATACACGGCCGCTCCGCTCAGATCGTCTGAGTAGAAGGCCAGCCGAACTGTCGATATGGCCGCCGCGCCCGCCGTGACATAAATCGCGAAGGGGCGTGCCAAGTCGGCAATAATCTCTTTCACCATCACTGGCCCTTTCGAGTAGTATTGTCGCATGGCCAAGAAGCTCGATCTCGCCGGCTCAAGGTACGGACTTCTGACTGTGCTGGAGTTCGCCGGTAATCAGGGCAGCGTTCGCCTGTGGCGCTGCATCTGCGATTGCGGACAAGAGCGCGTAGTCCGTCAAACCAACCTGCGATCCGGCCACACAACTAGCTGTGGCTGCGTCTATCGCGCGAGCATCGCGGCTCGCAGCCTCACTCACGGACAGGCGACCGGAGGCGCGATTTCGCCGGAGCTGCGCAGCTACTACAAGGCCAAGGCCCGCTGCTATACGCCGTCCACACCATCGTTTTCGGAATACGGCGGGCGGGGCATCCGAATGTGCGACGAGTGGCTCGCCAACCCGCAGGCCTTCCTCGACCACATGGGCCCGCGCCCGCCCGAAACGTCCCTCGACCGCATCGACGTCAACGGCCACTACGAGCCCGGAAACTGCCGGTGGGCCACCCGGAAGGAACAGGCGAACAACCGCCGACCGCGGCGGTGGAGGAGGAAGCCCGAGTGCTTGGCCTCTTAGGCGCTCGCCGAGGTCACGACGATTGAGAACGGCCGGGCCAGATCGCCGACCAGGCCCTTGAACTGATCCAGGGTCATCGGTCGCCCTCCATCTTCGTGATCGAGGTCTGGCCGCTCGCGATGTTGGCGAGCGCGCGCTGGACGCCCGCCAACTCGCGGGCCTGTTTCTCGCTCGACTTCTCCAGGTGCTCGAATCTGACATCGAGCCTGACCACGGCGTCGTTGAGCTTCTGCAGCAGCCCTTCATCGCGTTCCATGGTCTCAATCCGCTGGGCCAGCACCCCTGCCGACGCCACGGCTTCACGCCTGAACGTCTCCATCCCGGCCGCCCACGTCTTGAGCTCGTTCACGGCGTCCTGGAGACCCTTGACGATCTGCCGCATCGTCGCGATCAGCGCAGCGGCCGTGACCAGATAGAAGGCGGCCTGCATGGTCAGGCTCGCCCAAGGCGCGTCGGGCATCGGGATCATCCTGTTCTGGAGGGGCCGGGCGGCCAGGGTCAGTCCGAGTTCGCCGGCCGGGTCCGCACGGCCAGGAAGATCACGGTGGCGCGGAAGAACGACCGGCCGCCGCTGACCAGGGCCAGCAGCAGGAAGAGGTCGATCAGGAACTTGGGCTTGCCGATGGCCCCGATCCTCAGGAGGTAGAGGAGCCAGTCGTGCAGCAGGGCCATGGCCTTCTCAGGCCCCCACCGCTTGATCCACCAGGCGAAGATCCCCGGACGCGAGACGCCGTCGTAGACGAAGCCGGCCGGGATGACGGTCAGCAGGAACCGGGCGCCGGTCCACAGCTCGATCCAGACCTCGACGTCGTCGGTGAGCCGGGCGCGGTCGCCCTCTACCGGCTCGTCCGGGATCGGGTCCGGAAATTCGAGGACGATCAGCGGGCGCCGCGCCGGCACGGCCACTTCGGGTTGCGAAGCGGACGAACCTGAGACACCATAGGTTTCATAGAGCAACCGTTCTATCTCGCCGTGTTGGCTGGGGCCGAGAGCCCCAGTCCGGTTGTGGTGCCGGCCGATCCGGCTTCCACCCTCGAAGATCGCGTGGCGGACGCCCTCGCCCGGCAGCACCGTCTGCCGCCGGGGTCCGCCTATCAGGCGCGGGTGTGGGGGCCTCTCCGGCCTGGGTACGAGACCAAGTCCTTCGACTTCATGCCCTGAGGGGTCTGGGCGCGGTTAGGCCGGATAGCCGGCCGTCACGTCGATCGCGTCCAGGGCCTGCTCGTCCTCGGCCTCCAGGGCGTCGGCGATGGCCTTCTTGATCGCGCCGAAGGTCTGGAGCATGACGTAGCCCCGCTGAAGGGCCGAGAGCTGCACGCCATCCCCAGTGACCAGCACGGTCAGGGCCTGGGCCGCCGTGGTCTGAACCCAGACGTTGGCCGTGGTCTTCAGCGGCTGGAGCGTCGTCGGGGCGGACCCGAGCAGCGCCGTGATCGCCCCGGCGCCGACGCTCAGCCAGTTCTTGAGATCGTCCTGGCCGTTGTAGGGATCGTCCCGCATCTGCAGGGTCTGGACACCGGCCGCGCCCGCCGAGACGCCGTCGTCATCCAGCGCCTCGATCTGGCCGAAGTCCCAGGTCATCGGGGTCTGCCGGACCTGGTTGTAGTAGGCCTCGGCCGCGGCGCGCTTCAGCGCGGCCTTCTCCGCCAGCGTCAGGGCTTGGGCGGCGAGGCGGGCGTTGCCGATCGTGCGAGGGGTCATGGGTTAGGCTCCATCAGTTCCAGAACAGACCGGCGGCGGAAATTTGCCAGGAGAAGCCCGCCGAACCCTCGACCCGCCACTTCATCGAGGTCCCCGAGGGCTGTGCGCTGATGTCCACGTCGAGCGCCTCGTACATCGTGAAACCCCCGGTCAGCGCCTCGCGCGCCACCAGCGTGACCTGGGTCCAGGTCGTCCCGCCGTCACGGCTGACGTAGCCCTTGAGGTTGGTGTTGAGGGTGAAGGAGGTGTTCGCCTTCACCGCCGCGATCAGATGGGCTCGGGTCGGCGCGGCCAGCGCGGAGTAGGCCGCCGAGCGAAGATCTATGGCGACCGGCGCGGCGGCCTCCAGGATCTTCATTTCCTGAACCGTCAGGTAGCCGCCGCCCTGGGTCGCAGTGATGTTCAGGCGGAAGCGGCTGTAGGATACGGGCGCGGGGAGGTTGAAGGTCCGAAGTTCGTTAGCGGTGAACCCGGCGACGTTCGTCTGCGTGTCCAGCACGACCCACGTCGAACCGTTCCAGCCCTCGAACGTCCACGACTTCGGCATTTCGCTAGTCGTGCCGCTATCTGGCGCGCCGAGCTGATACCCTGCACAGTTGATCGCTGAAGGTAGCGTGATGTCCAACGTCCCCGTCGACACGGCGTTGGTCTGCCAGCGGTTCTCGTTGCCTGTCGTCTGCCCGTCGAAGGCCTTGTACGCCGCCCGCGTGCCGTACGTGCTGGACGCCGCCGCCAGGTAGCCGGAAGGCGCATTGTTCGCGGTCATCGTGAACGCCACGGCGGTCGGCGGGTTCACGATAACGTCGTACAACTTCGACCCGGCGTTGTACGCTTCCCCCGCCGAGCCCGCCGCATCGACCCCATCGGTGTCGGAAAAGTCGTCGGCGACGCCGTTCGGGGCGCCCATCTGGTTGGCCTTCAGCTCGGCCAGGGCCAGGAACACCCGCGTCATGTCGCGCAGCAGGTCGGTGGCCGCCGCTGCGCCAATCAGGGCCTGGGCGGCGGCGGCGTCGGCCGCGCCCCAGAGCGAGCGCCCGTAGGAGGTCGTGTTGGCCAGGGCCATGGCGCTCGCGCCGGTGAAATAGGCGGCCTGGCCGGCCGACGGCGACTGCCCGGCCAGGGCGGCAAGGATCGCGCTGTAGGCCTGGACGTCGGTCCCGATCACGAGGCCCAGCGCCGTCCTGAGGCTGCTGGCGCTGATCGCGCCGGTCAGGCCAGCCACCGACAGCACGAGGTCGGTCGGAACCGGCAGCAGCTTCCAGTCCGCCAGCGTGGACGGGCTGTTGGTGGAAAGGATGTAGGTCCGGCTGACGTCCTCCCGGATCGCGACGTCACCCTTCTCGGCGGTCAGCGCCAGCATGGCGGTCTCGTCCGCCACGGTGAAGACGTCGTTGATCGCGATGGCCGGCAGGCGGGCCGGGTCGATGACGCCGGTCGTGATCTCGGCGCCGTCGATCCCGGTGGCTTCCTTCAGCAGCTTCCCGGTCGCCCCGTCGAACCTCGCCAGCGCGTTGGCCGTCGCCCCGGCCGGGCCAACCACATCGCCGGTTCCGAGGCCGTCCGCGCCCTTGTCGCCCGACCTGAAGAACGCCACCGCCACGGGCACGCCACCGGCGGTGAAGGGTGCGTCGCCACCGTCCGCGAGCGCGACGGCCAGTTTCCGGTAGCCGGTCGCCGCGGTAACCGAGGTGACGTTGTAGAGCGCCATCCGCCCGGCGTTGGTGACCTGGCGGACGAGGATCGCGCCCTTCACGGCGTTGTCGGCGTCATCCCAGGCGTCGATGTAGCCCGAGACGTCCACGCCGCTGGTTTCCGCGACGCTGAGATAGATCTCGGTCACCAGCGCCAGGTCGGCGTTGTTGAACCTGATCTGCCCCGTGCCCGGATCACCGTCGACCGTCGAGGTGGAGAAGTCGTAGATCAACGACGCGGACGGGCCGATGGCGCCGGTCGGGCCGGGGTCGCCACGCGGCAGCACGAAGTCGAGGACCGCTGCTTCCGGCGTGCCGGAGTTCGTGACGGCGGGCGTGGAACCAGGCGCCGAGGCCGTCACCGACCCCACCGTGATCGTGCCGGCCGGGCCCTGGTCGCCTTGAAGGCCCTGCGGCCCCCGGATGTCGGTGGCCTCGGCCGCCGTCGCCACGAAGCCCAGCGGGCCGAGAAACTGACCGACCGCAGGCTTCGTCCCCGCGCCGCCGATCCAGTCAGCGACCTGGTGGACGCGCCGCGCGCCGTCCGCCACCTCGGCCAGCACCGGCGACCAGCCCGCATCGCCCTGGGGGCCGATCAGGCTCACGAACGTCCCGGGCCAGGCCCCGGCGGATTTCGGCCCGTAGAACCGGTCGTTCGTCGTGTCGATGTAGAAGTCGCCGTCCACGCCCTGGGCGTCCAGCGGCGCGCCGGACCCGTTGCGGATCGTCTTGCCGTCAGCGCCGGGGTCGCCCTTAAACTCCCCGAGGTCCTGCCAGACCGCCTCGATGTAGACGAAGAGATGACCCGCGCTCGGCCCGGTCGTGACCACGGCGCTGTCGCCCGGGTCCGGCGTCAGCGCGGCCAGGTCGCCGACGGTGTCCACCACGTACTTGGGCACGCGCAAGACCTCGACGTCGTCGAGGATCGTCTCCGCACGCGTCAGCAGCAGTTGAACCGCCGCCAGGAGGTCGGTGAGTTCGCTCATCGGGGTTCCTTGGAGTGGAGCCGGCCGCTACGGGCCGTTGAAGCGCAGGGCCGCGCTGCGGGTCACTGAAAGCCCGCTGCTGTCCTCGGCGAAGACGGTCAGCATGACGCGCCCGAACTCGCCGGGCGGCGGCGATCCGCTCACCGTCACGGTCAGGGTGGCCGTGCCCGCGCCGGAGATGCCGGTGACCGTGATCCCCAACGACTGCAGGCTGCTGTCCGGCCCGTTGACGGTCCACCGGTAGGTGTAGGGGCCGGTCCCGTTCAGCGGCGTGGCCGTGATCGAGAGGGACGTGGTCGAGGTCTGCGGCGCCGGGAGGCTGAGGCTCAGCGCCGTGGAGGCGCCGGTCCCCAGTTCAGCACTGCCGTAGTAGGTCTTGCCGTCCGTGGCCCAGGCCCAGTGCCCGTTCGTCTTGGTCATCGCCCCGATGGCCGTCGAGCTAGGCCCGAACCAGAACACCAGGTCGCCGCTTGCCCCGAAACCCGGACCCAGGACCACCTTCTTGGTCCCGGCCCCGATGGTCACCGGGTTGGCGAACTTGGCATAGCCGCCCTCGACCGCGAACGGATAGGCCGTGCCCTGGCCGGGCGTGGCCAAGGCGAAGTTGCTGGCCAGGATCACGAAGGCCGACGACGCCGGCGAGCCGCTGTTGTTGATCTGGAACCCGGTGACGTAGCCGTTGACGTCCAGGGTGACGCCGTACTTGGCGCCCAGGGCGCTCGTCAGGGACGTGTAGCTCACGATCTGGCCGTGGAAGTCGCCGCCGAAGCTCGCCTCCAGGTTCGCGATCCAGCTCGCCCCCGCACTGGACCCGTTCACCCAGGTCTTGATCGAGCTGTCGTAGCTCGCGAGGTCGGTCCCGATCTGCGACCGGACGCCCTCGATGTATTCGCCGAGGGTTTCGCTCGACGTCCACTTGACGTTGGCGTGGTCGAGCACGAGCGAGCCGTTGTCGCCGGCCCAGACGCCGAGCGCCGTGGTCCGCGTCGCCGCCACCACGCCCTGGGCGATCTCGGTGCTGATCGTCTCGTCGTAGGCCGCGATCTTGCCGTCCATGACGGACTGCTGGGCCGTGGTGTACTCGGCGAAGGTCTGCCCAGGCTCGACGTGGACCCGGGCCTGGTTCATCACGTAGGACCCGGCGTCGATGTCGAAGTCGCCCAGGATCCAGAGATATTCGATGTGCTCCTTCGTGTAGTCGACGCTGGGAACGCCGTTGATCCAGTTGTTCTGCCGGACCACGTCTTGGACCTTGGCCCACTGCTCCACGGCCCGCTGCATCACCGAGGCAGCGATCTGGTCCACGGCGGCGTTGAGCTGTTCGCCCAGCAGGATCGAGGCCACGATGTCGGCCGCCGTCGCGCCGATGACGGCTGAGGCCACCATCGCGCCGGGCTGGACCGAGCCGAGGTCCTGGTTGTTGTCCGGGTCCTCGGCCCCGTGGGTGTTCCGGTAGCGGATCCTGACCTGGTAGGTCGCCCCGGGCTTGACGTCCGTGATCAGGATCTCGGTCGTGGTCGGCGGATACTCCCGCGTGACCCACGGTCCCCAGGTCGGCGGCGGGCCTTCGGTCAGGCGTTCCCGGTACTCGACGATGATGGCTGAGATCAGGGCCGCATCCGCCGCGCCGCTGACCTTGATCACCGGGAGCGACCCGTCGGGGCCGGCCAGCACCGCGCCGACGGCCGCCCAGGTCCCGGGGTCCGGCGTCGGGATGTAGGAGCCGTCGACACCGGTCAGGCCTGGCGTCGGCGGCGCCGTCCCGGTCTTGCCCAGCGCGAAGGGGTGCTTGGCGTCGGTCTCGCTCACCATCGTGAGCGTCACGATCCCCGAGGCCCAGTCGCGCCGCCGGTTCACGATCAGCATCTTCTGACCGTTGAGGCCGAGGTCGGGCTCATCGACCGTGATGCAGTCGCCGGGCCGGAAACCACGCCAGCGGGGCTTGCAGGGCAGAACGACCGGCCCGAACTCGCGGCTGTTCGCGACACCGTAGACCCCGAGCTCCGCGGCTTGGTCGACGTCGGGGACCAGCGGAAACTCCGGCGTCATCGTGTGGAGGACGCCGTCGTCTTCCGCCACGTAGGTCGAGACCTCGATGGGCTCGGCCGGAACCAGCTCGTAGTCGTGATCCGCCGAGCGGTAGGTCGGGATCACGGCGTTGTAGCGGTTGCGCTTCGACTGAGCGCCCGTGATGTCGGCTGGACCAACGATGTCTGCGCCCGTGATCGTGTCCAGGCTGACCTTCGGGGCCAGGACGCCGCAACTGATCTTCGCGCCCAGGGACAGCGGCCAGCCGCCGCCGGCCTGCAGCATGGCCTTGAAGACCTCCCACTTGCGGTCCGTGGAGTAGACGACGCCGCCGATCTTCCAGCCGTTGGTGTCGGCGACGTTCGCGCCCTCGACGAAGGCCGGGACGTCGATGAGACCCACCGGGGCGCCGAGGCCGATGACGCGCTTGCCGTTCTGGAACCGCCCGATCAGGAACGTCAGGGCGTGGAGGAAGGGGTTCTCGGAGTAGACGTAGGTCCCCTCCTGGCCGGCCCGACAGGCGCCGGACCCTCCCGGATAGGTGCTGTCCTGCCTGGGGTCGTAGACCTTGACCCCGCGCAGGATCGTGAGGGGCTTTGGCGTCCCGGTCGGATAGGTCTTGGCGTTCTTGTCGTAGGCCAGCACCCACCACTGGGCCGCCAGCCCGGTCAGCCGGTGGGCCTCGGTCCATTCCGGCATGCCGGTCCCGGGCGTGACCGCCGGGGGCATGAAGGGCGCTGACGTGAGCTCGCCGAGCTGCCGGCGTTCCCACATCATGTCGTGGTACGGGGCCTCGACGGCGTTGTCGCCACTGAAGGTCACCGCACTGCCGTTGGCCCTGAAGCCGACGATCCCGTCGATGGGGCCGAGACTGTGGACCGTGAGGTAGGCGAGGAGGTGGTTCTTGGGCTCAGCCGTGTTGGCGAAGACGATCTGACCGGCCGTCCCGGTCTCGCCGACCACGTATGGGATGCCCGCCCTGGTGTCGGCCTTCCAGTCGATCTGCGAGCCCTTGCCGATGTCGCCGACCTGAGGCTTGGACAGCGCGCCACCGATCCCGCTCAGGATCGTCCCGGCCGTGATCCAAGCCGAGGTGCTGAGGCCGAGGGTGGCCGCCGATCCCATGTAGGCCGCGGCAGCTCCGAGCGAGGCGCCGCCGGCCACCAGCGCGGCGGTACCTCCGGTCGCGATGATCAGGGCCGCGCCGGCCACGATGGCCCCGGCGGTGCGCAACGCCTTACCCACGGGGGTCGGCCCTCCAGACCACGGCTTCAGCGAAGGTCGGCTGGATGATCGAGCAGAGCTCGCTGTCCTGATGCCAGCCCAGGACCCGGCCGTTGCCGACGCTGATCCACAGCGCGGTCAGGCCCTCCTCGCCGGGCACGGCGACGACATCGCCGGGAAGCGCATAGGCGAGGGTCAGACGCGGCAGGGCCAGCGCGTCGAGGGCGTCGGGGAGATCGGCGAAGCCCGCTGCCTTCAGGGCTTTCCTCGCCGCCAGCAGGGTCCTATAGGAGCCGGCCCGGGGCATCGGCGGCCGGTAGCCGAGCTTGCGGAGGGTGAAGGCCGCGAGCCTGGCGCAGTCGTTGACGCCCCAGGCGAAGCGGGCGTCGCGGAAACGTGCGACAGCGGCCTGCGCGGCGTCGCGCCGGCGGATCATGGCGTGCATGACGATCCTCGGATTAGAGGCGCTGGACCCGGTTTCCACCGCCACCGCTGGCCGGCGGAATGTCGCGGATCACGGCGGGCCGGGGCAGGTCCGCACCCCAGGGAAGCTGGCGCTGGACGTCGGTGACGAAGCTCAAGCCCAACTCGCCGGGCCATACCCATTGGTGGAAGGCGTCGGTGAGGCGCGCGCCTTCGTCATCCCTGAGGAACCGCTCCCAGGCGGCGACACATTCGAGCTCGACGAAGCGGCCACCCTCCCCGGCCTGCCAGCGCGGGACGTCGATTTCGCCGACGAACCAGGGATCGGGCTCGTCGATGACGGATCCGGTCACGGGATCGATGGCCCCGTCCCAGATCGTGACCAGCGAGCCCTGGGCCGCGACGCTGGCCAGCGTCGCCGCAGCGGCGTTCGTCGGCGGCAGAACGGTGAGCCGCAGGGTCGGCGACTGGGCCTCGCCGCCGTCCTCGAACTCCCCGACCATGCCGAGGACGCCATACGTCGGGTCCTCGCCGACGAACAGACGGCTGTCGAAGCCGACTTCAGCGGACCCGTCGAGGAGCCGGAGCGTGTAGGAGGGCAGCACGATCTCGACGGCGGTGAAGACCAGAGCGCTGTCTTGCTTCAGTGCCGCATCATGTCCGGGCGAGAGACCAGTCATCAGCGGCTCTCGGTCAGGGTGAAGGTCTGGCCGACGAAGCGCAGCCGCTCCAGGTCCCAGGCGAGCTCGTCGAGGAAGCCCTGGACCCGTGGCGCATCGAACCGGAGCGGGAAGCCAGCGGGATTGACCCGCAGGAGCGGCGCGACGCTGAGGTCGGAGCCGGAAACCGCCGTGACCTGATGGAGGTAGGCGTGGTTCGGAACCGCATCGACGAACGAGAACAGCATGCCGGGCTCGATGCCTGTGGCGTTGTCGACCGTCATCGTCGCCCCGGCGCCGCTGACGACGGTCCGGCCGGTGAGCGCCGCCCCGTCGCCGAGCTGGGGCATGACGAGACGGACATTCAGCCCCTCGGCCTCGGCCTTGGCTCGCGCCGCCAGCCAGGCCCGGGCGCAGGGCAGGTCCAGCGGCGGCAGCGTGACCTCGATGGCGAACCTGGCGCCGAGCCTGGACAGGCGCTGCGTTGGGCCGCCGAGGACCGGGTTGAGGTCGGTCCCGAACCGCAGGACCCGTTGGCGGACCCTGGCCTGGCGGGGCAGCTCGGGGAGCAGGACGTAGGCCATCAGTAGATCGCTCCTCTAGCCTTGCGGGCCTGAAGGACCTGGGCGTCCTGCACGGCCAGGGACCGCGCCGCCGCCGCGCCCTCGAAGGCGGCCTGGTAGGCGATCCGCTTGATCGTCTCGTCGCCGTTCGCGCCCTCGAGGTTGAGGCTCATGCGCACCGTGGCGCTGGCCGGCTGGGCGGGCTGGATGCTCATCCGCGACAGCGCCCGGAGGACATCGTTCGGGATGACCTTCGTGCCGGGTGGCAGGAAGGCCAGTCCTTCGGGGCCGCGCTCGTTGATCCTGGCCCAGCCGCCGGGAGCGCTGTCGGTGCCGGAGGCGAAGCCCGGGAGGCCATAGACCCTGTCGAGGTCGCTGACGTAGGGGGCGCTGCTGGACCCCGGCAGCTTGAAACCGCCCAATGCGCTCAGCGCGGCGCCTGCCAGATCGGCGAAGCCCTTGCGCGCCTGCCCCGCGATGAAGTCCGCCAGGAGCTGTCGGAAGGTGTTCTTCACCAGGCTCCCGAACGAGTTGAGGCTCAGCGCAGCCTCGCCGAGGCCGTTCGCCAGGGCATCGAGACCACGAACGAAGCTGCCCTCCATCGTCTCGCCGAGCTGTTTCGCGCTGGCGTTGGCCTTGACGAAGGCCTCAACTGGCCCGGCGGTCTGGTCGAGGACCAGCGCCTCACGGGCCGGCCGCGTCCTCGCCATGTCTTCGAGCCGCTGTCGCGCCAGCTCCTTGGCGGCGTCGGACGCGGTCCCGGAGGCGATGATCGCTTCCTGCTCGGCCCTGAAGCGCTGGTCGGCGAGGTCCAGGAGCTTGAGCTCGAGGTCCCGCCGTTCCGCTGCCGTGCGGGCCATGCTGGACGCCAACGCCGTCAGCTCGGCTTGGGTGTCGAGGTCCGCGAGGTCCAGTTCGAGCCGTTCCCGCGCGAGCCGGTCGGCGGTCTCGCGGTCGACGGCCTGCCGTTGAAGGTCCGCGATTTCCTGGTTCTTCAGCCGCAGGGCCTCAAGCGCCTTTCTGGCCCGATCCTTCTCGACCTCGTTCATGCCCTGCTGATCGTCGAGCGCCTCGATCTGCCCCTGCAGCCTGGCGTCCTCAACGGCCTCAATCCTGCCGATGAGATCCTTTTCCAGCACCGCGCGGTCCTGGGCGTTGACCGCGAGGTCCAGCTTGGCCCGCAGGACGTCGGCCTCGGCGGCGGCGATCTGGGCCGCGATCTGGGCCCGCTTCTCGTCGTTGACGTCGCGCGGGCCCTTCTTGCCCTTGGGGTCGCCGGTGGGCGTGAGCTGGTCGCCGCTCAGGGTGAAGCCGCCGACCGGGGTCGTGGGCGTGTCCTCGCCACCGACCTGGCCCGCGAAGGGCTGCGCCAGCGCCTTCGCCGCGGCCACGGCCTCAATCCGGGCCAGCTCGTTCTGGAACTTGGTCAGGAGCTCGTTGGTGCGGCCCGGCCGGTTCGCCTCAGGCCGCTTCTGCAGGTCCGCGATGTTGCGCTGTGCATACTCCTTCGCGGCATCGAGGGCGGCCATGTCGGCCTTGTCGAGATCCGCGAGGGCCTTCCGGTACTGACCAGCATTGAAGGTCGATGCGCCGAGGGCGGCGAAACCGGCGAGCGGAGCCACGACATTTCCTGCCGCCAGCGCCGCCGTGAGCCCAGCGCCTGCCCCGGCACCCGCGGCAGCGCCCGCCGCCGTCCCGGCTCCAGCCGCGGCGTTGGCGGTCCCGATCGCCGCGATGGCCGCTCGGGTATCCTTCGCGAGCTTGATCACCCGGGCCAGGTTCGCGATCAGGCCCGCTATGGGCCCGCCGGCCGCGATGAAGGCCAGGATGGCGATGCCCGCGACCTTTGTGCCGTCGGGCATGTCGTTGAAGGCCCGGAGCATGTCGGTGGCCGCGCCGGTGGCCGCGATGAAGGCCGGCAGGAGCTGCTCGCCGAGCTCGCGGGCGGCCTTGTTGAACTCGGCCCGCATCGCCCGGGCCTTGTTTGCCGCGCTGTCGGCCGTGCGCGTGGCGTCGCCCTGGGCCACGGCCAAGCCCTTGATGATCAGGTTGGCGCGAGCGATCGACTTCGCGGCCTCGGAAGCCTGCTCCGCATTGCCCTTGAAGCCGAGACGCAGGAGCTCGGCCTTGACCGCCGCCTCGTTGATCACGACGCCGAACGCCTTCAGGGGCTCGGCCTCGCCGGTCAGGCCGGAGATGATCTTCTGCAGGGCCTCAGCGTCAGAGGTGTTGAACAGCGAGCCCGCATCGACCCCGGCTTCGGTCAGGCGCTTGACCATCTCGGACGCCTGCTCGGCCGCGACACCGGTTCCGGTCAGCACGAGCTGGAGGCGGGTCATCTTCTCCCGCAGCTCCACGGCGTCACGGCCGACCCGGTCGGCGAGGACATCGGCGAACGCGCGCGCATCCTGGGCCGACCCCTTGAACGCGACGTCGAATGCGCTCTCGATCTCAGCCGCATCGGCCGCAAGCTTGATCGCGTAGGCCGAGATGCCGGCCAGGGCGAGCTGCGCGGCCTGAGAGGTCCTGACCAGCCCGACGCCGATGTCATGGCCGAGGCGTTCGTAGTCGCGGGCCAGGCTCTTGGGCAGCTTGATGCCCCCGAGTTGGCGCTCGATGTTGTTCACCAGCGCCCCGGCCCGGCGCTCCATGCGCTTGGACCCGTCGTCGACGATGCCGGCTGCCCGGTCCCACGACCTCTGCAGGGAACGGACATCGGCGCTGAGCTGCAGCAGCAGGGCTTCGCGGTCGGTCGCCATCGTCACCCCTTGGGAAAGTGCTTGCGGATGACCTTGCGGGCCCGGGCCTTAAGCCGTCGGCGCATGGCCTTCTTGCGGGCACGGTAGGTCGGGAAGAGGAAGGGCTGGGCGGGGACGTGCGTCCCGTCTGGCGCCCGGTGGCCGAACTCGACGCCGAACGGGTAGTCGTATTCGCCCTTGTTTCCGCCGGTCAGGCGGGCGGCCTCGAAGTCGGCGTCTCGGACACCCTTTCGGATCTTCTTCCTCGTCTCCGGCGTGTCGCCGACTACCACGGCCTGGCTGAGCGGGTGGTCGCCCTGTTCTACGCGGACGGAGTCCCTGAGCTTTCCGGTCTCGCCCACCGGCGCCGCCCGCTTCACCGCCGCCGCGAGGTCCCGGGCTTCGGTGTCGAGCTGATCCTCAAGAGCCTCGGTCAGCGCCGGCGGCAGTGCCCGGATCCTGGCCAGGACGCGGTCGAGGTTGACCATCTTGGCCTTGGGCATCGGGCCCTCCGTTTGGAGAACGCCGGAACCGGCGCTAGTCTCGCGCCCCGCGGGAGGTGCGCGATGAAGGCTCTGGGATTTGCTCTACTGGCCGCCGGCCTGGCCCTGATCGGTTGGGCGTTTGTGATGAGCGTCGCGGTGGAGAGCCCCGCGGCTGTCATCGACGGGTTCCCAGACGGGCTCGTCGCCAATGCCGACCTGATGAACCAGCGCCTGCTCTTCGGGGTCATCGGCGCCGGCCTGTTCATCTCAGGCTGGCTGGCCCTGATCCTCGACCGGCTCTCGGCTCCGGAGCGCAAGGCGGCGGCCGAGAGGATCCTGAGCGAGCAGTATTGACCTAGACGTCCCGGTACTTTTCCAGCAGCGCGTCGTGCTCGGCGTCGCTGGGCGGCGGCGGCGCGTCCTCTACGACGTTGGCCTTCCGCCAGCCGTCGACGGCGACGAAGAACTCCCAGGGCGTGAGATCGTCGACTTCGCGCGGCGTGTAGCCGAGGACCGCCCCGAGCCCGTAGAGCTCTCGGAAGTCGAGACGTTCTCGGGGGTCGCGGGGCTCTCCCCCGCTTGGGGCTCCCCCGGCGCATCATCCTTCGGCGCCTGCTGCGACGCCCACAGGACAGCCAACGCCACCGGCAGATTGTCGATGAGCCCGCGCAGACCCCGGTCATCGATCTCGGTGCGGACCAGCTTCGTGGCCTCCGGGGCCGGCGTGCCGCCGCCGACCAGGCCCTCATAGATCACGGTCCGGACATCGTCGGCCCGGACGTCCATGCCGGGCGCGGCGAAGGCCTGGACGCCAGGAAGCTGCTGGGTCAGCAGGACGGCGCGGGACAGGCGGCCGACAACAGCGAAGATGCCGTCGCCGGACTTCTCCTCGATGCGACGGATCTCGCCGAGGCGGATGCGGAAGTCCCGCTCCTCCCCGGCGAAGTCCTCGCGGGTTTCCCCGGTCCCGCTCATCAGGTGTTGTTCGTCTTGGTGACCGGGCCGGACGAGGCCACGGAGATCGAGACGTTGGCCTTCTCGCCCCGGTTGCCCGTGAGCTGGAAGCTCGGGAGCTTGAAGGCGCCGGAGAGGATGCGTCCGCCGTCGACGGCCGGCACGTCCAGGATGACCTTGCAGTTTTTGTCCTGGCCGCCGTCCCACCAGTCGAAGAAGCTGTCGAAGTCGGGACTGTTCAGCGTCCCGGAGCCCTCGATGGTCACGCGCTTGGAGGCCATCTCGGACACGAGCCAGGAGATCGCCTCCGGATCGTTGCAGTCCGGGATGTCGAAGGTGTTCTCCTGGCCCTCGAAGTTCACGGTCTTCGCCGTGATCGAGCAGGCCGCGGTGAATTGTTCGGGCGAAGCGCCGTCTCCCATCTTGAGCAGCAGCTTCAACCCAGAGACAGCGCCCATGGCGTTCTCCTATTCAGGTTGGGGGATCGGCTTGCCCAAGGCCGGGTTCAGGCGTGCGGCCGCGCTAGAGCGCGGACGTCTCGTAGCGGAAGCCGACGAGACCGCTGGACGAGCCGTCGGGCTCGGTGCGGTAGGCCTCCGGCGTCTCCATCTCGACCAGGACAGTCTCGTGACCCGTGATCGGCAGCTCGACGAACAGCGCGTCGATGATGGCGTCGCCCATGCGGCGGACCTGATCGGCGTCGGTTCCGAACCACCGCAGCGTCGCAACAATCGTGTGGTCTCGCCCGCAGCCGCCGCTGTCGTCCGCGATCTCGTGGATGCCACCGACGACGTAGGGCGGCGCGGTGTTGGCCGGAACCGCTGTGTAGTAGCGGACCCGGTCGCCGCCCATCGCGGTCAGGAGGGCGGTGCTGGCCCGAAGCGCGGCCTCCTCGGCGGCGCGGAACGGCTCGGCCGGGCTAGGCATTCTTCGGCTCCCACTCGGCCATGATCGAGACGAAGCCGCGCTCCCGGTCAGGCGCCACGGACTTGATGTCGAAGACCTGGGCGGTGTTGTCGGCGTTCACGGCCTGCCAGCCGTTCGTCGGCATCTGGTCCAGGACCTCGTCCTCACGGACCCGGATCACGACGGGCTGGCGGCCCTGGAGGCGGGCGTCGACGGCGGTCTCGGAGCCGCGAAGCCAGACCAAGTCCGCCGGCACGTCGGTCCAGACGTTCTCCCAGGGGCCGAGACGGTCGCCGTTGGCGTCCAGGGCCCTGCGCTGGAACGTGACCGTGTTCCGGAGACCGCCGGCGCCCGACATGGTCAGGCCTTGGCGCGCCGGCGGCGGGCGGCGGTGTTGCCGGCGACGAACTCGCCGGTCCTGTCGTCGTGGCCGTCCCCGTCGGCGTCCCGGTTGGTTTCGGGCGTCGGCTCGGCCGGGCGCGGCGGGGCCTCGATCTCCGTGGCGTCGCCGTCGCCGACGAGGGCAAGGCCCCAGGCGCGCTTGATCGGCCCCTCCCACCCGGCCTTGTAGGCGACGGTGACACGCCGGTTGTCCGGCGGGGTGTAGTCGCGGTCGCGGATGATCTTGACCCACATCGGCGGCTCTCCTCTGATCATGGTGACCTACAGAAGGAACTGGAGCTTCGCGCCCTTCGCCAGGTTGAGCGCCGACCAGATGGGCCGAAGGTTTGTGAGCGCCCAAGCCGCCCTGAACTCGGCGTCGCCGAGCTCTCGGATGTCGAACGACGATAGGGGCCGGATATGGTCGATGTGCCACTCGTTCACGTTCTTCCAGCCCATTCCGGGCAGGAACTGGCGCTCGATGTGGGCGACCAACTCCTCGACGCTGTAGCCCAGCGCCTCGAAGGTGCGCCGGCCATTTCTCGGCGCTGGGCCCGGTCGCCCCGCCCTAGCGGCAGCCAACCTAAGACACTGCCTCACGCTCGCTCGCACCCTGTTCGCAGTCACGGCGGCCGGATCGTCCTTCAGTCGCCGATAGAGCTCGCGGCGATACACTCGCCGGGCTTCGAGCTGCTCGGGCGACTGCCTCGCGCGCATCCTGGCGGCGGCCGCCCGGCGGTCCTCTCGGATCTGCTCCGCAGCACATGGAGTGCAATAGCGCTGGTTGACGCCCGTCTTCTCGATCTCTCGCCCACATCGAGCGCAGACTATGGTGCTTCCGCGCACCCGCATTCCAACTGCCCGCCTGCGGTCGAACTCCAGCTTGCGCTTGTATGACCTCAGCCTCTCAGCGCGGCATGCCCGACAGAACCTGTGAGCGCCGTTACGCCACTCCTCGCGGGCACCGCATGTTGCGCATGTAATGTAGGGCGACTTTTTCAAGCTTTCCGTCTGAGCACAAAGGTCTCGATTTCTTCCCGACCAAGGGCTGTTTCAGTAGCTACAATATCGACTACCTTCATACCACAAGACTCTGCGAAGCGCACAAACCCCCTACGCTCGAAATACCAATAGTGCTCAGTCTTTCTGTAGTGCTTGGAGGCCAGGACGTGGGCGCAGTCGCGGAAGATCGGCAGCGCGACGAATGCCCAGCCGGCGCAGCGGGCCAGGGCCTTGTCGGGCTCGCGGATGTGCTCGAGCGCGTCCCAGAAGGTGACCGTTTCCCACGGCCCCTGCCGATAGAGGTCGACGTAGGCCTCACGCGCCTCCAGCCAGGCCACGCCGGCAGGGTTGACGTCGTAGCCGAGGGCGTTGACGCCCTGCGCCGCCATCAGCTCGACGAAGGCGCCTGATCCGATCCCGACGTCGACCAGGCGCCCGATCGCCATGGGGTCGGGGCCGGCGTAGCGCCGGACCAGATCGGCGCGCGCCGTCATCAGCGCGCGCCCGGTGACGGTGTCGGCCTGTGCGGCGTAGCGGTCAAAATAGGCCTGGTCGTAGACCTCTGGGGCCTTGCACTCGTAGTAGCCGCAGCCCTCCTCCGGGAGCCAGGTCAGGCGACCGGCGCTGAGCCGTTCCAGGACGGGGTTCATCGCTCGATCCCCTGGGCGGTCGCGAAGGCCTTCCACTGGTCCATGAGGTCCGGGATCTCCTTGTCGCAGCGGTGGAGCATGTCGGTGCAGCGGCAGTAGGCGGCCGGCCGGGCCCAGCCGATCCGGGAGAGGTCCATGCGCGGGTCTGTGATCTTCTCCGGCGCGTTGTGGCCGCCCTGGCCGCCGAGCACGATGAAGGCCCTGGTCTGGAGCGCGATGGCCGCCGGCACGATCCAGCCGACACCGCCGACGACGACATCGGCCGTCGCGATCAGGGCCAGGAGCTGCTGGACCGAGAACTCGCCGGCCACAAAGGCCTCGTCGTATGGCGGCGGCTCGCCGTCCAGCCATTCGGCGTCGGACCTGAGATCAGCGACGAGAACGACGTGATGGGTGCGCCGGAGATCAGCCGCGATCTCGGCCAGGTGCTTGGGGTCTGGATTGCGGGCCTCGTTGCGCCATTCGGCCCGGATCGTCGCCGGACGGATCACCGCAACAGGCTTCCTGGACTTCAGGGCGCAAGGTCCCGGCGCCGGGAGGTTGAAGACGAAGGGCTGATCCCCGAGGGGAAGTGCGGCCTCGATGGCTTGGACTATCGACCCCCTAGCCAACTCGTCGCGGCCATAGGACAGCGTAACGGCGTCGCAGCCCAGCGGCGGCTTGCTCCAGGTCGCGGCCGGCAGCCGATCCTCGTTCCGGGCCTGGGTCCTGAGGTGGGTGTGGGTGCGGCAGAAACGCAGCGGCAGGTCGGCGTAGAGCTGCGGCCAGGGCGTGGCCAGGTAGACCTCGTGACGCTGCGCCGCGGCCCTGACGAACGGGCGCTGGTAGATGTTGTCGCCCAGCCCCTTCATGCCGTCTACGTATAGGGGGCGCATCAAGGCTCCAGGGCTGAGGCGAGGTCGCGTAGCGGATAGGCCCGGAGCGCCGAGGTCGGCGAGGTGTTGAAGACCTCAAGGCCAAGGCTCCGGAGACGCGCGGCCTCGGCGTCCAGCCGCTGGGACCAGACCGCGAGCTGGTTGGCGCCAGGGTTCGCGAGATTGCCGCCGTGCCGGCCGTGCCAGTGGTCGCCGCGGTAGTCGAACCCGACCAACACGATGCGTCTCGCCCCGAACTGCACGGCGAGGTTCACGGCCTGGAAGCCTGAGTTGCCGCCGTCGCCGATTTGGCCGGGCTCGGTCAGGATCCGGTGCTGGCCTTCCTGCAGCGCGACGTGGCTGATCCCGAAGTGCTCGGCCGCGCCGGCGTCGGCCGTGATCCTGAGCCCCTCGAACTCCGGCACGCCGTGGCGATACACCCACCAGCCAGGATCGCAGGCATAGAGCACATCAGCGCCCCGATGGAGCCGCCAGCTCTCGTTGACCGCTATGACCCTGGCCCGGCCCGGACAGCCCCGGAGATCGGCTTCAGCGGCGCTGGGCCCCGAGGCCACAACTACCGCCGTCTCCCCGGTCCAGTCCGGGAACCACGCCGGCCGCATCAGCTATGGTCCGGGCTGATCCTGTAGCGACCGCAGAGCGATCTCAGACCGTAGATGATCTCCTGCCCCGGCGCCTTGGCCTCGTCCGAGCTGGCCTCGCGGGCCTTGTTGTAGTGCCCGGCCAGGAGCCTGATGCCCTTACGGATCGGGCTCGGGATCGCGGCCTTCGTCGTGCCGAAGCCGGAGGTGAAGCGGAGCCGATAGGCCCTGGCGTGCCAGGCGCCCACGTACGGCCACGGCCTGCCGGCCACGGCCGAGACCTGGGCGAAGCTGCCCCTGACGTCCGTCACGAAGTAGCGGTCGGGGTCGATGGCGACATAGGCGTCGTCGACCAGGTAGTCGAAGCTGGTCAGTGTGGCTCCGACCAGGGGGCGCATCGGGATCTCGAACAGGGGCCCGACGCCGGACGGAAGGTAGAGTTCCCAGTCCTCTTCGAGGAGAGAACAGCCGTTCAGCCAGCCCTCGGGCCCAGCCAGATAGTCGTAGGCGACCTCGATGTCGTCGGCGATCGTCTCGTCGTCTCGGGTGTGCCGGATCCTGAGGTCGCGCTTGACCTCAGCCACGGTGACGACCTCCAGCTTCTGCGCCCTGGTCAGCGGTTCGGATAGAAGCCGGAGGTCCATCGATCACCCCTTGGTCTGGTAGCCGGGCCGGCCGGCAGGCGCGGGCCTGCACTGCCGGTCGGCGTATCGCTGCAGGTCCTTGTCCGCCGGCCTGGGCTCAGGCCGCGGCGGCGGCGCGGCGGGCGACTTCGGCTTCGATGACGCCATCGGCCTCTTCCTTCTCGACGGGGCGGCCGGCGATCTTGGCCGCGAGCGCCCGGCGGGACAGGTAGTGGCGATCCTTCCAGTCTTCGGGGATGTCCACGGTCTCGGTTTCGGGCCCGCCGCCTGAGGCCTCGTCGTCATCGGCCGGAGGCGGCGCCTCGACGCCGTCGAGCATGGCGATGTGGCCGCTGATGAAGAGCTTGAGGGCCTCGTCGGGCTGGAAGCCCGCGATGTCGCCCTCGGCGTAAGGCGTGAAGGCCTCGACGACGCGCATGGCCACCAGGCCATGGGGGTTCGCGGCGGCCAGCGCCTGGAATTGGCTGAGCTTCATGTCGGTGATCCTTGTCGGGCAGAAAGGCCCCCGGCCGGAGCCGAGGGCCTCAGGTCTGCTGGTTCAGAACGGCCCCTTACGGAGCGCCCCAGCGAATGCCGGTCGCCTTGACCACCGCCTTGGCGTAGCGGAGGCCGAAGTCGTGCTCGCTCTCGGCCAGGATCGCGAACATGTTCTGCTGGAAGAGGTGCAGCAGCTCGCCGGCGCCGACGTCGAGCGTCGCCTGGTCGGACATCTTCATGATGATGCCCTCCTCCTCGCCGAACAGGACGTGCGAGAAGTCGACCAGCGCGATGAGCGACTGGTCGGTGCCGGTGCCGAGGTTCTCCGGCACCTGGTTGGTGACCAGGACCGGGAAACCCTTCCAGACCGGGTTCGCGCCCTGCAGCGACGGGAAGGCCAGGTCGCCGTCGTTGCTGCCGATGCGGATGTTCCGCAGATACTCCAGCGTGCGGTAGGACATGAGCCACCGCCACTTCGGGTTCGAGTAGATGTTCGCGCTGGTGAGCTTCAGCGTCATCGCCGAGGCGAAGGCGTCGAGCTCGGCCAGCGTCGGCGCCTTGGGGTTGGCGAAAACGCCCACGACGGTCTGGACGCCGGCCTTGTTCAGGATGCCGGTGGGGGCCGCGCCCGCGCCGGTCCCCAGATAGGCGTTGAGGTCCATGGTCAGGGCCAGGGCGTTCCGGAGGTCATCGCGGACGTAGCCCTCGATGTCGCCCACGGTCCACTTCTTGGCCTCGTTGGTCAGCGGGACGATGCCGGCGAGCTTCTTCGCCGCCATGTCGATCGCGTCGAACGTCGGGGTGCTGACCGGCTTCAGCGCACCTTCCCCGATGTACGACGCCGTCGCGCCCGTGGCGCCGCGCGGCTGCTTGAACTTGCCGGCGACGAGCCTGACACGCAGCGGGTCGGCCGAGAGGAAGGTCGACTGCGCACGCAGCAGCGGCAGGATGCCGCCCTCGAGCGCGGTCGGAACCAGGATCCCGCCTTCCGTGCTCTCGCCGGTGTTCACGTAGCCCTGCGGCGCCTTCTGGCGCAGCTCCTTCGCGAAGGCCCCATAGCCGGCCTTGTCCAGGACATCGAGGACCTGCCTAGGACTGGCGTCCTTGCCGGCCTTGATGATCGCGGCGGCGGTCAGGGAGAGCTTCTGGCCCAGCTCCAGCTTGATCACCGGCGCCGGATCGGCCTTCTCGCCGGGCCGCTCCTGGCCGTCTTGGGCCCGTTCGTCGGCAGGCTTCGAGGCCTTCGCCGCGGCGGCCTCGGCCTTCTGGGCGAGGTCGATCTTCTTCTCGATGCCCTCGATTTCGTTGAGAGCGTCTTCGAGGGCCTCGACCTCGTCGGCCGTGCTTTCCGCCGCCATGGCCTTGGCCTTGATGGCAGCGAGGGCGCCCAGCTTCTCACGCAGCAGGGCGCGCAGTTGTTCCAGGTCCATCCTGGTCTCCTTTGCGGAAATGAGGGCGGCTCCCGCAGCGCGCCCTCGGGGTTTGCGCCCCTGCTGGGGCTCCGGCTGCGGGCCGAACTCGTTAGGCCGCGAGCTTCCCGGCCAGCCGTTCCTCGACGGCGGCGGCTCGGGCGGCGGCGGCTTCCTTGGCGGCGGCGTCAGCCGGCG
The DNA here is from genome assembly GCF_046463815.1 of Phenylobacterium sp. Lineage (GTDB taxonomy): Bacteria > Pseudomonadota > Alphaproteobacteria > Caulobacterales > Caulobacteraceae > Phenylobacterium. The sequence continues at coordinate 5,885 of NZ_JBKBRO010000022.1, read as the reverse complement.
GCGGCGCCTCGGGCTGTTCCGGCTCGGCCGGGGCCTCGATCTCCTCGACGGTCTTGCCCAGCGCCTTGGCGATGAAGGCCTTGACCTGGTCGAAGAGGCCGGGCGCCGGGGTCTCGGGAGCCTCAGCCACTTCGACCGGCTCCGGGGTTTCCTTGGTCACGACGGTTCGGTTGCCCGTCGCGGACTTCCACGCCGTCTCGAACTCGGCCCTGGGGATCATGAGCCCGGTCTCGGGGTGGCGCGCCCAGGTGTCGAGGACCTGTTCGATGACCTCGCGGGCGGCGATGAAGTCGTCATCGCCCTGGGCGCCCGCGGCCTTGACCAGCGCCTCGCGCAGGCTCGGGACCGGCACGATGCTGGCCTCGACCAGCTCGGCCTCGATGATCTCGTAGCCCGGATACCAGTAGGTGTCGCGCTTATCCTCGGGGATTTCCCGGCGCCGGACGTCGATGGGGATGAAGCCGATGCTGCAGGTCCGCAGCGTGCCGGCCGCGATGTGCCGCGCGGCCCGGTCGGCGTCGGGCTCCTCGCCTTCGGCCATGAGGTTCAGGGTCGCCTCGGTGCGCTTCGGCCTGCCGGTCAGGAGCTTGGTGACGTCGCTCCACTGACCGATGGGCCAGGACCGGCCGTTGTGGAACATCAGGGCCACGGGATTCTTGGCGAACTCCTCGGTCCTCAGCCCGTCTTGCATGATGATGTCGCGGTCCCGGTCCTCGGTCTGGGCCGAGAGGGTGAAGCGCGCGGTGCGCTTCTCCGGGTCCCAGGACGATGGCGACTTGAACGCCTTGAGGACGATCCCGCCGTCCTTCACCGCGCCCTTCTGGGTCGAGATGAACTCGTCCACGCTCACGATGGTCTGGGGCATCGGGAACTTCCTTCTGGTCTGAGGGGAGACCGGCGTCAGCCGGCGACGAGCCGGAGCGGCTGGCCCTTGGCCGCGCCGTCGGTCTCGTCGTCATCGTTGGGGGCAGGAGCCTCGTCCTCGGGCTCCTGGGGTTCGTTCTGGTCCGGCGCGGCCTGGCCCGTCGCGGCCTGGACGACGCGGCCGTCGCGATCGACCAGGGCCATGTTGACCGGGACCATGCGGACGTCGCCGCCGGGGATCGGGTTGACGCCGAAGTACCGGACCCTGGCTTCGTTGATCTCCAGCGCCCCGTTCTTCAGGCCGGCATCGATCAGCTTGCCCATGCTGGCCGGATCACCCTGCAGGAGCTCGGTCTCGTCGTGCTCCGGCGAATAGGTCTCCCACTCGTCCTCGGGCAGCAGGGCGTTGCGGAACTTCTCGCCGATGTTCCGCGTGATCGGGATCAGGCAGTCGGCGACGTACTGGAGGTTCAGCGCGGCCTGGTTGTCGTACTTGATGCTCTCCAGGGCGTAGATCTTGGACGGCGGGACCTCCATGAGGCCGCAGACCCTGAGGACCTGCTGGTTGAAGGCCGCCGTGGTCAGGGCGTCGTTGGAGCTCATCGAGACCGCCTTGGCCTTGAGCCCGGCTTCGAGCAGCAGGGGATCGCCCCGGCTCCGCATCTTGCGGGTCCGTTCCGCGAGCTGGTTCTTCAGCCGGCTGAACGCCGCGTCGGCCTGCTCGCCCTTGAACGCGCTGTCGGTCTCGAAGACGAGCTGCTGCTGGCCGTCGTTGCCGAAGAGGTTGGTCTGGTAGCGGTTGATCGCGCCGAGAAGCTCGAAGATCGGGTTGCCCAGCACGGCGTTGGAGAGGCCGCTGAGACCGTCCCAGAGCCGGCCCCGGAGGTGGATCACGCGGTCGGCGGGCAGGATTTCGACGGTCCGGCCCAGCGTCGCGCGTTCGTATTCCGTATAGGCCGCGAACTCGTAGTAGAGCCGGCCGTCGGCCCCGACGCGCTGGCGGGTCCGGCCCGGCATCCAGGGCAGGAGCTCGGTGACGGTCCCGTCCCGCGTGATCCGCTTGATCACGTAGGCGTTCTGCGCGACCTCCAGATGGAGAACGACCATCCGCCAGAACTCGGTCCAGGAGTGAAGACCGTTCGGGCGGCGGGCCAGCATCTTGGCGAACCAGTGCTCGCGGGGCTCGACGATGCTCCAGGACCGGCCGCTGCCGCGCCGCCAGAGCAGCATCTCGGCCTTGGCGATGTCCCGGGCCTTGACCGACGCGCACTGGATCGCGAGGCCCAGCCCCACGGCGTCCGAGGCGTTGCGGAAGCTCAGGTACGAGGGATCGATCCCGAGCTCGGTCCACTGGTATTCCTGGCCGAACAGGTTGGCCGGCAGGCTGTAGTCCGTGGTCGAGCCCACGATCTCGCCCTCGGCCTTCGCCGAGACGCCGCCATAGATGTCCCAGAGCTCTTCCGACATCAGGACCCTCCGGCGAGACCGCGTTCGAGGTAGGGGTTGACGCGCTGGCGCTCCCGCTCGGATTGACCGAGGACGCCGGCTTCGTGGTCGAGCCGCAGGGCGTTGGCGATCACGAGGCCGTCGAAGCCGTCGATGTTGGCCTTCGAGCCCTTGCGCTCCTTCTTCGGCAGGACGTTGTCGTTGGCGTCCCAGTGCCCGACGACGTTGCCGGCGCACCAGGCCGAGAGCGGGTTGCCGTCGTGCTGGAACAGTGCCGGGTCGTTGACCCTGGCGATGATGTCCTCGGTGCTGGGCGTCAGGCTCCGGGCGTTCTTGCGGACGATGAAGACCGCGTATCCGGCCTCCTCGATCTCCTTCGCCATCAGGTTGGCCTGGTAGTCGTCGAGGCCGACGCCGATGACCTTGTGCCCTTCCAGCCGGGCCAGGATTCGCTTCAGGATGACCTTGTAGTCGATGAAGCTTCCGGGGGTCAGCTCCAGCCAGCCCTGTTCGGCCCAGGCCAGGAAGTCGTCGGCGAACCTGTCGTCCTTGAGGCGCTCGGCTTCTTCACAGAGCCAGTAGTCGCCGGTCAGGTAGGCGCAGCCCTCGACTGAGCTGAGGTACTGGGCGGTGTTGAGGTCGGACCGGCTGGCCAAGTCGATCCCGACGAAAAGGGGGTAGCCCTTCAGGGCGTCCAGGGTCAGGGCGGGATCGCCGCACCGCTCCCAGGCCTCGACGCTGATCAGGTTGCCCGCCGCCCTGGACCAGATGTTGAGGCGGGTGCGCAGATACTCCTGCCGCTTCGCCTCAGACTTGCGGGCCTCGGCGATCTCTTCCTCGATCGCCACGGGGTTGAGCGAGACGCCCCAGAGGGGGTTGAGCCGCTCCACCGTCGTGAGATCGAAGGCCCGGGCCTTCTCCTCGTCCTCGCCGGCGTACATGGCCACGAACTGGCGCGGGGCTTTGAGCCGACCCTCCAGGACGGCGACGCAGGCTTTCCAGTCGTCATAGGCCGCGGAATTGATGTCGCGCCCGGCGGTGCTGATCCCGAGATCGAGCGGGGCTTGGCGCGCGCCCTGGGCGGTTTTCAGCACGCCGATCACGGCCTGGTCCTGGGCGTGCAGCTCTTCCTGCAGCAGGACGTGGGGGTTGAGGCCGTCGAGGTTCTTGGCCCGGCTGTGGGCCAGCTTGATGACGCCGCCGGTCTTCTCGAAGTTGGCTTCGTCGCGGGTGCAGTGCGCGCCTATGACCTCGGCCAGTTCCTCGTCGATCTCCAGCGTCTTGCGGATCGCGCCGAACGGGATGCCGGCCTGAGCCTCCGAACCGGCGCTGATCACGGCCTCGGCGCCGGGCTCCCCCTCGAAGTTGGTGCAGAAGAGCGTGATCCCGACGCTCAGGCTCGTCTTGGCGTTCTTCCTGGGGACCCAGAGCCGGACGTTGCGAACCCAGCGCAGGCCTGTCCCGCGCTCACGGAAACCGAAGATCGCGGCCATCCACCAGCACTGCACCGGCTCCAGCACAATCGTGCCGGTGAACGCCTTGATGTGGGGCAGCTTCTCGATGAAGGCGCAGGCGTCGATGACGTGGGCGTCAGACCAGGTGACCGGGCCTCCTGCCATCGCCTCGCGACGCATCCGCAGGAACCGCTCGCAGGCCAGGACCTCGTAGCGACAAGCCGGGACACGGCCGGCCACGACCTCCTCGCAGTACCAGACCGCCATCCCGACGTAGTCCGGATAGCGCTCGCCCTCGATCTCGACGGGCTTGAACCGCCTATCGGCGACGGTGCGCGAAACCGACGCGCGCGTAGCGGTTGGTCGGCGCCTTGGCGGGCGCAGCGATCGGCTTGTCGAGGTCGTCGAGGCCAAGCTGACTCCTCGCCTTGTCGAGGTTCGCGAACCAGGAGCCCCGGACCTGCTTGCCCTCGGCCGCCGCTACCGTGATGGCGTCGAACTGCATGGCGTAGCTGCTGAGGGTCCGGTGGGCTCCGGCGGTCAGCCGGCCGGCGTCGAAGAGCAGCCGGGCCAGCGTGTCGTACTCGCCCTGGGCCTCCTCGCTCCGCAGCGTGAAGAGGCAGCGGGGGATTTCGCGGAAGCCCGGATGCGCCACCACCTTCGGATCGCCGCCTCCGACCTGGGCCGGACCGGCCGCTTCCCTACGTCGGGCCTGGGCCATGGTGGATATCACCCCTGAGCTGCGGCCTGGTCTCGGGCTCGTCGCACCACCGAACGATCAGGTCGAGCTGACCGGTGCGCCGAGCGAAGTCCTCGAGACGGGCCTTCCAGCCGTGGTGCAGGAGGCAGAGCCCCCAGAGACCGTCGTCGTCGCAGTGGACGTCGCCGCCGTCCTGGACCGGGAACTTGTGGTCGACCACCGCGGCAGCGACGAGCCGATCTTCTTCGAGGCAGACCGCACAGAACGGGTTCGCCCGGCGATAGGCGGCTGATCGGCGGTCCCACTTCGGGTCGTAGCCGCGGGCTCGGGGCGAGGTTCGCTTCTCCCGGGCGCTCTTCAGGATCCGACCCGTCTTCGGGGTAGCGCGGAAGATCTCGGGCATCAGGCTGCTGTGGCCAGATCAGGAAGGCTCGCGCCCTTGCGCATGTTGCAGCCCCTGCAGAGACAGCGGACGTTGGACCGGACGTGCTGACCGCCTCGCGCCAGCGGAATGATGTGGTCCAGCTCCGGCGCTCGCGTGTCGAGCGTGCCCCGCAAGGCTCTCGGGGTGTCAGCGCCGCACTCCTGGCAGCGCCAGCCGTCGTGGTCGAAGACTTCGAAGGGGTCGATTCGCTCGGCCGCCTCCCGCTCGGCGGCGCGCCGTCTGGAGCGCCTGATGCGGTCGCTGTGCGTCGTCTGGCAGGCCGGCGAACAGTAACGCTGCTGGGCCCAGCCCGGCTGGAACAGCCCCGCGCATTCGGGACAGGCGCGCGGCGATGGCTTGGGGTGCTGCGTTTCTGACCGCCAAGCGGCGCGACAATCGCTGTCGCAGAACGCTCGCAGCCGACCTTCGATCTTCTGCGCGCAGTGGCGGCAGGTCGCCCGATCCCGCTGGGCGGCCCGCGCCGCCTCCCGACGGTCTCGGTAGGCCTTCCGGGGCTTCTTGGGCTGCGGCGCTCGCGGGCCTGGTCTCGGGTGGCCCTTGTAGAAGGAAGGCCGACAGCCTGAGCAAAACCGCCGCGGGCGACCCCGGCCACCCGGTCTGATGAAGTCTATGCCGCAGGTGTCGCACCTTGCGGCGATGGCCGTCTCTGCAATCACCTAGCGCCTCCGCCCAACTTTTTTTATCCTACGCGCTAGAGATTTGATGGGGGCCGCGGTCCCGGCGCTTCCGACCCCTCCCTTAACCGGACCCCCCTACCCCCTCGGTCGCTCCGGGGGCTCGCAGGGTGGGTGTCTGCCCTCCGGTCCAGGGGGCTCGCGGTTGTGAGGGTTCACGGTGCGTGGGTGCTGCGGTCGCCCTTGCCGGCCCGCCGTTCGGCTCCGCGTGCTGATCGGAACCTACCGGGGCGGGACCGCACCGTGATGGGTTTCGCCCCCGCGCTCGCGGTCTGGTTTCACGGCATGGCGTCAGGTGTGGC
>NZ_JBKBRO010000021.1:13246-75247 GCF_046463815.1 Phenylobacterium sp. | reverse complement strand
GCGGCCCCCGCCGCCCCGGCGCCGCGCGCGACCGCATCGGCCGAACGCCGGACCGCCGCCCGTCCGGCCGGCGCCTCGCGCGCCAGGCCCGCGGCCGCCGCCAGCGCGGCGGAGAGCGGGATCAACGCCAGCGGAACGGCGGCCCTTCCGGCCGGCCCGCAGCCCTATTCGGCGCTCAATCCCTCGGCCGACACGGCCACGGGCGCCCCCATTGGCGCGGCTCCGCTGACGGCCACGCCGGCGCCGGCGCCGATCCCCGAGACGCCGCCGATCGCGCCGGAGGCCACGCCCGCCCCGACGCCGTCGCCCAGCCCCGCCGCCTCGCCCGAGGCGGTAACGCCGCCGCTGCTCTAGGACAAGGATGGCCCGCGCCGGGCGGGACCACCCTCATAGGTGAGCAGTCTCCGAGGGTTCCCGTCCCGGACGTGGGATTTCCCCAGAATGGGCGCCCCGGCCGGGGCGTCTAGGTAGTTTTACGGAGAGCGCCGCGGGCTCGCTCCGCGTAAAAGGTCTCCGTCAGTCAGGAACCCCCCGTGAGCCCCCGTCGCCGCACCTCCACCTTCGAACTCCGCCTGCAGGGGCGCGGTGCGGGCGTGCGCGTCGAGAAGATCACCTGCGGCGAGGCCGAACTGCTGACCCGCGTTCCCGACCTGATCCGCCGCGAGGGCCTGCACAGCGTCGAGGTCCGCCAGGACGGGGAGCACCTCTACACGGTCGCCGGCTAGGCCGATCGCCGCGGGGCATGACGCGGCGCGCGCTTGCGTGACCGCGGGGAAAGGTGCGCCCACTCCCCGGAACGACAAGAAACCCAGGGAGGAGGCGCATGGAGATCGATCTCCTGTCGCCGGCGAGCTTCGCGGGCGGCCAGCCGCACGCCCAATACGCCTGGCTGCGCGAGCACGCGCCGGCCTATCGGCACCCGGAGCCGGGGGGCCCGGGGTTCTGGGCGGTGACGCGCTACGAGGACGTCCGGGCCGTGGACCGCGACTTCCAGGCGTTCTCGTCCGAGCCCACGGTGATGATCACCGACCCCGCGCCCGACGCGGCCGCCTTCGGCCCCTACAAGATGATGCTGATGATGGACCCGCCCGAGCACACCGGGTTCCGCAAGCTCATCCGCGCCGAGTTCACCGAGCCGTCGGCCCGGCTGCGCGCCGGGCGCATCCGCGAGCTCGCCCGCCAGATCGTGGACGGCGTGGCGAGGAAGGGCGAGTGCGACTTCGTGGCCGAGGTGGCGGGCGAGATGCCCAGCTACGTCATCGCCGAGCTGATGGGCCTGCCGCTCGATGACGGGCGCGAGCTCTACAAGCTCACCGAGACCATCCACACGGCCCCGGAGGCCCTGCCCGAGGGCGCGGGCGCCGCGGCCGTGATGAAGATGTTCGAATACGGCTCGCGGGTGATGGCCGAGAAGCGGGCCAAACCCGGCGACGACCTGGCCTCGCGCCTGCTGGCCTGCGAGGTGGACGGCCGCCGGCTGGAGGACATGGAGTTCCTGCTGTTCTTCCTGCTGCTGATCGACGCGGGCGGGGACACGACGCGCAACCTGCTGTCGGGCGGGCTGCTGGCGCTCATGGAGCATCCCGACCAACTCGCCTGGCTGACGGCCGACCTGCCGGGCCGCGTGGGGACGGCGCGCGAGGAACTGCTGCGCTGGACGAGCCCGGTGATCTACATGCGCCGCACGGCCACGCGGGACACAGAGATCGCCGGCCAGCCCATCGCCGCCGGCGACAAGGTGGTCATGTACTTCGGCTCGGCCAACCGCGACCCGGCCGCCATCGACCGGCCCGACGTCCTGGACCTGTCCCGGCCCGACAATGCGCACCTCGCCTTCGGCGCCGGCCCGCACGTGTGCCTGGGCCAGCACATCGCCAGGATCGAGATCGACGCCATGCTGACAGAGGTGTTGTCCCGGCTGACCGACTTCGCCCCGGCGGGCGAAGTGGAATGGCTGGCGTCGAACTTCATCTCCGGGCCCCGGGCGATGCCGGTGCGTTTCCGGGCGGCGTGAAAGCAGGAAAGGCGCGCACCCTCCCGGCCCGTTTCCTGCACGGCGCCATGCATGATGTTCGAAGCCGAGACACTCCGCCTCCTTCAGATGCGCGCAGCCGCCCGCGGCCAATCCGTGCTGCTGGCCCACATCGACCAGGCGCTGTCGGTCATCGGCCGCCTGGCCGAGGCCGACAACGACAACGACCTCGACGACCTGGAAGCCGCCGTGGAAGCCCTGGCCGCCATGGTCGGCGCCCCGGCCATCCGACACTAGCACCCCGGGGGGCGTGGGGGCGGGCGCCCGCGCGTCAGGGACGGGCGGGCGCTCTCCCGAACAGGGCCGCGGCCTGGGCTTGGAACGCGCGCTTCTCGTTCAGGATCATGTCGCGGAACGGCTGCTGCGCGTCCCAGTGGCCGCGCGGATCGGTCATGACCGCCTCGATGCGGGCCGCCAGCGCGCCCGACTCGACCTCGGCGTCCTCGAACTTGAAGTCCTCGGGGAGGGGGAAGTCCTCCTGAAAGCGGCCGGCGCCCCTGCGGCGGATGAAGACCACGGCGCCGCAGGCGGCCGCCTCGCGCGGCATCCGGTCCTGGCCAGGGAAATGGCCGAAATCCACATAGACGAGGCGTTCGGAGAAGATCTCCCGCAGCTTCGGCTTGCTGAAACCCTGGAGCGCGAGGCCATCCAGGTTCGGGTGGGCCTGGAAGAAGCCCGCGCCGAGGTCGCCCCCCTTCGCGGCGTTGTAGGCGCAGGCGCGCCGGGGCGACGGACCGGCGGCGGGGGCGTCCGTGAACAGCGGCGAGGTGTAGTCCCGCAGTTCGGCCATGTTGGGCGCCCCGTGGTCGCGCAGGAAGTCGCGGGCGTAGGCGCTCTGCCACAGATGGATCAGGTCGGGCCGGGCGAACAGCTCGCGCCGGAAGGCTTCGTCCCGAAGCCGCGGCGCGGCCCGATAGGCGTTGTCCACCGACAGCCACCAGATGGCGACCCTGCCGGCCGTGAATCCGTGGTGCTTCGGCGCCAGGGACTCGGGCAGCACCATGAGGGTGTCGCCGTCGCGCGGGACCTCCGGAGCGGAGCGCGGCGCGTAGGCCGCGTAGTATTCCATGACCTCGGCGGCCAGCGGCGAGGCGCTGCGGACCCGATTCCTCTCGACCTGAATTCCGCCGCCGCCGCCGAAATAGACCATGTGGTTCTCGATCCCGACGCCGGTGAGCGCGTGGGACAGTTGGTGGAGCGCCTCGGGCCCCCCGGTCAAAGCCGCGGGGCAGAACAAGACGACGCGCCGGATGTGGCCAAGATTCATTTTTGGTCTTCTTGTGGACGTTCGCCCGTGTCACCGGGGCGCCCTGACCTGTCAAGCATCCGGCCGCCGCCGTCCATGAACCCTCCGTCCCCGTCCGCCCCCGCCGTCCGGCCCGCGTCGCGCCGCAGGCCGTTCGACTATCTGATCGTGGGGGCGGGGTTCGCGGGCGCGGTGCTGGCCGAGCGGCTGACCAGCCAGCTCGGCAAGCGGGTGCTCTTGGTGGACCGCCGCCCGCATGTGGGCGGCAACGCCTATGACGAGACGGACGCCGGCGGGGTGCTGATGCACCGCTACGGCCCGCACATCTTCCACACCAACTCCGAGGAGGTGTTCGGCTATCTGTCGAAGTTCACGACGTGGCGGCCCTACGAGCACCGGGTGCTGGCCTGCGTGAAGGGCGGACTGCACGTCCCCATGCCGATCAACCGCACCACGCTCAACCTGCTCTACGGCCTCGACCTGGAGGACGAGGCCCAGGCCGAGGCCTTCCTGAAGTCCCGGGCCCAGCCGGTGGAGAGGATCCGCACCTCCGAGGACGTGGTGGTGAGCCAGGTCGGCCGCGAGCTCTACGAGACCTTCTTCCGGGGCTACACCCGCAAGCAGTGGGGCATGGACCCCTCCGAGCTGGACAAGTCGGTGACCGCCCGGGTGCCCACCCGCACCGACACCGACGACCGCTACTTCACCGACCGGTTCCAGGCCATGCCGGCCCAGGGCTACACCCGGATGTTCGAGAACATGCTGGACCAGCCGGGGCTTTCCCTGGAACTCGGCGTGGAGTTCGAGGACGTGCGCGACGAGGCGGTCTTCGAGCGGCTGGTCTTCACCGGCCCCATCGACGAATACTTCGACCACCGCTTCGGCAAGCTGCCCTACCGCAGCCTGAGGTTCCGCCACGAAACCCTGGACCGGGAATGGGCCCAGCCCGTGGCGGTCATCAACCACCCCGACGAGGCCATCCGCTACACCCGGGTCAGCGAGTACAAGCACATGACCGGCCAGGCGCACCCCAGGACCACGATCACCTACGAGTTCCCAAGCGCCGAGGGCGACCCCTACTACCCCGTCCCCCGGCCCGAGAACCAGGCGCTCTACAAGCGCTACGAGGCCCTCGCCCTCGAAACCCCCGACGTCCATTTCGTCGGACGCCTCGCCACCTACCGCTACTACAACATGGACCAGGTCACAGGGCAGGCGCTCGCCGCCTTCCGCAGGATCGCCGAACGGGAGGCCGCCTCCGCATGACCGACATTCCGCCGCCCGGCGCGCGCACGGCGCCGTCCACCGCCCGCAACCGCGGGCCGATCCTTGAGGTACTGAAGCGCTGGCTGCCCGCGCGCGGCCTGGTGCTGGAGATCGCCTCGGGCGCGGGCGAGCACGCCGTCTTCAACGCCGCCGCCCTGCCCGGCGTGACCTGGCAGCCGACAGACCTGGACGAGGCCGCGCTCGGCAGCATCGCCGCCTGGCGGGCGCACGCCGGCCCGCCGAACCTGCTGCCGCCCGTTCCCCTCGACGCCTCCGCCCCGGAGAGCTGGCCGGTCGCGCGCGCCGACGCCATCGTCTCCATCAACATGGTCCACATCTCGCCCTGGGCCGCCACCGAGGGGCTGATGACGGGCGCCGGCCGCGTGCTGCCGCCCGGCGGCGTGCTGATCCTCTACGGGCCCTATCTGGAGGACGGCGTGGAGACCGCGCCCGGCAACCTCGCCTTCGACGCCGACCTCAAGCGGCGCAACCCGGCCTGGGGCCTGCGCCGCGTCGAAGACGTCGCGGCGCTCGCCGCGACGCATGGCCTGACCCTGGCCGAACGGATCGCCATGCCGGCCAACAACCTGACCCTCGTCTTCCGCCGGACCTAGGCGTTCAGCCACTCCGTCAGGCCCTCGCGCCGGCAGGTCTCGACAAAGGCCGGCCGCGCCCGCAGGCGCTGGATGTAGGGGGCGAGGTTCGGAAGGCCGGTGGCGGGCCTGGGCATGTTGCGCGACCAGCGCATGAGCATCAGCGCCAGGAAGTCGACCGTGGTGAGCGTTTCGCCCAGCAGGTAGGGCCGGCCGTCGGCAAGCTCGGCGTCGAGGCTCGCGAGCGCCTCCTCGATGCGCCGCCGCGCCAGGGCCCGCACGGCCTCGGCGCCGGCCGGATCGCCGTCCTTCTCCGCGTAGAACCAGTCGCGCATCGGCGGCAGCAGGCCGTTGGCCAGCCACACCATCTGCTCCATCCAGCGGGCGCGGAGCGGATCGCCCGGGGCGGGCGCGAAGCCCGCCTCGGGATGGCGCTCGGCCAGCAGCATGAGCAGCGCCGCGGATTCGCGCACCGGCGCGCCGTCGATCACCAGCGTCGGCACGCGGCCCTGGGGATTGAGCTTCAGGTAGGTCGCCGAGCGCTGCTCGCCCGCGTCGAGGTCCACGCGCCGGGCCTCGAAGGGAACGCCCAGTTCGAGCAGCATCCAGTGGACGGCGAGGCTGGCCGCGCCCGGGGCGTAGAAGAGGGTGTAGGTCATGGCCGTGCTCTAGCGGCCGGGCGGACGACGGGAAAGGCCGCTTTTCCCGGGACGCCGGCTTCCCTACGTAGGGACTCGAACGCCAGACCGGAGAGGCCGCCCCATGCCCTATGTGAACATCAAGATCACCCGCGACGGCGCCACGGCCGAGCAGAAGGCGGCCCTCATCAAGGGCGTCACCGACCTCCTGGTCCAGGTGCTGGACAAGAATCCCGCCACGACGGTCGTCGTGATCGACGAGGTGGAGACCGACAACTGGGGGATCGGCGGCCTGTCGGTCACCGAGCGCCGCGCCCGACCGCCGGGCTGAACGCTCAGGGCGCGGCCGCGGCGAGGGCGGCGGGGCGCGTCCGCGCGGCCAGTTCGGCCGGGCTCCACGTCAGGCGGTAGCGCACAAGATAGGCCGCGTGGTCCGACAGCGCGGCCGCGCCATCGAAGAGCGTCCGGTCCTCGACCGGCGTGACGGCGATGGGCCGGGGCGCGGTGAAGGCCTGCAGGTCCTGGGACTTGAGCCACGGCGTCGCGCTCCGGGCCGAGGGACTCTCAGGGCCGCAGCCCCCGGACGCGCGGCGGCAGTATTCGCTGACCACCGTGTAGGGCCGGGCCTCGGCCCGGAAGGCGTAGCGGTCGGGCGCGTTCTTGACGTTGAAGTCCCCGCCGATCAGCACCGGCCGGTCGGAAAGCCCCGCCCGGACGAAGCCGTAGAGCTCCTCGGTCTGCACGTTGTGGGCCCACAGCGTGCGGGCCAGCGGCGCGCGGGCCGCCCGGCGGGAATTCATGTGGGTGTTGACCACGTCCACCGCGAAGGGGACGCCGTCCAGCTTCAGCGTCACCCGCATGGCGCCCTTGTTGGCGAAGCAGTCGAAGCCCGCGCAGGCGCCGTAGGCCATCCGCTCCACGTCGGCGATGGGCGCATCGCTCAGTACGTGCAGCCCGCCCCCTAATATCGGCAACCGCGGTCCGCCCTTCATGGTCCGGGAAGGGCCCTGGACCCAGTGCCGATAACCCGAGGCGCGGACCAGGTCGGCCACCTCGCCCCGGAAGCCCTCCTGGATCAGCACCACGTCGGGCTGGCGGCCCTGGCGGCGGAGTTCGGCGAGCTGCTCGCCGATGGCCCTGAGCGCCTGGGCACGGCCCGTCGCCACGGGCCACGGCAGGCCCCGGACATTGTAGGTGAGGACCGATATCTCGCGGCTCTCCACGGCCGCCGCCGGTTCCGCCGGAACATCCGCCCACATGCCGGTCTCTCCCAACAAGGCCGCCAATGGCTTCTGATCGATGCGGGGCGAGATGACGGTGTTCGGTGACAGGGGTTTGCAGGCTTCGTGACCGTCCTGCGAAGGTCGATGCGGCGCCTAGGCGCATCGCGCGGCGGCTGGGCTTTTGGCATGAGCGGACTCATCCGACCATCGCGAGCCGACACGCCGGGGGAGCCGTCATGCCCGAACAGATCACCAAGAAACGGCTGGCCGAATGGGCCTCGGCGGGCCTGGTGCTGCTCTCGGGCGCGATGGCGGGGCATTACGCGGCGCTCGGCATGAACCTCGTCCAGTGGGCCGGCGCCGTCGCCGCCGTCCTGGGCTCGGTGACGGTCGCCGTCGCCGTCCGCATCTGGCCCGGTCCCCGGAAGGCCGAGGCCAAGACCCGGGACTGAGGCCGGGCCGGCGAAGCCGTCATCGGGCAACCGCAGAAAACGCGGAAGATCGCAGAAGTCGGCTGTCATCCCTGCGAGTCAGCACTGGCCAGCGGCGCCGCTTCGCGGCCTGAGGGACGGTCTCTTTCTGCGTCTTATGCGGTTTCGAGCGGAAGGGCCGCTTGCCCGGAGACCGCCGATCGGACAGCCTCCGCTCCGAGGTCGAGGGCGGGGCGCATGCGGATCATCCGGAACATCGTGCTGGGCGCGCTGGCGCTCGCCTGCGCGGCGGGCGCGGCGCGGGCCGAGACCATCTATCTGCGCGCCGGACGGCTGATCGACGTGGAGCGCGGCGCCGCCCTCCCCGACCGGCGCCTGAAGATCGTCGACGGCCGGATCGCCGAGGTCGCGCCCTGGAGCCCGCCGCCGGCGGACGCGGCCGTGGTGGACTGGTCAAGGTTCACCGTCCTGCCCGGCCTCATCGACCTGCACACCCACGCCGCCGACGGCTTCGGCCAGACCAATGACCCGGCCGAGCCGCTCAAGCATTCCGCCGCCGAGACCGTGCTGAAGGGGGCCGAGGCCGCCCGCACCCTGCTGATGGCCGGCTTCACCACCATCCGCGACGTGGGCGTCTATCGCGGCCTCAGCGACGTGGCCCTGCGGGACGCCATCGCCAGGGGCTGGGTCGAGGGCCCGCGCATGGTCGTGGCCGGCGCCTACATCACCGCGCCGGGCGGCGGCGGGGCGGTGACCGGGGCGGCGCCCGACGTGGAGATCCCCCGCGACTTCCGCCTGGGCGAGGCGCGCGATCCCGTCGAGGCCCGCGACCGGGTGCGCTACCTGCTCCAGCAGCGGGCCGACTTCATCAAGATCATCGGCACCGGGGCGGTCCTGGCGCTGGGCAGCGAGCCCGGCGCGCTGGAGCTGACCGAGGCCGAGATGAAGGCCGCCTGCGACGAGGCCGCCGCGCGCGGCAGCTACTGCATCGTCCACGCCCACGGCGCGGCCGGGATCAAGGCCGCCATCCGGGCCGGCGCGCGGACCATCGAGCACGCCAGCCTGATCGATGACGAGGGGATCGCGCTCGCCAAGGCCCGCGGCGTGTTCCTGGACATGGACATCTACAACGGCGACTGGATCGAGGAGGTGGGGACGCGGGAGGGCTGGCCGGCCGAGTACCTGCGCAAGAACCGCGAGACCACCGACCTCCAGCGCGAGGGCTTCCGCAAGGCGGTGAAGGCCGGCGTGCGCCTGACCTTCGGCACTGACGCCGCCGTCTATCCCTACGGCCTGGGCGCGCGGCAGTTCGCCTACATGGTCCGTTACGGGATGACGCCCGCCCAGGCGATCCGCTCGGCCACCACCGAGGCGGCCGCGGCGCTTCGGATGGAGCGCGAACTGGGCCAGGCCGCGCCGGGCTTCCACGCCGACCTCGTCGCCGTCGAGGGCGACCCGCTCACCGACGTCGCGACGCTGACGCACGTGACGGGCGTGATGAAGGCCGGGCGGGTCGTCAAGGCGCCCTGACGTTTCCGCAAACAAACTGTTTGTATGTCATCTGAAGCTGCGCTACACACCTCTCCGACGCCGGGCGAGCCGCCGGCCCACGGAGAGAGACCGATGAAACCAAGAGCCGCGATGATGGGGCTGGCCGTCGCCGCCCTGGCCGCCTCAGCCGTGGCCGTTCCCGCCGCCGCGCAGACGATCGCCGACGCTCAGAACCCGCTCGAGATCGACGTCACCATCGTCAACGACAGCCCTTATCCGGTCTTCACGGACACGGAAGCTGGCGCGATCAACTGCTTCCGCGGCGGCCTGCCCGCGACCACCCTGCAGCCGGGCCAGAAGACCTCCTTCCCGCTGATGGCGGTCTGCGACACCCTCTCGGGCGAGCAGACCTTCGTCCCGGCCCTGCATGGTCCCGAGCAGCGGCTGAACCTGGCCTTCCGCGTCGACCTCGCCAACCCCGCCGCGCCGGTCGCGGGCGCGGCCAACGCCGCCATCGCGGTGGAGGCCCAGGGGTGGGTCGCGCCGAAGAGCTGGCTCGGCAATCAGACGCCGGCCGCCATCACCTGGCGGATCGCCTGCCCCGCCGGGGGCTGCACCGCGAAGTGACCCCTTTCCCGCGCACCTGAAGCCTAGCCTGCGCCGGGCCGCGGCGCTGTTCCTCGCAGACCTTCCGAGAGGAGCCCGACCATGAAGCCCGCTCGTTCCCTCGCCCTGCCTGCCCTCGCCCTGCCTGCCCTCGCCGTCGGCGCCGCCGCCCTCGCCACCCCCGCACTGGCGGACGACGTGCCGATTCAGCTCGTGACCCAGAACAACATGCCCGTGCCGGTCTACACGGACACCCAGGGCGGCGGTTCGACGTGCCTGCGCGGCCTCCCGGGGACCAGCGTGCCCGCCAACGGCGTCGTCTACGTCACCATGTGGATGACCTGCCAGCCGATGCGGGGTCAGCAGGTCTTCATCCCCTCGGTCGCTGGCCCGGAAGTACGCACGAACGTGGGCTTCGGCTTCAAGGTCGACCCCGCCAGCGACGCCCTCGATTTCAGCGGTGGGACCGGAGCGTCTCCGGCGCTGAGCGTCTCGGTCTCCGGCTTCGACGCCAGGACCATCACCCGGGTGGAACTCAACCTCGGCAACGTCGTCACGGTCCAGGGGCTGAGCTGGAAGTGGACCATCGACTGCCCGGCCGCCGGCTGTCCGAAGCCCTGAGCGCCGCGGGCCGACGACGGGTCCCTATTCCGCGGGGGTCAGCGGCACCTGGATCTCGCCGCCGCTCTCGCGGAACTTCCTGGACATTTCGACCATCCCGGTCCGCACGTCGTTCTGGCCCATGTCGTTCTGGCCCATGTCGTTCTGGCCCATGTCGTTCTGGCCCCGGGCCGCGTCGCGGATGTCCTGGCTGATCTTCATCGAGCAGAACTTCGGCCCGCACATCGAGCAGAAGTGGGCGGTCTTGAACGCCTCCTTCGGCAGGCTCTCGTCGTGGTACTCGCGCGCCGTCTCGGGATCGATGCCCAGGTTGAACTGGTCCTCCCAGCGGAACTCGAAGCGGGCGCGGCTGATGGCGTCGTCCCACATCCGGGCGGCCGGGTGGCCCTTGGCGAGGTCGGCGGCGTGGGCGGCGAGCTTGTAGGTCATCACGCCGACCTTCACGTCCTCGCGGTTCGGAAGGCCCAGGTGCTCCTTGGGCGTGACGTAGCAGAGCATCGCCGTGCCGAACCAGCCGATCATCGCCGCCCCGATGGCCGAGGTGATGTGGTCGTAGCCGGGCGCCACGTCCGTGGTCAGCGGACCCAGGGTGTAGAACGGCGCCTCGCCGCAGACGGCGAGCTGCTTGTCCATGTTGGCCTTGATCTTGTGCATCGGCACGTGGCCTGGGCCCTCGATCATCACCTGGACATTGTGCTTCCAGGCGATCTGGGTGAGCTCGCCCAGTGTCTCCAGCTCGGCGAACTGGGCCGCGTCGTTGGCGTCGGCGATCGAGCCGGGGCGCAGGCCGTCGCCCAGCGAGAACGAGACGTCGTACGCCTTCATGATTTCGCAGATGTCCTCGAAGCGCTCGTAAAGGAAGTTCTCGCGGTGGTGGGCCAGGCACCACTTGGCCATGATCGAGCCGCCGCGCGACACGATCCCGGTCACCCGGCTGGCGGTCAGCGGCACATAGGCCAGCCGCACGCCGGCGTGGATGGTGAAGTAGTCGACGCCCTGCTCGGCCTGTTCGATGAGGGTGTCGCGGAAGACCTCCCAGGTCAGGTCCTCGGCCACGCCGCCCACCTTCTCCAGCGCCTGGTAGATCGGCACGGTGCCGATCGGCACGGGGCTGTTGCGGACGATCCAGTCGCGGATGTTGTGGATGTTGCGGCCGGTGGAGAGGTCCATGACCGTGTCGGCGCCGCAGCGGATCGCCCACACCATCTTGTCCACCTCGTCGGAGACGTGGCTGAGGACCGCCGAGTTGCCGATGTTGGCGTTGATCTTCACCAGGAAGTTCCGGCCGATGATCATCGGCTCGAGCTCGGTGTGGTTGATGTTGGCCGGGATGATGGCGCGGCCGCGGGCGATCTCGTCGCGGACGAACTCGGGCGTCACGAAGTCGGGGATCGCGGCGCCGAAGTCCTCCCCGTCGCGGATGAAGGCGTCGGCCTCCTTGCGGCGCAGGTTCTCGCGGATGGCGACGTATTCCATTTCCGGCGTGATGATCCCGCGCCGGGCGTATTCGAGCTGGGTGACGTTGCCGCCCGCCTTGGCGCGATAGACGCGGCGGGGCGCGGTGAACTCGGGCGCGAGATGCTCGCCTTTCGCGAAGCCGTTGTCCTCGGGCTTCACCTGGCGGGGGCTCTCGACGATCTCGACGTCTCCCCGGCTGACGACCCACGGCTCGCGGGTCTTCGGCAGGCCCTTCTCGATGTCGATCCGGACCGCGGGGTCGGTGTAGGGGCCCGAGGGGTCGTAGAGCGTCAGGGCCGGCTCGTTGGCCGACGGATGCACCGCCACCTCGCGGAAAGGCACGCGGATGTCCGGCCACAGCCGGCCGGGCTCGTGGACCTTCCTCGATCCGGGGCGCTCGCCGGTCGGGATGGCGGCGGGCTCCAGGGTTCCGGCGGGCTTGTTCATCGGCGCGGCTCCGTAACAGGACGGATCACGGGCGTCGGGACGGGGTCTTCAAGCTGGCCCTTCCCTTCGCCGGCATGACCCGGATCAGGTTCGACGGGTCGTGGGCTCACCCACCTCTCAGCCGCTTGGGCGCGGCCCCCCGAGGATCGGCGGACGCTACGCCGGAAGGCGCCGCGGGGGAAGGCCCGAATGCCGGCGATATCGAATCCATCGACCTGGACGGCGGAGCTTGGTTTGATGGCCCCAGCGACGAGGGGGATGGAATGGCGCAGATCGAACTGGGCGCGGGCGACCTGCTGGACCGCCGGGGGCGCCTCGCCGAGGCCGGCTGGGCCCGGAAGGAAGCGCGCCGCTACGACCGCGCCGCCATCGCCGCCTCGCCGCTCCGGATCAAGGAGTGGGACTACTACTGCGTGCTGGCCGGCGACTACGGCCTGTCGGCGGTGGTGGCCGACAACGGCTACATGGGCTTCCTGTCGGTCGTCTGGCTGGACTTCCGCACGCCGTCGGTCACGGTCGAGAGCGTCATCACGCCCTTCCCGTTGGGCCGGATGCGGATGCCCGGGAGCGCCGATGCCGGCGACATCGTCCAGGACCGCCCCAGGCTCAGGCTCGCCTTCCGCCACACGCCGGGCGGCCGCCGGCTGAGCATCGACTGCCCGGGCTTCGCCAAGGGCAAGGGCCTCCGCGGCGTCATCGACCTGGCCCAGCCGCCCATGGACCGGATGATGATCGCCACGCCCTGGCGAGGCGCGCCCAAGGCCTTCTACTACAACCAGAAGATCAACTGCATGGCGGCCAGCGGCGAGGTGATCCTGGGCGGCGAGACCTACGCCTTCCGGCCCGACCGGGCCTTCGCCGTGCTGGACTGGGGCCGGGGCGTCTGGACCTACCGCAACACCTGGTACTGGGGCTCGGCCTCGGGCCTGGTGGACGGCCAGCCGTTCGGCTTCAACATCGGCTACGGCTTCGGCGACACCTCGGCCGCCTCCGAGAACATGGTCTTCCACGAGGGCGTGGCCCACAAGCTCGACCAGGTGACCTTCCACCTGCCGCCGCCGAGCGCCGCCGGGACCTATGACGCCGCGCCCTGGCGGTTCTCCAGCAACGACGGGCGCCTGGAGATGACCTTCGAGCCGATCATCGACCGCGCCGAGACCACCGACCTGAAGGTCATCCGCTCCATCGCCCACCAGGTGTTCGGCCGCTTCTCGGGGACCGCCATCCTCGACGACGGGCGCAAGGTGGCCTTCACGGACCTGCTGGGCTTCGCCGAGAAGGTGGAGAACGCCTGGTAGCGGGCGTAGGATCGCGGCCACACGGAGGACCGCCGATGAAGCTCCTGCTCGCCGCCACCCTGGCCCTGGCTCTCCCGCTGACCGCCTGCGCCGCCAAGCCGCCGCCGGGCGACATGGCCGGCGTCCTGCCCCCCGCCCCGCCGCCGGGGACGCGGCTGGCCTCGGCCGACTGCTTCCGTTCGGCCGACATCCGCAACCACACCATCGGCGACAGCCGCACGCTGTTCCTGAGCGTCCGCAACCGCGACGTCTACCGCGTGGGCATGAGCGGCGCGTGCCTGGCCGGCGCCTTCCCGTCGGACTTCCTGGTCACCCGCCAGCCGCCGGGCTCGTCGCTGATCTGCGCGCCCATCGACATGGACATCGCCATCTCCAAGGGGACGAGCGGCGGCTTCGAGACGCCCTGCATCGTGGAATCCATCGTCAAGCTCACCCCGGCCCAGGTCGCCGCCCTGCCGCCGAGGTTGCGGCCCTGACCGGAAAGGGGCTAGGGGCGGAGGATGCATTTCGCCCGCTACAACCCCGTCCGCTTCGCCCACCTGCCCACGCCGCTGGAGCCCCTGCCCGGCCTGACCGAGGCGCTCGTCACGCCCGACGGCGGCGGGCCCACGCTGTGGATCAAGCGCGACGACTGCACGGGCCTGGCCGGCGGCGGCAACAAGACCCGCAAGCTGGAGTTCCTGCTGGGCGATGCGCTCGCCAACGACGCCGACACCCTGGTGACGCAAGGCGCCGTCCAGTCCAACCACGTGCGCCAGACCGCCGCCGCCGCCGCCCGCTTCGGCCTGAAGTGCGAGGTCATCCTGGAGCACCGCACGGGCTCCGAGGCCCACGACTACAACCGCTCGGGCAACGTCCTGCTGGACGAGCTGCTGGGCGCGCGGATCCGTCACGTCCCCGGCGGAACCGACATGAACGCCGCCCTGGCGGAGGTGGCCGAGGAGGTCGCCGAGGCCGGCGGCCGGCCCTATGTGATCCCCGGCGGCGGCTCGAACGTCATCGGCGCCCTGGGCTATGCCGAGTGCGCCATGGAGCTGGTGGCCCAGGCCAATGAGCTGGGGCTGGAGATCGACCGCATCGTCACCGCCACCGGCAGCGCCGGCACCCACGCGGGCCTGGTGGCCGGCCTGGCGGTGATGGGCGCCGACATCCCGGTGCTGGGCATCGGCGTCCGCGCGCCCCAGGACGTGCAGGAGGCCAACGTCTTCAATCTGGCCCAGGGAACCGCCGCCCTCCTGGGCCACGAGGACCGGGTGAGGCGGGACATGGTGGTCGCCGACTGCGACTACGTCGGCGAAGGCTACGGCCTGATCGACCAGGGCGTGATCGACGCGCTGAAACTGATCGCGCGGACCGACGCGATCCTCCTGGACCCGGTCTATACGGGCAAGGCGATGAAGGGTCTGATCGCCCTGTCGCGGGCCGGCGCGTTCGACGGCGAGACCGTGGTCTTCCTGCACACCGGCGGCGCCCAGGGCCTGTTCGGCTACCAGGGCGAACTGGACGGCAAGCTCTGATGTCCGAGGAGAGCGACAGCCTGACCCTCGGCGTCCTGGGCGGCATGGGCCCGGCGGCGACGCTGGATTTCCTGGCCAAGATCCTGGCCTACACCCCGGCCGAGAAGGACCAGGACCACATCCGGGTCATCGCCGACATCAATCCCAAGGCGCCCGACCGCAACGTCCCGGGCTCCGACACCGGGCACGTGCTGGCCGAGATGGCCGGCGCCCTGCGCGGCGCGGGCGCCGAGCTGCTGGCCATGCCGTGCAACACGGCGCACGCGCATGCCGACCTGATCCAGCGGGCCTCCGGCCTGCCGCTGATCGACATGATCGACCTGGCCGCCGAGGCCGCCGCCGAGAGCGGCGCGATCCGGGCGGGCGTGCTGGGCGCCAAGGGGGCGCTGAAGCTCTACCGCGAATACCTGGCCGCGCGGGGCCTGGGCATGGTCGCCCTGCCGCCCGATCGCCAGGAGGCGTTCATGGAGACCCTCTACGCCATCAAGGGCGGCGACCTGGGCCCCGAGGCGAAGCGCCAGATGAAGGCCTACGCCGCCGAGCTGGTGAAGGGCGGCGCCGAGGTGCTGATCGCCGGCTGCACCGAGGTCCCGCTGGTGCTGGAGCCCCAGGACGTGAAGGTCGAGCTGGTCGACCCCGCCGACCTCCTGGCCCGCCGCTGCGTGGCCGTCTGCCTGGGCTACGAGACGATCCCGCAGGTCGGGGCCTGACCAGCGCTCACCGCCGCGTCTTCGAGATCTCCTGCACCCGCCGGTTGGAGTCGGCGAGCGCCCTGTCGGGGATGCTGGGCAGGTGCGAGGTGTCGATGCTTGCGGGCGGAGCGCCCGGATAGGGCAGAGACGGCAGGCCCGGCGGCGGCCGCTGGCCCTGGATGATCGCCTGCTCGGCCCGCTGGCGGGCCTCCAGCGACATGAGCTGGTTCTGGAGGTCGATCGAGCGCTGCTGCTGCATCTGCTGCTGGAGACGCAGCTCGTCGAGCTGAAGCTGGTTGAGCCGGTCGAAGTCCTGGGCCGCGGCGGTCCCGGCCGTCGCCAACGCCAGTCCCGCGATGAGAACCAGGGTGCGCATGGCCTTCATATGGGCGCCCTCGCGCCGGGCGGAAGTCCGTGCGGGAACCACGAAGGACACGAAAGGGGGGGGGCTTGTCCCCTGCCGCCGCGCCAGCGGGGGCGCCCTTTTGAAGGAACCACGGAATACACGGAAGGACACGGCAAGCGCCGACGCCGTCCGTGTATTCTGCGTCTTCCGTGGTTTGATCCTTGCGGACTGACCGCTGCGCGGTCGGTCGGAGATCGCTCCCCCTTTCGTGTCCTTCGTGCTTTTCGTGGTTCCTAGCGCCGCTGGACGGTGAAGCGGGCGAGTTCGCGCCTGGGGGCGTCCCATTCCGGGCTGAGCTCGACGGCCTTCTGGTAGTCGAAGTAGGCCGACTTCATGTCGTCGAGCCCTTCGTGGGCGAGCGCGCGGTTGTAGTAGGCCTTCTCCGGCTCCTGCACGCCCAGCGCCAGCGCGCGATCGAGGTCGGCCAGGCCCTCGGCGTAGCGGCGCGCGCCCACGGCCGCCGCGCCCCGGTTGACGTAGGCCTCGCCCAGCTCCGGCTGGATGGAGACCGCCTTGTCGAAATCGGCGGTCGCGGCCGCGAACTCGCCCCGCCGCAGCTTGAAGACGCCGCGGTTGACGAAGGTGCCGGCCCGGTCGCGCGGCGACAGCGCCTCGGTCGTGAGCGCGATCGTGCAGTCCTCCTCGAAGCGGCGGTCCGACTCCCCGGCCAGGGCCGCGTCCGAGCACTTGCGGGCCATGCCGCCGCCCAGCACCGTCACCGACTGGGCCGCCGCGCCGGAAGCCGCCAGCGCCACAACGGAAAAGACGAGATATCTCAGCATGGACCAGCTCCCGCTAGGAGGTCCCGAGGCTCCGCCCGTAACGCCGGTCTGTCAAACGATACTCCGGGCGCCGATCAGGACGGCGAGCGAAATCGGCGCAGCTCGCGGTGCAGGATGTAGACCCCGCTGGCGGCCACGATCAGCGCGCCGACGACGGTGGCCGGATGGGGCAGCTCCCCCCAGATGACGAGGCCCAGGAGCGCGGCCCAGACGAGCTGGGTGTAGTCGAAGGGCGCCACCACGCCGATGGGGGCGTTGCGCAGGGCCTCGGTGAGGAAGAGCTGGCCCACGCCGCCGATCAGGCCGGCCACCACCAGGAGGCCCAGGGTGGCCGGGTCGGGGATCGTCCAGCCGAACAGCAGCGAGCCCGCGAGCCCCAGCACCGTGCCGCCCAGGGTGAAGTAGAAGACGATGGTCGGGCCCCGCTCGGTGTCGGCGATCTGACGGATGGCGACCATGGCCCCGGCCGCGCCCAGCGCGCTCAGGATGCCCAGGGTGACGCCCACGACGTTCATGTGGCCGGGGACCGGGCGGGCCATGATCATCACGCCCACGAAGCCCACCACGACCGCGCCCCAGCGGTGCTTGCCCACCGGCTCGGCCAGCAGCAGGGCCGACAGCGCGGTCATGAACAGCGGCGAGGCGAACTGCAGCGCCGTGGCCTCGGTGAGCGGCAGGTGCTGGACCGCCGAGAAGCCGCACACCATGCCCGAGAGCCCGACCACCGAGCGCAGCAGGTGGCCCAGGGGGCGCTTCGTCCTCAGGACCTCGAAGCCCGTGGTGCGCCAGATGTAGAGGCCGAGCGGGACGAAGGCGAAGGCGTTGCGGAAGAAGATGATCTCGAAGACCGGCACGCCCCGGTCCCCGCACCACTTCACCAGCGCCGACAGGAGCGCCATGCAGGCCATGGCCGACACGCGCAGCACGATGCCCAGGAGCGGACGGTGGACGGGCGCGTGGAGGCTGTCGGCGGGCACGGCGGCGCTCGTCGCAGGCCCCGGCGGGGCCGTCAACCGGCGACGCCGGGGAAGGGGTCGGTTCAGGCGGCGCGGCGGGCCGTCTCGGCGAACGCGAGCGGCAGCCGGATCTCGGCCTCGAAGCCCGGTGAAAGGTCACGAACCGCCAGGCTCCCGGCCGCGCCGTAGAGCGCCGCGAGCCGGGCGCGCACGTTGGCTAGGCCGACCCCGGCCCCCATCAAGGCGCCTGGCGCGGGCGGTGCGGCGGCCGCGCCGTCGTCCTGGACGCCGAGCACAAGTTCCGCGCCCTCCTGTCGCGCGGCGACCCGCACGGTCACCGGCCGGCGCGAGGCGGCGACCCCGTGCTTGACCGCGTTCTCGACCAGCGGCTGGAGCAGGAAGTGGGGGATCATCGCGCCCATCAGCTCGGGCGGGGCGTCTATCTCCACGGCCAGGCGCGGCCCGAAGCGCGTCGCCTCGATCTGCAGGTAGGACCCGATCACGTCCAGCTCCTCCTCCAGGGGCAGGACGGCCCCGGGCGGCGTGCCCAGCGAGGCGCGGAAGAAGCTGGAGAGCCGGCCCACCACCCCTTGCGCCTCGGCGTTGCGGCCGGCCCCCACGAGCGAGGTCACGGCGTTCAGCGCGTTGAACAGGAAGTGCGGATTGATCTGGAAACGCAGGGCGGCGAGCTGGGCCTCCTGGGCCGCGGCCCGCGCGTCCGCCAGGCTGCGCTCGCGCTCCCGCAGCGCCTCGTCCGACAGGGCCAGGGCCGCGCCGGTGGCGAAGATCGCATAGACCGAGGCGAGCGCCGTCAGGTTGGTGAGCAGCAGCATCTCGAAGACGCCCGCCGGATCGCGCCGGCCGAGCACGGCGGCCGGATGCATCAGCGCATGGTACAGCCAGGAATCGAACACGGTGTGGACGCCGAGCGCGGCCAGCGTCACGCCGGCGCCCATGGCGAGGCGGCGTCGGCGCGTCGCCCGCTGGCCCGCCCGCAGCGCCAGGAAGATCCCCCAGCAGAACGCCATGCCCACCAGGCCGCAGACGCTGAAGTAGGCGACCAGGCGCGGTTCGAGCCGGCCGATGGACAGGAACGGGGCCAGGTAGAAGACCTCGGCCACCAGCCAGAGCCCGATGCAGAGCAGCGCCGCCTGCCGGGCGGTCCGCGCCCCTCCTCTGTCCGTCACGTCGCGCATCCTCGAAGGCCCCGCGCCAGCCTAGCACGGCCGGACGGAGCCCCAGGAGTCGCATTCGTCGCGCGATCGGCGGCGCTCGTCGCGCCGGGGGAAGAAAAGTACGGGAGGGCCGACTTCGGGGATTGGCGGCCCTCCCGCCCCACGCTCCAGCCCTAGAAGCTGTAGCGGAGGGTAAGGCGGACGCTGCGCGGCGCCTGGTAGGACCGCGGCCGGCCGTAGGTCGTCACCGGCGTGCCGGGCAGGCCGCCCGTCTCGCCCTGCTCCACGACGCGGGTCACGGCGTGTTCGTTGAAGACGTTGAACACGTCGAGCGCGGCGGTGACGGCGCCCAGGCCGTCGCGCTGCGGAACCACGTCCCAGGTGACGTTCAGGTCGGTGTTGGTCACCCAGTCGGTACGGCCCGCCGCGCCGCGCGGCGTCGGCGTCGGGACGCCGTCCTTCACGCAGTACCAGGCCCCCGGCGTGTTGCCCGGGGTCGGGTCGTCCGGATGGTAGCCGATGCAGCTATAGGGCCGCCCCGACTGGGCGTAGAAGTTCGCGCCCACCCGCAGCCGCTCGGTCGCCTGCACGAAGCCGTAGAGCTTGAAGGTGTGCCGGTGGTCGTTCGGCAGGTAGCCGTAGCCGCCCTCCGACAGGAAGTAGGCGTCGAAGTCCTGGGTGAGCGAGGTGTCGGTCTGGCCGATGTCCGACTTCACCGCGCCCTCGTAGTTCCCCTTGGACTTGGCCCAGACATACGAGCCCTGCAGCGCCCAGCGGCCGTCGAAGGGACGTTCGAAGGTGAATTCCAGGGCGTCGTACTTCCGCTTGACCTTTTCGAGCCGCAGATCCTCCTCGGTGAAGACCACCTCCTGGAGGTTCGCCCCGCCCGGGCCGCCGGCCAGGTCGAGCATCACGCGGATCGGCTTGCCGGGGTTGGTCAGGATGTAGTGGCCGCTGAACCGGTCGTTCGCCGTGCCGTCGGCGTCCGGCGCGCAGCCGGCCGCGTGGGTGCGCGCGCAGTAGCGGTCCACCGCCCCGCCGTGGCCGATGTCGGTGTCCTCGATGGTCGACTTCAGGTCGCGGTGGACCCAGCGGACCCCTCCGCGCCAGCCGTCGAACATGCCGCCGGCGAACTCGTGCTCGTAGCCGAGGATGAACTCCTCCTCGAACATCGGGTCGATCTCGGCGTTGACGATCTCGCGCGGGTCCGGGGCGACGGGCCGGGCGAAGACGGCGTCGGGCCGCAGGCGCTCGCCGAGGATCGGCACGCCGTTGGCGTCGCGGCGCAGGGAGCCGTCCGGATTGACCGTCACCGCGCGGTACTCGACGTGGAAGTCCTCGCCCGACACCGCCCGGATCGAGGTGTTGGTGGCGATCGGCAGGTAGTAGCGGCCGAACGAGCCGTACAGCTTGTCACGCCCCTCGCCCCGCGGGTCCCAGGTGAAGCCCAGGCGCGGCGCGATCTGGTCGTCGAGCTTGATGTAGCTCTCGCCGTCGCGGTTCTTGTAGTTGTACTGGTCGAGCCGCAGCCCGGCCTGGATCGTCAGGGTGTCGGTGACGTCCCACGAGTCCTGGACATAGGCCGCCGTCTGGCTGGCGTCGTACTCACCGCCCGATCCATAGTAGGTGGTCTGGGCGTAGGCCTGCGGCGGCAGCGTCGTTCCGGGCGGGGTCCGGAAGAGCACGTCCATGGCGAAGCCGCCGTTGTAGAGGTGGGTGTCGGTGGACTTCAGGTCCTCGCGGTCATAGCCCATCCGGACGTGGTGGCGGCCGAAGAAGTCGGCGTAGAAGTCGGCGTCCACGCGATAGGTCTTGCGGACGTCCTCGCCCACCGGCTGCAGCGAGCCGGCGACGTTGGCGGGGGTCAGGAAGACGGTCGTGCTGGTGCGCCGGTCGCGGACGCGCGGCGTATCCACCAGGTCGCCCTCGTCCTGCTGGTCCGAGACCGTCTCGCCATAGAGCGCCGAGAGCGTGAACCAGTCGGTGAAGGCGCCGGTGTACTTGTAGATCTGGTTGAAGCCGCCCGCCTTCTCCACATAGCCGAGGCCTTCGCCCGTGATCCCCTGCCGGGCGTCGAAGTCGAAGAAGCGCTGGTCGGTCTCGGACTCGTCCGAGAACAGCGTCGCCTCCAGGCGCTGGCGGTCGGTGATGTTCAGGTCGAACTTGGCCAGCCAGCGGGGGCTGTCGCTCTTGTTGTAGGTCTGGGTTCCCCGGTACTGGTTCTCGCCGGTGGTCCCGAGGGACGTCACGGCGAAGTATTCCTCGGTCTTGCGGGCGTTGTAGAGGCCGAAGAAGAACAGCCGGTCCTTCAGGATCGGGCCGCTCAGGTAGACCGAGGTGTCCAGGGTCTCAAGGCTGGCGGCGTCGTTGTAGACGTTCGCGCCCGAGACGCCGACGCCGCCGGCGCTGAAGGCGTTGGGGGACTTCGCCCGCCAGGTCTTCGGCGAATAGGTGGCGGTGACGCCGCCGTGCCACTCGTTCGAGCCCGAGCGGGTGACGATGTTGACCACGCCGCCGGTGGCGCGCCCGAACTCGGCCTGGTAGCCGCCCGTCTTCACGTCGATCGACTGGATCGCGTCGAACGGCAGGTCCGCGTAGCCCAGCAGGTTGCGCAGGTCCGTCACGTTCAGGCCGTTGATGTAGTAGACGCTCTCGGCCGCCGATGTGCCGCCCACGACCAGCGTCGACTGGTTGCGGCGCGAGCTGGCCGCGATGGTGGCGTCCGGGCGCGAGACGCCGGGGGCCAGCAGGGCTACGTTGGCGATCGAGCGGCCCACCGGAATCTGCGAGGCGACCTCCTGCACGTCGATCACCTGGCCCACGTCGGTGCGGGCGAAGTCCTGGGTGCGGCGCGCGCCGGTGACCACCAGTTCCTCGACCGTGCCGCCCGACAGGGTGAAGGTGAAGGACGAACCGCCGGGGGCGACGCTGACCCGCTGGTTGGCGAGCGAGGTATGGCCCGGCGCTGTCACCTCGGCCGTGTAGGCGCCCACCGCGAGCGCGTTGATCTGGTAGCGGCCGTTCGCGTCGGTGACAGCTTGGCGCACCGCGCCCTGGCTCGAACGCACCGTCACCTGGGCTCCGGCGACCGGGGCGCCGTCGGCGGTCTCCACCCGGCCGGCCAGGTTGCCCGAGGTGTAGTCCTGGGCCAGCGCCACGCCGGGCGTCAGGACGGGAACGGCGAGGCCGAGGGCCGCGGCGCCGGCGAACAGGGTCGTCGCCAGAAGCCGACCGCGCATGGTCGAAGTCTTCACGTCATCGCTCTCCAGTGTTGCGAAGGGGCGGCCTGCCCGGCCGCGCGTTCGCGAATCCCCAAGCGACGCCCTGCGGCGTCACACGGGCGTCACACTGGTCGGGGCGCTGGCGGCGCGCTGGCGGTTTGCGACGAACTGCGACAAGTCTGCGGCCGGCGGCGGGGTCAGCCGGCGCGGTCCAGCCCCAGCGCTTCTGCGACCTTCCTGGCGTAGCTGACGCCCACCTCGACCGCGGCCCCGTCCTCGGTGTGCAGGCGCATGAGGTTGCGCCCGCCCCGCTCCACGCGGGCGACGGTCGAGAGCCGCACGAAGGCCGACCGATGCACCCGCATGAGTTCGGCCGGGTCCAGCCGCCCGGCGAGCTCGGCCATGGTCGTCCGCTGGATGTAGGTCTTGGCTGCGGTGTGGATGAGCGCGTAGTCGCGGGCCGCCTCGATCCGCAGGATCTGGGAAACGCGCACGCGCACGAAGCCGTCGCGGCGTCGGACCCACAGCTCCTCGTCGTAGCCGTCGGCGGGCGGAGCTTCCGCCGCCTGCGCCCGCACCTCCTCGCCGTCCCGGGACCGGCTCTCGCGCCGCCGACGGGCCCGGCGCACCGCCTCGGCCAGGCGGTCGGGCTGGACCGGCTTCAGGAGGTAGTCGACGGCCTCGATCTCGAAGGCCTCGGCGGCGTGCTCGGCGAAGGCGGTGACGAAGACGATCTCCGGCCCCCGCGTTTCCGACATGGCCCGCGCCAGGGTCATCCCGCTCTCGCCCGGCATCTGGATGTCCAGGAACACGAGGTCGGGCCGCAACTCGGCGATCAGCGCCCGCGCCGCCTCGGCGTCGGGGGCCGTCCCCACCAGCTCCATGTCCGGCCAGCCCGAAAGGCATCGCGCCAGCCAGTCGGCGGCCAGCGGCTCGTCGTCAACGATCAGCACACGCAACTGAGAACGCGCCCCGTCAAAACGCCCCCGGTCGGCGCGCCCCCGCCCCGGCCGGACAAGACTGATCCCCCTGACCCCCTTCGGGTTCCGGGCGGCACCGTAACATTCATTGTCGCGCCAGGAGACGTCTTCGTCGCGAACCGGGGCGCATTCGTCGCAAAGACCGGCGCGCCGGACGCGGAAGGACGCCGGACCCGGGACATCGCCGATGGGGAAGATCGCGCCGAGGAGACCGTGGTAGCTGGGGGCGGGCTCGAACCGCCGACCTGTGGGTTATGAATCCACCGCTCTAACCAGCTGAGCTACCCAGCCACGGTCGCTCGCGCGAGGTGGGGCTTATAGGGGCTTGCTTCGCGCGCTTCAAGCGCTTGGGCGAAGGCGTTTCACCGGCTAGGTTCGGGCCGCGATGAGCGTCCTCCACCTCCTGGGCGCCGCCGGCGACGGCGGCGCGGAGACCTATTTCGTCGACCTCGTGGAGGCGCTGGCCCGCGCGGGCTTGCCCCAGGCCGCGGCCATCCGCCGTCATCCCGGACGGCAGGCGCGGCTGAGGGCGGCGGGCGTGCCGGTCCGCACCCTGCCCTTCGGCGGCCCCGTCGACATCCTGACCAGGCCCGCGGCGGCGGGATTCGCCGCCCTGCACGGGACCAAGGCGGCGGTGGCCTGGATGAACCGGGCGGCCCGCCACACCCCCCGGGGACCCTGGGCCCGGATCGGCCGCCTCGGCGGCTACTACAGCCTGAAATACTACAAGGGCTTCGACCACCTGGTGGCCAACACCGAGGACATCGCCGACTGGATCGTGGCCCAGGGCTGGCCCGCCGGGCGGGTGACCTGCATCCCCAACTTCGCCGCCGCCCCGCCCGAGGTCGCGCCGGTGGACCGGGCGAGCCTGGCCACGCCCGAGGATGCGCCCCTGCTGCTCTCCATGGGCAGGCTGCACGACGCCAAGGCCCACGACGTCAGTCTCCAGGCGCTCACGAGGCTGCCCGACGCCGTCCTGTGGATCGCCGGGACCGGCCCCGAGGAGGCCAAGCTGAAGGCCATGGCCGAGGTCCTGGGCGTGGCCCCGCGCGTGCGCTTCCTGGGCTGGCGCACCGACGCCCACGCCCTCTACCGCGCCGCCGACGTGTGCGTCTTCCCCTCGCGCTACGAGCCCCTGGGCAATGTGGTCATCCAGGCCTGGGCCCACGGCCTGCCGGTGGTGGCCGCCGCCAGCCAGGGGCCGAAGGCGCTGATCACGCCCGGCGACGACGGCCTGCTGGTTCCCATCGACGACCCCGAGGCGCTAGCCGCCGCCATCGCCCGCCTGCTGGCCGAGCCCATGCTGCGCGCCCGCCTCGTCGCCGCCGGCCAGGCCCGCGTGGAGGCCGACTTCTCCGAGGCCGCCGTCGTCGCCCGCTGGAAGACCCTGTTCGCCGACTACGGGGCCCTCTGATGTGCGGCATCGCCGGCCAGCTCGGCGGCGAGGCGCCAGCCGCCGAGCCGATGATCCGCGCGCTCGCCCATCGGGGCCCGGACGGCGTGCGGGTGGAGGCCCTGGCGGGCGCATCCCTCGCCCACGCGCGGCTCTCGATCATCGACCTGGAGGGCGGCTGGCAGCCGCTGCACGCCGCCGGAGGCACGGTCGTCGGCAACGGCGAGATCTACAACTACCTGGAGCTGGCCCGGGACTTCCAGCTCGGCGACCGGCTCGCCACCGGCTCGGACTTCGAGCCCCTGCTCCATCTCCACGCCCAGGAGGGCGAGGCCGCCTTCGACCGCCTGCGGGGCATGTACGCGCTCTGCCTGATCGGCCCGGACGGGCGGGCCTGGCTGGCCCGCGATCCCTTCGGCATCAAGCCGCTCTACATCATGGAGCATGCGGGGGGGCTGGCCTTCGCCTCCGAACCCCGGGCGTTCTTCGCCGCCGGCCTGATGCGCGCCGAACTGGACGAGGCCGCCGCCCGCGAACTCCTGTCCTTCAACTACACGGTCGGCGAGCGCACCGCCTTCCAGGGCCTGCGCAGGCTCGCGCCCGGCGAGGTGGTGGAGGTGCGCGACGGCAAGATCGTGGCCGGCCGGCGGCGTCGGGCGCTCCTCCCCCGCCCCGCGGGGGAGGGGGACCCCGAAGGGGTGGAGGGGGCGCTGCCGGCGCACGGTCCCGACGCCCCCTCCGTCGCATTCGCGAGACCTCCCCCGCGCGCGGGGGAGGAGCGCGACCTCATCGCCCGCCTCGACGCCGTGCTGGAAGACAGCGTCCGCGTCCACCAGCGCTCGGACGTCCCCTACGGCCTCTTCCTGTCGGGCGGGATCGACTCCGCCGCCATCGCCACGCTCATGGCCCGCCTGAACGAACGGCCGGTGACCGCCTTCACCTGCGGCTTCGACGTTCCCGAGGCCGCGGACGAGCGCGCGGGGGCCGAGCGCATCGCCCGGGCGCTGGACCTCGACTGGCGCGAGACGACCTTCGGCGAGGCGGACTTCTGGCGCATCCTGCCGCAGGTCGCCTGGGCCCTGGACGATCCCACCGCCGACTACGCGACCTTGCCCACCTACAAGCTGGCCGAGGCCGCCAAGGGGACGCTGACGGTCGTGCTGACCGGCGAGGGCGGCGACGAGCTGTTCGGCGGATACGGGCGCTATCGCCGCGCGCTCAGGCCCGCCTGGCTGGGCGGCCGTCCCGCCGAGCCCCGGGGCGCCGACGCCGCGTCCCTGGAGAGCTGGCGGCGCGCGGCCAAGGCGCCGCCGGGCCTTACCCAGCTACAGCAGGCGCAATGGGCCGACATCGCCACCTGGCTGCCGAACGACCTGCTGCTCAAGCTGGACCGCTGCCTGATGGCCCACGGGCTGGAGGGCCGCACGCCCTTCCTCGACCCCGAGGTCGCCGCCTTCGCCTGGGGCCTGCCCGACCGCGCCAAGGTGCGGGGCGGCTACGGCAAGTGGCTCCTGCGCAAGTGGCTGGAGCGCGCCTGCCCGGCCGCCAGTCCGTGGGCCGGGAAGCAGGGCTTCACCGTCCCGGTGGACGCCTGGATCGCGCCGCGCGCGGGCGACATCGCCGCCCGCATCGGGAAGGTCGGGGCCGTCCGCCGCATCCTCGGCGACGAAGCCGCCGTAAGGATGCGTGAAGGGGGGCCGGGACAGCGCTGGCCCCTGCTGTTCTTCGCCGTCTGGGCGCTGATCCATCTGGAGGGCGCGGAACCCGGGGCCGCGCTTTCCGCTGTCGCCGGGATGGAGGTTTGAGGGAATCCGACATGAAGACGCCGCTGATCGCCACGGCCGCCGCCGTCCTCGTCGCCGCCTGCGGCGGCGCGGAAGGCCAGGCCCAGCCCAAGGCGCCCGCCGCGCCGGAAGAGACCCGGCCGCCGAACGCCGCGGCCCAGACGTCGGCCTTCCCCGGCCAGACCCGCGCGCCGGCCGTGAAGTCGAACGTGGCCTACCGGGTCGCCGACTACATCACCGGCGTCGAAAAGCCCTGGGCGCTGGCCTTCCTGCCGGACGGCGGCCTGCTGATCACCGAGAAGGCCGGCCGCCTGCGCCTCTTCAAGGACGGCAAGCTGTCGGACCCGATCGCCGGCGTCCCGGCCGTGGACGCCTCGGGCCAGGGCGGCCTGCTGGGCCTCGCCGTCGACCCGGACTTCGCCCGCAACGGCTACGTCTACATGTCCTTTTCCGAGGCCCAGGATGGCGGGCGCAACAACACCGCCGTGGCGCGCGGGCGTCTGGTGACCGCGACCGGCCAGCCGCCCCGCCTGGAGGGGGCGACGACGATCTGGCGCCAGACCCCGGCCATCGCCTCGCGCGGCCACTTCGGTTCGCGGCTGGTCTTCGCCCGCGACGGGACGCTCTTCGTCACCACCGGCGACCGGCAGATCAACGAGAGCCGCCCCAACGCCCAGCGGCTGGACGGGACCATCGGCAAGGTGGTCCGCATCACCCGCGACGGCGCGGCGCCGAAGGACAATCCCTTCGTCGGCCGGGCGGACGCCAGGCCGGAAATCTTCTCCCTGGGTCACCGCAACATCCAGTCCGCGGCGCTCAATCCGCGCACCGGCGAACTCTGGGAGGTCGAGCACGGGACCAAGGGCGGCGACGAGCTGAACATCGTGCGGGCGGGGCGCAACTACGGCTGGCCCGACGTGGCCTACGGGGTCGAGTACGCCGGCGGCCCGATCACCGGCGGGATCACCCAGATGGCCGGGACCGAGCAGCCCGCCTACTACTGGGACCCGGTGATCGCCCCCTCGGGCATGGCCTTCTACGAGGCCGATCTGTTCCCGGCCTGGAAGGGCAGCCTGTTCGTGGGCGGCCTGGGCTCGAAGCGCGTGTCGCGCCTGACCCTCGACGGCGACCGCGTCACGGGCGAGGAGTGGCTGTTCGGCGAGCTCGGCGAGCGCATCCGCGACGTGATCGTGGGCCCCGACGGCGCCCTCTACCTGGCCACCGACAACGCCGACGGCCGCGTCCTGCGCATCGCGCCGCGATAGGCCGAGGCGCGCTAAAGCCCCAGCCGCGCCGCCGCTTCCTCGCCGATGGCCAGGGACGAGGTCAGGCCGGGGCTTTCGATGCCGAACAGGGCGACCAGCCCCGCGATCCCGTGGACCTCCGCCCCGTCGATGCGGAAGTCCGGCTGCGGCTCGTCCGGCCCGTGCAGCTTGGGCCGCACCCCGGCGTAGTCGGGCGAAAGCGCCCCGTCCGGCAGGCCCGGCCAGAACCTGCGGATGTAGCGGTAGAAGCCATCGGCCGCCTCGGGCTCGACCGTGTAGTCGGGGGCGTCCACGAACACCAGGTCGGGGCCGAACACCGCCTGGCCGCCGAGGTCGCGGCGGTAGTGGACGCCGAGCGCCCCTTGGATCGGCGGCGGGTAGATGAGCCGCGCGAACGGCGCCCGGCCCTGGAGCCGGAAGTAGCGGCCCTTGCCGAAGTGGGCCTCGGGGATCTGCGCGGCCGGGAAGCCCTCGATGCGGGCGGCCACGTCCTGGGCCGAGAGCCCGGGCGCGGTGACCAGCCGCCGGCAGGTGAGCGTCGTGGGCTCGGCCCCGCCCGCGCGCACCTCGAAGCCGCCGCCGTCCAGCGGGGTCGCCCCCTCGAACGGCGTGGAGAGCGCCACCGCCCCGCCCGCCGCCTCGATCTCGCCCTGCAGGGCCAGCATGTAGCCGTGGCTGTCGAACACCCCGCTCTGCGGCGAGATCAGCGCCGCCTCGCAGGCCAGTTCCGGCTCCAGCGCCTGGGCCTGGGCGCGCGACAGCCGGGCCATGCCCTCGACGTCGTTGACCCGCGCCTGCTCCAGGATGGCGTCCAGCCGCTCCACCTCCTCGGGGCCCGTCGCCACCACCAGCTTGCCGCAGCGGTCGTAGGCCACCTGGTGGGCGTCGCAGAAGGCGTAGAGCATCCGCCGCCCCGTCACGCACAGCCGCGCCTTCAGCGAGCCGGTCGGATAGTAGAGCCCGCCGTGGATCACCTCGGAATTGCGCGAGGAGACGCCCTGGCCGATGGCCGCGTCCTGCTCCAGCACCGCCACCACCAGCCCGCGCCGGGCGAGGGCGTAGCCGCACGCCAGCCCCACGGCGCCCGCGCCCACGACCACCGCGTCGAAATCGAAATCCGCCATCCCGTCTCTTGAAGCACAGAATCGCCGCGCGCGGCACGGCGCCTACGCAGTCTCCCGGACTTGGGGCCGCTCCTTCGGCTCGCTATGTCGGGCCCATGAACGCGTTCGAGCACCCTCGCCGCCCCCGCATCGGCCCCGGCGTGGCCGTCGGGATCACCGAGGAGGTCATCCGCCGCCAGGTGCACGCCTTCTACGGCCGGGTGCGCGAGGACGAGGTTCTGGGCCCGATCTTCAACGGCGCTATCGCCGACTGGGACGAGCACCTCGCCAAGCTGTGCGACTTCTGGTCCTCGGTCGTCCTGATGACCGGCCGGTTCAAGGGCTCGCCCATGGCCGCGCACGCCCGCCTGCCGGGGATCGAGCCCGAGCACTTTCCCCGCTGGCTCGGCATCTGGCGCGAGACCGCCCGCGACCTCTGCCGCCCCGAGGCCGCCGACCTCTTCATCGCCAAGGCCGAGATGATCGGGGAGAGCCTGAAGCTGGGCCTGGCCGTCAGCCGCGGCGAGATCCCGCCCCTGGCCGAGCGCCGTCCCTAGGGGGGGCGGCCAGTCGTCGCACCACGACGCTTGTTAGGTTGACCGAAAGCCCGACTGCCCCATCTTGGCCGGACCGTTTCGCCGGCCTGGAGGCGTTTTCGTATGCCCAACCTCGTCCCCAAGACTTGGCGACGCCGGGACACGCTTGCCTTCGCGGCTGGCGCGCTCGGCTTCTCCGCCCTCTCCGTTCCCAACTGGGCCAACGCCCTCCCCGTGACCGCGCCCCGCCGCGCGGCGCTGAAGAACCTGCACACCGGGGACGCCTTCAACGACGTCTATTTCGAGAACGGCCGCTACCTGCCCGACGCCCTGGCCGAAGCCCAGCGCGTGCTGCGCGACTGGCGCAACGGCGAGGAGCACTTCATGGACCCCGGCCTGTTCGACGCCCTGCACGCGATCTCGGAAAAGCTGGAGACCCGCGCGCCCTTCCAGATCATCTCGGGCTACCGCTCGCCCAAGACCAACGCCATGCTGCACGCCCGCTCCAAGGGCGTGGCCTCCAACAGCCAGCATACCCAGGGCAAGGCCCTGGACGTCCGCATCCAGGGCGTCGACCTCGCCAACCTGCACAAGGCCGCCCTCGCCGTGGGCGCCGGCGGCGTGGGCTACTACCCCGTCTCGAACTTCGTCCACGTGGACACCGGCCGCGTCCGCCAGTGGCGGGGGGCCTGAGTCACGCGGGTCCGGGAACCAGGCCGGGGTAGAGGTCTTCCCAGCGCGGGTTGAGCTTCTCGATCAATTCGAGCTTCCAGCGCCGGCGCCAGCGCTTGATCCGCTTCTCTGCCGAGATCGCCGCGTGCGCCGTTTCGTACTGTTCGAACCAGACGAGCAGCTTCAGGCCGTACTTGGCGGTGAAACCCGGCGCTAGGCCCTCGCGGTGCTCATACGCGCGGCGAAGCAAGTCATTTGTCATGCCGACGTACAGAGTACCGTTCCGGCAGCTGGCCATCATGTAGACGAAGTAGGTCCGGTCCACGCCCGAACCCTAACCGTCATCCCGGCCGTAGCGAAGCGGAGAGCCGGGACCCAGGGGTTCTGGAGTGCGGCGGCCCCTGGGTCCCGGATCGGCCTTTGGCCGTCCGGGATGACGAAAGATTATGTTCAGGTCGGCGGCCGATCCTTCGGCGCTTCCTTCGGCGCGGGCGGCGGCGGGAGGGCGGGCTCGACCGTGGTCAGGCCGACGGCGGCGGCGTCCTCCTGCACCTGCAGCTCCTCTGGCGTGAGCGCCGGCGGCGCGGCCACCACCGGCTCAGGCGCCTTGGTCACGGTGGGCTGGGCGGCGTCCTCGGCGGCCGGCGCCTTCTCGGGGACCTTGGCGGGCTCGGAGGTGAACCGCACGCCGCGGCTTAAGGCCAGCACCGCCAGGATGGCCGCGCAGGCGAGCGCCAGCCAGATCACCGTCCGCTTCATCGTCTTCCCAAATCCTTTCAGGCCCCAAATCGTCTCAGGCCGCGGCGGGGGCGAGTTCGCCCGTCAGCTCCAGGAGCAGCGTATCCCACTTATAGGGGTCGGCGCGGAAGTGCATCTGCCCGTCCGCGCCTGCGAAGGCCGTCCAGTAGAGCACGAACACCGGCACGTGCTCGGAAAGCGGCGCCCGCAGGGTCTTGCCGGTGGCGAGCTGGGCCTCGATGCCCGCCTTGTCCCACTTCGGGTCCCCGGCCAGCAGCGCCTCGGCCAGCAATTGCGCCTTCTCCAGCCGCACGCAGCCGTGGCTGGCCTGGCGGGCATAGAGGTCGAAGGCGCCCCGGCTCGGCGTGTCGTGCAGATAGATGGTGAAGGGGTTGTCGAAGTCGAACTTGAACCGCCCGAGCGCCGCCTTGGGCCCCGGCTTCTGCTGGATGCGCGAGCCGCCGCCCTCGGTGGGAATGACCACATAGTCGTTGCGGGCGAAGTAGCCCGGATCGCGCTTCGCCTTGGGCCACAGCTCCTTGGTCGCGATGGAGCTCGGCACGTTCCACGGCGGGTTGATGACCACCGAATGGATCTCGGAGATCAGCATGGGCGTCTCGTCGCCCGGCCTGCCCGAGACGGCCTTCATCGACAGCACCGGCTTGTCGTCGCGGAACAGGGTGACGATGGCCGCGCCCGCATTCACCTGCACCCGGGTGGCGGGCATGGTCCTGGGCAGCCAGCGCCAGCGCTCCAGGTTGGCGACGATCTGGCGGATGCGCGCCTCGACGGGCACGTTCAGGAAGGCCAGCGTGCCCGGCCCCACCGCCCCGTCGGGCTTGAGGCCATACCGCTTCTGGGCGCGAACCACGGCGTCCTGCAGGGCCTGGTCGAAGGTCGCCGCCCCCTTGGCGGCGAGCTGCGGGTCCTCCGCGGCCAGGCGGGCGCGGAGCGCGGGGACGCGCGGGTCCGTGGAGCCCAGGCTCATGGTGTCGCCGGCCGGAATGGTTTTCCAGCCGCCGGCCGCGGCGATCTCCCGGTAGC
Source organism: Phenylobacterium sp. (assembly GCF_046463815.1). Classification (GTDB taxonomy): domain Bacteria; phylum Pseudomonadota; class Alphaproteobacteria; order Caulobacterales; family Caulobacteraceae; genus Phenylobacterium. The sequence continues at coordinate 43,633 of NZ_JBKBRO010000021.1, read as the reverse complement.
GGGCCAGCCCGCGCAGCAGCGCCTGGTAGCCGGCATAGGGGGGATCGAGCCCGTCCAGCCAGGGTCCCAGCCGGTCCTCGGCCACGGCCTGGGCCAGGTCGGCGGTCGGGTCGTAGGGCGCCGGCCGGACCGCCCAGTTGCGCGGGAAGTCGCCCAGCGCCAGGCGGCTCACCTTCACGTCGTGGGCGTAGCGGATCAGTCCGCGCACCAGGGCGGCGCCCTGCTCGGGGCTCAGCGCGGCGGCGTCGGTGACGCCAGCCGGCAGGTAGTCCTTCGGCCGCAGCCCGTGGGCGTCGGCCGCGCGCAGGGCTTCCAGCGCCGTCGCCGCCTGGGCCGGACTCAGCATGATACTCTGCGCTGAGGGCGGGGCGATGCTCAGGACCGGCGCCTGCTGGACGGCCGGCGGGGGGACCGGGACCGCCGGCGGCTCCTGGGCCGCCGCGCCGAACCCCAAGGCCGCTGCCGGCAGGGCCGCGATCCATCCCCAACGCATCGAAACTCTCCTCGTGGCCGTCGCCTCCCTAGGCAACGCATGAGATGCGGATTTGCGCCCCCATTCCTGAACCCCGCATTGACGGGCGTCACTCGCCCTCTTGGGGAGCCTCCGGCGGATAAGCGTGCGGAATCCCTTGCGGATCGGTGACATGGGTCCTGCCGTCGCGCTCGGATACATAGGTCGGGCCCACCGGCGCCTTGCCGTGGCCGCCGGGGATGTCGAGGACGTAGGTCGGCTGGGCCAGGCCCGAAAGCCGCCCCCGGATCGCCCGCATCAGCGCCTGGCCCTCCTCCAGCGTCGTGCGGAAGTGGCCGGTGCCGGGCGCGAGGTCGCCCTGGTGGAGGTAGTAGGGCTTGATCCGGGCCTCGACGAAGGCGCGCATCAGGGCCTCCAGCACGGGGGGATCGTCGTTCACGCCCTTCAGCAGGACCGTCTGGCCCACCATGGGGATTCCGGCGTCCACGATCCGCGCGCAGGCGGCCCGCGCGGCGGGCGTCAGCTCCTCGGGATGGTTGGCGTGCAGGGCGACCCACACCGTCTTGCCCGAGGCCTTCAGCGCCTCGACCAGCTCGGGCGTCACCCGGGCCGGGTCCACGGCGGGCGCCCGGGTGTGGAAGCGGACGACCTTCACGTGGGGGATGGCGGCCAGCCGCGCGCCGATGTCGGCCAGTCGCCGGGGCGAGAGGATCAGCGGGTCGCCGCCGGTGACGATGACCTCCCAGATCTCCGGCCGGGCGGCGACATAGGCCATGGCCGCGTCGAGCTGGACCGGCGAGAGCGGCCTCACCCCGTCCGGCCCCACCATCTCGCGCCGGAAGCAGAACCGGCAGTAGACGGCGCAGGCGTGGTTGGCCTTCAGCAGCACCCGGTCGCGATAGCGGTGGACGATCCCCTCGACCGGCGAGTGGGTCTCGTCGCCGATGGGGTCGGCGCTTTCCTCGGGCCGGGCGTCCAGCTCGGCGGCGGTGGGGATGAACTGGCGCGCGACTCCCTCGCACTCGGCGGCAAGCCCCGCCATGTCCGGCGTGATCGCCACGGCATACCGCTCGGCCACCCGCGCGAGCCCCTCCAGCGCCTCGGGCGGCGCGAGCCCGGCGGCGGCCAGGTCCTCAGGCGTGCGGAGGGGACGGGTCATGCCGGGGCGCATATGGCCCGGACGCCCCGCGACTGCAACTTGGGGGATGTCCACGAACCCCACGAACAACACGAACAACACGAACGAGGGAGACCCGAGACGCCGCGCCAGCGGCGGCTCGCCGATCTGGAACCACGGACTTCACGGATTTCCACGGATGGATGCAGGGGCTCGGGCAATCCGTGCAATCCGTGAAATCCGTGGTTTGCAGATCGGCGCCGCTTCACGGCGCGTTCGTGCCTTTCGTGGGGTTCGTGGACCTTACGGAACCGGCGCCCAGAGGACCTGTTCGATGTGGGCGGCCCCCGTGGCCAGCATGGCCAGGCGGTCGAAGCCCAGGGCCCCGCCGCTGGCCGGCGGCATGAGGGCCAGGGAGTCCAGCAGCTCCTCATCGATGGGATAGGTCTCGCCATAGACCCGCTGCTTCTCGGCCATCTCGGCCTCGAACCGCCTGCGCTGCTCGGCCGGGTCGGTGAGCTCGCCGAAGCAGTTGGCCAGCTCCACCCCGCAGGCATAGAGCTCGAAGCGCTCGGCCACCCGCGGATCGCCGGCCTTGGGCCGCGCCAGGGCCGCCTCGGAGACGGGGTATTCGCACAGGATGGTCGGCCGCCCCTGTCCCAGCGCCGGCTCGACCTTCTCGACGATGATGCGGGAGAAGACGTCGGCCCAGACGTCATCCTCGGCCACCCGGATTCCCTTCGCCTTCGCCTGGGCCGCCAGGTCGCCGAAGAGGTCGATCCCGGCGTGGCGCTGGAACGCCTCGGCCACCGTCACCCGCTCGGGCTCGGCCAGCGGATCGCAGGCCATCCCCTTCCAGCGGAACTCGGCCGCGCCCGTCGTCCGCGCCGCCAGCCGCAAGAGAGCCGCGCAGTCCTCCATCAGGACCTCGTAGGGCGCGCCCGTCCGGTACCACTCCAGCATGGTGAACTCGGGATGGTGCAGCGGTCCCCGCTCGCGGTTGCGCCACACCTTGCCCAGGCTGAAGATCGCGGTCTCCCCGGCCGCCAGCAGCTTCTTGCAGGCGAATTCGGGCGAGGTGTGCAGGTAGAGCGTCCGCCGCGCCCCGTCCGTCCCGACCGCCTCGGTGGCGAAGGCGTGCAGGTGGGCCTCGTTGCCGGGCGAGATCTGCAGGGCGGCGGTCTCCACCTCGGCGAACCCCTGGCCCTCGAACCAGGCCCGCACGGCCCGGGTGATCGCCCCCCGCCCCGTGAGGAACGGGCGGCGGTCGGCGTGGCGGTCCGGGGCCCACCAGGGCGAGGTCTGAAGGTGCGGCATCGGCTCGGGGGACTGGCGATTTCGGCGACAGTCGCTATACGAGCCGGCCAAGAACTCGCAAAGCATCCTCGAGGACCGAACTTGAAGGTTTCCGCCAGCTCCCTCCGCAAGGGCAACGTCGTCGATCTCGAAGGCAAGCTCTACGTCGTGCTCAGCGCCCAGAACATCCACCCGGGCAAGGGCACGCCGGTCACCCAGCTCGACATGCGCCGCATCTCCGACGGCGTGAAGGTGTCGGAACGCTACCGCACGACCGAAACCGTCGAGCGGGCCACGGTGGACGAACGCGACTACACCTTCCTCTACGAGGACGGCGAAGGGTTCCACTTCATGAACCCCGAGAACTACGAGCAGGTCACCGCCTCGGCCGAGATGATCGGCGACGCCAAGTACTACCTGACCGACGGCTGCACGGTGAAGCTCTCGACCCACGAGGGCGTGCCGATCGCCATCGAGCTGCCGCGCCTGGCCACCTTCGAGGTCGTGGACACCGAACCCTCGGTGAAGGGCCAGACGGCCTCGTCCTCCTACAAGCCCGCCGTGCTGTCGAACGGCCTGCGCACCATGATCCCGCCCTACATCACCGTCGGCACCAAGATCGTCGTGCTGACCGAGGACGGCTCCTACCAGGAACGCGCCAAGGACTGACAAATCCCGTCATCCCGGACGGCCGACGGCCGATCCGGGACCCAGGGCCGCCGCACCGCCGAACCTCCTGGGTCCCGGCTCTCCGCTGCGGCGCGGCCGGGATGACATGCACCTCTTCTGAGCCCGCGATCAGAGGAATTGGTTGGCGGGGCCGCGAGCTAGGCCTTAGCTGGCGGCCCGATGGATCCTGATTTCTGGCTCTTCGCCGCCGTCGGCTTCGCCGCCCAGCTCGTCGATGGCGCGCTGGGCATGGCCTATGGGGTCATCTCCACCACCGTCCTGCTCAGCTTCGGCGTGACGCCGGCCAACGCCTCGGCCAGCGTGCACGCGGCCAAGGTGTTCACCGGCGCGGCCTCGGGCCTGTCGCACGTCCTCTACCGCAACGTGGACTGGAAGCTGCTGGGCCTGCTGGCCGGCGGGGGCGTCGTGGGCGGCGTGCTGGGCGCCTATGTGCTGACCTCGGTCCCCGGCGAGGCGGTGAAGCCGTTCGTGGTCGCCTGGCTGGGCCTCATGGGCCTCGTCATCCTCTACCGCGCCTGGCGCCAGCGGCGGCCCAGGGTGTTCTCGTGGAAGTCGCCCCTGCCGCTCGGCCTCGTGGGCGGCTTCTTCGACGCGGTCGGCGGCGGCGGCTGGGGTCCCGTGGTGACCAGCTCGCTGATGGGCGCCGGGGCCGACACCCGCAAGGCCATCGGCACCACCAACGCCGCCGAGGTGTTCGTGGCCGCCGCCACCTCGGCCGCCTTCCTGGGCTCGCTGCTCACCGGCCATTGGGAGACCGACGGCCTGCGCGACCTGCTGTGGTCCTTAGGGGGGCTGATCGCCGGGGGCGTGGTGGCCGCGCCGCTGGCGGGCTGGATGACCAAGGTGCTGCCGCTTCGCCTGCTCACCTGGATGGTCGGCGTCCTGGTGGTCGCCCTGGCGGGCTGGCAGGCCATGACGCTCTTCTAGCTGCAACCTCGCCCTGCCCCGCGGGTTAACGCCGACGCCGGCCCGGCCGGTCCCACCCGCATCGCAGGAGCCTTCCCCATGAGGATCAACGAGATCATGTCGCGCGACGTGGAGCGCGCGAGCCCGCGGGACACCATCCAGGAGGTCGCCCGCAAGATGCGCGACATCGATTCCGGCGTCATTCCCGTCTGCGACGGCGACAAGGTCCAGGGCATGGTCACCGACCGGGACATCGTGCTGCGCGCCGTCAGCGAGGGCCGCAGTTTCGCCACGCCCGTCTCGGAAGTGATGACCTCGGACGTCGAGTATTGCTACGAGGACGATGACATCACGGCGGCGGCCGATAAGATGGCCGAGCTCCAGGTCCGTCGCCTCGCCGTGCTGGACCGCGACCGCAGACTGGTCGGCATCGTGTCCCTGGGCGACATCGCCCAGCAGGGGAAGGACAAGACCACTGGCCAGGCTCTGGAAGAGATCAGCGAGCCCAACCGCCACTAGGCGCCTGAGGGCGGGCGGCCCCCTTGGCGCTCCAAAGGGCGACGGCGAGCGTTCGGCCGCCCTGTTCCTCGCCGCCTCCGACAGCATCAGGAAGGGAAGGGCCGGCCGGGTGTCGGACGCCGCCGTCCTCAGGCTGGCCGACAAGATCCGTCCGGCGGTGCTCGCGGCGCGCGTGGCGCGCACCGCGCCGGGCGCCGGCTTCCACCTGCTCGACACCACCATGATGTACGCGCCGAAGTCGGGGGGCGTGAAACGCTACCTGCTGGCCAAGCGCGCGTGGCTGGAAAAGCGCCGCCCCGACCTGCGCCACAGCCTGGTGGTGCCCGGCGCCCGGACGGCCGCCGACGCCTCGGGCCTCGTCACCGTCGCCGCCGCGCGCCTGCCGTTCGGCAACGGCTACCGGATGCCCGCCAGCCTGGCGAAGTGGCGGACGGTGCTGACCCTGCTCAGGCCAGACATCATCGAGGCGGGCGACGTCTTCGTGCCCGGTCACGCGGCGCTGGAGGCCGGCGAGGCCCTGGGCGTGCCGGTCGTGGGCTTCTGCCACACCGACGCCGCGGCGCTGGCCGCCCTGCATTTCGGGGAATGGGCCGAGACGCCCACCTTCAACTTCTGGGCCCAGGCCTTCCAGCGCTTCGACCATGTGGTGGCCCCGTCGCGCCACATGGCCGCGCGGCTGGCCGAGGCGGGCGTCGAGCGGGTGACCATCCAGCAGCTCGGCGTGGACACCGAGGTCTTCGACCCCGCCAAGGGCGACCGGGCCAGGCTGTTCAGGCGGCTGGGCCTGCCGTGGGAGACGCGGCTGCTGGTCTTCGCCGGGCGTCCGGCGCGGGAGAAGAACATCGAGTCCATGGTCGCCGCCGTCGAGAAGCTGGGCGATCCCTACCGCCTGCTGCTGGTGGGCGCGGGCGAGGACGCGCCCTATTCGCGCAGCGTCATCTGCCTCGACTACGAGCGCGACCAGAACCGGCTGGCCGGGATCATCGCCTCCTGCGACGCCTGCCTGCACGCCAACGAGAACGAGATCTTCGGCCTGGTGGTGCTGGAGGCCATGGCCGCCGGCCTGCCCGTGGTGGGCGCCCGGACCGGCGGCGTTGGCGAGCTGATCGACGAGACCGTGGGCCAGCCGGCCGAGACGGTCGACGCCCCGGGCCTGGCCGCCGCCATCGAGGCCCTGTTCGCCCGCGACCTGGCCGAGCTCTCGAAGGCCGCGCGCCTGCGGGCCGTCACCCGCCACGGCTGGGACGCCACCTTCGAGAACCTGACGAGGCTCTACGGCGAACTCGTGGGCCGGAGCGCCGAGGCGCCCCTGGCCCTCACCGCCTAGGAGCTAGCGCCCCGTCGGCAGGTCCTTGAAGGCGATGTCCTTGTCCACCCGGATGTCGCCGGGAAGGCCAAGCACGCGCTCGGCGATGATGTTCTTCAGGATCTCGTCCGTGCCGCCGGCGATCCGCAGGCCCGGCGCGAACATCAGCGAGCCGTGGAACGCGCCCTTCAGCGGGGCGAGGTCCGGGTCGTTGATGATCCCGTACTGGTCCAGCATCTCGATGGCGCTGTTGGCCAGCTCCTGCATCTGCAGCGCCGAGACCACCTTGCCGATCGAGCTCTCCGGCCCGGGCGTCTGACCGCGCGACAGGGCGGTGATCGTCCGGTTGCGCGTGTGCTTCAGCCCTTCCGTCTGGACGTACCAGTCGGCCAGCTTCTCGCGCAGGGCCTGGTCCTTGATGGCCGGCGCGCCGTCGATCCCGGCGATCCCGCGGGCCGCCTCCAGGAACTGGGCCCAGCCCGCCCCCGAGGGACCGCCCACCGCCAGGCGCTCGTTCATCAGCGTGACGAGGCTCACCCGCCAGCCGTCGTTGACCGCGCCCAGCCGCTGACTGTCCTTCACTCGCACGCCAGTGAAGAACACCTCGTTGAACCCCGACCCGCCCGACATCTGGTGGATCGGCCGCACCTCCACGCCCGGATCGTGCATGTCGATCCAGAACATGGTGAGGCCCTTGTGCTTCGGCGCGTCCGGGTCCGTCCGCGTGACCACGATGCCGAAATCCGAGAACTGGGCGCCTGTCGTCCACACCTTTTGGCCGTCGATGATCCAGTCGCCCGACCCGTCGTCGACCCGCACCGCGCGGGTGCGCGCCGCGGCCACGTCGGAGCCGCCGGACGGCTCGGAAAAGAGCTGGCACCAGATTTCCTCGCCGCGAAGGGCGGGGCCCACGAAGCGCTTCTTGGTCTCGTCGTCGGCGAAGGTCATTACCGTGGGCACGCACATGCCCAGGCCGATCTGGAAGACGTTCGGCGGCGTCGGATACTTGGCCTCTTCCTGGTTGAAGATGACCTGCTGGATCGGCGTGCCGCCCGGGCCGCCCCATTCCTTGGGCCAGGTGATCTGGGCGAAGCCGGCGGCGGCCTTCTTGGCCTGCCAGGCCTTGGAGGCGGCGAGCGAATCGCCGCCGCCCTCGGGGTCGTCGGTGGCGGCGTGCTTGGGCGCGTTCTCCTTCAGCCAGGCCTGGACCTTGGCGCGGAAGGCGGCTTCTTCGGGCGTGTCGTTGAAATCCATGTCTGAAAATCCTCAGGCCGCGTTGCGCCGTTCAAGGTGGCTGACCAGCCGCTCCTTCCAGACCCGCGGCGCGCCGGCCACGAGGGAGAGCTGGCGCGAACGCCGGTAGTAGAGGTGGGCGTCCACCTCCCAGGTGAAGCCGATGCCGCCGTGCGTCTGGATGTTCTCCTTCGAGCCGAACCAGAACGCCTCGGAGGCGGCGATGCGCGCGGCGCTGGCCGCGATCGGCAGCTCGGGCGCGTTGGTGTTGAGCGCCCAGGCCCCATAGTAGGCGTTGGAGCGGGCGAGCTCGTTCTTCACGTACATGTCGGCCAGCTTGTGCTTGATGGCCTGGTACGAGGCGATCACCCGGCCGAAGGCGTAGCGCTCGAGCGCATAGGCCTTGGCCATCTCCAGGCACTTGTCGGCCCCGCCGCACTGCTCGAAGGCCAGCAGGACGGCGGCGCGGTCCATGACCTGCTCCAGCAGGGCCAGGCCCTCGCCCGCCTCGCCCAGGCGTTCGGCGGGGGCGTCCTTGAAGGTCAGCCTGGCCGCGTCGCGGGTGGGGTCGAGAGTTTTCAGCGCCTCGCGGGTCACGCCGGACGACAGGTCGACCAGGAACAGGCCGGGCTTGCCGCCCTCCTTGGCCAGCACCACCGCGTGGGTCGCGATGTCACCGTCGGTCACCGGGATCTTCGTCCCCGACAGCTTGCCGCCCGAAACGGAGGCCTGCACCGAGGCGGCCGTCACCGGGCCGGGCCCCTCGGACGTCGCCAGGCAGCCGATGACCTCGCCCGCAGCGATCTTCGGCAGCAGGGCGGCCTTCTGGGCGTCGGAGCCCGCCAGCATCACCGCCTCGGCCAGGAAATAGACCGTGGAGGCGAAGGGGATCGGGGCCACCGCGCGGCCAAGTTCCTCGGCGATCACGCAGAGCTCCAGGTGCCCCAGGCCAAGACCGCCGTGCTCCTCGGGGATGGCGGCGCCCAGCCAGCCCTGCTCGGCCACGGCCTTCCACAGCGCCTCGTCATAGGCCTTGCCGTCATCGTCCAGCACCTTGCGGACCTTGGCCGCCGAGGCGTTGGCGTCGAGGAACTTGCGCGCCTCGGACTTCAAAAATTTCTGGTCGTCGGAAAAGTCGAAATTCATCTCGGCCCCATCGCGCCGGTTATCGCCGGCTTCGGCTTCCTCTGCCCGGAAGCATACGCGTGGGTTCGGCGGTGAAAAGTATGACCTCGCGTCAGCCCGAGCCGCCTGCGGTGAACAGCCCCAGGCTCGAGAAGCGGCCGACCAGCCGTCCGCCCTCCCAAAGCTCCATGGGACGCTCGGCGTCCTGCAGCACGCGCGCGGTCTCGATGGCCAGGGTGTCGCTCTCGGCGTTGAAGGCCTCGCCCAGCAACAGGCGGCCGCCGTGGCCGACGCGATAGATCCGATAGGAAGGCAAAGGCGCAAATCCCCGAGGGCGGAGAGCCCAGGTTGACTTGCGGCGCCGTGGAGCCCCTGTCTGTCGCCTTCCTGACCCTCGTCGCAACAAAGGCGGGCCGGAACACCCCTGCCCACGCCCAGGCCGCCTCGCGGGGCGGCGGCGCGCTCGGTCACGGCGGCCCAAGCCATCGCCGTGCTGGTCGGCGCCCACAGAGGACACCACCCTGGACGCCATCGACCTGACGGCCGGCTATCCCGCCCGAGGCCTCAGGCGGCGTCCTGCCAGGGGTAGTTCATCCGCATCATCACCGGCCGGCAGATCGCGGCCACGGCGGCCTGCCAGTCGGCCCTCAGGGGGTCGAGGCGGGGCGTCAGGTCGATGGAGCCGCCATACTTTGGCGAGCTGGTGGGGTCGTCATCGGAGCCGAAGCTGGTCCGCAGCCGCCCGTCCGGCGTCTGCCATAGGCGGCTGGCGACGAACCCGGGCGCCTCGACGAGCTTGGCCATGGCGCTCAGGACTCTCGCGGTGTTGAGGTCCTCGTACCGGAACATCAGGTGCCGGCCGCGGAAGTTGTGGGAAAGGACGGACTGGTAGTCGCGGAGGTAATCGCGCGCGACGTCCAGCGCCATCTCCAGGGTGAAGGGCTCGCCGCTGGTACGCTCATAGCCGTCCTGCCGCGACCGCACGACGTCGAAGGGGTGGCGGCAGACCGTGACGAAGCGCGCGTCCGGCAGCAGGCGGGCCGCCCATGGAAACCACTCGGTCATCAGCGGGTCCTTGAGGCACAGAACCCTTGGCCGGCCGACGTGGCGCCAGAGGTCCTGGAGAACCGCCTCCGCGGCCGCCGCGATCGAAAGGCGGAAGGTCTCCGCGTCGGGATAAAGCCCGTGGGTGTGGATGTCCCAGTGCGTGACCCCGGCGTAGTAGGCCTTCACCAGATGCACGAAGAAGCTGGCCTCCGGGACGTACCCGTTGACGCCCGGCGCAGCGCAGAGAACGGCGTGGGTGATGGTTGTTCCTGAGCGCGGCGTGCCGCCAACGAACACCACCTTCTCTGGGCCACGGGGGCTCGCGCTCATCCGTCGAGGCTCCTGAAACGCCGCAGGTTAGCGCGGCCGGCAAGGCGTCCAGTTATGAGTCCCCCGTAGCGCTTCAGCAAGCGGCGGTTGCGGGGAGTCCGCGATGCGCCCTCTGATACACGTCGTCTTTCCCGAGCCGCTCATGCTCTGGCCGACCGACGACGGCTGATCTTTCCCCCTCTCCATTGTCATCTTCCTGGCCTTGGCGTGGCGGGACAACAAGTGGATCGTCGAGCGGAACACCGCCGAGGTCGGCGCCTACGCCTACCGCCCCATGCGATCGAACGCGCCAGGACACTGGCCGCCGACGGTCGCCGCCCAGGGGATCGACTGCTACCTCCTGATCCGGGAACGCGACGGCGCCTGGTCGGAGCGCCCCTGTCCCCGCCCCGCCCGACGTCGCGCGGGCCGCTGATGCGCGACGCGCCGCCTTGGCGCCGCCCAACCGGAAGGCCTAGATGACCGCCATGCGCACCGACACGCCCCAGGCGATCAAGCTCGCCGACTACCGCCCCCCCGCCTTCCTCGTCGACGAGGTCCAGCTCACCTTCGACCTCAAGCCCAACGCCACCCGGGTGAAGGCGCGCCTGTCCGTGCGCCGCAACGGCGACCACGCCGAGCCCCTGCGGTTCAACGGCGAGCGGCTGAAGCCCCTGTCCGTGGCCATCGACGGCCGCATGTTGGCGGCGGCCGAACACAGCATCGACGCCGAGTGGCTGACCATCCCCGACGCGCCTGACGCCTTCACCCTGGAGACCGAGGTCGAGATCGACCCGGAGAACAACAAGGCGCTGGAAGGCCTCTACATGTCCGGCGGCCGCTTCTGCACCCAGTGCGAGGCCGAGGGCTTCCGCAAGATCACCTTCTGGCCCGACCGCCCCGACGTGCTGTCGCGCTTCACGGTCCGCATCGAGGCGGACAAGACGTTCCGCCACCTGCTGTCGAACGGCAATCTGCTGGAGGCGGGCGACCTCGGCGACGGCCGCCACTACGCGGTCTGGAACGACCCCTTCCCCAAACCCTGCTACCTCTTCGCCCTCGTGGCCGGCGAGCTGGACGTGCTCGAGGACAAGCTCGTCACGATGAGCGGCCGGACGGTCGACCTGAAGATCTATGTCGACACCGGCATGGCGCCCCGGGCCGCCTACGCCATGGACGCCCTGAAGCGCTCGATGAAATGGGACGAGCGGGCGTTCGGCCGCGAATACGACCTCGACCTCTTCATGATCGTCGCGGTGCGCGACTTCAACTTCGGGGCCATGGAGAACAAGGGGCTGAACATCTTCAACAGCTCCCTGCTGCTGGCCGATCCCGCGACGGCCACCGACCTCGACTACGAACGCATCGAAAGCGTCGTGGCCCACGAGTATTTCCACAACTGGACGGGCGACCGGATCACCTGCCGCGACTGGTTCCAGCTCTGCCTGAAGGAGGGCCTGACGGTCTTCCGCGACCAGAGCTTCTCGGGCGACATGCGCGGCGAGGCCGTCCAGCGGATCAAGGACGTGAAGGCGCTGCGCGCCCGCCAGTTCGCCGAGGACCAGGGGCCGCTGGCCCACCCGGTGCGGCCGTCCAGCTACCTCAAGATCGACAACTTCTACACCGCGACGATCTATGAGAAGGGCTCCGAGGTCATCCGTATGCTGAGGACCCTGATCGGGCCCGAGGCGTTTCGGGCCGGCATGGACCTCTACTTCGAGCGCTGGGACGGCCACGCCACCACCGTCGAGGCCTTCATCAACTGCTTCGAGGACGCCTCAGGCCGGGACCTTTCGGATTTCTTCGCCTGGTACGAACAGGCGGGCACGCCGCGCGTGTCGCTCACCAGCCGCTACGACGAAACGTCTCGGACTCTGGAGCTGAAACTCAGCCAGGAGACGCCGCCCACGCCCGGCCAGGCCTACAAGAGGCCGCTGCCGATCCCGGTGCGGCTGGGCCTGCTGGACCAAGAGGGCCGTACGCTGGCCTTCGAGCGCGACGGCCAGGCCGTGGACGAGACAGTGGTCGTGCTGGACGAGGCGCAGGTCACGCTCACGCTCTCCGGCGTGGACCGGCCGCCGGTGGTCTCGGCGCTGCGAGGCTTCTCGGCGCCGGTGGTGCTGAAGACCGACGCGCCGGCCAAGGACCGCTACGTCCTGCTGGCGTCCGACCCCGACCTGTTCAACCGCTGGGAGGCGGGCCAGGAGCTGGCGACCGACCTGATCCTCGCCCGAGCCGCGGGGCGGCCAAACGAGGTGGGCGAGGAGCGCTACGCCGAGGCCGTCGGGCGGGCCCTGAGCGACCAGGCCGCCGAGCCCGCCTTCAAGGCCCTGCTGCTGGCCCTGCCGTCCGAGCCGGACCTGGCGCTGAAGATGAGCCCGGCCGATCCCACCGCCATCCACGAGGCCCGCGACGCGCTCAGGGTTCGGCTGGCCCTGCACCTGGACGCCGAACTGCGGCGGCTGCACACCGGCCTGCAGGACCTGGGCGAGTTCTCGCCCGACGCCGCCGGCGCGGGCCGGCGCGCCCTGCGCAACGCCGCCCTGGAGCTGCTGACGGCCAATCCGCGCCATGAGGTCGCAGACCTGGCCCTGGGCCACTACCGGGCGGCCGGCAACATGACCGACGCCATGGGCGGCCTCTCGGCCCTGATGCAGATCGGCGGCGAGGCGTTCGAGGAAGCCCTGACCGACTTCTACACCCGCTGGAAGTCCGAGCCGCTGGTCATCGACAAGTGGTTCGCCGTCCAGGCCCGGGACCCGTCGGAAGGCGCCCTGGGCCGCGTGCTGGGCCTGACCGCCCATCCCGCCTTCGAGGCCAAGAACCCGAACCGTCTGCGGGCGCTCGTCTCGACCTTCGCCAACTTCAACCCGGCGCGGTTCCACGATCCGAGCGGGGCGGGCTATCGCTTCCTCGCCGACCAGATCCTGGCCACCGACGGCTTCAACCCGATGACGGCGGCGAGGCTGGTGGACCCGCTGGGCGGCTGGCGGCGCTACAAGCCCGAGCTCGGCGCGCAGATGAAGGCCGAGCTGCAGCGGATCGCCAAGGCCGAGGGCCTGTCGAAGAACGTCTACGAGCTGGTGACGCGCGCGCTCGCCGACTGACGGGCGGGTGACGCTCCGACGCCGATTCGCTTAGACTCCGATTTGCGCCGGGGCTGACTCGGCGCCGGCGACGGAGTTTGGGCCTTGGCCAAGGGCGGGGGGCGGAAGGCTGGAGGCGCGCGGCCGCGGGGCCGCTTCGCACCGCTTGAGCCCGCGCGTCCGCCGACCCAGCGCTTCGTCCGGATCGGCATCCTCTCGGCGCTCCTGCTGCTCGCGGTCTACACGGCCCTTGCGCTCGCCCGCCTGCGCACCGGCCCGCAGAGCGCCGAGGAACAGTTCGTGTGGCTCGCCACGCCGCTCGCCGTAGCCTTCGCGCTCGGCGTGCTGCTGCTCCTCGAATCCCGCCGGGTGGAGCGGGCGCATGCGGCCTATTCGGATTCCGAGCAGCGTTTCCGCATGGCCGTGGAGGCCGCGCGCTGCGGCATCTGGGAATGGGACCTGGCGGCGGACAGGATCTTCATGTCCGAGGTCACGGCGGCGCTGTTCGGCTGGCGCGGCGGGGTGGTGGACGGTCAGGACGTGCTGGACCGCGTCTCGCCCGGCCACCGGGACGGCCTGCGCGAAGCCCTGGCGACGGCGGCGATCTACGGCGATTTCGACGTCTCGTTCCGGGTGCCCAGCCTGGCGGGCGGCAGGCCGGTGTGGATCGACGCACGCGGCCGCGGCTTCGGCGAGGCGCCCGAGGGCGGCTACGCCCGGATCATCGGGGTGGCCCTGGACGTCACCGAGGAACGCTTGGCCCAGGCCCGCGCCCAGCAGGCCGAGACCCGCCTGCGCGACGCCATCGAGAGCGTCTCGGAAGCCTTCGTGCTCTGGGACCGCCACGGCCGGCTCCTGATGTGCAACCGGAACTTCCGCGACTACTTCCGGCTGGACCCCATCCTGCTGACCACCGGCGTGGGGCGCGAGCAGGTGGACCGGGCCGCCCGCGCCGCCATCCGGCAGGAGTATCCCGGCGGCGGCCCCGGGGTGCGCGAGGCCGAGCTGTCGGACGGCCGCTGGGTGCAGATTTCCGAGCGGCCCACGGCCGAGGGCGGCCTCGTGGTGACCGCCGCCGACATCACCGTCCTGAAGGCCCAGGAGGAGGCTCGGCGGCTGAAGGAGGAGGAGCTGCGGCGCGCCGTCGTGAACCTGGAGCGCAGTCAGGAGCAGCTCTCCGAACTGGCCCGCAAGTACGAGATCGAGAAGATCCGTGCCGAGGGCGCGAGCCAGGCCAAGAGCGAGTTCCTGGCCAACATGAGCCACGAGTTGCGCACGCCGCTGAACGCCATCAACGGCTTCTCCGAGATCATGGTGGCCGAGATGTACGGGCCGCTCGGCGACGGGCGGTATCGCGACTACGCCCGCGACATCCTGAATTCGGGCCAGCACCTGCTCGCGCTCATCAACGACATCCTCGACATGTCGAAGATCGAGGCGGGCAAGATGAACATGCGCTTCGACCCGTGCTCCATCGAGGAGATCGCCGAGGACGCGCTGCGCCTGGTGCGCAATCGCGCCGAGAGCGCCGGCCTCCAGCTCGTCCTCGACTTCGTGGAGCTGCCGGACGTCGAGGCCGACTACCGGGCCATCAAGCAGGTGCTGTTGAACCTCTTGTCCAACGCCATCAAGTTCACGCCCCGCGGCGGCAAGATAACCGTACGCGCCGAGCGGCGGGACGACCCGCGCGGCGAGCGGGTGAAGATCAGCGTGCAGGACACCGGGATCGGCATCGCCCCCGACGACCTGGCCCGCCTCGCCCGGCCCTTCGAGCAGGTCGAGAGCCAGCACTCCAAGACCCAGCAGGGCTCGGGCCTGGGCCTGGCCCTCACCAAGGCCTTCGTGGAGATGCACGGCGGGCTCCTGGACCTGAAGAGCACGCCCGGCCAGGGCACCACGGCGAGCTTCGCCCTGCCCGTCCGCCAGAGCCAGCTACCCGCGCGCCCGGAGCCGACCTCCCAGCGTCAGGCGCGGACGATGGCCTCGTAGGCGGCGCGGGCCTGGACCTGGGCGTCGGACAGCGACTTCACCAGGCTCCTGAACGTGCGCGCTCCACCGGCCCGCGCCAGCAGGGCCTGGAAGGCCTTTGGCTCCCGGGCGGGATCGGCGTCCTCGTCGAGCGCCACCTTGAGGAGCTGGGTCAGATCCTGCTGCAACCGCCAGGCGCCGGAGAGCGCCTCCAGCGGCTCTTCCGGAGCCAGGCCCGAAACCCGGAACGCCTCCAGCGCCTGGGCCGTATTGGGCGATAGCGGCCCGCCCTCGGCGGCGTTGACGAGTTGCAGGAACTGGGCGGCGAATTCGACATCGACCAAGCCGCCGGGCGAGAGCTTGAGGTCCCAGTCTCCCTTGGGCGGGCGCTCGCGCTCCAGGAGCTGGCGCATGTCGCGGACGTCGGCCGCGGTGCGCTTCGGATCGCGCGGGCGCCGCAGCGCGGCCTCGATGGCGGCGCCCGCCTCCGCCGCGAAGGCCTCAGAGGTGGCCCAGACCACCCGCGCCCGGGTGAGCGCCAGCAGCTCCCAGGTCTCGGCCTCGCCCTCGTAGTAGGGCTGGAACGCCGCCATCGAGACCGCCACCGGCCCCTTGGTGCCGGACGGCCTGAGCTGCATGTCGACCTCGTACAGCGCGCCCTCGGCCGTCGGGCTCGACAGCGCCGCGATCAGCCGCTGGGTGAACCGGCCGTAGAACGTCGAGGCGTCCCAGCCCTTCATCGCCGACATGCCGGCCGGATCGGCCGGCCGATAGAGCGTCATCAGGTCGAGGTCGGAGCTGGCGCTCATCTCCCGCGAACCGCACTTGCCAAGCGCGACGACGGCCACGTCGCCCTCGAAGGCTCCGCCCAGTCTTTCCGCCTCCGCCAGGGCGGCGGGCGCCAGGGCCTGGATGCACAGGTCGGCGAGGTCGGCGAAGGCCTTGCCCGCCGTTTCCGCCGTGGCCGCCCCGCTCATCACCTGCACGCCGACGCGGAAGGCCTGCTCGCGGTGGACCCGGCGCACCACGTCCATGGCCGCCTCGAACCCGCCAGCGCGCGCGACCGCCTCGGACATGACCGCCCCGTCCTCGGCCACGTCGATCGGCTGGAAGAAGGCCGGGTCCAGCATGGCGTCGATGGCCGCCGGGCGCCGGGCCAGCGTCGAGGCCAGGCGCGGGGCGAAGGCCATCACCTGCACCACCAGCTCGAACAGCTTCGGTTGGGCCAGGAACAGCGACTGGAGCTGCACCCCGGTGGACAGCCCCGCGAAGAAATCGCCGAAGCGGTTAAAGGCGGGGTCCGGGGCGCCGGTGGCCTGGGCCGCTTCCAGCAGGCGCGGCGCGAGCCGCGTGAAGAGCTCGCGGCCCCGCTCGGTGCGGGTGGCCGGGATATGGCCGTGGTGCCAGCTTCGGATGGTCTGGGCGACCCGGGCGGGGTTCGAGAAGCCCATGCGCTGCAATGTGGCCAGGGTCTCGGGATCGTCGTCGACACCGGTGAACACCAGGCTGCCGAAGCGGGACGACAGCGGCTCCTCCTCGGCGAACAGCTCCCCGTAGCGGGCGTTGACCGCCTTCAGGATGCGGGTGACGGCGGCGTCGAAGCTCTGCAGGCGGTCATAGCCGGAGAGTGCGGCCACGCGCCTTCGCTCCGCATCGTTCTCCGGCAGGCGGTGGGTCTGCTCGTCGGCCAGCATCTGGATGCGGTGTTCGACGGCGCGCAGGGTGTCGTAGGCGGCGGCAAGCTCGGCGGCGGTCTCCTTGGCCACGTGGCCGGCGTCGGCCAGGGCCTGGAGGGCGTCCAGGGTGCGAGGGCTGCGCAGCTCGGGATGGCGGCCGCCCAGGATGAGCTGCTGGGTCTGGACGTAGAACTCGATCTCGCGGATGCCGCCCCGGCCGAGCTTCAGGTCCACGCCCTTGGCCGAGACGCGCTCGTCCACCTTGTGCGCGTGGATCTGGCGCTTGATGGAGTGGATGTCGGCGATGGCGGCGAAGTCGAGGTTCTTGCGCCAGATGTAAGGGACCAGCTCGCCCAGGAAGGCGCGGGCGACCGCCATGTCCCCGGCGCAGGGCCGGGCCTTGATGAAGGCGGCGCGCTCCCAGTTCTGGCCGACGCTCTCGTAGTAGTCGAGGGCCGCCGGCACCGGCACGGCGGGGGGCGTGGACGAGGGATCGGGCCGAAGCCGCAGGTCCATCCGGAACACGTAGCCGTCGGCGGTCTTGGCCTGCATCAGGTCCGACACCCGGTGGGTCAGGCGCACGGCGAAGGCCTGGGGCTCCACGTCGGGCGCGAGAGCGTCGGCGATCTTGTCCGGATCGAAGAAGACCGAGACGTCGATGTCGCTGGAATAGTTGAGCTCGAAGGCGCCCTGCTTGCCCATGGCGACGCAGAACCAGCCGGGAACCGGTCCTTCTTCACCCTCTCCAAGCCGCGAGAGGCGGCCGGCGTCGATCTCGCCCCGGGCGGCCGACAGCAGGGCCGCCGCCACCGCGGCGTCGGCGAAGCGGGTGAGCGCCCCCGTCACCTGGTCGAGCCCCCACACCTTGCCCAGGTCGGCCAGCGCCGTCAGGAGGTGCAGCTCCTGCTTCAGCAGGCGCAGGGGACGCTCGGCCTCGGCCGGCGGGAGGTCGCCCACGGCCCGGGTGCGGGCCAGGATGTCGGCCAATCGGACGTCGGGATCGCAGGCCAGGAGGTCGACCAGGCGTTCGGGATCGCGCCGCGCCAGGCTGGCGAGATAGGGCGAGGCGCCGAAGACGGGCGCGAGCGCCGGCCACGCCGACTCGACGGCGGGCGTCCAGACGGTTTCGGCGATGATCTCGCGCGCCCGCTCGGCGGCCTTGGGATCGATGACAGGGCCGCAGGGACGGAGCTGTTCGCCGAGCTTCATGCCGACGCTTCTAGGCCCTGGGCAGGATCAGCGCCACGCGCAGGCCGGGCCCCATGTCGCCCACCTTGCCCGGCCCCTCGTCCAGCTCCAGCCGGCCGCCGTGCGCCTCGGCCACCGCGGCCACGAGCGACAGGCCGAGGCCCGCGCCGGGCTCGTTGCGGCTGTTCTCCAGGCGCACGAACCGCTGGATCACGCGCTCGCGGTCGGTTTCGGGCACGCCTGGGCCGGTGTCGGTGACGGAGAATTCCACTTCCCCCGAGGAGCGGCGGCGCACCCGCAGCATGATCGCCCCGCCGGCGGGCGTGTACTTCACGGCGTTGTCGAGGATGTTGGCCAGCGCCTGGGCCAGGAACTCGCGGTTGCCGCGCACCGTCAGGTCCTTGGCGAACTCGGCGTCGAAATCGATGTCCTTGTCCTCGCAGAGCGGCTCGTAGAGCTCGGCGATGTCGGCGCCCAGCTCGGCCGGATCGAAGATGACAGGGTCGGGCGCCTGGCCGGCGGCCTGCAGCCGGGCGATGGAGAGCACCGCGCCAAAGGTCTTCAGCACGCCGTCCGTGTCCTCCAGCGCCTGGGCCAGCGCCTGCCGCGGATCGCCCTTGCCCGCCTCGACGTCCAGGAAGGCCGCCTCCAGCCGGGCGCGCAGGCGGGTCAGCGGCGAGCGCAGGTCGTGGGCGATGGCGTCGCCGGCGTGCTTATGGCCGGCCATGGAGCGCTCCAGCCGGTCCAGCATGTCGTTCACGCCCTGGGCCAGCTCGTCGAACTCGTCCCGGGCGCCGCGGACGTGGGCGCGGGCTCCGAGCTCGCCGTTGCGCACCCGGTCCACCACGTCGGTGAGGCTGGCCATGCTGCGCGAGACGTTGCGGCTGACCAGGACGCCGCCGGCCAGGCCCAGGATGACCACCAGCACCACCGCGCCCCAGAGCGCATTGACGATCTTGCCCACATAGGCCTCGTCGGCGCCGACGTCGGCGCCCACGAAGAGGATCTCGCCGCCGGTCAGCCGCTGCTGCAGACCCCGGGCAGGGTGCTTGGTCTCCCGCCCCTGCACGTCGACGTCCGTCACCTGGAAGGTCGCCCAGGTGGGCTCGCCCTTGAAGGCCTCGACGGGGCTCTCCTCGATCGAGCCCGAGACGCGCTGACCCTTGGGGTCCATCAAGAGGTAGAGGAAGGGCCTCTCACTGGCGGCCCGCTCGATGAGCGACTGGTTCACCGCGTCCACCCCCGCCCGGTAGTAGACGTCGGTCAGGGACCGCATCTCGCGCCGGATTTCCTGGTCCGTGCGGCGCGTCGCCTCGCCGGCTGTCGCCACGTAGATGTAGGCCAGGAAGGCGCTCGCCGCGCTGGCGAACAGCGCCAGGAAAAGCAGCGTCAGCCGGAACGGCGTCGTTCGGAGGATGCGCGGCAGGCGCATGACGCCGCGCTTCGCTTAAGCGTCCAGCCGGTAGCCCGCGCCGCGGACCGTCTGCAGCATGGGGCGGTCGAAGCCCTTGTCGATCTTGGACCGCAGGCGGGAGATGTGGACGTCGATGACATTGGTCTGGGGGTCGAAGTGGTAGTGCCAGACCTTCTCCAGCAGCATGGTGCGCGTCACCGACTGGCCGGCGTGGCGCATCATGAATTCCAGGAGCTGGAACTCGCGGGGCTGGAGGTCGATCTCCTTGCCCTGCCGGTGGACCGTGCGGGCGATGAGGTCCATCTCGAGCTCGCCCACCTTGAGCAGGGTCTGCACCGAGCCGGTGTCGCGCCGCCGGGCGAGCGCCTCGATCCGGGCGATCAGCTCGGCGAAGGCGTAGGGCTTCACCAGGTAGTCGTCGGCGCCGGCCTGCAAGCCGTCGACGCGGTCGGTCACCTCGCCCAGGGCCGAGAGGAACAGCACCGGCGTGCGATCGCCCTCCCGGCGCAGGGTCTCGACCAGCGTCACCCCGTCCATGCGGGGCATCATGCGGTCGACCACCATGACGTCGAACTCGCCGGCGCGAGCGGCCACCAGGCCCTCCTCGCCATCCGGCGCCTGGACGCAGGCGTGACCGGCTTCGGTCAGCCCCCGCGCCATGGCCTCGGCGGCTTCAAGGTCGTCTTCGACGATCAGGATGCGCATCTGATTCCCGCCCCCCACACAGGCGTAGAAGCTACCCCGAAATCTTCAGCGGCAGGAAGGAGGTGCGGCCATTGCGGAACACGCCGACGAGCACGCTCGCGCGGCCTTCCTTCTTCGCGGCCTCGACGGCGGCCACGACGTCGGCCGGGCCGGTCACGGCGCGGTTGTTGGCCCGGGTGATGACGTCCCCGGCGCGCAGGCCCTTGCTCCCGGCGTCGGACGACTGGTCCACGCTGCGAACCAGCGCGCCGCGCAGGTCGGCCGGAAGGTTGAAGCGGTTGCGCGCAGCCTCGTCGAGCGGGGCGAGCGACAGACCGAGCACCGGCGCCTGGGGCGCGGCCGACGACCCAGGCGCCCCGGGGCCCTGGCCGCCACCCTGGTTGTCGTTCGCCGCCAGCTCACGCTCGGACGGGCGCACGCCCGAGCGCACGTCGATGGTGCGGCGGCGGCCCTCGCGGATCACCTCGAGGCGCAGGGTGTCGCCCGGCCGCGCCCGGGCCACCTGGCGGGTGAGTTCCGACGACGAGCGGACGGTCTGGCCGTTCACGGCGACGACGATGTCGCCCACCTGGAGCCCGGCGCGCTGCGAGGGCCCGCCCGGCGTGAGGTCGGCGACGATGGCGCCCTTCTGGTCGCCCAGGCCCGCGGCCTCGGCCATCTCGGTGGTGAAGTTCTGGATCGTCGCGCCAATGTAGCCGCGCTCGATCTTGCCGCCGTTGATGAGCTGCTTGGTGACCGCGTCGGCGATCTCGGCGGGAATGGCGAAGCCGATGCCGACCGAACCGCCCGACGGCGAGAAGATCGCCGTGTTCACGCCGATGACCCGACCGTAGATGTCGAAGGTCGGGCCGCCCGAGTTGCCCCGGTTGATGGGTGCGTCGATCTGGATGTAGTCGACGAAGGTCTCGCCGATGTCACGGCCGTAGGCCGAGACGATGCCGGCCGTGGCCGTGCCGCCCAGGCCGAACGGGTTGCCGACGGTGATGACCCAGTCGCCGACGCGCGGCTTGGCCGAGTTCTCGAAGTTGACGAACGGGAACGGGCCCTTGCCGCCCTTGACCTTGATGACCGCGAGGTCGGTGGCCTCGTCGCGGCCAACCACGGTGGCGTCGAGCTCGGTCTCGTCCTTCAGCACGACCTTGATGGTCTCGGCGTTCTCGACGACGTGGTTGTTGGTGACGATGTAGCCGTCGGCCGAGATGAAGAAGCCCGAGCCCGCCGACTGCTGGGTGGGCAGGCGCGGCTGGCCCCGCTCGGCGCGGCCGCCGCCATTTTGACCCTGGCCGCCGTCCTCGTCGTCCTGGCCGTCCGGGCGTGGGATGATGTTGAAGGGGAAGCCCGGGAAGCCGGGAAGCTGGCGAAGCTGGCTGGGATCGACCCGGCTGGTGACGTTGATGGAGACGACCGCGGGCGAGACCCGGTCGAAGATGTCGGCGAAGGACATCGGCGCGCCGGGCGGTGGCGCGAAGATCGGTGCGGTCGAGGCCTTGATCAGGCCCGTCGGCGCGAGTTCGGCTCGCGCCTCGGGCATCCGCATCCCCGCCCCCGCCACCGCGGCGGCCATCACGCCGGCGCCGGCGATGGCGCCCAGGAGGTAACCGGTCTTCTTCGAAGTCATAAGCCTTCAGTTTCCCTGTGCGCGCAGCGACCTGCGACGCGCCCGAACAACCTAGGTCCGATGCACGGAAGTGCAATGACCCTCAAGTTACGTTTCGGACAGCCTCAGCGCTTCTTCGCGACCCTTCTGGGGCGCAAACGTGTCAGGGTGTTTCGTTATCCGAGAGTTTCTTCAGGCGCTCGGCTTCCTCGACCGACAGTTCGCTCTCCGCGACGGCCCGGCCGCGCAGCCGGATCGCCAGCAGGATCACCCCCAGCACGACGACCACGAACGGCCCGACCCACAGCGCCAGGTTCCAGGCGTTGAACGCCGGCGTCATCAGCACGAATTCGCCGTAGCGGTCGGTCAGGAAGCGCTTGATCTCGGCGTCCGACTTCCCGGCGGAGACCTGCTCGCGGACGATGCGGCGCAGGTCCTTGGCGAGCTCGGCCTCGGAGTCGTCGATCGACTCGTTCTGACAGACGAGGCAGCGGACGTCCTGGAAGATCTCGCGGGCACGGGCCTCCTGGGCCGGATCGGGCAGGCGTTCGGCCGGATCGGAGGCCGCCGCGATGGAGAGGACGCCCGCGACGGCGGCGAAGAGCGCGCGCAGCCTCATGCCGTTGCTTCCCGCGCCGCCTTGCCGACGCCGAGGCGCAGGCGCCGGTCCGAGAGCGAGACGAGCCCGCCCAGGGCCATGATCGCCGGTCCCAGGAAGATCAGGGTGGCCCATGGATTCCAGTAGGCCCGGACCAGCCAGACCGGCCCTTGCGCGCCCTCCCGGCGTTCGCCGAGCACGAGGTAGATGTGGCTGGATCCGCGGTAGCACAGGCCGACTTCCGAGGTGGTCTGGCCGCCCGCCGTGTAGAGCCGCCGCTCGGGTTCAGCGCGGCAGACGACCTCGCCCTTGCGGGTGACGGTGACGCCGGCGCGCTCGGCCTCGTAGTTCGGCCCGTCCACCGCGCGGATGGAGTCCAGGGCCACGTGATAGGCGCCCACGTCCAGCGATCCCCCGACCGGCAGGGCCTCGGCGGCCTCGACCTTCCAGGTGGTCTCGAAGACGGCGCCGAGCACGAACACGCCCAGGCCCAGGTGCGCGAGCGTCATGCCCCAGGCGCCGCGCGGCAGGCCCCAGAGCCGCCGCCAGCTCTCGGTGGCCGGGGCGCGGAAAGCGCGGACGCGCTCCAGGATCTCGGCCAGCGCGCCGGCGATCAGCCACGCGCCCAGCATGACGCCGGCCGCGCCCAAGGCCTTGTGTGGGCTGGCCAGCGCCAGGGTGGCGAGGCCCGCGCCCACGGCGATCAGGGCGGCGCCCCACAGGCGCTGCAGGACGCCGCGCGCGTCGCCGCGCTTCCAGGCCAGCAGCGGCCCCGCCGGCAGCAGGATGAGCAGGGCGGCCATGAGCGGGGTGAAGGTGAGGTTGAAGTAGGGCGGGCCGACCGAGATGGCCTCGCCGTCTGCGGCCTCGCGGATCAGCGGAAACAGCGTGCCCAACAGCACGGTGGCGGTGGCCGCCGCCAGCAGGATGTTGTTCAGGACGAGCGCGCTCTCGCGGCTGATGGGGGCGAAAACGCCGCCCTGCTGGAGGCTGGGCGCCCGCCAGGCGAACAGCGCGAAGCCCAGGCCCGCGGTCACGCCCAGGATGATGAGCAGCAGGACGCCGCGGGTGGGGTCGACAGCGAAGGCGTGGACGGAGGTCAGCACGCCCGAGCGCACCAGGAAGGCGCCCAGCATGGAGAAGGTGAAGGCCGCCAGCGCCAGGAAGACGGTCCAGCCCGGCAGCGCGCCGCGCTTCTCGGTCACCACGGCCGAGTGCAGCAGGGCCGTGGCGATCAGCCAGGGCATGAAGCTGGCGTTCTCGACCGGGTCCCAGAACCACCAGCCGCCCCAGCCGAGCTCGTAGTAGGCCCAGAAGGCGCCCAGCATGATGCCCAGGGTCAGGGCGCTCCACGCGGCCAGGGCCCAGGGCCGGACCCAGCGCGCCCAGGCGGCGTCCACCCGGCCCTCGACCAGGGCGGCGACGGCCAGCGAGAAGACCACCGACATGCCGACGTAGCCCGCGTAGAGCGCGGGCGGGTGGAAGGCGAGCGCCGGGTCCTGCAGCAGGGGGTTGAGCGAACGGCCCTCGACCGGCGGCTGGGCCAGCCGCACCAGCGGGTTCGAGGCGAAGACCGTGTAGGCCAGGAAGACGACGCCCAGCATCCCCTGGGTGGCCACCGTGACGGCGCGAAGGCCGCGCGGCAGGCCGCGCCCCAGGCCGGCGGCGGCCGCACCGAAGCCGGTGAGCGCCAGGCACCAGAGCAGCATCGAGCCCTCATGGCTGCCCCAGGTCCCGGCCACCCGGTAGAGCAGCGGCTTCTCGGAATGGGAGTTGGCGGCCACGTTGGCCACCGAGAAGTCCGAGGTGACGAAGGCGTGCATCAGGGCGGCGAACGCCACCGCCACGCCCAGGAAGGCGCCCAGGGCCGCGCCCTCGCCCGCCCCGGCCAGCACGCTGGAGCGCCGGATGCGGGCGGCGGCCGACAGCGCCGTCTGAACGACGGAGAGCGCCAGGGCCATCATCAGCGCGAAGGCGCCGATCTCGGCGATCATTGAGCGGGGCCCTTGTGTTCAGGCCGCTGGCCGTCGCCGTACCATTCGCCTTGCTCCTTGAGCGCCTTCTCGACCTCCCGGGGCATGTAGCGCTCGTCGTGCTTGGCGAGCACCCGCTTGGCCTCGAAGACGCCGTCCTGGCGGAAGGCGCCGATGGCCACGACGCCCTGGCCCTCGCGAAACAGATCCGGCAGGTCGCCCTGGAAGACCACGCGGTCCGAGGCCTTCTGGTCGGCGACGGTGAACTCGACGCGGCCGTCGGGGTGCTTGACCACCGAGCCCGCCTCCACGAGGCCGCCCAACTGGATCGATCGGCCGGGCGCCGGCTTGGCCTCGGCCGCCTGGGAGGGGGTGTAGAAGAAGGAGATCGAGTCCGAGAGGCCCCAGAGGGTGAGGCCGACGGCCAGGGCCAGGACCGGCGCGATGGCCGCGATCAGGGTCAGGCGCCGCCGCGCCTTGGGGGACTTGGGCAACCAGCTCATCGCATCGGCGCCGCACGGGCGGCGTCCTCCAACTGCTTCACGATCTCGGGCCGGTCGGCGTAGCGGGCCCTGGCGGTCTTGAGGGCCGCGTCGCGCCTGGCCGTCTCGCCGAGCACCGAATAGGAGCGGACCAGCCGCACCCAGCCCTCGGGGTCGTCGGGATTGGCCTCCAGCTTGGCGGCCAGGCCCTCGACCATGCCGCGGATGACGTCCATCTGCCCCCCCTGGGAGGGCGGAGCGGGCGCGCGGCCCTCGGCCCGGGCGATGGCGGCCAGCAGCGCCGGGCGGCGCTCGTCGTCGGCGGGCAGGTCGGCCAGCAGGGCCTTCAGCTCGGCGGCCCCCTCGGCCTGGCGGCCCTCGGCCACCTTGGCCTGGGCGAGATAGAAGCGGGCGGCCGGGTCGCCGGGCTCTCGCGCCAGCACCTGGCGGAACACGTCCTGGGCCTCGGCCTCCACCTCGCCGCCGGCCTGATAGACCAGCCCCTCGCCCAGCAGCCGCAGCAGGTCGGTCCGCTCGGGGGCGAGCGCCACGGCCCGGCGGAGCGCGCGCACCGCCGCGGCCGGATTGTCGGAGGCGCCCTCGGCCAGGGCCAGGAGGCGCATGCCCTCCGCGTCGTTCGGCCGCTCCTGGGTCACCTGCCGCAGGACGGCGGCGATCTCGGGCGCGGACAGGGTTTCGAGCCGCGAGGCCCGCCACCCGGCGAGGCGTTGGGCGTAGGGCTGGTCGGGATAGCCCGGCGCGCCGAGGGCCAGGTAGAGCCCGAGCCCCAGGGCGGGCGCGGCGACGGCCGCGAGCAGCACGGCGCCCCGACCGGCGCCGCCCGCATCCCAGGCGGCCTTGGGCGCGTCGGCGGCGGCCAGCAGGCGGCGCGCGGCCTCGGCGTGGGCGCTCTTGCGTTCCGCCTCGCCGATCAGGCCGCGGTCGGCCAGTTCGTCGATCTCGGCGAGCTGCCGGCGGTAGAGGACAGGGGCCGGGTCGGCCGCCGCCTCCGGGGCCGCGGCGCCCCGGGCGCGCATCAGGATGAGGCCGGCCGCGACGGCGGTCAGGACGCCCGCCGCGACCCAGAAGGTCAGCATGGCCGCGCGTTTAGCTCAAAGCGCCGGCCGGCGCGAGTGCGTCCCTTCTACGCTTCCTCGACGAGCGGCAGATCGGGCTGGGATGCGGCCGCGACCCGGCGACGGACAAGGTCGGCGTCCTTCTCTCCCCGCATCAGCAGGATGAAGCCGGCGGCCACTTCGAGGAACGCCTGGGCGATCCCCTCGTCCGCGGCGTCGCCGGTCTTCACGAGGTCGATGGCCTCGTCGACGTAGTGGTCGATGTAGTCGCCCAGCTTCTCCAGCAGCTTCGCCCGGGTCGCGGCGAACCCGCCGTAGTTGGCGCTGGTGCGGACCTCCTGGACGAAGGTGAGCAGGGTGGTGGCGCGGGCCACCTGGACCGGATCCGGCGGCAGGGTCAGCCTGGGCATCGGCCGACGAATCCGGCGAAGCGACGGCGGCTGGGTCGGAAGGGCGGCGACCACGTGCTTGTCGGTGTCCCGCAGCCGGCCGTCGACCACGCTGGCGAGCGTGGTCTTCTGCTTGGCGATGCGATGGCCCCAGCCGTGCTCCTTCGAAAGGTCGATGCAGGTCTCGAGTTCGGTGATCTGCAGGGTGATCAGCTCGACCCGCTTGCCCGCCGCCCGGCCGGCCTCCGGGCCGCCGTCGATGTCGAGCCTGGCGATGGCCTTCAGCGCCTCGTCGATGTCGTCCATCACGCGCTCGCCGAAGACCGCCATCTCCGAGTCGGCGAGGTAGCGTTCGTTCGGCTTGTACATGACCTCGGAGATGATCCGCAGGACCATCCAGGGGTGGGCCATCTGGGCAGCCAGCATCTCGAAGAAGCGGGGCCCGGCGTCCTCGGCGATCGCGACGGCGTCCTTGTAGGCGAGGCGGGTGGCCGCCGAGCTCTCCTCGCTGAACGAGGCGAGCCATTCGGGGATTCGGAGGGTCGCACGCCGCACGACCGGCGACAGGTCCAGGCAGGCGGCCAACTGCTCGGCGCCCCCGGGGCGGGCGGCGTCGCAGAGCTCGGCGGCCTCCAGGAATTCGGGGAAGGCGCGGGCGCGCAGGCCATAGGCCGCAATCCGCGCCAGCCGGTCGAAGGCCTCAGCCGAGGTCTCCTCGGGGTTGAACTCGTGGAAGGCCTCAAGCGCCTCCTCGATCTCGTCGGCGGCCGACGCGCGCAGGCCGCGCCAGACCAGGGCCAGGGCCTGGGCTGGAAAGCGGAGCGCCTTCGGATCGCGCCCGTCGCCAACGCACAGGGGAACGACGGGCTGGAGCACGAGGTTGCGGAACCGGCGCTCGCTCGCCTCGGCCTCGACGAGCTGGCGCACGCTGCCCAGGGCCGAATCCTCGACCGTCTCGGCCAGCGCCATCTGGAGGCCGCCCACGACCCGGTCGGGCGCGGCTTCCACCAGCGTCCTGACGATCTCGATCTTGCGCTTGGACAGCGCGGCCATGGGATTTCCAGCTCCGGCGAACACGGGTCCGCA
Organism: Phenylobacterium sp.; assembly: GCF_046463815.1. Lineage (GTDB taxonomy): Bacteria > Pseudomonadota > Alphaproteobacteria > Caulobacterales > Caulobacteraceae > Phenylobacterium. The sequence goes on along the minus strand of NZ_JBKBRO010000021.1, from coordinate 16,375 downwards.
GGCTCAACCTTGCCCAACCCCAGGTTAAGGTTTTCCCAAGCTTAAACCGTCAGGCCTCGGCGCGCGGCAGGCGGAGGGTGAGCGAAAGCCCGCCCATGGGGGAATCCCCCAGGTTGAGTGACCCCCGGTAGGCGCGCGCCAGCTCGTCCACGATCGAAAGACCCAGCCCGGAGCCCGGAGCGTTCTCGTCGAGCCGGGCGCCCCGGCGCAGGACTTCCTCGCGCCGGTCGGGCGGCAGGCCCGGCCCGTCGTCCTCGATGGTCAGGACGAAGGTTTCGCCGGTTTCCGGCGCGGCGCGGACGCGGACCTTGCCCCGGCACCACTTGCCGGCGTTCTCCATGCCGTTGCCGGCGATCTCCAGAAGGTCCTGCCGCTCGCCGAGGAAATAGAGGTCGTCGGGCGCGTCCCAGTCGATGACCACGCCCTTGTCGCGGAAGATGCGCTCCAGCGTGCGGGCGAGCTCGTCCAGCACCTCGGCCACGCTGGTGCGTTCGCCCTGGCCCTGAGCGCGGGCCGCCGCCCGGGCCCGGCGCAGGTGGTGGTCCACCTGCCGGCGCATGACCTCGGCCTGGCGGGTGACGACCTCGGCGAGCGGGCCGGGCCTCTGGGACGCCTCGGTGATCATGACGCTGATCGGGGTCTTCAGCGCATGGGCCAGGTTGCCCACATGGGTGCGCTGGCGCTCGACGGTCTCCTGGTTGTGGGCGACGAGCGCGTTCAGTTCCTCGGCCAGGGGCTCGAGCTCGGAGGGATAGTCGCCCTCCACGCGCTCGGCCTTGCCCCGGCGCACGGCCGCCACCTCGCGGCGCAGGACGAACAGCGGACGCAGGCCGACACGGACCTGGATCACCACCGCCCCGATCAGGCCAGCGCCGAGCAGGGCGAAGGCCGCCGCCGTGGCGGCCATGAAATTGCGCACGTCCCGGTCGATGGGCTCGCGGTCCTCGGCGAAGATGAAGATCACCGGCCGGTCGCGCCCGTAGAGCAGGGCCCAGCGCGCGAGGCCGCGGATCCGCTCGCCCGGCGAGGGCCCGGCGATGTCGTAGGCCACCGGCTTTCGCGGATCGGACCGCAGGCGCTTCACGAGGTCGGGCGGCGTGCGCAGCTCGGAATCCCAGACCGAGCGCGAGGGCTGGATCACCCGCACCCGGCCGTCCGGGGTCGGCTCGGCGATGGCCCAGTAGCGGCCGGAGAAGGGGCGAAGCGCCCGCTGGTCGGTGAGCGCGGGGGCGATCACCTCGCCGTTCTCGACCGTGGAGCCGCTGATCAGGTTGTCGACGAGGTCCGAGAGGTTCTGGTCGAAACGCCGGAGCGCCGCCTGCTGGAAGAGCAGAGCCAGGACCACGGCGGCGATCACCAGGGCCGCGAGGCTCCAGCCGACGGCCAGCAGCACCAGCCGCCGGGTCAGCGAGGGCCTGCTGAGCGCCTCGGGAAGCCTCAACGCCGCGTCACGCCTTGGCGGCCTCGGCCCCGAGTTCGTCCTCGGGGCAGATCAGGCGGTAGCCGAGGCCCCGGACGGTCTCGATCCGGTCCGAGCCGATCTTCTTGCGCACCCGGCCGATGAACACCTCGATGGTGTTGGAGTCGCGGTCGAAATCCTGGTCGTAGAGGTGTTCCACCAGCTCGGTGCGGCTGATGACCCGGCCCTGGTGCATCATCAGGTAGTGCAGCAGGCGGTACTCCAGCGAGGTGAGCCGCAGCGGCTCGCCGTTGACGCTGGCGCGGGCCGCCCGCGGGTCGAGCCGCAGACCGCCGCACGACAGGCTGGGCGTGGCGTGGCCGGCCGAGCGGCGCAGCAGGGCGCGCAGGCGGGCCAGCAGCTCCTCGGTATGAAACGGCTTGGTCAGGTAGTCGTCGGCCCCGGCGTCGAAGCCGGCCACCTTCTCGCTCCAGGCGCCGCGGGCGGTCAGGATCAGGACGGGCGTGGTCATGTTCTCGCGCCGCCAGCGCTCCAGCACCGAGACGCCGTCCACCTTGGGCAGGCCCAGGTCGAGGATGATGGCGTCATAGGGCTCGGTCTCGCCCAGGAACTGGGCCTCCTCGCCGTCGGGGGCGTGGTCCACCGCGTAGCCGGCGTCGGTCAGCGCCAGCTTGAGCTGGCGCGACAGGTCCGGGTCGTCTTCCACAAGCAGGATGCGCAAGTCGCGTCCCTTTCGATCTGTCTCTGTCTTCCGGCCGGCCTCAGCCGACCCGTTCAACCACCTTGGCGCCCGACGATCTGGCCCGACTCGGCGTCCACCATGAACACCACCACCCGGCCGTTCTCGAGCTGCCACTGGACGAAGTAGGCGGGCCGGCCGCCGGCATCGCCCATGGTCGTGTTCAAATGACGCCCGGGATAGCGGGCGCCGATCATCGCCAGAACGCGCGACAGCGGCGCCTGGCGGCCGGACCTGACGCCCTCGCGGGCCTGGTCCTGGTCGCCCCGCCCGGCGCCGAACACCGGACGGCCGTAGTCCTGCGCCTGCGTCACGGCGGGAGCCGCGGCGCCGGCCAGGAGAACGGCGATGGCGAAGAGGCGTTTCATGCGGCCCTGTCTATCCGCCCAGGGCTGAACCGGGGCTGAACACTGATCCTAGATCAGGTTCGGCGTCTTGGCGCGTACGGGCGCGTCTTGCGCATGTCTTCGGCCAGCGCCTCAAGCGCCGGATCCGGATTTTCGGGCAGGCTGACCACGACGCGGGCGAAGAGGTCGCCCCGGGCGCCCGAGGCGTTGGGCAGGCCCTTGCCCTTCAGCCGCAGCTTCGTGCCGGTATTCGCCCCCTTGGGGATCGAGAGCGTCACGGGGCCGTCGGGCGTCGGCGCCTCGACCTTGCCGCCCAGGACGGCGTCGTACAGCGTCACCGGCAGGTCCATGACCAGCACGTCCCCCTCCCGCCGGAAGACGGCGTGCGGCAGGATGTGGAGTTCGATGAAGGCGTCGCCGGGCCCGGACCGGCCGGGCGAGCCCTGGCCGCGCAGGCGCAGGGTCTGGCCGTCCTGGGCGCCCTTGGGGATGGTCACGTCGATGGTGCGCCCGTCCGAGAAGGCGATCCGGCGCTTGGCGCCGCGGATGGCCTCGACGAGGTCGATGTCGAGCCGGGGGGGGGGGGGGGGGCGGCGCGGGGCGCGCCCGCCGCCCCCCCCCCC
>NZ_JBKBRO010000021.1:0-13236 GCF_046463815.1 Phenylobacterium sp. | reverse complement strand
CGACGCGTTCGATGTCGCGCCGGGCGCGGACGTCCGCGCCGCGCTGGGAGAAGCCGCCGAAGCCGCCGCCCCGTCCTCCTTCGGGGCCGCCGCCGCGACCGCCCCGGCCGCCGAACATCTCGCCCAGGATGTCGCCCAGGTCGACGCCCTCGAAGGTCTCGCTGCGGAAGCCGCCCTGGCGGCCGAAGCCGCCGCCGCTCGACGATCCCCAGGGGCCTTCCGCGCCGCCGCCGAAGCCCCGGAAGGTCTCGCGGCCGTCGGCGTCGATCTGGCCGGCGTCGAACTTCTTGCGCTTGTCGGGGTCGCCCACGATGTCGAAGGCCGCGCTGACGCGCTTGAAGCGCTCCTCGGCCTCCTTGTTCCCGGGATTGGTGTCGGGATGGTTGGCCTTGGCCAGCTTGCGGAACGCCTTGCGAATCTCGTCCGCCGTCGCCGTCCGGGAGACGCCCAGCTCCTGGTAGGGGTCACGCGCCAAGCTCGATCAACTCCAACGAAAAACCATGTGCCGATTGCGACTTCTAGATTGGGCGCACGGCGCCGTCACGCAAGGCTCAATGTGGCAATTTTGCCACACCCCATTTCCGCCATCGTCGCGCTAGGGACAGCATATGGCCGACAAGTTCGACTTGAAGACCCTGTTCTCGTTCCGCGGGCGCGCGGGCCGCCGCGAATTCTGGCGCCTGATGCTGGCCCTGATCGCCCTGAGCTTCGGGCTTTCGCTGCTGGGCGCCGTCCCGGGCGGCCAGATCATCGGCATACCGTTCAGCCTCGCCGGCAACATCGCCCAGTGGGCCGTGGTGGCGCGCCGCCTGCACGACCTGGGCCGCTCGGGCTGGTGGCAGGTCCCGGCCATGGCCCTGGGCGCCGCCGCGCTCGTCCGGGCCGTCCAGCTCGGCCCCGCCGCCGTCGAGGCCAACCCGGGGCTGGCCGGGGCGCTGCTGGGCGCCATGCTCCTGTCGATGGCCTTCCTGGTGGTCATCGGCGCCGTCCGCGGCGACGCGGGCCCCAACCGCTTCGGGCAGCCGCCAGGTTAGTCGTCGCCGCGCTCGATCACGAGGTCCCAGGCGGCGAAGTCGAGGGCGTCCTCGGGATCGGCGAGCGCCTCCTCGCTGACCGTCTGGCCGCGCACCGAGATGCCGGCCCGGTGCACGCTCCCGGGATCGCCCGAGATCAGGGGGTGCCAGTCGGCCAGGTCGCGGCCCTCGTGCAGGCGGCGGTAGGCGCAGCTCCTGGGCATCCACTCCAGCGCCTCGATGTTGTGCGGCGTGAGCTTGATGCAGTCGGGCACGTACTGCTTGCGGTTCGGGTAGTCCTTGCAGCGGCAGACGTCGGCGTCGAACAGCTTGCAGTGGACGCGGGTGGGAATGACCTCGCCGGTCTCCTCGTCCTCGAAGCGCACCAGGCAGCACAGGCCGCAGCCGTCGCACAGGCTCTCCCACTCGGCGACGGTCATCTGCTCGAGGGTCTTCCGGCGCCAGAACGGTTCACGCGACATGGCGCGGATTTAGGCCCAACGGGGCCCGAGCCCAAGAGCGACCTTTCAGCCCGGCCCGCCAACCGCTATCTCACCCCGCCCATGAGAGCCCCCGCCCCCATCCTCGCGCTGAAGGACGTCCGCCTGGCCGACGGCCCGCGCATGCTGTTCGACGGGGTGGACCTGGGGCTGGAGCCGCGCGTGCGGGCCTGCCTGGTCGGGCGCAACGGGGCGGGCAAGTCCACCCTGCTGCGCATCCTGGCCGGCCAGATGGAGGCCGACGCGGGCGAGCGCGTCATCAGCCCCGGCGTGCGGGTCTCGATGGTGCCCCAGGAACCGGAGATCACCGGCGCGACCCTGCTGGACTACGCCACCGCGGGCGGGGCGCCGGCCCACCGGGCCGAGGCCGAGCTGATGACCTTCGGACTCGACCCCGCCAAGGCCGCGCAAGGGCTGTCCGGCGGCGAGACCCGGCGCGCGGCGCTGGCCCGGGCCTTCGCCGAGGACCCCGACGTCCTGCTGCTCGACGAGCCCACCAACCACCTCGACATCCTGGCCATCGAGACCCTGGAGGCCGAGATCGGCGCCTGCCGGGCCGCCGCCCTGATCGTCAGCCACGACCGGGCGTTCCTGGAGCGGGTGACCCAGCGCTGCTTCTGGCTGGAGCACCGGCAGGTGCGCCGCCTGGACCGGGGCTTCGCCGAGTTCGACGGCTGGGTCGAGAAGATCGAGGCCCAGGAGGCCGAGGAGGCCCGCCGGCTCGACAAGGCCATCGAGCGCGAGCAGCACTGGCTGGCCCGGGGCGTCACCGCCCGCCGCGCGCGCAACGAGGGCCGCCGCCGCCGGCTGATCGCCATGCGCGAGGCCAAGTCCGAACGCCTGAAGGAGGCGCGCGGCGCCCTGAACATGGGGCTCGCCAGCTCGGGCGTCTCGGGCCAGCGGGTGGTGGAGGCCAAGGGGCTGTCCAAGGCGTTCGGCGACCGCGTGATCCTGAAGGGCTTCTCCACCCGCATCCTGCGCGGCGACCGGGTGGCCGTCGTGGGCCCCAACGGGGCGGGCAAGACCACGCTGGTGAAGCTGCTGCTGGGCGAAATCCCCGCCGACGCGGGCGAGGTGAAGCTCGGGACCAACCTGACGGTCCGCTACATCGACCAGGCCCGGGGCGCGCTGAAGGAGGACATGACCGTCCGCGACGTGCTCACCCCCCAGGGCGGCGACCAGGTGATGGTGCGCGGGGTCCCCAAGCACGTGAACGCCTACGCCAAGGACTTCCTGTTCACGGACCTGCAACTCCGCCAGCCGGTGCGGACCCTGTCGGGCGGGGAGCGCAACCGCCTGCTGCTGGCCCGGGCGCTCGCCGACCCGGCCAACGTCATGGTGCTGGACGAGCCCACCAACGACCTCGACATGGACACCCTCGACCTGCTGGAGGACCTGCTGGCCGACTACGAGGGCACGCTGATCCTGGTCAGCCACGACCGTGACTTCATCGACCGGCTGGCCACCTCGACCATCGGCCTGGACGGGACGGGCCGCGTCGTCGAGACGCCCGGCGGCTGGCAGGACTTCATGAGCCAGAACCCCGGCTTCTTCGGACGGGCGGAGACGCCGGCCGCCCCGGCTCCGAAGGCCGCGCCCAGGCCGACCCAGGCGCCGGCCAAGCTGTCGTACAAGGAACAGCGCCGGCTGGCCGAGCTGGACGCCCTGATCCACGACTTGCCCGGCAAGATCGCCACGCTGGAGAAGGCCCTGGCCGACCCCGGGCTCTATGCGCGCGACCCCGCGGGGTTCGACCGCTTCAGCCGGGCGCTGGAGGCGGCCCAGGCGCAGCTCGCCGCGGCCGAGGAGGAGTGGCTGGCCCTGGAGGAGCGGCGCGAGGCGCTGGAAGCCGGACGCTGAGGCGCCACGCCGCTTTCCTGTGGATAACCGGATATCATTGATATCTTTTAGAGTTCGCCCGGCTGTCCAACAGTTGCGAACAGTCCGTCCACAGCCTTTTGAAGGCTGGCCCACATCAGGGCGATTTCGGGCGCTTGCCTCATAGCGGGTTCGGGCGCACCGTCAAGTCGCCGAGAGGAACTGCGGCGCGGGCGGACCGGGAAACCGGAAAGCCAAGCGGGCGGGGTGTCCGGCGGACCTTCGGAACCGGGGCGACCCGGAACCTAGGCTCCGGTGAGACATCGACTGGAAGGGAAAACCGCGGGGCGACCCGTAACCGAACTTCCAGCCGGCCTTGAGGCGCAGATCCCCCAACGGATCTGGATGAGAGGGCGACGCCCCGGGAAACCGGAGCGCCGCCCTCTTGCTATCGGCCATCGGCTATTGGCGCCTTCCAACCGTCGCCACAGCGCCCTAGGTTCGCCCCGTCGAGCCCAGGAGCCCCCATGAAAGCCTTGCGTTCCGTCGTCTTCGCGATCGCCGCCCTGCTGGCGGCGTGCTCGCCGGGCCAGAAGGAGGACGCGGCGCCCGCCGCCGGGCAACGCACGGTCATCCGCTTCGCAACCGACTGGCGGGCCCAGGCCGAGCACGGCGGCTTCTACCAGGCGCTGGCGTCCGGCGAATACGAACGCCGCGGCCTCGACGTGAAGATCGTCCAGGGCGGGCCCGGCGTGAACGTGCCGCAGTTGCTGGCCGCCGGCGCCGTGGACCTGGGCATGGGCTCCAACAGCTTCATCGTCATGAACCTCGCCCAGGAGGGCGTGCCGGTGAAGGCGGTGGCCGCCTTCATGCAGAAGGACCCGCAGGTGCTGATCGCCCACCCCGACCAGGGGATCGAGACCATCGCCGACCTGAAGGGCCATCCCATCCTGCTGTCCGACGCCTCGGTCTCGGCCTTCTGGGTGTGGCTGAAGGCCAAGTACGGCTTCACCGACGACCAGGTGCGCAAGTACGGCTTCAACCCCGCGCCTTTCATCGCCGACAAGCGCGCGGCCCAGCAGGGCTATGTGACCTCCGAGCCCTACACCATCGAGAAGCAGGCCGGCTTCAAGCCCAAGGTCTTCCTGCTGGCCGACGAGGGGTTCCCCGGCTACGCCACCATGGTGCTGGCGCCGGACAGCCTGATCGCCGCGAATCCCGCCGCCGTGCGGGCCTTCGTCGAGGCCAGCGCCAAGGGCTGGCGCGACTACCTCTACGGCGACCCCGCCGCCGCCGACGCCCTGATCCGCAAGGACAATCCCGAGATGACCCAGGACGTCCTCGACCAGGCCCGCGAAAAGATGAAGGCCTACCGGATCGTCGAGGGCGACGAGGGCCTGGCCGTGGGCGCCATGACCGACGCCCGTTGGGCGACCTTCGCCGACGTGGCCAAGGCGCAAGGGGTCTACCCCGCCACGCTCGATCCCAAGCGCGCCTACACCCTGCAGTTCGTCCCCAAGTGACCGTCGCGGGACTGCGCAACGTCGAGGTCGACTACGCGCGGGGGCGCGCGCTGGGGCCCGTCGACCTGGCGGTGGGCGCGGGCGAGATCGTGGCGCTGGTGGGGCCGTCGGGCTGCGGCAAGTCGACGGCGCTGCGCCTGCTGGCCGGGCTGGAGGCGCCGAGCCGGGGCGAGGTGGTCCGCACGCCGGGCCGCGGCGAGACGGCGGTGGTCTTCCAGGCCCCGACCCTGGCCCCCTGGCTCTCGGCACGGGCCAACGCCGCCCTGCCGCTGGAGCTGGCCGGCGTCCCGGCGGCGGAGGCGCGGCGGCGCGCCGACCAGGCGCTGGCGCGGGTGGGCCTTTCGGGCGCCGAGGCCGCGCGGCCGGCGCAGCTTTCCGGCGGGATGGCGATGCGGGTGTCGCTGGCCCGCGCCCTCACGACCGACCCCAAGCTGCTGCTGCTGGACGAGCCTTTCGCGGCCCTGGACGAGATCACCCGCCGGGCGCTGGCCGACGACGTGCTGGCGCTGTGGGCGGCGACGAAGCCGGCCATCGTCTTTGTGACCCACAACGTCGAGGAGGCGGTCTACATGGCCGCCCGCGTGGTGGTGATGAGCCGCGGCCCCGGCCGCGTGGCCGGCGTCTTCCCGGTGGAGGGCCCCCTGCCCCGGCCGCCGGGTTTCCGCACCGACGCGCGCTTCCGGCGCACGGTGGAGCAGGTCTCGGCCGCCCTCGCCGAGGGGATCGCCGCGTGAGGCGCCTGCTCGACCTCGCAGCCCCGCTGGCGCTGACCCTGCTGCTGCTGGCGGGGTGGGAGATCGCGTGCCGCGCCATGGCCGTGCCGGCCTATTTCCTGCCCCCGCCCAGCGCCGTGGCCGTCGCGCTGGCCCGGAATCTGCCCGCGCTGGCCGACGCGGCCTGGCGCACGCTGTCGGTGGCCCTGATCGCCCTCGTCGTGGCGAGCCTCATCGCCCAGGCGCTGGCCGTCCTCACGGCGCTGAGCCCCCTGCTGGATCGCGCCATCCGGCCCCTGGCCTCGGTGGTGCAGGTGACGCCTGTGGTGGCTCTAGCGCCCTTGGTGCTGATCTGGGCGGGGCTGGACCATCCCGAGCGGGCGCTGGTGGCCCTGGCGGTGGTGGTGGCCTTCTTCCCGATCTTCTCGGGCGCGACGGCGGGCCTGCGCGCCGCCGACCCGGACCTGGAGCGGCTGTTCGAGCTCTATGGCGCGAGCCGCTGGCGGAAGGTGACGCGCCTGCGCCTGCCCTCGGCGGTCCCGTTCCTGCTGGAAGGCCACAAGGTGGGCGCGGGCCTGTCGCTGATCGGGGCTGTGGTGGCCGAGTTCGGCGCCGGCTCGGGCGGCGTGCGGGGCCTGGCCTGGCAGATCCTCGACGCCGGCAACAAGCTGCAGACCGCCCGCATGATCGCCGCCCTGGTGGTGCTGGGCGCCATGGGCGTGGCGCTGCACGCCCTGCTCGAAGCCGCCCAGCGCGCCGGCCTGCGCTGGTGGCGGGGCCGCTAGCGCGCGGCCTGATCCACCGGCTTCATGTCGTAGCGCACCGGCACCCGCACCTTGCCGCCGACGACCGGCAGGCCCTCGGCGCTCCAGGGTTCGACCCGGAACTTCGGCGCCAGGGCGAGCACGGCCTCGCCGAAGCCCTGGCCCGCCGGTTCCTCGCGGTCCACCACGCAGCCCGACAGCACGCCGCCCGCCTGGACGTCGCAGACGAGCGTCACCCGGACGTCGTTGGGGCCGCCCTCCTGCTTGGGCACGGTGGCCTGGAAGTCGGCCGCCGTCGGCGTCGCGGCCCACACGGGCGTTGTGGCTCGGAAGCCGGGGTTCAGCACCTCGGGCGCGAACCGCACGGGCACGATCACCTCCGCGCCGCGCGCGGCGCCGGACACCCTCATTCCGCGCACCAGCTTCAGCGCCGCGATCCCGAAGCCATAGCCGCCGGGCTCCTCGCTCAGGCGAAGGCAGCGGAGGAGCGCGCCCTCCCCACCCGCGGTGCAGCTCACCGTGGCCAGGCCGCCCACGCCCTCGGCCCGGGCCTTGGCGGGGTAGGCGGCCGCGACCTCGGCCACGGCGGGCGCCTGGACGAACGTGGGCGCGGCGTGGGCGGCGCCCGACGCCAGAGCGGCCGCAGCGATCAGCAGATGGCGAAGCATGGTTGTCCTCCGAACCGGGAGCATGGCGCCGCAACCGGAGCGTGAGAAGTCCCCGGCGCGGCGAACCCGACGCGGACGCGGTCAGCCGGCGGGGCGCGAGGCGAGACCCTGGCCGCCGACGCGGACCAGCGCCTCGGACGCCAGCACGCTCAGCGAGCGCAGGCCGTGTTCGCCGAAGACGTCGAGGGCCGCGTCCAGGGCCAGTACGGCGGCGGCGCGCTGGCCCCGGTCCTTGCCGGTGAGGTCCATGCGGGATTCGTAGAGGCGGGCCAGATGGAGCTGGGCGATGGCCCAGCCGACCGGATCGCGCCCGGGCGAGAGCGCCGCGAGTTCCATCTTCATGGCCGCCTCGGCGGCGTCCAGGACGGCGAGGTCGCCGGTGAGTTCGGCCGAGCGGGCGAGGCACACGGCCCGCGCGCTGGCCGCCACGCCCCGCAGCGGCAGCGTCGGGGTCTCCCTCAGCACGAGATTGGCCCGGTCGTAGCAGCGCACGGCCTGTTCGAAGGCCCGCTCGTCGCAGGCCGCCTCGCCCAGGCTCTGCAGCGTCTGGGCCAGGATGACCTGGGCGCGGGCCCAGTCGAGGGGACTGTGGTCGCGGGTCAGGTGATCCAGCGCCTCGGCCAGCCGGGCGGCGCCGTCCGCGATGGCCTGAACGTCTCCCGTCGCCTCGCCCAGCAGGCCAAGCGCCTGCCCGCGCGCCACGTCGGCGCGGGCCCAGGTGAGCGGTTCGTAGGCCGGGTCTAGGCGTTCGCCCGCGCGGCGGGCCTCGTCCGCGGCGTCGCGCAGCAGGCCTTCGTCCTTCAGCCGGGCGCCCCAGGCGCACATCAGGTCGGCGCGGATCAGGCGCGCCTCGGCGGCCAGCGCGCGGGCCTCAGTGGTGCGGCGGGCGAGCGCGTCGAGCGCCACGATCGGCGCCTGGAACGCCTGGAGCAGGGCGCGCGCCTCGGGCTCCCCGTCCCTGTTCAGCCGGCGGCGCGCGGCCACCACGGCGAGCCCCACGTCGGCGAGCGCCAGGGCGATCCCGCCCCGGACCGCCCGGCGGGCGTCACGGAAGGCCGCCTCCGCGGCGGCGTCGAGCCCCGGTTCGCCGAACAGCTCCGCTCCCAGGAGCGCGCAGAAGCCCTGCTCGCAGCGGGCGCGGGCCCAGAGTTCCGTCCGGCGCTCGGCGTCGAAGCCGGCAGCGGCGGTCTCGGCGATGGCGGCGGCCTTGCGCAGCGCCACGGCGTCGCCGGTGCGGCGGGCAAGTTCGCGCCAGGTCATCGCGGCTTCGAGCCGGCGGCGCGGCTTGTCCTTGGCGCCGACCCGGCCGGCCGCCACGTCGGCGAACCGGGCCTCGTCGGCCAGGAGTTTCACATCGAGCAGTTCGAGGAGGGCGACGTCGCCGCGGGTCAGGCCTTCCCGGTCCAAGCCATGGGGGGGCTTCGGACGATCGGCGAACAGGCGCCTGAGTTCGCGTCCCAGCTCGAACATCGTCCCGCTCCGACGCCAGGGCCGTCCCACCGCGGGACGGGCCGCCTGGACCCTGAACGGGACCAGCAAAGCCGGAGCCGGCCGCGTTTACAATCCCTTAACTTCTTCGGCATGGTTAACGGCGCGCGGCCGTCCACAGCCGAAACCGGCGCCGCTCGGGCGGTCAGGTGCGCTCCTTGCTCCGCTCGAACCGCACCTTCGGGAAGCGTTCGGAGACGTAGCCGATCTCCCAGGCAGACTTGGCGAGGAAGACGGGCTGATCGTCGATGTCCACGGCCATGGCGGTGCGGTGCTTGCCCGCGAAGTCGTCCAGGTCGGCGCGCTCGCCGGCCAGCCAGCGGGCCTCGGCGTAGGGGCTGGGCTCGAAGATCACCTCGAGCTGGTACTCGTTGGCCAGGCGGTCGGCCATGACCTCGAACTGGAGCTGGCCCACCGCGCCCACGATGAAGTCGGCCCCCAGCGTCGGGCGGAAGAGCTGGGTGACGCCCTCCTCGGCCAGGCTCTCCAGGGCCTTCTTCAGGTGCTTGGCCTTCAGCGGGTCCTTCACGCGCACCCGCTGAAGGATTTCCGGGGCGAAGTTCGGCAGGCCCTGGAAGCGCAGGGTCCCGGTTTCGGACAGGCTGTCGCCCACCCGCAGCACGCCGTGGTTGGGGATGCCGATCACGTCGCCGGCGAAGGCGTCCTCCGCCAGCTCGCGGTCCGAGGCGAAGAACATGGTCGGCGCGTTCACCGAGATCTGCTTGCCGGTGTTCTGCACCTTCAGCTTCATGCCGCGCTGGAAGCGGCCCGAACACAGTTTCAGGAAGGCGATGCGGTCGCGGTGGTTGGGGTCCATGTTCGCCTGGACCTTGAAGACGAAGCCCGAGACCTCCTTGTCGCCCGGCTCCACCGTCGCCTGCGCGCCGCCCCGGGTGGCGGCCACGGCCTTGGGCGGCGGGGCGTAGGCGCCGATCGCCGCCAGGAGCTCGTCGACCCCGAAATGCCTGAGCGCCGATCCGAAGATCACCGGCGTCATGTGGCCCTCCAGGAAGGCCTGACGGTCGAAGGGCTTGGAGGCCTCCTGCACCAGCATGGCCCCCTCCTCCACCTCGGCCCGTTCGGCCTCGTCCAGGAAGGCGGCGAGCGAATCGCCGCCCATGGGCACCGGATCGGGGTGGCCGTCCTGCTGCTCGCTGGGCCTGGAGAAGGGGATGAACCGCTGGCCGGCCAGGTCCACCATCCCCTTGAAGCGACCGCCGGAGCCCGCGGGCCAGTAGAGCGGCGCCGGATCGAGCGCGAGCTTCGAGGCGATCTCGTCCAGCAGCTCGAACGGGTCCTGGGCCTCGCGGTCCATCTTGTTGATGAAGGTGACGATGGGGATGTCGCGCAGGCGGCAGACCTCGAACAGCTTCAGCGTCTGCGGCTCGATGCCCTTGGCGGCGTCCAGCACCATGACCGCGGCGTCGGCGGCGGTCAGCGTGCGGTAGGTGTCTTCCGAGAAGTCCTCGTGGCCCGGGGTGTCCAGCAGGTTGAACATCAGGCCGGCGTGGTCGAACGTCATCACCGAGGCCGAGACGGAGATGCCCCGTTCGCGCTCGATCTTCATCCAGTCCGACCGGGTCCGCCGGTTCTCGCCCCGCGCGCGGACCGCGCCGGCCGCCCGGATGGCCCCGCCCGACAACAGCAGGTGTTCGGTCAGCGTGGTCTTGCCGGCGTCGGGGTGGGAGATGATCGCGAAGGTGCGTCGGCGCGCCGCCTCGGCGGCAGGGGAAGTGCTCATGGGGCGGCGCTTATAGCGGCGGCCCGCCGGCTTTGCAGAAAAATCGGCGCCGGGGGTCTTGAAAGCCTCGCGCGCCACGCCAAAATCCCTGTTGCGGGCCGGGCCCCTCTGGCGATCGCTGAATGCGATCGTGATGTCGGACCGCATCGGGTGTGCTCGATGCCAGGGTCCGGTTGCTCCGCCTCCCCGACCCCAGGCGTCGAGCCGCCCCTCTGAAGAGGAGGCTGCATGCGACACGTACTCATCTACCGCCTGCGCAACGCCAAGCGCGAGGTCGAACGGCTGCTGCGCGACGAACTTCGTCGACCGGAGCCCGACGGCCTTCGGATTAGCGCGCTGAAGCGTCGGAAGCTCGCCCTCAAGGACGAGCTCTTCCACCTCGAAAGCGGACTCGTCCCCGTCCGCATCTGATCCGACCCCAAGCCCAGACTCCGGGGCGGCGCCGGCATCCTGAGCGCGACTTCTCCGCAAGACCGATCCCCACCTTTGCGGATCGCGCTCCGGCCCCGCCGCCCCGGCCCTTTTCCCGGAGGCCTGAATGGACTGGCTGACGCTGAGCGCGTTGGGCAAGCCCGTGTGGATGTGGGCCGCCTTCCTGACGGTGGTGGTCTCGCTCCTCGCCCTCGACCTCGGCGTCCTCCACCGCAAGCAGAAGGAGATCGGGGCCCGCGAGAGCCTGCTGCTCTCGGGCGGCTACATGGCCGTGGGCCTGGGCTTCGGCGCCTGGGTGTGGACCGAACTCGGCCGTCAGGCCGGCCTGGAGTACGTCACCGGCTTCCTGGTCGAGAAGAGCCTGGCGATGGACAACGTCTTCGTCATCGCCACGATCTTCGCCGCCTTCGCCGTGCCCCGCGCCTATCAGCACCGGGTGCTGTTCTGGGGCATCCTGGGCGTCATCGTGCTCCGGGCGATCATGATCGGGGTAGGCGCGGCCCTGGTCGCCGAGTTCGAATGGATCCTGTTCGCCTTCGCGGCCTTCCTGGTGATCGCCGGGCTGAAGATGCTGCGGGGCGGGGAGGCGGCCGCCGATCCGAAGGACAATCCGGTCTACCGCTGGCTGGCCAGGCGCCTGCGCCTGACCGACGGATTCGAGGGCTCGCGGTTCTTCGTCCGGCGGGTTCCGGCGGGCGGTTCGCGGACCGTTCTGTACGCCACGCCCCTTTTCCTGGCGCTGGTGATGATCGAGCTGGCGGACGTGGTCTTCGCGGTGGATTCGGTCCCGGCGATCTTCGCCATCACCACGGACCCGTACATCGTCTACACGTCCAACATCTTCGCCATCCTGGGCCTCAGGGCGCTCTACTTCGCCCTGGCGGCGGTGACGGCGCGCTTCGCCTACCTCAAGCACGCCCTGGCGATCCTGCTGATCTTCATCGGCGGCAAGGTGTTCGTGGCCGAGGCGGCGGGATGGGAGAAGTTCCCGGCCCCGGTCTCGCTGGCCATCACGGCGGCGATCCTGGCCGGCGGGATCGTCTATTCCCTTTGGCGGACGGAGCGGAGCCCGCCCGCCCCGGCGAACCAAGGGCCGGCGGCCTGATCCCTTCGGGCCATCAGCCCCGCTCCACCGGCTCCACCAGGAAGTGGCGGCCCTCGCGGTCCTCGATCTCCACCACCCAGATGTCGGGGTCGATGCGGGCGGCGCGCTCGATGTAGCGGTCGAGGTCGGGCTCCTGCTCTGACGCGGCCGGCTGCATCCAGACCCGTTCGCCGTCGCCGCGCGTGGCCTCGGAATAGAGCCGGGCCGTGCCGTCCGAACGGTTCAGCACCTTGACCAGCACCGCGCCCGCGCGGGGATCGCCCTTGCGGACCACCACGGCGAAGGCGCCGCCGATTTCGGCGCGGCGGATGAGGGCGCCGACCCAGATGTCGGTGGAGAGCAGCATGGTCGCGACCATGCCCCGCGCGCTAACCGAAACTCAACTCCCGCCCGGTACAGCTCCCGACAAAGGCCCGGAAAAGGGCCGAGATACGAAGGTCGGTGGATGACGGACACGCGCAGAACCGCGCGGCCGGCGTCTCGATGGATGGGTTTGATGGGAGCGGCCCTGGCGGCCGCGCCAAGCGCCGCGAACGCCGGCGCCGTCGATCTCTTCGTCGAGCGGACCGTGCTGCATGCGGCGGACCAACGCTGCGGCCTTCTGGCGCCCGAGACGAGCGCCGCCCTGGCCGCCGGCGCGGCCCAGGCCCGGGGCGCGGCCCTCAAGCAAGGCCTCTCCGAACGGGCCGCCCGGTCCCTGGAGCAGCGCGCCCGCGTCCGCGCCGGCGAGCTGTCCTGCGCCGCGCCCGAGCTGGTCCAGTCGGCCCGGAGGGTCGAGGAGTCCTTCAAGGGCTACGCGCGGATCATCCGCATGACCTATCCCGGCGACCAGGCCGCCTGGCGCGCCGACCGCACCCTGGCCCGCGAGGCCCGCTGGCGCCTCTCGCAGGAGAGCCGCTTCGGACGCGACCGGATGATCTTCGGCCTGGCCGGCCGCCAGGCGCCGGGCGCGCTGATGGCCGTGGGCCTGTTCGCCGACGGGGCCCAGCCCTATGGCGCGCGGCTGGTGATGCGCGACACGAGCCGCACCCTGGGCCCCTACCTGCCCCAGAAGGGCGAGGCCGCCGGCGCGGGCCTGGCGGGCCGGATGCCCCAGGGCGCGGCGCTCAAGGCCTATATCGCCGAGGCGCGCAGTCCCGCCGGCGCCGACCTCCTGCCCAAGGACGAACGGGAGGGCTGGGCGATCCGGTTCCCCGGCGACGCGGTGCGCGCGCTCTCCGAACTCGACCCCCGCGAGGCGGTGGCGGTGCAATTCCTGTTCCCCGGCGACCGGGTGCGCACGGCCTATGTGGAGGTGGGCGACTTCGCCGCCGGCCGCGCCTTCGTCCAGATGGCGGCCCGCTAGGGCGCCCTAGGGTCTGGACCCATAAGCGGGATTCCGGACTTGGCCGAACAGTGCTTCAAGCTCTCAGAGGAGAGCGGGAATGACGGAATTCTGGCTGAGCGACGAGCAGTTCTCGCGGCTGAAGCC
>NZ_JBKBRO010000020.1:0-77319 GCF_046463815.1 Phenylobacterium sp. | reverse complement strand
ATCGAGTGGGAATGAACGGCGGCTAGGATGCCTGTCCTCGGCGGCGACGCCCGGCCAGGGGCGCCGCCACGACGAAGCCCACGATGGCGGCGACGCCGGACCCGAAGACCATCAGGATCCTGGGCGCATCGAAGAGCAGCAGCGTGTCGAGGCCGCGAGCAGGACCACGCCGGTCACGATGGGTCGTCGCATGTCTCGCTCCCGATGGTTTGGCGTTCCCAGATTGGCCCGAATCAGCCGCCGTCAGAAACGCGCCGGCTTCTCGAGGTGGGAGACCGCCTCGGCGATGTCGTCGGCCCGCTTGCGGACCACGGCCTGGGCGTCGGCGAGCCCTTGGTTGTAGAAGTGCGGCCCGACGTGCTCGGCGATCCAGTCGAGCAGGAAGACGGTGTCGAATCCCTTCACTTCGAGGTCGAACTCGTCCTTGAGGTGGCGGCTGAGCGCCTCGGCCAGGGCTTCGCGGATTGGCTTGGGCAGTTCGATCGTCGGCATTTGGAGACACCAGGAGCAGCCTTGACCACCACCCTCTACGGCATCCGCAACTGCGACACGATGAAGAAGGCCTGGACCTGGCTGGACCAGCACGGGGTCGCCTACGCCTTCCACGACTACAAGAAGGACGGGATCGACCGGGCCACGCTGGAGGGCTGGGTCGAGGCGGTCGGCTGGGAGGTGCTGCTCAACCGCGCCGGCACGACGTTCAGGAAGCTGCCGGACGGCGAGAAGCAGGGCCTGGACGCGGCCAAGGCGATGGCGCTGATGCTGGCCCAGCCCTCGATGATCAAGCGTCCGGTGCTGGCGGCGAAGGGCAAGCTTACGGTCGGCTTCAGGCCCGAGGCCTACGCGGCCCTGTTCGGCTGAAGAAGTTCTGCGAAGCTTCGCCATGGCGCCTCCAAACCGGCGTTCGGCGGCGACTAGATGCATCGGCGCGGGGGAGAAGGTTCCGGCGCCCGCTTCTGGAGCTTCGACATGGAAGACCTGTTCCGCAGCTATTGGTGGCTGCTGTTCCCCCTGGGCTTCTTCGCCTTCGGGGCCTGGGACCGCTGGCTGGCGTACAAGCGCAGCCAGGCCCAGCTCGACCTGCTGCGCAGCTACGCCCAGCAGGGCAAGGAGCCGCCGGCCGACCTGCTTCGCGCGGTGCGCGAGGACGAGGCGGAGGTCTATGACGCGCCCCCTTACGGCCGGCTCCACCGGCGCATGTACCGCCGCGGCTGGCGCTATGGTCCCTACTGGGCCTGGCGCACGGCCCTGCTGACGGGCGCGGTCGCCCTGGGCTTCTGGCTCGCGTCGGAATACGCCGACCTCCCGGGCGTCGAGGCGCCGTTCCGCCTGGTGGCGATCATCCTGACCTGCGTGGCGGCGGGACACCTGGTCGTGGCCGTCCTCAGTTCGGCGTTCCGGGGGCGATGAGCCCCGACGGCCTCGACGAGGCGCTGGTGGCGGACGCCCAGGCCGGGTCGACCGCCGCCTTCGCGCGCCTGGTCGAGCGCCATCAGCAGGCGCTGCGGGCCTTCCTGCGGCGAACGTGCGGCGACTGGGCGAGCGCCGACGACCTGGCCCAGGAGACCTTCCTGACGGCCTGGTCGGAGATCGGCCGGCTGACGTCGGGGCGCAGCGTGCGGGCGTGGTTGTGCGGCATCGGCTACCGCAAGCACCTGTCCGCGCGGCGGAGCCACGCCCGCGACAGGGCCCGCGAGGCGCGCTACGAAGCCGACCACGGGTCGGGCGGCGCGCAGGCGAACCGTCCGATGGCGGACGAGCGGCTTGCGTTGGAGGGCGCGATGGCCATGCTGCCGTCCGAACAACGCGCCTGCGTCGCGCTGTGCCTGGCCGCCGATTTCAGCCACGCCGAGGCGGCCGAGACCCTGGGACTGCCGCTGGGGACGGTGAAGAGTCATGTGGCAAGGGGCCGGACGCGGCTCTTGCAGGCGTTGCGAGGTGCGGATGAACGAGGCTGACGACCGGTTGAGGGCGCTGTTCGCGCTGGACGAACCGCCGGCCCGCGACCCGGCCTTCTCGGCCGAGGTGATGGCGGCCGTGATGCGGCGCGAACTGCTGGCGGACGTGGCGGTCCTGTCGGGTGCGGCGTTCGTGGGCGCCCTGGCCCTGTGGGCGTTGTGGCCCGTGCTGGAGCCGACGCTGGTGGCGATGTCGCGGGGCCTTGCGCCGACGGCGGCGGCGCTGGCGCTGGCCGCCGGGGCGCTGGCGATCCTCGGCGGGCGTCCGCGCGCGGCCCTCGGCCTGGAATCATGACCAACTTTTCATAGGCTGAATTGCATCTGTCGGGAGGCGCCCAGGTCTCTTGGATGCAGAAACGGGCCAATCCGCCCGCTTCCAAACTGGAGGGGAGACAAACTCCATGGAAATCCTGGTTCCCATCGCGTTCTTCGCGATGATCGCCGCCATCGTCATCGTTCCGCGCTACTTCCGCAGCCTGGAACGCCAGCGGATGGCCGAGACCCTGCGGGCGGCCATCGAGAAGGGCCAGCCCCTGCCCACCGACGTCGTCGACGCCATGTCGAGCAACGTCCGCGCCCCCGGCCTGCCGCCATCGCCGCAGCGGGACCTGCGCACCGGCATCATCTGGATCGGCGTCGCCGCCGGCCTCGTGGCCCTGGGGCTGATCGTCGGCTTCGAGGAGCCGGACGCGAGCTACTGGTTCATCGGGCTGTCCGCCTTCCCCGGGTTCATCGGGGCCGCCTTCGTCATCCTCGGCCTGATCAACAAGCCGAAGTCCTGAACCCTCCCGACGGGGGAAATCGGCCATGTCGGCCACGAAACCATCGAGCTTCGCCAGCTTGCACGACGTCGAGCTCTGCTCTTACGCCGCGACCGGCGAGGGGCGCGCCTTCGGGGAGCTTGCGCGCCGCCACGGCTCGGCCGTGCGATACCTGCTGCGCCGGATGGGCGCCCAGGCCGCGGAAGCCGACGACGTGGCGCAGGACGCCTTCCTGACGGCGTTCCAGCGGATCACCGAGTTCCGGGGCGAGGGGACGTTCGTCGCCTGGGTGAAGCGGATCGCTGCGCGCCTGTACCTGCGCCGGCTGCAACGCGAGCGGCGCCTGACCGAACTCGCGCAGGAGGGGGGCGATGAGGAGGGCGAGGTGCGGCGGAGCGACGCCGACGGCCGCATCGACCTGGACGAGGCGCTGAAGGCGCTGTCGAAGGCCGAGCGCCTCTGCGTTTCGCTGTGCTTTGGCGCGGGTCTGTCTCACGCGGAAGCGGCCGAGGCCTTGAACCTGCCGCTTGGAACGGTCAAATCCCATGTCAAACGTGGTCTGGATAAGCTCAGAGCGCGACTGGCGCCGGCTGAGGGCGCCGCTCTGGAAGGGAGGCGCGGCAATGGCTGAGACCGATTTCGAGCGCCGGCTCGAGCGCCTTTTCGCCGAGGCTCCCGAACTCCCCGACTGCGTCGCCTTCGCGAACGGCGTCGAACGCAGGCTGAGCCGCGGCTGGCAGGCCCGCCGCTGGCTGATCGGCGCCGCGGGCGTCGTGGGCGGCGTGATCGGCGCGAGCCAACTCGTGCTCTCCAACCTGTTCCAGCGCGTGGAGAACGCCGAGGAGTCCGCGCGCGCGCTGTCGGTCAGCCTGGCGCAGGTAGCGCCTGGCGCCGAACTCATGACGGCGCTGTCCGGCGGTGTCGGGATCTGGGTCGCCGCGGGGCTCGCGGTGCTGACCCTGGGCTTCGCCCTGTCGCGTGTGATCGAGGAGATCTGAGGTGTCCAGCCAACGGCAGGAGACGGTCCGCCGCATCGCCGCGCCGGACATCGCGGCGCGCAAGGGCAAGACGCCCATCGTGTGCCTGACGGCCTATACCGCGCCCGTGGCCGAACTGCTGGACGACCATTGCGACCTGCTGCTGGTGGGCGACTCCGTGGGCATGGTGGTCCACGGCCTGCCGAACACGGTGGGCGTGACGCTGGAGATGATGATCCTGCACGGCCAGGCGGTGATGCGCGGCTCGCGCAGGGCCATGGTGGTCGTCGACATGCCCTTCGGCTCGTACGAGGGCGCGCCCGAGGTCGCCTACGACAACGCCGCCCGGGTGATGAAGGAGACCGGCGCCCAGGCCGTGAAGGTCGAATCGGGACCGACGATCAACGCGACCATCGAGTATCTGGTGAAGCGCGGCATCCCGGTGATGGGCCATGTGGGCCTGAGGCCGCAGGCGACCCTGGTGGATGGCGGGTTCAAGGCCAAGGGCCGGACCGAAGCCGAGCGCAGTCGCATCCTCGAGGAAGCCAGCGCGGCCGCGGCGGCGGGCGCCTTCGCCATCGTCGTCGAGGGCGTAGCCGAGGGACTGGCGCGCGAGATCACCGAGGCGGTCGAGATTCCCACCATCGGCATCGGCGCCTCGGCCGGCTGCGACGGCCAGATCCTGGTGACCGACGACATGCTGGGCCTGTTCGACTGGACGCCCAAGTTCGTCCGCCGCTACGCCGACCTGCGCGGCGAGATCAGCAAGGCGGTGGCGGCCTACGCCGACGATGTCCGGGCCCGGCGCTTTCCCGGCCCCGCCGAGATCTATTTCGCTAAAGCTGGGTAGATTGCGGCTGGCTGCGGCGCGCTATAGGTTCCCGGCTCCGCCAGACGGCTGACCAAGAGAGTCCGGAGTCCCCTTCACGTGACGGATCTGTTCGAAGAGGTCGAGGAGCAGCTTCGCTCCGACCGGTACCAGGCGCTCGCGCGCAAGGCCCTGCCGTGGCTGCTGGCCGTGGCGGCCGCGGCCCTGATCGCGGCCCTGGCCTATTGGGGCTGGGACGCCTGGCGTTCGCGCGCTGTCGCCACCGCTTCCGAACAGTACCAGGCGGCGGGCGAGGCCTTCATCGGCGGCGACTTGGCCAAGGCCCGGCAGCTCTGGACCGACGTCTCGAAGTCGCAGGCCGCGGGCTACAAGTCCCTGGCCCTGATGCAGCTCGGCGCGCTCCAGCTCCGCGAGAACAAGACCGAGGAGGCCGTGAAGCTGTTCGACCAGGCCGCCGAGGCCGCGCCGGACGAACTGATCGGCGATACGGCGCGCCTCAAATCCGCCTTCGCCTTGCTCGACACGGCTCCCTACAAGGACCTGGAGGCGCGTTTGACGCCGCTGACGAAACAAGACCGCCCCTATCGGGTGCAGGCCCGCGAGGCCCTCGCCGTCGCCAAGCTGATGGCGGGCGACACGGCCGGAGCCCGCGGCGACTTCACCGTGATCCAGCAGATGCTCGACGCCCCCGAAGGGGTGCGCGAGCGGGCCCGGGCCGCCACGGCCCTCATCGATTCCGGATCGGCCAAGGCCCTGCCGGCGGTCGTCAAGGCCGCCATGGCCCTGCCGCCGCCCATGGCCCTGCCGCCGCCCATGGTCGTGCCGCCGGGCGCCGTGCTCGGTCCGCAAGGCCCCGCCCAACCGCAAGCCAACGGACCGCAATGACGTCGCGCCGCAACACCCTCCTGGCCGTCGCCCTGATCGCCGCGCTGGGCGCGAGCGGATGCTCGACGATCGGCCGGCTCAATCCCTTCGATCGCAAGAGCGACGGGCCGCAGGAAACCGCCGGCGAAGGCCAGCGCATCTCCATCGTGCCGGCTGACCAGCGCCTGGAGCCGGCCGAGAGCCTGAAGGGCGTCGACTTCTCGCTGCCCATGCCCACGACCGTGGCCGCCTGGCCGCTGCCCGGCGGCACGCCCGAGCAGTCGGTGGATCACGTGGACGCCGCCCCGAATCTCGCCATCGCCTGGCGCAAGGGCTTCGGCGACGGCAACAGCCGCGGCCGCTACATCACCGCCCCGCCGGTGGCCGCCGACGGCAAGGTGTTCGTCATGGACGCCGACGGCCGCGTGTCGGCCCAGGACGCCCGCACGGGCGCGCAGGTCTGGCGGACCAACCTCAATCCCGGCGACAACAAGCGCGACAAGCTCGCCTTCGGCGGCGGCCTCGCCTACGCCGACGGCAAGCTCTACGCCTCGTCCGGCTGGCGCCAGGTGGTGCAGCTCGACGCCAACACCGGCGCGATTGGCTGGCGCACGCGCACCGGCGAGGCTATCCACGCCGCCCCCACCGTGGCCGCCGGCCGGGTAATGGTGGTGGCGCTGGACAACAGCCTGCTGACTTTCGACGTGGCCACCGGCACGCCGTCCTGGACCTACCAGGCTCTGGCCGAACCCGCCCGCATCCTGAAGGCCGGCAGCCCGGCCGTCTCTGGCGACACCGTGGTCGCCGGCTTCGGCTCGGGCGAACTCGTGGCCCTGCGCGCCGCCAACGGCAACGACCTGTGGAACGAGGCGCTCTCGCGGGCCAGCCGCACCAGCGCGCTCTCCGAGATCCGGGACATCCCCGGCCGTCCGGTGGTCTACCAGGGCGACGTCTTCGCCATCAGCCACTCCGGCGTGTTCGCGGCCATCGATCTGCGCACCGGCCAGGCCCGCTGGAGCCTGCCCGTGGTGGGCATCACCTCGCCGCTGCCGGCGGGGGACGTGGTCTATGCCGTGTCGAAGGCGGGCGAAGTCATCTGCGCCTCGCGCGAGACCGGCCAGATCTACTGGATCCGCGACCTCAACGCCGGCTTCAAGGGCAAGAAGAAGGGCGGCTTCTTCGGCATCGGCGGCAGCAAGGTCATGCGTCCGGCCTGGTCGAGCCCGCTGCTCTCGAACAACCGCCTGATCCTCGTCGGCCAGACGGGTGAACTCGTGGCCCTGAACGCCAAGACCGGCGAGATCGAACGCCGCATGGGCCTGGGCGCGCCCGCGACCCTCGCGCCGATCGCCATGGGCGACACCATCTATGTGGTCACGGAAGAAGCCACGCTGATCGCGCTGCGCTGAGAAGCCGCGTATAGGCTGACGTCATGGCGCTGAAGCTCGCGATCGTCGGTCGCCCCAATGTGGGCAAGTCCACGCTGTTCAACCGGCTGGCGGGGCGCAAGCTCGCCATCGTGGACGACCGGCCGGGGGTCACGCGCGACCGCCGCTTCGGCACGGGCCGCATCGGCGACATCGACCTGGAGCTGATCGACACCGCGGGCTTCGAGGACGTCACCGACGAGAGCCTGGAAGCGCGCATGCGCAACCAGACCGAACGCGCGGTCGACGAGTGCGACGTGGCGCTGTTCGTCATCGACGCCCGCGAGGGCGTCACGCCGGCCGACCGCATCTTCGCCGAGATCCTGCGCAAGCGGGACAAGCCCGTCGTGCTCGCGGCCAACAAGGCCGAGGGCCGGCAGGGCGACGCGGGCATCCTCGACGCCTGGAGCCTGGGCCTGGGCGAGCCCGTGCCGATCTCGGCCGAGCACGGCGAGGGCATGGCCGACCTCTACGCCGCCGTCGCCGCCCACGCGGCCGACGAGGAGGAACTGGAGGAGGACGAGGAGGACGATCCGGGCAAGCCGATCCGCATCGCCATCGTAGGGCGTCCCAACGCCGGCAAGTCGACCCTGGTCAACCGCCTGATCGGCGAGGATCGCCTGCTGACCGGTCCGGAGGCCGGCATCACCCGCGACGCCATCCCGGTGGACTGGGAGTGGGACGGCCGCCGCGTCCGGCTGGTCGACACCGCGGGGCTCCGGCGCAAGGCCAAGGTGCAGGAGAAGCTGGAGAAGCTCTCCACCCACGACACCATACGGGCGATCACCTTCGCCGAGGTGGTGCTGCTTGTCATGGACGCCACCCATCCGTTCGAGATCCAGGACCTGCAGATCGCCGACCTGGTGGAGCGCGAGGGCCGGGCGCTGGTGTTCGTGCTGGCCAAGTGGGACCTCATAGAGGATCAGCAGGCCAGGCTGTCCGAGATCGTCGAGGAGGCCCACCGTCTGCTGCCGCAGGTCAAGGGCTCGCCCATCGTGGCGCTGTCGGCCGAGACGGGCCGGGGCCTGGAGCGGCTGATGCCCGCCGTGCTGAAGGCCCACGGCGACTGGTCGACCAAGGTGAAGACCCGGGACCTGAACGACTGGCTGCGCATGGCTGTCGAGCGCCATCCGCCGCCGGCGGTGAACGGCCGCCGCGTGAAGCCCAAGTACATGGCCCAGACCAAGGCCCGGCCGCCGACCTTCGTGCTGTTCGCCAGCCGCGCCGACCAGCTCCCGGACCACTACCGGCGCTATCTGGTCAATTCGCTGCGCGAGAGCTTCGACCTGCCGGGCGTGCCGATCCGGCTGACGGTGAAGTCGAACAAGAATCCCTTCGCCGAGGGCGAGGAGAAGAGCGGCTCGGGCCCGACCCGCGCTCAGCCCTCGGCGGCCAAGACCGGTCTCGCGGCCAGGACTCGCCGGGAAGCGGCCGCCAAGGCCGAAGCCGGCGCGGCCGAGCGGCCGAAGCCGAAAAAGCCGGGCAAGCCGAAGCCCAAGGCGGGCGCGCCGCGAGGACGGGCGGCCAAGCTGGCCCGGCCGGGCGTCAAGCCGAAGCGAGCTTCCCGGCCGTCTTCCACTCGCCGAACACCACGTTAGCGTTCGGCAGGCCCAGGTCGGCCTGGGCCAGTTCCACGATCAGCGGCCCGATCTCGGACGGATCGGGCAGGGTCATCGGGTCCTCGCCCGGCATGGCCTCGGCGCGCATCCGCGTGCGCATGGCGCCGGGATCGAGGAGCACGGCGCGGACCTTGGTGTGCTCCAGCTCGTCGGCCCAGGTGCGCACCAGGTTCTCAAGGGCGGCCTTCGACGCGCCGTAGGAACCCCAGAACGCCTTCGGGCGGGCGACCCGACCCGTGGTCAGGAAGATGGCCCGGGGATGCTCCGAGGCTTTCAGGAGCTGCTCCACGCTGCGGATCAGGCGGTACGAGGCGGTCAGGTTCACCGCCATCACCCGGTCCCAGTGCTTGGGCTCGATGTGCGAGACGGGTGTCAGCGAGCCCAGGATGGCGGCGGCGTGGACCAGGACGTCGAGACGGCCGAACCGCTGGTGGATGGCGAGGCCCAGCTGATCGAGGGCGCCGTCCTCGGCGATGTCCATGGGGACCAGGGTGGCGGACCTGCCGGTGGCCGCCCGGATCTCGTCGTCCAGCTCCTCCAGCCCCCCTTGCGTGCGGGCCACGGCGACGACATGGGCGCCGGCCTGGGCGAGCGCGATGGCGGACGCGCGGCCGATGCCGCGGCTGGCGCCGGTGACGAGGGCGATGCGGCCAGAAAGAGGGGGGGCGGAAAGGGGCAGGTCGGACATGGGCGGCTCTCTAGCCGCTAACCGCGTCCGTGTCAGGCCGCCTCGCATAGCGCTGGGCGATGGCGGCGCAGGCCATGAGCTGCATCTGGTGGAAGAGCAGGAGCGGGATCATGGCGATCCCGGCCGCGGCGGCGGGGAAGATGGCGGCCGCCATCGGCGCGCCGCTGGCCAGGGACTTCTTCGAGCCGCAGAAGACGATGGCGATCTCGTCGGCCTTGTCGAAGCCCAGGGACCGGGCCGCGAAGACGGTGATGGCGAGGATGGCGGCCAGCAGCACGGCGCAGAGGACGAGGAGGCGCAGGAGGTCGAGCGCGCCCAGTCGGCTCCACACGCCTTCCACGACCGCGCCCGAGAAGGCCGTGTAGACCACCAGCAGGATCGAGCCCCGGTCGAGACGCGACAGGACCTTGGCGCGGGCCGCAACCCAGCCGCCGATCCAGGGCCGCAGGACCTGGCCCGCCAGGAAGGGGGCCAGAAGCTGCAGGACGATGGCCTGGACCGACTGGGCCGAGACGGCGCCCTCGGCGTGCAGCAGGAGGCCCGCCAGCAGCGGCGTGAGCGCCACGCCCAGCAGGTTGGAGGCCGAGGCCGCGGCGATGGCGGCGGCCACGTTGCCCCGGGCGATCGCGGTGAAGCCGATGGACGACTGGATGGTGGAGGGCAGGCAGCCCAGGAAAACGATCCCGGCCGCGAGCTCGGGCGGCGTGATCCAGGCCGGAAGCTGCGAAAGGGCCCAGGTGAGCGCGGGGAAGAGGGCGAAGGTGCAGGCCAGCACCAGAACGTGCAGCCGCCAATGCGTGAGGCCGCGCACCACGGCCTCGCGCGAGAGCCGCGCGCCGTGCAGGAAGAAGACGACGGCGATGGCGATCCTGGTCGCCCAGCCGAAGCCGGTGGCCCAGTCGCCGCGCGCCGGCGCGACCATGGCGGCCACGGCCATCAGCAGGATGAGGATCAGGTACCCGTCGGGCCTCAGGTTCAGCCTGAAGCCCTGCCGGGGCGCGGTCACGCGTCGACCAGGAACGAGAGCTGGCGCTCCACCGCCTGGTTGCGGCCCTCGGCGATCTCGCGGTCGAGCAGGCGAGTCGGGTATTCGCCGGTGAAGTAGTGGTCGGTGAACTGGGGGTTAGCCGGGTCGCGCACGGCGTCCATGGCGCCGTAGAGCCCGTCAACCGACAGATAGCCCATGGAGTCGACGTTGAGGATCTTGGCGATCTCCTCGACCGAGTGGTTGGCCGCCAGCAGCTTCTCCCGGTCGGGCATGTCAATGCCGTAGTAGTCGGGCCACATGATGGGCGGGGAGGCCGAGCGGAGGTGGACCTCCTTGGCGCCCGCCTCGCGGACCATGCGCACTACGCGGATCGAGTTGGTGCCGCGCACGATGGAATCGTCCACCAGCAGCACCCGCTTGCCGGCCAGGACCGCGCGGTTCGGCGCGAGTTTCATGCGCACGCCCATCTCGCGCTGGCCCTGGGTGGGCTCGATGAAGGTTCGGCCGACGTAGTGGTTGCGGATGATGCCCATCTCGAAGGGCAGGCCCGCCTCCTGGGCGAAGCCGAGGGCCGCCGGCACGCCGGAGTCCGGCACCGGGACGACCACGTCCACGTCGGCGGGAGTCTCCTGGGCCAGGCGACGGCCCATCCGCTTGCGCACCTCATAGACCGATCGGCCGTTCACGACAGAATCGGGACGGGCGAAATAGACGTATTCGAAGATGCAGGGCCGGGCCTGCATGGCCGGGAAGGGCTTCAGGCTTTCGACGCCGTCCTGGTCGATGACGATCATCTCGCCGTGCTCGACGTCGCGGACGAACTTGGCGCCCACCATGTCGAGGGCGCAGGTCTCGGAGGCCAGCACCGCCTTGCCGTCGAGGTCGCCCAGCACGAGCGGGCGGATGCCCAGGGGATCGCGGACCCCGATCAGCTTCTTGTTGGTGAGCGCCACCAGGGCGTAGCCGCCCTCGATCTGCTGCAGCGCGTCGATGAACCGGTCGACGAGCTTGGTCTTCCGCGAGCGGGCGATGAGGTGGAGGATCACCTCGGAATCCGAGGTGGACTGGAAGATCGCGCCTTCCGAGACCAGTCGCTCGCGCAGCGTCAGGAAGTTGGTCAGGTTGCCGTTGTGGGCGAGGGCCACGCCGCCGGCCTCGAGGTCGGCGAACATCGGCTGGACGTTGCGGATGAAGCTGCCGCCGGCGGTGGAGTAGCGGGTGTGGCCGATGGCGGACTGCCCGGGGAGCCGTTCATGCAGGTCGCCGCCCCCGAAGGCGTCGCCCACGTGGCCCATGTGGCGTTCGGTGTGGAAGCGCTGGCCGTCGAAGGAGGCGATGCCGCAGGCTTCCTGCCCGCGGTGCTGGAGA
Source organism: Phenylobacterium sp. (assembly GCF_046463815.1). Taxonomy (GTDB): domain Bacteria; phylum Pseudomonadota; class Alphaproteobacteria; order Caulobacterales; family Caulobacteraceae; genus Phenylobacterium. Next base: position 65,840 of record NZ_JBKBRO010000020.1, on the reverse strand, counting down.
GCGTGGAGGCCCAGCGCCGTGAGGCCCGACGCGGATTCGACGTCGAAGACGCCGAAGACGCCGCACTCCAGGCGGGGCGTGTCGTCGTCGGGGTCGCGGACCGGAGGGGACCATCGCTCAAACGACCGGATCATCGAGACTTCTCCACCACGTCGCCCGTTCCGCCTTTTCGCGGCGCGTCGTACCCGTCCGTCACCGATCTGTCACCTGACCCGTTCCCCACGGCGCGGTCGAAGGCCGGTTTCAGGCGCTCGGCGATATCCAGGCCCTGGGGCGCGAGCGCTTCCAGGAGACGGCCCATGTTGCCCGCCAGCGGCCAGGTCGTGGCCCCGACGATCCACTTCGGACGCAGGTCGGCGGGCGTGGCGGCGTTGAACATCAGGAACAGCGCGCCCAGCACCAGCAGACCCCGCCCCAGCCCGATCAGGAGGCCGACCGAGCGGTCCAAAGCGCCCAGCACGTCGGCATCCTGGACCCGCCGCGCAAGGACTGCGCCGATCAGACGCAGCAGCACGTAGGTCACGCCGAACACCAGGACCAGGGCCGCCGCCGTCCCCAGCCAGGGCGGGCTCACCACCCCGCGTACGATGGGCGCCGACCAGGGCAGGCCGAAGATCGCCAGGGCCGCGGCCGCGATCAGCGCCACCAGGGCGGCGACCTCGCGCACGGCGCCGCGGGCGAAGCCGACGGCCGCGGAGAGCAGCAGCAGGCCCAGGACGATGAAATCGAACTGCGTCACGTCCGTTGGTCCCAGTCCGCCTCGTGGATGCGGCGGATGGCGTCGCCCAGGCGGCTGACGCCGGTGAATCTCATGCCGCCGGTGGCCTCCAGGTCGGCCGGGCCGAGCGCGCGCCGGAAGCCCAGCTTGGCGGCTTCCTTCAGGCGCGCGTCCATGCGGCTGACCGAGCGCACCTCGCCCGACAAGCTGATCTCGCCGAAGACCACGCAGTCCTGCGGCAGCGCCTGGTCGAAGGCGGAGGAGGCGAGCGCCGCGGCGGCGGCGAGGTCGGCGGCGGGCTCGGTGATGCGAAGCCCGCCCGCGACGTTCAGATAGACGTCGCGGTCTCCAAAACCAAGGCCGCAACGCGCCTCGAGCACCGCCAGCACCATGGCCAGGCGTCCGGAGTCCCAGCCGACCACCGCGCGGCGGGGCGTACCGTAGGCCGAAGGCGCCACGAGGGCCTGGATTTCCACCAGCACGGGCCGCGAGCCCTCGATGCCGGCGAACACCACCGCGCCGGCCGCCCGCTCGCCCGAGGTGTTGAGGAACAGGGCCGACGGGTTCTTCACCTCGGCCAGGCCCACGTCGTTCATCTCGAAGACGCCGATCTCGTCGGTGGCCCCAAAGCGGTTCTTGGCCCCGCGCAGGATGCGGAACGGATAGCCGCGCTCGCCCTCGAAGGCGAAGACGGCGTCCACCATGTGCTCGACCACGCGGGGGCCGGCGATGGTTCCTTCCTTGGTCACGTGGCCGACGAGGAGGACGGCCAGGCCTCGCTTCTTGGCCAGGCGCACCAGTTCGCCGGCGGCCGCACGGACCTGGGTGACCGAGCCGGGGCCCGCCTCGTGGGCGTCGCTCCACAGCGTCTGGATGGAATCGATGACGACGAGATCGAAGTCCTCGGCCTTCAGGCCGTCGACGATGGCCCTTAGGCTGGTCTCGGCGGCGAGCTTCACCGGCGCGTCGGCCAGGCCCATGCGCTGGGCGCGGCCGCGGACCTGCTCGACGGCCTCCTCGCCCGAGATATAGGCGCAGCGCGCCCCGCGGCGGGCGGCGCTGGCGGCGACCTGTAGCAGGAGGGTGGACTTGCCGACGCCGGGATCGCCGCCCAGCAGGATGGCCGAGCCCGGCACCACGCCGCCGCCGCAGACGCGGTCGAACTCCTCGACTCCCGTGGCGATGCGGGGCGGGGCCGGCGTGGCGTCCTCCAGCCCCGAGAACGTCAGGCCGCGCGCCCGCGTGGCCTTGGACGGCTTCAGAGCGCCGGGCGGGCGGCTGGTCAGTTCCTCGACCAGGGTGTTCCAGGCGCCGCAGGCGGGGCACTGGCCGGACCAGCGCGTCTGCACGGCCCCGCAGGACTGGCAGGCATAGACGGCGCCGTCGCGGGCCAAGGCATCCTCCTGATTCGATGGGCTCCAAGTCTAGCCGACCGATGCGGCGGGGTCTGGCCGATGGCGGCGCCTGTGCTAACCAGGGGACGGGAGCTGACCGGAGGGGGGAATGGCGCCGGGGCTGGCGGCGAGGGCCGGGACGATGCTCGTGCGGCCCGCGCGGACGTGGGACGTCGTGGCGGACGAGCCGGCCGACGCGCGCGAGCTGATGGCTCGCCATGTGGCGCCGCTCGCGGCCATCCCCGCCGCCTGCGGCGCGCTCGGCAGCCTGGTGTTCGGCTTCCGTCTGGCGGAGGTGGGCCTGCGTCAGAGCCCGGTGGCGGTCCTGGCCAAGGCCGTGGCCGGCTACGGCCTGACGCTGGTCTGCGTCTGGCTCGTGGCGCGGTTCGTGGCCCCTTAGCGCTCGCCTAGGTAGACCCGCTCCGCGCGGGGACTGAGGCGCACCAGAATCTCGTGGGCGACGGTGCCGGCGGCCTCGGCCAGGTCGTCGAGCAGGGCATGCGGCCCGATCAGCTCCACATGCTCGCCGATGGCGACGTGCGCGTCGTCCAGTTCGACCACCAGCAGGTCCATGGTGACGACGAGGATGCGGCGCAGGGCGCCGGCGCACCAGGCGTGGGCGCGTCCCTTGGCTGCGCGGATGATCCCGTCGGTGTAGCCGGCCGCCACGACGGCCACGCGGGTCGGGCGTTCCGCCGTGAAGGCCTCGCCGTAGCCGACCCGATCTCCCGGCTTGAGGTTGCGGATGTCCACGATCGGGGCGCTTAGCGTCGCCACGGCCTTCAGGCGCCCGTCCGGCCGCTCCAGCGGACCGCCGCCATACAGGCTGACGCCCGGCCGGATCACGTCGCCGTGGTAGCCGGGCCCCAGGAAGACGCCGGCTGAAGCCGCCAGGCTGGCGCGCGCCCCGGGAAGCAGGGCCCGGGCCGCCTGAAAAGCCTCGAGCTGGCGGGCGCTGCGCGGGTCCTCGGGCTCCGAGGCCGAGCCCAGGTGGCTCATCAACAGGACGACCTCGAGGCCGCGCAAGGCCCCCGGCGCATCGGCCAGCGCGCGGGCCTCGGCGAATGTCAGACCCTGGCGGTTCATGCCGGTGTCGACGTGCAGGACGACCTGCTTGGGCCCCGTGGCGGCGGCCCAGGCCGTGGCGGCCGAGACCTGGGGCAGGGTGGAGAGCACGGGCGTGAGGCCTGCGGCGTCGAACCGGGGCGCGGTCCCGGTCAAGAGGCCGTCCAGGACGTAGATGGCGGCCGGCCTGTCGGCGCCCAGCGCCGCCCGCAGCGTCTCACCCTCGTCCAGGCGGGCGACGAAGAAGGCGCGCGCGCCCTCGGCCCAGAGGCGCCGCGCCACCGGGCCTGCGCCCAGGCCGTAGCCGTCCGACTTCACCACGGGCGCGGCCTCGGTCCCCGGCGCCTCGGCCCGCAGGACGGCGAAGTTGTGGGCCAGGGCGTCGAGGTCGATCGTCAGGCGGGCCCGGGTGGGGTCAGGCATCTAGTGGGGATCGTAACGGCCGGACTGGGCCAGGTTGCCGAACTTGGTCGTGTCGGAGTTGAACGACAGCTTCACCGTGCCGATGGGGCCGTGGCGCTGCTTGCCGATGATGAGTTCGGCCAGGCCCTGCACCTGGTCCATCTGCTCCTGCCACTTGAAATGCTCCTCGGTGCCTTCCCGGGGCTCCAGGCGGCTGAGGTAGTACTCCTCGCGGTACACGAACATGACCATGTCGGCGTCCTGTTCGATCGAACCGGATTCCCGCAGGTCGGAAAGCTGGGGCTTCTTGTCCTCCCGGTTCTCGACCTGCCGGCTGAGCTGGCTGAGCGCCAGGACCGGCACGTTCAGCTCCTTGGCCAGCGCCTTCAGGCCCTGGGTGATCATGGAGACCTCCTGCACCCGGTTGTCGGGGCCGCCGGCTCCGGTCGTGATGAGCTGCAGGTAGTCGATGATGATGAGGTCGAGGCCGACCATCCGCTTCAGGCGGCGGGCCCGGGCGGTGAGCTTGGCCAGCGTGATGCCGCCGGTGGCGTCGATGTAGAGGGGGGCCTCCTGGATCTCCATGGCCGCGTCGCGGACGCGGCCGAACTCCATCGCGTCGATCTCGCCCTTGCGGAGCCGGTCGCCCGAGACGCCCGAGGCCTCCGCCAGCAGGCGCATGGCGAGTTGCTCGGCGCTCATTTCCAGCGAGAAGAACGCCACCACGCCGCCGCGGACCGTCTTCCTCGATCCGTCCGGCTGAGGCTCCCAGGCGTAGTTGCGGGCCACGTCGAAGGCGATGTTGCAGGCCAGCGACGTCTTCCCCATCGAGGGGCGGGCGGCCAGGATCATCAGGTCGGACGGGTGCATGCCGCCGATCTTCCGGTCGAGGTCGATGAGGCCCGTGGAAAGGCCCGCGAGGCCGCCGTCGCGGCTGTGGGCCTCGGCGGCCATGGCCAGGGCGCCCTGCAGGGCGTCGGAGAAGGCCACGAAGCCCTGGGAGACGCCGCCGGTCTCGGCCAGTTGGTAGAGCTGCTGCTCGGCGGCCTCGATCTGCTCCTGGGCGTTGAGTTCGGCATCGCCGGCCTGGGCCTGGGCCGCGATCTCGCCGCCGATGCGGATGAGGTCCCGGCGCAGCGCCAGGTCGTAGATCGCCCGCGCGTAGTCCGGAGCATTGGCGGCCGGCGGGGCGCGGTCCACGAGGTCGGCCAGGTAGCGGACACCGCCCAGCTCCTCGAAGGCCGGATCGCGGGCGAACTGCTCGGCCAGCAGGATGGGCTCGGCGAGCTGGCCCTTGCGGATGTGGGTTTCGATGGCGGCGTAGAGCCGCTGGTGGAAGGGCTCGAAGAAGTGCCGGGCCTGGAGGTTGTCGCCCAGGCGCTCGAAGGCCGCGTTGTCGAACAGAAGGGCGCCCAGCAGCGCCTGCTCGGCCTCGATGTTCGCGGGGGCGTGGGTGATGGCCACGTCCTGCGAGACGGGCCGCAGATCGAGGGTGGGGACGATCGACATGCAGCTATCGATAGCGGGACGGACGCCGGCGATCATCGGGCGAGGTGTCGCGGCCGGCTGTCGTCCCCAGGAGTTTTCTGAACCTGTGGATGGAAGCTTCGCCGCGCCTCAGGGCGACGTCACCTGGACCCAGGGGAGTCGCGCCGCGCCGAAGGCCGACACGGGCGCGTCCGTGCGCCGGCCGCAGCTCTCGCAGTGCGCCAGCCGGTCCACTTGGCGCGGCCCTGGGCCTCGAACCGGACGGCGCCGCACAGACAGCGGCCGAGACGAACACTCCGCGTCATGGCCGAAGTCTAGAAGCAAAACGGCGCGGGGCGAAGGCCCCGCGCCGTAAGCTGTCCGACGCTCAGGCGTCAGGCGATCACCAAGAGTAGGACACCCGGCCGTAGACGTAGCGGCCCGAACGCCCGAACGGCGAGTAGTTCGAGAACGGGGTGTTCGAGGTTGTGTTGAGCGCCGCCGGCGTCTTGGTCGGATATTCGTCGAAGACATTGTCCGCGCCCAGCGTCAGACGGACCTGCTCGGTCACGCTCCAGCGCGCCTCGAGGTCCAGCAACGTGGCCGAGTCCAGCTTCAGGTCCTGGGCGGCCGTCGTGCCGGGGCTGAGCACCGAGCCGTAGCGGGTGGCCCGGACGGTGGCGCCGAAGGGCCCCATCTGCCAATCCACCGAACCCGACAGCTTGGAGTCGGGCGTGCCCTCCTCGAAGGTCAGCACGTTCACGCGGTCGAACAGCACCGGCGCCGGGTTGAGGGCCGAGAGCTGGGCCGTGGTCGGCACCTTGGTCACGTCGGTGGAGTTGAAGTTGGCCGCCGCCGTGAAGTTGAACTCGCCGGCGGTGTCGGTGCGCAGCTTGTAGTTGGCGACGATATCCACGCCCTTGGTGGTGGTGTCCACGCCGTTGATGAAGAACCGGCCGCCGCCAATGCCCACGAAGCCCTGTGAAATCAGGTAGTTGCGGACATTGGTTTGCGTCAGGTTTTCGGAGAGGACGATGCGGTCCTCAACCTCGATGCGGTAGGCGTCGATGGTGATGTTCAGGTCGCCGAGCCGCAGGACGGCGCCCACGGCGTAGTTCACCGACTTCTCGGCGTCGAGCGGCTGGGCGCCCAGCGCCGCCGCCACCGGCGAGGTGGCGGGGAAGGTGGTGATGTCGAACGGCACGCCGTTGATGAAGTTGGTCGAGGTGGCGGTGAAGTACTGCTGCTGCAGCGACGGCGCGCGGAAGCCGTTCTGGATCGAGGCGCGAAGCGCGAAGGCGTCCGTCACGTCGAAGCGGGCCGCGAGCTTGCCGGTGACCGTCGAGCCGAAGTCCGAGTAGTCTTCGGCCCGCACCGCGGCCGAGGCCAGGAAGCGCTCGGTCAGGTTGGCTTCCAGGTCGAGGTAGGCGCCGACCGAGTGGCGGTGCTTGTCGACCTCGTTGTCCGGTCGGAAGCCCGGGAACACCTGGGCGCCGGACGGCGTCGGCTGGCCGTTCAGCAGGACGCCGCCGTTGCGGTAGGAGTCCGGCTCGCCGGCGAAGATCTCATAGCCCTCGCGGCGGACCTCGACGCCCGCGGCCACGTTCAGCGGCGAGGCCAGGCCGACTTCGAACTGGCGCACGGCCGAGGTGTTGAAGACGAGCTGGTCGTACTTGAATCCGCCCGCGTCGAAGACCGTCTTGCTGGTCGGCCCGATGGACCGGTTCAGCGTGTTGCGGATGGTGAAGTCCATCTTGTTGGAGCCATAGACCAGCGAGGTGTCCATGTTCCAGCCGGCGAGCTTCCACGTGGTCCCGCCCGCGACGGAGAAGTCCTCGACGGTCGGATTGATCAGCGGCAGGAAGCCGTTCGGATAGATCTGGATGATGTTGCGGTCGTCCAGAGCCCGGCGGAAGAATCCGGCCGACGTGGAATCCCGGTTCTGGTAGCTGGCCCAGCCGTACAGCGAGACGTCGTCGCTGACGTCGTAACCGGCGTTGGCGAACAGGGTGTACTGCTTGATATCAGGCTCACCGTACCAGGCGTTGTAGCGGTCGATGGTCGCTTCGCGAGGGTCGAACGCGCCGTTCACCAGGGGATACTGCTGGCGCCAGTCGGGCGCGGTGCGGATGGTCTTGTTCTGGTCGAGATACTCGCCCGCCAGTGTCAGGAAGCCGTCGGCGCCCAGGGGCAGGCCGATCCAGCCGTTGAGGTTGATCGTCTCGCCATCGGTGCGGTTGTACTTGGCCTTGTCGGCCACCGTCCAGTTGGCGCCGGTGGGCGTGGCGCCCACCAGGGTCGAGACGGTCGTCACGCGTGCACCGTAGGTGGCGGTGAGATTGCCGCCCTTTGAGGCCTCGCGCAGACGCAGGTTCAGCACGCCGGCGATGGCGTCCGAGCCATACTGGGCCGAGGCGCCGTCGCGCAGGACTTCGATCGACTGCACGATCGCCGAGGGAATGGTGTTGAGGTCGACGGCCGAGGAGCCGCGGCCGACCGTGCCGTTCACGTTCACCAGGGATGCGGAATGGCGGCGCTTGGAGTTCACCAGCACCAGCGTCTGGTCGGGCGCGAGGCCCCGCAGTGTGGCCGGACGGACCGTGTCGGTGCCGTCGGCGAGGCCCGGCCGCGGGAAGTTGTACGACGGCAGGGTGACCGACAGGGCCTGATTGACCTCGGTGACGCCGGCGCGGGTCAGCGCGTCCTGGCTCACCACGTCCACCGGGGCCAGCGATTGAAGTCGCGTGCGGCCTTCCGTGCGGGTGCCGGTGACGATGACTTCCTCGATCTCGCCGGAGGTCTGGGCGGCGGCGCCGCCGGCCCACAGGGTTGCGACCGACGCGGCCGCGAAAAGGATGTGTTTGAAATTCATGCGTTCGCCCCCTCTGGCCCACCGGAGGATCCCGCATCGGGCCTTGGTCAGACGAAGCTAGGAAGCGTTGCTTTTGACGGAAATGACAAATCTGCAACAGCGGCGGCAAAACGGCGCGGGAGGAGCCCTCCCGCGCCGCATGCCTTACCCGGAACGGGCGATCAGGCTTCGGTGAATTCCGTCGCCAGTTGGCCCGCGCCGCCTTCGAGAAGGTCGGCGGCGGCCTCTTCGGCGGCCAGACGCTCTTCCTCGAACTGCGAGCTGATCACGTTCTCGCCGCGCGCCTGGCGGTCGGCTTCGTCCTGGCTGCGGGCGATGTTCAGGGTGACGGTGACCGTCACTTCCGAATGCAGCCGCACCTTCACCTCGTGCAGGCCGAGCGTCTTGATCGGCTTGTCCAGCACGACCATCGAACGTTCGATCTTGCCGCCCTCGGCATTGACCGCGTCGGCCACGTCGCGGCCCGCGACCGAGCCGTACAGCTGGCCGGACTCGCCCGCCTGGCGGATCAGGATGTAGGACGTGCCGTCGAGCTTCTCGCCGGCCTTCGCCGCGGCTTCCTTGGCCTTGGCGTTGCGGGCTTCGATCTCGGCGCGCTGGGCTTCGAAGACCTTGAGGTTCGCCGCGTTGGCGCGGAGCGCCTTGTGGCGGGGCAGGAGGAAGTTGCGGGCGTAGCCGTCCTTGACGTTGACGACGTCGCCGAGGCCGCCCCAGCCTTCCAGCCGTTCGAGCAGAATGACTTTCATCGGTGCGTCCCCCTTACTTCACGACGTAGGGGAGCAGCGCCAGGAAGCGGGCGCGCTTGATGGCCTTGGCCAGTTCGCGCTGCTTCTTGGCGGACACCGCGGTGATGCGCGACGGCACGATCTTGCCGCGCTCGGAAACGTAGCGCTGCAGGAGCTTGACGTCCTTGTAGTCGATCTTCGGGGCGTTGGCGCCGGAGAACGGGCACACCTTGCGGCGGCGGAAGAACGGACGGCGGGCGCCGCCGGCGGGAGCGCCGGCCGCAGCGGCCGGGGCCGTGGAGGTGTCTTCGGACATGCGAGAGCCTCCCTTTCCTAGAATTGCGGGGCGTCGTCGCGGCGTTCGCGGTCGCGATCGCGGCGGGCGAGGATCGGGGAGAGCTCGAGGTCGAGTTCGTCCACGCGCACGGTCATGTAGCGCAGCACGTCTTCGTTGATCGACAGCTGGCGTTCCATCTCCTTCACCGCATCGGCCGGAGCGTCGATGGCGAGGAGGGAATAGTGACCCTTGCGGTTCTTCTTGATCCGATAGGTGAGGTTGCGCAGACCCCAGTATTCGATCTTGGCGACGGAGCCGCCGCCTTGCTCGATGAGCGCCTTGAGTTGGTCGTTCAGGGCTTCAGCCTGTTGCGGCGAGATGTCCTGCCGCGAAATGACCACGTGTTCGTAGAGGGCCATATGTCCTTCTTCCAGTTGGGAGGGCGGCGCGTCCGGCGGCGGAAGGTCCGCCGGAAACGATGGCTCTCAGCGCGGCGGCCGGGGGTGTCCCGGCCCATTCGCGTTCCGCGTGAGACCGCCTTCCGTGAAGAGGCGCGCAAATAGGCGAAAACCCCCGGAAGAGCAAGGGATTTCGCGGTTGCGTGCTATGGGGGCTTGGAGGACCGTTGCAGTCGGGCGAGGGGGATTCGGATCATGTTCAAGACGACGCTGGCCGCCTGCGCGGCCCTGGTCCTGGCGGCGGCGCCGGCGGCGGCCGAGCCCTCGGCGCGCTCGTTGGAGCTCGCGCGGCGCTACGTGAAGGCGCTGCACATGGAGAACACCGTCGGCACGATGATGGGCAACATGGCGCCCATGATGCTGGACCGGCTGGCCCAGCGCCTGAACGCCCAGGTTCATCCGGAACTGAAGACAGCCTACGCCGAAGCCGTGGAGGAGACCACCCGGGCCATGACGCCGAAGATGATCGACGCCATGCTGCCGGCGCTGGCCGAGACCTTCACCGAGGCCGAGCTGGAGGCGGCGGTGAACTACTACGAAAGCGCGGCCGGCCAGTCGCTGATGGCGAAGATGCCGGCCTACATGGCCCGGGCCACGCCGGCGGTGATGGCGCTGACGCCGGAGCTCGAGGCGGACCTGGAGGCCCGCCTCTGCAAGAAGATCGCGTGCGAGACGGCGCCCGCGCGCTGACCGCCTAGTTCTTTGCCGTCTTGAACGCCTTCACGGTCGCCAGCGTCTCGCTGACGTGTTCGGAGGGGTCCATCTTCGAATAGACGTGCAGGATCTTGCCGTTCGGCGCGATGACATAGGACGTCCGGTCGGACCAGTCGGGCTTCATGGCCAGGATCGCGTCGTACTGCCTGGCGATCTTGGCGCCCGGATCGGCGGCCACCGGGAACTTGCCCGAGCACTTGTCGGTGTCGGCCGAGATCTGCTGCAGCTTGTCGAGGTTGCCGGCCGTGACGCCGATCACCGTCGCGCCCTGGGCGGCGAACTCGGGCATGGCGTCGGCGAACATCTTCGCCTCGATGTTGCAGCCCTTGGTGTCGGCGGCCGGGAAGAAATAGAGCACCACAGGCCCCTTCTTCCGCGCCTGGGCGAGCGAGAAGGTGAGGGACTTTCCGGCCTGGAAGCCCGGGGCGGTGAAGTCGGGCGCGACATCGCCCGCCTTCAGCGCGGCGAGGGCGGGCGTGGCGACGAGCGCGCTGAGCGCGACGGCGGCGGCGAGGCGGTGCATGGCGGTCTCCGGTGTGGCTCCACTCCCCTGGTACGGTGGAGCCTGCCGGACGGATGCTATGCGCGGCTCAGGCGAAGAGGAAGTCCTCGGCGTCGAGCGAGCTCAGCTTCACGCCCATCAGGGTGAGCGTGCTGCCGTTGTCGAAGGTGAAGACCACGCCGAACGACTTCTGGACGCCGTGCTGCATGAGCGAGGTGAAGTCGCCGACGGCGGCCGGCGAGATCTGGATCACGTCGCCCCCCTTCCACTCGCAACGCCGGCCGTGCTGGTGGTGGTCGTCGTCGCGGCTGTTCCCGCCGGAGCCCCAGCTCCAGGGCCAGCCCCAACCCGAGTTGGAGCCCCATCCGTGGTCGTCGCGGTCGCAGCCGTCGTCGCAGTCCCACTTGCCCGACTGGAAGTCAACGATGACGTCGTTCCCGAAGGTCTCGCCGAACACGAAGACGTCGTCGCCGTCCCCGCCCTCCAGCCGGTCGTCGCCCTCGCCGCCGGACAGGACGTCCTTGCCCGAACCGCCGTCGAGCGTGTCCTTGCCCGCGCCGCCCTCGAGCCTGTCGTTTCCGGCGTCGCCGTAGAGCTTGTCGTCGCCGCGGCCGCCCGAGACCGTGTCGTTCCCCCAGTCGCCGCTGATGGTGTCCGCGCCGCTGTCGCCGTTCAGGGTGTTGGACCGGAAGTCGCCGCAGATGCGCTTGCCCAGCGCCGCCACGCCGTTGATCGTGAAGGTGACCGTCTGAGCCGACGACGACGCCTCGCCGTCGCTGACCTGGTACTGGAACGTGACGACGCGCTTCGAGCCAACTGGGATGTCGAGGTCCGACGCCTTGGGCTCGACGTAGAACGTTCCGTCGGGATCGAGGGTCACGCCCTCTGGCAGGGCGCCCACGGCCTTGTAGGTGAGGGCCTGGCCATCGGGATCGGTTGCGGTCAGGTGGCCGATGAAGGTGGCGTCCGCCTTGCCTGAGCCCGTGAACCCCTGGGCCGTCGGGGCGCGGTTCTCCTGGATCACCAGGTTGTCGAACAGCGCCAGGCCCGAGCCGCCCTCGGCGTACCACTGGAAGGCCAGCAGGCCGCCGTTGAATGCGCCGGGCAGGTTGGCCGTCTGGAAGCCCGAGGATGCGTCGGTCTGGAACGACCAGGTGACGGTGGAGCCGTCGCTCTTGTAGCCGATAAAGTTGATGGTGACGGCGGACGAGCCGGGGATCGGATCGCCCGCCGGCGTGAAGCCCGTCCAGCGAAAGCCGTCCAGTTGCACCGTCTTCACGCCGAACGCCTTGCCGTCGAGCTTCTCGACGGTCGCGGTGTCCGTGGTGTTGTGGATGAAGATGTAGTCGCCGGTGCCGAGGTCGGAAACGCTCAGGCCGCCCCAGAACGAGTCCGGGGCGTTGGTCGACGTGGAGAAGCGGAAGCCGCTCTCCTCGTAGCTGTTGAACGCGCCGTCAGGCACGCTGTCGAACGTGATGGTCGTCGGCATGGGCTCGTCCCTTGCTAGACCGGCCGGTTAGCCGAACAGGAAGTCGCCGTCCTTGAGCGACGACTTGAGGAGGTTGAGCAGCGTCAGGGTGTGCTGCGCCCCGTCTTCGCCCTGGTAGACGATGACGACGTCCTTCCCGACCTGGGTGGCGTGGCTCAGGACCCCGCCGAAGGTGCTGTCGGCGCCGAACATCGCCGGGTCGAAGCGGATCTGGTCGTTCTTGGGATCGAAGTCGGTGATCACGTCGTCGCCGGACCGGGCGTCGAAGATGAAGAGGTCGTTGCCGTTCTCGCCGGAGAGCGTGTCGTTCCCTTCGCCGCCGACAAGGGTGTCCTTGCCGTTGCCGCCGAACAGCACGTCGCGGCCCGTTCCGCCGAGCAGGAGGTCATGGCCGTTGTCGCCGCACAGGATGTCGTCGCCCCCGCGGCCTTCCAGCGTGTCGTTCTGGTTGTCGCCGCACAGGCTGTCGGCCCCGCCCGCGCCCACCAGGTAGTCGGGATGGACCGTGCCGCACTGGGCGAAGCCGGGGGCGGTGACGCCCTGCAGCGTGTAGCTCACGGTCTGGACGTCGGAGAACGCCTCGCCGTCGCTGACGCGGAACTGGAACGTCACGGTCCGGCTCTGGCCGGTGGACAGCTCGGCGTCCGAGGCGAGCGGCTGGACGTAGAACGTGCCGTCCGGGTCAAGGGTCACGCCTTCCGGCAGGTCGCCGACGGCCTGGAACACCAGCGCCTGCCCGTCGGGATCGCTGGCGGTCAGGTGGCCGATATAGGTCTGGATGGCGGAGCCGGAGCCGGCGAAGCCGTCGGCCTCGGGGGCGCGGTTCTGCTGGAGGACAAGGTTGTCGAACAGCGCCAGGCCCGAACCGCCGTCGGCGTACCATTGGAAGGCCAGCAGGCCGCCCGCGAAGGTCGAGGGCAGGGCGACGGTCTGGAATCCGGACGCGGCGTCGGTCTGGAAGAAGGCGGTGACCGTCGAGCCGTCGTTCTTGTAGCCGATGAAGTTGATGGTGACGGCCGAAGAGCCGGGGATCGGGTCGCCCGCGGGGGTGAAGCCGGTCCAGCGGAAGCCGTCCAGGTACACCGAGGTCACGCCGAAGGCGCCGCCGTCGAGCTTGTCGACCGTCGCCGTGTCGGTCGTGTTGTGGATGAAGATGTAGTCGCCGGTGCCGAGGTCCGAGACGCTCAGGCCGCCCCAGAACGAGTCCGGCGCATTGGTCGAGGTCGAGAAGCGGAAGCCGGCTTCCTCGTAGCTGTTGAACGCGCCGTCAGGCACGGCGTCGAACGTGATGGTCGTCGGCATCTCAGAACGGCCCCCTTGACCCATCGTGGTACAGTTCGGACCTGCACCACACAATGCGGCGCCCCTCGGGCGCGAATTTCACCGGTCCCAGCAAGAGCCGGGCCGCACCATCAGTTGTACGCCGCCGAGACGTTGAACACGCCGCTGTAGGCGCCCGACACGGTGGAACTGGTCAGGGTCAGAGACCCGCCGACCGAGAAGGTGTAGCTGCCTTCCATGCCCATGATGGAGGTGAGTGTCGGCGTGCCGCTCACCGTCTTCGTGGTGGTCACCGTCAGAGTCTCGGACCCGCCCTCGCGGGTCATCACCACCGACGTCGGCACGGTGATCGACACCGCCCGGCCCCCTTCGCCCGTCACGGTGTAGTTCGCGCGGGACGGGGAGGGGACCGGCAGGGCCACGGCCGTGCCGGTGAGGCTGCGCAAGCCGGTGGCGGCGTTGATGGTGACGGTGCTGGAGCCGCTGTCCGGCCGCACGACCTTGCCGAAGGCCAGGTCGCTGTTCTTTGTGATCGACAGCGACCGATAGACCGTGGCTGTCCCGGTGCCCGTTGTCGTGACTGTGTTGCCGGATCCGTTCGGGACGAGGGTGATCACGAACTGGGATTGGGCCGAGCCCGTGGAGCCGCCCGTGTCGTCGCCCTTGATCGGGAAGTCCATCCCGACGTTGAAGGTCTTGGAAGAGTTCTTGCCGATGGCCCCGACGGTGAAGGTGCGCGGGTTGGCGCCGCTCTCGCTGGAGATGATGCTGCCGGAAAGGTCGAAATTGGTCATCGCCCCGGCGCGCCCCGTGGGCGACCCCACGCTGGAGATCGTGCCGCTCAGCGTGCGGCTGTTGCATTGGTTCTGGTTGCCGCAGGTGACGGTGACGGTGACCTGGGAGCTTCCGGTCGAGGTGCGGGCGCCGGTCCCGCTGATCTTGGTGATCGCGCCGCTGGTGCTGACCTGGAATACGGTGTCGCCGCTGTCGCCGGCCGTGACATTGCCCAGCGCAGGTCGGGATCCGGTGATCCCGATGCCGAACTTCTGCGCTTGCGCGATGCTCGCAACGCCGAGCCAAGCGAACAGAAATACTGTCCACTCAAGCAAAGGTTGCGGCCGCTTCTCGGAATGGTAGAGCATTTCGCGCGAACAATCCAATCTACTCAACCAATAGCGTGAACGTCAGAGCTTTCCAACTCGCTTAGCTGCGCGTCTTCTTCTTGGGCGCGCGGCTCGAACATCACTTCCCCCTGGACGTCGGCCCCGAAGCCGCTGTCGCTTTTCACGACCACGGCGATCGGCTTGGTGAGGCGCATCCGAAGGCGCTTGGCCTGGTCGGGATCGAGCTCCACCCGGTAGTTCCCGAGCGGCACGCCGGAGAAGATGGCGGTGCCGTCGAATTCGGTGCCAGCCTCGAAGGTCCGGCCCCGTTCATCGGTCATCACGAGGCGGGCGGCGGCTAGGCCCACGGCGCTCCCGTCAGGCCGCCGGAGCACCAACCGGACGATGACGTCGCCCGTCGGCTGGATGGGATATTCCACCTGGATGGTGGCGCCCGCCCGGGGACGCAGATCGAGCGTGGTCGGCGGGGTCTTCACCGATGCGGCCTCCACCTGATCGAGGCCGACCGTCAGGCGGGCGGTGGGTCCGGAGCCTATCCCAGGCACGAACGCGCGGCCCTGGGCGTCGGTCACGGCCCTCTGAATGCCGCCCTCGACAGTGATGTCCTTGACGGGTTCCTCGCCCGGATCGAACACCCCGTTGCCGTTGTCGTCCATGAAGGCGTGGAACAGAACGCTGCCGCCCGACCCTGGGCCTGGGCGGGTCATCTCGTAGCCGCCCTTGGCGGGGTTGTGGTTAAGGCCGAAGCTGAACTGGGCGCCCAGCCTCCAGCTCTGGTCGCGGTTGCTGTAGTCGCCACTGATGGCGAGGTCGCCGAACCGGAGGCGGTGGATGCTGGCCAGGGTGAAGTTGGTGGCGTCGAGCTCGTCCAGGGGCTGGCCCACGCCCAGGCGCACCGCCCAGTTCGGCGTGAGGTCGCGGTCGGCGCTGACGGCCAGGGTGCGCGCCGCCAGCTCGGGCAGGATGTCGTAATCCAGGGTGGCGCGGAGCTGCCAAGCGTAGTCGCGATAGGTCGACGCCGCCAGGAAGCCGGTGAGGCGGTCCTGGGTCGTCGACTGGGTTTCCGTCCGCTCGTATTCCAGGCCCGCGGACGCCAGCACGCTGCCTATCGTGCTCGAGGCGCGGAACGAGCCGGTGTAGGTGAGGCTGTTGTCCTCGTACGCGTAGCGGGCGGCGCGCAGGGAGACGGGGATGATCCGGCCGGCGAACTCGAGGCTGGCGTCCGCCGACACCTCGGTCCTCTGACGCGTCGGCCGGGTGAAGTCGAAGCCGGGACCGTTCTCGTCCAGGAAGCCGCCGCGGAACTCCGCGTGCCTGAGAACGATCGAGGCGCCCCCGATCTGTCCCGCCAGACCGAGGAAGCCCGCCGCGCCCCCCCGGTTGTCGGTGGCGGCGTCCAACTGGGTGGCGAAGCCGAAGAGCGAGGTCCGGACGCCCAGGTTGTAGATCTGGCGGTACGCGTCGTCTTCCTCCGGAACGAGGGCGGCGCCGGCGGCGACGGTGATGACCGAGGTGAGGCCGTAGTTCAGGGCGGCCACGGCGCGCAGGCCCCCCTCGGTGCGGGCCGGCGTCCCGCCTCCGCCGTTCACCTCGATGACCTCGCGTTCCTGCTCGACCGCGCCGAACTCGAAGGTGGCTTCGCCGCGCGCCAGCATGCCGCCGCCGACGTTGATGATGCGGGTCTCCTCGGTGCGTTCGCCCCGGGGGCCGTAGGTGACGATGCGGACGACGTTCACGCCCGGCGACAGCGGGACGTTGAGGAACTCGTAGCGGCCCTTGGCCGGGGTGTTCTGGCCGCTGCGCAGGACGTCGTTGATGTAGAGCTCGACGTCATAGCCGAGGGGCAACTCGCCACGGAGGTCGATTCGGTTGAAGACGTTGGTCTGGTCCAGGGGCACGGTGGAGATCGCGACGCCACGCCCGCCCAGGCCCCGCGGGCCCAGCGAGAGGCTTGGCGTATAGACGTCGCCGGCGCTTACCACCCGGGCCTTGAGAGGGCCGAGGAGCCGCCCTTCGATGGACCGGCGTTCGAAAAGCACCCGGGCGCTGGACGGCCGGCCGGCCTCGTCCGAGCCGAGGTAGCCCTGGAAATTGCCGTAGAGGAGATCCGCGGCCGCCCTGACGTCGTAGCGCAACGGCGTATGGGGCTTCTCGGTCTGGGCGCCGGTGGCCAGCTGGACGTCGAAAGCCGGAAGGCTGACGAGCCGGTAGGGGGAATTCACCACCAGGCTCTCGTTGGCGTTCTGGGCGAGATTTCCGCCAAGGCCGCGCAGACGGGCCATCCGCTCCTGCCGGGCCTGGATGGGCAGGGGCTCCTCGGCGGAAATCTTGATGGCCAGGGCCTCGGGGTTAACCTCGAACTTCATCGGCAGGAGCCGTTCCGCCGCCGAGGCCTTTATGTAGACCTCGCTCGCCGTGACCGCGATGTCGTCGGGTGAGAGCTGGACCGAACGGGCGCCCTCGCGGGCCGTGCCGGTCTTCAGGTCGATGATCAGGGACCGCCGGGCTTCTCCTATGCGGCCGACGACGCGTCCCTCGGCCGGCAGGACGTCCACGTCCATTTCCAGCAAGCGGGTCAGTTCGCCGAGGGGCAGGTGCGGGTCGGTCGTGTCGCCGTAGGCGGCCAGGCCGTCGGTCAGGGTGAGCTGGTCGAGCTCGACCGAGAAGAGGATCAGATTGGCAGGGTCGATAACGGCATTATTCGGCTGAATCTGCGCGCCAGCCGGCGCCGCTGTAGCAGTGCTCTCAGCCGCCAGTCCGGTCGAGGCGGCAAGAAGCGAGAGCGCTGCTGGAACGGTTGAGACGATCCATCTACGGCGCTTGGACGGTCGCAAGCAACTTGCCCGGGGACGAGTCGTCGTCGGTGAACGTCACCTCGAGCTTCTCACCGGGCGCGGGCGCCCGCGTCAGCGGAACGCGCATGGTCCGGCGGGAAATCTCGGGATAGACCCCGACGCCGCGCGCGACGCCGATAGGCTCCCCCCGCTTGCCCGCGGAACGGACCTCGACGTTGCCAAAGAGAGAGTTCGCGCCGACGCGCACCAGATCGAAGGCCATCACGGGGGTCCGTTTAGGCTCGCTGCGACCGTCGGGGGAGAGTTCCACGTACTCAATATGGGCGTTGTCGATGCTGGCCCGCACATCGGGCGGTGTGACCCGCACGATGGCCGGAATGCTGAGCCCGAAGATCGAGGTGATCTGGAAGCGCAGCTCGTTGGACCCGCCCCGGGCGACGTCCTCGGCCGTCGTGCCGGCGCTCGGCGGCGGGATGGTGGTCACCGTGAGGTGGCTGCGGTACTCGCCGGTCGCATCCGCCGGAACCGCGCCGACGCGCAGACGGATCGTCTGCCCCTGGCCGGGCGCCAGCGTGGCGCGCCTGGGCGACACCAGCAGCATGTCCTTGGCCGAGGCGACCTTGTCGATGATGGGCTTGGCGTCGGGATTGTTCGCCGCCTCGGACACCGCGACAATCTGTCCGTCAGGGAGCATGGCCCGATCGACGAGGGTGATGTCGAACGTCGCCGGAGCCGTGCCCTGGTTGAAGATGTAAACCGTCGCGCTCCGCTGCTGGGGACTGAACGTGACCCGCTTGGGCGTGATGTTCAGGTTGGCGCCGACCGTCGTGACCGACACCGGCGGCGGCGCGGGTTGTTCCTGGGCGTCAGCGGCGCTGACGACCGAAACCAGGGCGAGGGCGGGGAGGAGAGCTAGGCGTTTCAATTGTACTGAACCACAACCACGAGCATGCCCTCATACGGGCCCGGAACCAGGGCGCCGCCCGACGCGAACGTCAGCGCTCCCCCGATGTCCACGCTCATCGTGTTGCCGTTCAGGATGGCGCCGCCGAGAACGACATCGCCACTGCCGATTCCGAATTCGGCGTTCGTATTCGTCTTGACGGTCAAGGTTTCCTGGCCCCCGCTTCGGACGACCGTGAAGCTTTCAGGAACGGTCGTCGAGACAACGTCCCCAGGTTGACCGCGAATGGTTAACTGCGCGTTGCCCGGCCCGGAGGACCGCACGACCGTGGTCTGACTGCTGGTTGAACCGAGCGCCCCGGAACCTGTGATGGCTCTGGACGTCACGACAGGGGCCACGGAGACGGCCGGCAGGGTGAGGTTGTTGCCCAGGTCGATACCCGCCGCGGGTTCGATGCGCGCGTGGGCGTTGGCCTCGGAGGTCACCGCGAAGACGACAGCCTGCGCTTGGGGGGCGCCGAGGGACGCCAGGGTCAGGCCGAGGATCAACGCGCGCTTCATGACGGGGGGAGGCCCTGGAAGCTGAAATGGGCGGGTCGGAGGCGCGGAGCCTCCGACCCGGATACTGGATCAGTCGTACTGGACGGTGAGGGTCACGGTGCCGGTGTAGTCGCCGGCCGCCGTGGCGTTGCTCACGTTGAACGAGCCGCCGACGTAGATCGTCTGGTCGGTGGTGCCGCTCGTGGCGCTCAGCGAAGCCGTCGGGCTCAGGGAGGCGATGCCGCCGCTGAAGGCCGCCGACACGGTGTAGGCCGCGTTGCCCGTCACGTCGAACTGGGCGGTCTGCGACGAACCCGTCGTGAAGGCCCCCGAACCAGCCGAGGTCGTGGCGCCCGAGGTGGCCGCCAGCGTGACGGCGACCGGCGTGGCGCTGGTCGGACGCAGGATCGTGCCGAACTCCAGGTCGCGCTGCTTGGTGATGGTGATCGGCGCGATGATCTTGGCGTGCGCGGCGGCGTCCGACGTCACGGCCGGACCCGTGGCGGCGTGCGCGGCGCCGGCCAGAGCGGTCAGGGCCGCCGTGGCGATGAGGAGGTTGCGAATGCTCATATGTAGGTCCCCAGGAGGATGTGTTTCAATTTGGTACGCGTGAGCTTGTCCAACCAACGCCTTGCAAGGGGTGAGCCCGCTACATTGAGCCCGCCGTGCTATTCAGGGTCTCTCAGTTGTCCCGCCCGCTTTTACCGAAAGTTATCCAAGACGGCCCTTTAGGCCAGGATCGCGGAACTGGTCAAGCTTATCGGGGATGGCTCGTACCCAAATTGGGTTGTTCGATGGTAGAAAAGCCCCGTTTTCGGCGCCAGATTAAGAAATGACATACTCAAGCGAGTATTTCATCACTGGGGCGCACCCATCGGTTGCGTGTGGGGCGCCATCTGGACGTGTGGGAGCGTCCCTCGGCGAAACCTTCTCGCCATCAAAAGTTGTGGATGCAATCGAAAGTATAATTCTTCGCCTCGAAGGATATCGAAGCGGCCGAGTCCCAAAAGGGGCAAGACGGCAGAAGACAGGACGGCGATATATTGAACGGGACGGTCGACGAGAGCGAGGGCGGAGCCGCCGATGCGGCGGATCGGTTCGCGCTGCGCCGCTTGTTCGAGCGCGTGCGCGCGCACGTCGAGATCACCGAGACCCGCGGCCGCGAGAGCTCGGAGCCCCGACGCGCGGCCCGCGAACTGGAGCACGTGGCGGGCGAACTCGCCCGCGTGGCGGATGACCTGGCGAGGCGGCTGGCGCGCGCAGATGACGATCGTGTCGCGGCCCTGCGGGCGCTGGCGGGGGACGTGGCCGACCGCGCCGGACGGTTGGACGCCCTGGCCGCCGCCGGCGCGATCCGGCTGCAGGATCGGCTGGATGGCGTCGTCGAGAGGCTGGCGCAATGGGAAGCGGCCGCGACCGGCGCCGACCGGAGCCTGGGCCAGGCGCTCGAGCAGCGTCTCGGCGCCGACGAGATCCGCCGGCGGCATGAGATCGCCGGACTGACGCCTCCGGTCCACGAACGCGAACCCCGCCGTCCGCACGATCGGTCGGAGGCGCCGTTCTCGAACCCTTCAATCCGAGGAGCGCAGCCGCCCCGGCGGTCATCCCGATCCGCGGCGTTCCTCATGTCGGCCGGGGTCGCGTGCCTGGGGCTGGCCACGCTTGCGGTTGTCCTCGAACCACCGTTCCCCCGCCACGAACCGCTGGCGGGGAAGGGGACGCCGCTCGTGCTGCGAGGACCTATCCTGGTCGAGCCGCCGCGTTACGCCTACGCGCCGGATCTGTCCGTACCGCCCCCGCCGGCCGAGCCGGAACACCCTGACGCCGCCACGCCGAAGGATCTGGCGGCGGTGATGCGGGACTTCGAGGCGGGGCGCCCCGGCGCGCTGAGCGCGCTTCGGGCCAAGGCGACCGCAGGCGATCCCCGGGCGCAGATGTATCTCGCGCGCCAGTACGAGACCGGGCGCGGCGGCGTTCCGGCCGACCCCGTGCAGGCGCGGCAGTGGACGACGCGGGCGGCCGACGCCGGGGACCCTGTCGGGATGCACAACCTGGCTCTCTACTACCTCCAGGGGCGGGGAGGGCCGCGCGACGACGCGGCGGCCGCCCGGCTGCTCCGCAAGGCGGCGGCGGCCGGCGTTCCCGATTCACAGTTCAACCTCGGCCTGCTCTACGAGACCGGGGCGGGCGTAGAGCGTAACCTCGTGGAGGCCTACAAGTGGTTCCAGATCGCCGCCAACAGCGGCGACCTGAAGGCCAGGGCGCGGGCGATCGCGCTCGAGGACCGTCTCTCGCGCAAGGAACTGGCGTCAGCCGACCGGGACGCTCAGCGCTTCGCGGCCGGGCGCGGAGCGCCTGCGGAGACTCCGCTCATCCCCGGCGCGGAGACGGTGGCCGAGGCGCAGCGGAAGCTGGCCCGCATGGGGCTCTACATCGGCCCCACCGACGGCCAGGAGACGCCGGCCTACCGCCAGGCCGTGGAGGCGTTCCGGCGGAGCGAGCCGATGCAGCCCGAGGCCATCGGGCTGTTCACGTCCGGCTCATAGGTCGGGCCGGACCAGGATCTTCACGTGGGCCTCGGGGTCGCCGAGCGCCTCGAACGCCCCGGCCACGCCCTCAAGCCCCACCGACCCGGTGACGAGGTGGGAGACGTCGATCACGCCCTCCGCCAGGTTGTGGAGGGTCTGCGCGAATTCCACGGGTGAGTAGCCGAACACGAAGGTGAGCTCGATCTCCTTGGTGACGGCGATGGAGGGCTCGATGCGGTCGCTCTCCATGCAGACGCCGGCCACGACGACCTGCGCGCCGGCGGGCGCCGCTTCGATAAGGGACTGGAGCACGCCCGGCGCGCCGACGCACTCAAAGACCACCGGGCGCGCGAAGCTGCCGCCCATCATCTGGATCATGCTCTGGGCCGCGCGGCTCGTCGGCACGCCCAGGGCCTCCCAGCGGGCGTGCGGCGACTCCACGGCCGGATCGATCACGATGTCGGCCCCCAGCCGCTCGGCGGCGGCGCGGCGGCGGGGGGAATAGTCCGCCGCGATCACGGGCCCGTGGCCGGCGGCCTTCAGGGCTCCGATGACGGCGAGGCCTACGGGGCCGCAGCCCACCACCAGCGACACCGATTTCGGCTCCAGCCGCGCCTTGGCGACCGCATGGGCGCCCACCGCGAAGGGCTCGGTCAGGGCCGCCTGGTCGGTCGGCAGGCCGTTCGGCACCTCCAGCAGCATGGCCTCGGTCAACAGCATGCGCTCCGAGAACCCGCCCGGCAGCCGGTTGGAGAAGCCCAGCAGCTCGACCCCCTGCGCGGTCATCACTGCGGGCATGCTGACGACGCGGGTTCCGGGCTTCAGGGTCTTCTGGGCTCCCGGTCCGTGGTCGAGAATCTCGGCGCAGAACTCGTGGCCGAACACCGTGTCGGCGCGCGGGTCGAAGCCGCCGTCCATGCCGCCCGCCCGTCGCGACAGGTCGACCATGTGCTCCATGTGATGCAGGGCGTGCAGGTCCGAGCCGCAGATCCCGCAGGCCAGGGTCTTCACCAGCACCTGGCCCTCGGCCGGGACCAGATCATCGATCTCGTCGCAGACGAGCTGCTTGTTGCGCCGGACGACGGCCTTCATGCGTATCTCTCCCCAGGGCGGCTCTGACGGCCGCGTGTCGCGTTCTTGTCCAGCCTAGACTAATCCCCTAACCCTCGCGCCTCGGAATCAGCAACGAGCGGAGCCTCTCGATGAGCCTCGCCTTCATCTTCCCCGGACAGGGCAGCCAGGCCGTCGGCATGGGCCAGGACCTGGCCCAGGCGTTCGCCGCCGCCCGCGAGGTCTTCGAGGAGGTGGACGAGGCGCTGAAGCAGAAGCTGTCGGTCCTCATGCGCGACGGGCCCGAGGACCAGCTCACCCTGACCGAGAACGCCCAGCCGGCGCTGATGGCCGTGAGCGTGGCGGTCATGCGGGTGCTGGAGCGCGAGTTCGGCGTCACCGTGGACAAGGCCGCCTTCGTCGCCGGCCACAGCCTGGGTGAATATTCCGCGCTCGCCGCCGCGGGCGCGATCAGCCTGCCGGAGACGGCGCGCCTCCTGAAACTGCGCGGCCAGGCCATGCAGCGGGCGGTTCCCGTCGGGCAGGGGGCGATGGCCTCCCTCATCGGGCCCAGGACCGACCTGGCGCTGGCCGAGGAAGCGGCCAAGGCGGGGGCGGAGGTCGGCGTCTGCGTCGTCGCCAACGACAACAACCAGGGCAACGTCGTGATCTCCGGCGCCAAGGCCGCGGTGGACCGCGCCATCGAGAAGGCCAAGGAACTGGGCGCGCGGGCCATCCCGCTGAACGTCTCGGCGCCCTTCCACTGCCCGCTCATGCAGCCGGCCGCCGACGAGATGGCGCAGGCCCTGGCGGCCGCGACCATCCTGACGCCCCGGGCCCCCGTGGTGGCCAACGTCACCGCGCGGCCGACCAACGATCCCGAGGCGATCCGCCGCCTGCTGGTCGAGCAGGTCACCGGCCGCGTCCGCTGGCGCGAGAGCGTGAGCTGGATGGCGGACGAGGGCGGCGTGACCCGCTTCGCCGAGGCCGGCGCCGGCAAGGTGCTGTCGGGCATGGTCAAGCGGATCGCCCCCGACGCCGAGGCCGTCCCGCTGAACGGCCCCGCCGACCTCGAAGCCTTCGCCAAGACCCTCTAGAGGCCCCAAGATGTTCGAACTGACCGGCAAGACCGCCCTCGTCACCGGGGCCACCGGCGGCATTGGCGCCGCGATCGCCAAGGCCTTCCACGCCCAGGGCGCCCACGTCGTCCTCTCGGGCACCCGCGAGGCGGTTCTGCAGGAGCTGGCGGCCGAGCTGAGCGAGCGGACCTCGGCCGTCGCGGCCAACCTCTCCGAACCCGCCGCCGTGGACGGGCTGATCGAGGCGGCCGAGGCCGCGGCGGGCGCCCCCGTCGACATCCTGGTGGCCAACGCCGGCATCACCAAGGACGGCCTGTTGCTGCGCATGAAGGACGAGGACTGGGACGCCGTCCTGAAGGTCAACCTCGAGAGCTACTTCCGTCTCTGCCGCGCCGCGGTGAAGGGCATGATGCGGCGCCGTTCGGGCCGGATCATCGGCGTCACGTCGGTCGTGGGCGTCACGGGCAATCCGGGCCAGGCCAACTACGCCGCCTCGAAGGCCGGCATGATCGGCTTCTCCAAGGCCCTGGCCCAGGAGGTCGCCACCCGGGGAATCACCGTGAACTGCGTGGCCCCAGGGTTCATCGAGAGCCCCATGACCGACGCACTCAACGAGCAGCAGCGCGCCCAGATCCTGTCGACGATTCCCGCCGACCGGCTGGGTACGGGGAACGACGTGGCCGCCGCCTGCGTCTACCTCGCCAGCGCCGAGGCGGGCTACGTCACCGGCCAGACGCTTCACGTGAATGGCGGCATGGTGATGATCTGAGGCTCGCCAAGGCCGTCGGGAACATGCTACGCGGCGGCCGAACCTGATCACCAAAGCGGCGGTTGACTTCGAGGTCGCCGTCGTCGATGCAAGCACCTGACTAAGCCCTGAGGGACCTACCTAATGTCCGACGTCCTTGAACGCGTCCGTAAGATCGTCATCGAACACCTCGACGCCGATCCCGAGAAGGTCACCGAGAAGGCCAGCTTCATCGACGACCTGGGCGCCGACAGCCTCGACAACGTCGAGCTGGTGATGGCCTTCGAAGAGGAATTCGACATCGAGATCCCGGACGACGCGGCGGAGCATATCCAGACCGTCGGCGACGCCGTGAAGTTCATCCAGGAGCGCCTCGGCGCCTAAGGCGCTCGAATCGCTAGAGAATTCGACCGCCGCGTCGCTTAGGGCCTCAACTCCCGAAGCCGCGGCGGTTTTCGTTTGAGGATCGCCCATGCGTCGTGTCGTCGTCACCGGCATCGGCATCCTGAGCCCCCTGGGCCAGGGAACCGAGCTGACCTGGAAGAAGATCCTGGCCGGGGCATCCGGCGCGGGGAGGATCACAGCTTTCGACACCACCGACTACGCCTGCCAGATCGCCTGCGAGGTGCCGCGCGTGGACGGCCGGGGCGGCGGCGGGCCGGACGTCGAGGGCAGCTTCGACCCGGACGCCATCATGTCGGCCAAGGACCGCCGGCGGGTGGACGATTTCATCCTCTACGGCATCGCCGCGGCCGACGAGGCGGTGCGCGACGCGAACTGGATGCCCGAGGACGAGGAGAGCCGCGAGCGCACCGGCGTGATGATCGGCTCGGGCATCGGGGGCCTCGGCACCATCGCCGAGACGGCCATCGAGCTGCACGAGAAGGGGCCCCGCCGGGTCAGCCCGTTCTTCATCCCCTCGGCGCTGATCAACCTGGCGAGCGGCCAGGTCTCGATCCGCTACGGCTTCAAGGGGCCCAACCACGCGGTCGTCACCGCCTGCGCCACGGGCGCCCACGCCATCGGCGACGCGGCCCGGCTGATCAAGTACGGCGACGCCGACGTGATGGTCTGCGGCGGGGCCGAGGCCAGCGTGGTGCCGGTCGGCATCGCGGGCTTCATCGCCTGCCGCGCCATGGCCACCGCCTTCAACGACACGCCCGAGAAGGCCAGCCGGCCCTACGACAAGGACCGCGACGGCTTCGTCATGGGCGAGGGCGCGGCCGTCCTGGTTCTGGAGGAGCTTGAGCACGCCAAGGCGCGCGGGGCCAAGATCTACGCCGAGGTGGCGGGCTACGGCCTGTCGGGCGACGCCTTCCACATCACCGCGCCCTCCGAGGACGGCGACGGCGGCTTCCGGGCCATGAAGGCGGCCCTGAAGGATGCTGGGCTGCAGCCGGCCGACGTGGACTACGTCAACGCCCACGGCACCTCGACCATGGCCGACGGCATTGAGCTGGGCGCGGTCGAGCGCCTGATGGGCAATTCGGCGCCGGGCAAGGCGATGAGCTCGACCAAGTCGATGACCGGCCACCTGCTGGGCGCGGCCGGCGCGCTGGAGGCGGCGTTCTCGATCCTGGCCATCCGGGACCAGATCGCCCCGCCGACCATCAACCTCGACAACCCCGACGTCGAGACGGTGATGGACCTGGTGCCCCACAAGGCCAAGCCGATGAAGATCGATGTGGCCATGTCTAACAGCTTCGGCTTCGGCGGCACCAACGCCAGCGTGATCTTCAAGAAGTACGCGTGAGCCGCAAGCGCCGCCCGCGCCGGACAGCCCGGAAGGGACGCCGAATGCGGATGCGGCCGGCGGCGCTCGCCCTGATCCTCGCCGCGGGGCTCGTCGTCCTGATGGCGGGCGCGGGCCTGTGGAGCTACCGCGGGCCGGGCCCGAAGGCGCAGGCCGGCGAGGTCACGACCGTGATGCTGGAACGCGGCTCGGGCGTCTCGCAGATCGCCCGCACGCTGGAGCAGGCGGGCGTCATCAGTTCGGCGGGCCTTTTCGTCACCGCCGCCAAACTCTCCGGCGCCACCGCCGAGCTGAAGGCGGGGGAGTACGAGTTCCGATCGCGGACCTCGATGGCTCGCGTCCTGGCCGACATCCGCGCGGGCCGGGTGGTCCGCCACATGGTGACCATCCCCGAGGGCTGGACCAGCGAGATGGCCGCCGAGGCGGTGAACCGGCAGCCGGTGCTGACGGGGACGGCGGTCGCGCCGCCCGAGGGCTCCATCCTGCCCGACACCTACCAGGTCCAGCGCGGCGACGATCGGGAGGCGGTGATCGCCCGCATGCGCAAGGCCCGCGACCAACTCCTGGCCGAGCTGTGGGCCAAGCGCCAGCCGGGCCTGCCGTTCGACACGCCGGAAGAGGCGGTGACCCTGGCCTCCATCGTCGAGAAGGAGACGGCGCTGCCGGCCGAGCGTCCCAGGATCGCGGCGGTGTTCGTCAACCGCCTGCGCCAGGGCATGCGCTTGGAGAGCGACCCGACCATCATATACGGCGTTTCGAAGGGCCGGCCGCTTGGCCGCGGCATCCTCGCGTCTGAGATGGCGGCCGTAACGCCTTGGAACACCTACAGGATCGACGGGTTGCCGCCGACGCCGATCGCCAATCCGGGGCGGGAGGCGCTGGCGGCGGTGCTGAATCCGCCGAAGACCAACGAGCTGTTCTTCGTGGCCGACGGCTCGGGCGGGCACGTGTTCGCCGCCACCTTCGACGAGCACCAGAGGAACGTGGCCCGCTGGCGGCAGGTGGAACGCCAGCGCGCGGCCGCGGCGGCGGGAGGGCGCTGATGGCGATTTCGGGCATGACGGGTTTCGGCCGGGCCGAGGGCGCGCTGGCCGGCTGGTCCTGGGCCGCGGAGGCCCGCAGCGTGAACGGCCGCAACCTGGAGGTCCGCTTCCGCGGGCCGCCGGGCTTCGAGGGCCTGGAGCGCGCCGCGCGCGAGGGGGCGCAGGGGCGCTTCCAGCGCGGCCAGGTGACGGTGGGCGTGCAGGCCAGGCGCGCCGAGGGGGGCGTCGCCGTCCGCATCAACTTCGAGCAGCTCGAACGCTACCTGGCGGCGGGCGAGGCCTATGTGGGCGCGGGACGCGCGGCGCCGCCGAACCTGGACGGCCTGCTGGCGCTGCGCGGGGTGGTCGAGGCCGAGGACGCCATCCAGGATCCGGACGCGCTCGCCGAGCTGGAGGCCGCCATGGCCGCGTCGATCGGTGCGGCGCTGGATGGGCTGCTGTCCGCGCGGCGCGAGGAAGGCGCGAGCCTGCTGCCCGTGCTGATGGGCCAACTGGACCGCATCGCCGAGCTGACGGCCCAGGCGCGTGACACCGCCGCCGGCCAGCCCGCCGTCATCAAGGCCCGCTTCGAGGCGCGGCTCAAGGAACTGGCGGGAGAGGCCGCCAGCGAGGAGCGGATCGTCCAGGAGGCCGCAGCCATGGCGGTGAAGGCCGACGTGCGCGAGGAGCTGGACCGCCTGGCCGGGCACGTGGACGCCGCCCGCGCGCTGTTGTCCGGAGACGGGGCCGTGGGCCGGCGGCTGGACTTCCTGACCCAGGAGTTCATGCGCGAGGCCAACACGCTCTGTTCGAAGTCGGCGCTCGGCGCCTTGACCGCAACAGGCCTCGACCTCAAAGCGACGATCGAGCAGTTCCGCGAACAAGTGCAGAATGTGGAGTAGGCGCCGGTGACCGCTGACGATCATGCGAGGCCCTGGGAGACGACGCGGCGCGGCATGCTGCTGCTGGTTTCGAGCCCCTCAGGGGCCGGCAAGACCTCGCTCTCGCGCCGGCTGGTGGCGGACCACTCGGACCTGACGCTGTCGATCTCGGCCACGACCCGCGCCCCGCGCCCGGGCGAGGAGGAGGGCCGGGAGTACTTCTTCAAGACCCGGCCTGAGTTCGAGGCGATGATCGAGCGCGGCGAATTCCTGGAGTGGGCCATCGTAAACGGCCACTACTATGGCACGCCCAAGGCGCCGGTGATGGCGGCCCTTGAGGGCGGCCACGACGTCCTGTTCGACATCGACTGGCAGGGCGCCCGACAGATCGCCGAGAAGGCGCCGGACGACAGCGTGCGGGTGTTCATCCTGCCGCCCTCGTGGGCCGACCTCGTGCGGCGCCTGAAGGCCCGGGCCCAGGACAGCGAGGAGATCATGCACGCGCGCCTCAAGCTGGGCCGCGAGGAGATCACCCACTGGGCCGAGTACGACTACGTGATCGTCAACAAGAGCTTCGACCGCGCCTACGCGGACCTCGGCCATATCTATCGCGCCGAGCGCATGAAGCCGGGCCGCAACCCCTGGCTTCCCGGGTTCGTCGAAGGTCTGGGGCAGGAGCAGGTCTAGGTGCCTGGTTCCGGTGTATGGGGGACTCAGCTTAGCCGAGTGCTCACACCGGCAGGAGCTCTGGGCCAGATGCTCCGCGGCGGCGCCACGACCACGCACGCCATCCGGGCGGCGATACAGTGATCGAAGGCTCCGATCCAAGAGGAAGCCCAGCGGGACGGGCTGAGCAGCCGGACCGCTTCAGGCTCGATCCCGTTCACTTGACCTCGGGACTGAACACCGGGCGGCGACGCGGCGGCATCCAGGCGACGGCTCGATCCCGTTCACTTGACCTCGGGACTGAACACCTAAAGCGCGATCCGCAGAAGTGGGCGCCGGTCTTGCGATCAGATCGCGCTCAAGACTCCAGGGCGTCGCCAGCGCCGCCTCCCGGACGTGAAGGACCGCCCACCGGTCGGCGTAGAGCCTGCGCCAGCCCGGCCGGACGTCCAGGATCGGGACCAGGGCTTCGTCCGGGCGAAGCAGGGTCCAGTCGACGCCGTAGCGCTCCAGCGCCTGGCTGAGGGCCTGCTGGTTCCCGCGCGTGATCGCGTCGTAGCGCTGCATGAAGGCGTCGCCGTACATGTCGGCCCGGCCGTCGATGAAGGGGCGGTGGCCGGTCAGCATCAGCCAGCCGCCGAAACCGTAGGTGTTGAGGACCGGCCGCTGCGCGAGCTCGGGCGGCAGGTGGGTCAGCGCGGTGACCGGGGTGTTCAGACCATCCGGGCGTTGGGCGGGCAGGGCGATGCGGACGCCCGCGACGACGGCGAAGGCCAGCGCCGCGGCGACGAGGCCGCGCGGACCGAGCACGGCGCGTCCCCCGGCCCGGCCATAGGCTTCCGCAAGGGGCTCGGCGAGCAGGAGGGGGCCCAGCACCGCGAGCACGGCCTGGTGCCGCTGGTGCTCCAGCGTCATGTGCAGCACGAACAGGAGCAGCAGCAGCCGGACGACCGGCACGCGCACGCCTTTCAGCAGGCACACCAGGAGCGTGACGAGGAGCGCGGCCTCCACCGGTCCGAAGGTCGAGAAGTCGACCGGTCGCCACTCGGTGATCATCGGCAGGCTCCGCATCCGCGTGAGCGCCAGCGGGTGCAGGACCCCGTCCAGGCCGTGGGGCGTGGCGAAGGCCGCGGCCAGGGTGAGCAGGCCCGCGGGCGCCCAGGCGCCGATCACCTTCAGCGGCGTGGCCCGCCCGGCGATCAGCGCCTCCAGGCCGAAGACGCCGAACAGCAGGAGGCCGAAGAGGTAGCTGCCATGCAGGTTCGCCCAGGCGACCATGAGCAGCGGCAGCCAGAGCGGCGGCGCGCGGTCCTCGTCCCGAGCCCGGAGAAGCGCGAGCGTCCAGCCCGCCAGGAGCGGCAGGGCGAGCAGATGCGGTCGCGCCAGCAGCGAGGGCGCCGCCAGCAGGAACAGCAGCGCCAGGGTCGCGGCCGTCCCCGTCGCGGGCAGAACCCGCGAGAGGCGGCTTCCGACGAGCCCGACCAGGGCCGCCCCCGCCGCGGCGAACAGCAGGATGACGCCGGTCCAGCCGCCCAGGCGGTAGGCGCCCGCCATCGCCACCTCGGACAGCCACTCGAGCGGTATCCAGGGCTGGCCTGTGACGGTGGCCGAGAAGACGTCGCGATCCAGCAGCCGGCCGTGGTCCAGCATCCAGCCGCCGGCGGCCAGATGCCAATAGGTGTCGCCGTCGTTGAGCAGGGCGGGATGGAAGGCGAGGATGGCGAAGACCACGAGGGCCGCCAGCGCCGGGACGACGCCCGGCCGAGCCGCTGCAGGAAAGCCTCTCACCACCCCGATCCCGTCCGAACCTCGAACGTCCCAGGTAGCCTCGATTCGGCTATTTCCGCGCGTCCGGGACGAACTGGGCGGTGAACAGGCCGCAGGCCTCGGAATAGCCCTGCAGCAGGCGCCGGGCGATGAGATGCTTGGGCGTGATCTCGAGGCGCAGCTCGCAGAAGCGCGGCCCGTCGGTCGTCTCGACGCTCCGCCGCCACAGATAGTAGCGCTTGCCGTCTAGCGTCATCTGCTCCTGCCAGGGCCCGTAGAGGGCCACGGCGGCGTCCACATGCTGGCCGTAGAGCGACGAGGGCCGTTCGCCTTCGAACGCGGTTGCGCAGCCGCCCAACAGGAGACCCAGCAGAACGGGGCCGAGCAGGAGAGCCGTGCGGCGCATCGCGCCCCTTCCGTCAATTGTAGGCGACGGTGGTTGTGAAGGAGCCAGTATAGGCGCCGCTGGCGGTCGTGTCGTTGATCGGGATCTGCCCGCCGACGCCGAAGGTGGACGAGCCGGCCTGTCCCAGGGCGTTCGAGAGCGTGCCCGTGGTCGCCGTGGGCGTCAGGACCACCGTGATGGTCTCCGAGCCGCCCGAGCGGGTCATGTTGAAGTTGGCCGGGACCGAGATCGAGAAGGTCTGGCCGCCCTCGCCGTTGACCGTATAGGTCGCCCGGCCGGGCGCGGCGTTCGGGCCCGTCGAGAGCAGGGCGCCGCTGCCCGAAAGCGAGCGCGAGCCGTCGGTCTGGGAGATCGTGATGGTGCCTGAGCCCGTGGCCGGACGCACGACGGTGCCGAACGACAGGTCGGTGTTCTTGGTGAGCGTGATGGGACGGAACACCGTCACGGTCGACTGCGTGGCCTGGCTCGCCGAGGCCTGGGCATGGGCGATGCCGCCCAGCGAGGCCACCGAGGCGACGCCGGTCAGCGCGCTGATCAGGACATTGCGGATCTGAATCACTCTGACCCCCGGGTCAAAACTCTATCAAAACGCGTATCAAGGGCCGCTCGGACCTATCAAAAGTTGATCCGAAACAAAGAGCTGTTTCGAACCAGTACAGGATGAGCGGCCTGATACAGTCGTGCTTGCCGGCGTGCAATGGAGAGGCCACCCATTTCGGGTTTTCGCCCGGGGTCATGCAGGCGTCATTGCGGTGTTAACCCGCCGGCCCTAACGTGCCCCTCATGATCGGGGCGTCGCGTCTCATGCTTGGATTGGCCCTCGCCTTCGGGGGCGGGAACGCGTGGGCCCAGGCCTCCACCCAGGTTACCGGTTCCGTCGTGATCGTGGACCCGCCGCAGTTTGCCAAGGGCGCGGAACTCACGGTGGCTCCAGTCCAGCGGCCGTCCGGACAAGCCTCCGTCGCGGCCCAGGCGGTCGGCGGCCGTTACGAGGTGAGCGGCGTGGCGGGGGACACCTTCAACATCGCCATGCCGTCCAGCCTGAAGCTGGTTCGGGCCGGCGGCACGGAGGAGGTCGTCCTGTCGCTCTCGCCGAGCGGCGCGGCCACGACCCTGTCGGGCGCGCTCGGCGCCCGCAGCCGCGCCTCGGTGGACGTCCAGGGGGTCGTGGGCCTCTCCGGCGCCGCGACGCCGGGGCTCTACGAGGGCTCGTTCCCCGTCATCCTCTCGCTGCAATAGGCGGATCAATCCCCAGCAACCGCGCCATGATCCACAGGCGCGCGCCCCCGGGCCTTTGCCATTTCGGTGAACTGGGCGTCACCTTGGCGTCCATCCTCGACCGCAGAGGAGTCCGACCTCACGGGAGGAAGGCGGGCGCCTAGGGGGAGGCGTCTCCGGCGCCGAGCGCGAGCAGCGCGAAGGACGCCAGCCAGTGTTCGCCCATGTAGTCTCCGGCCACGTGCGGGAGGCTCGCGGCGAGATGCAGGCGGGCGGCGTCCTTGGCGACGGCGCGGGCGGGATCGTCGGCGGCCAGCGCCCCGGCGATCCCGCGCCAGCACCAGGCGCGCGACAGGTTCAGGCCGTCCAGGTGCGCGATCTTGCCGTCGGTGCGGTCGGTGACCGTGGCAGGCGTGAACAGGCTCTGCGGCCGCCCCTCGGCGAGGCGGGGCAGATAGGCCATGAGCCAGGCCCGGAACTCGTGGGCGGGCAGCAGCCGGCGCAGGCACTCCGCGGTGACCAGGGTAGGCGACAGGAAGTCGTCGAGCGACGGCTCCCACGCCTGGGCGTCGCGGTCGGCGAGGTGCCAGCCGCGCACCCTGGCCTCGAACGTCGCCAGCAGCTCGGGATCCCTCAGGCGGGCGTAGTCGCTGGCGATCGCGATGGCGAAGGACGTCGACGAGTGCACGCCGGTGCGGATCGGATAGGCCGCCTTGGGCAGGAAATCCTTGAAACGCCGGACGAAGGCGTCGGCCAGCGGCTGCATCCGGCCGGCCCAGGGCGCGTCGTGGGCCAGGAGTTCGGCCTGCAGCTTGAGCAGCCAGCCCCAGCCGTACGGCCGCTCGAAGCCCCGGGCGGAGGGGCGGGCCAAGTAGGCGACCTCGGCCGCGACGTTGGCCTCGGTGAAGGCGGCGTCGAGCTGTGCGCGTACGGCAGGCGCCTCGGGGATGTCGGGATGGAGGCGCAGCACGCTGGCCAGCAGCCAGTAGCCGTGGACGCAGGAGTGCCAGTCGAAGCTGCCGAAGAAGATTGGATGCAGGGCGCGCGGCCCCTGGGCGTCCTGCGGCCCGTCCAGGACGTGGTCCAGCTTGTTGGGATACTCGCGGGCCACGTGGCCCAGGGCGATGCGGGCGAAGGCCGAGGCGAGCTCGGGCGTGAGGCGCTCAGCGGAAGGCGAGGACATACATCAGCACCACATTGACGATCAGCAGCGGCAGCGCCGTCGGGACCTGGGCCTTGATGACGGCGTAGCGGTCCCTCAGTTCCAGCAGGGCCGGCGGCACGAGGTTGAAGTTGGCCGCCAGCGGGGTCATCAGCGTGCCGCAGAAGCCCGACAGCATGCCGATCGAGCACACCACCGCAGGATCTCCGCCGAAGCGGTTGATCAGAATGGGTAATCCGATCCCCGCGGTGAGCACCGGAAAAGCCGCGAAGGCGTTGCCCATGACCATGGTGAAGCCCGCCATGCCGAGGCAGTAGACGGCGACCGCCGCGAGCCGCGTGTCGAGCGGGATCCACTGTGTCACGAGCTGGCCGATCAGCTCGCCTACGCCCGCCAGGGCGAAGACCGCGCCCAGCGCGGCCAGCATCTGGGGCAGCAGGGCGGCCCAGCCCACGGTGTCCATCAGGCGGCGGCCTTCCTGGAGTGGGCTGAGCAAGGGCTGGCGGAGAAGGAGGAGCGCCGCGCCCAACGAAACGACGGCGGCGATGGCCAGCGAAATCAAGGTCGCCTGCTTGGGGTCGAGCAGCGGCTGGCCGCCGATCTGCAGCGGCTTGAGCAGCAGCACGCCCAGGATCACCACCAAGGGCAGGGTGAGGGCCGGGATGAACAGCCGGTTCCCGAAGCGTCCCGAAAGCTCGCGGCGCTCCTCGGCCGAGGTGGTGGCGGGCTGGCCCCGCCCCAGGAGGCCGAACCCGGCGATGAGCGCCAGCCCCAGGACCAGGACGCCGTTGCCGACATCGCCCAGCCGGTCGCCGGCCAGGAAGCTCAGCGCGACGAGGCCCCAGAACATCGCGTTGCCCAGCCGCCTGGGATTCGCCCGGTCGCCGGCGCTCAGCGCCGCGAAGGCGGCGAACACCAGGCCCGTCAGCACATAGACGATCGAGAGCCTGATCATGCGGCCTGCTTCTTCAGGCGACGATCGAACAGGAGGAGGCGGACCGCGTGGATCGCGAAGGCGGCGATGGCGGTCGGGATCGCCCAGAGCGACAGGTGGATGGGATCCATCACGATGCCGCTGGCGGCCAGGAAGCCCACCATCAGCAGGATCGAACCGATGGCGATGAAGATGTCCTCCCCGAAGAACAGGCCGATGTTGTCGGTGGCGGCGGCGTAGGCGCGGACCGCCTGGCGGGTGTGCTCGTCCATCTCGCCGCGGGCTTCCACGGCGCCCTCGGCCATCGGCGCCACCAGCGGCCGCACGCTCTGGGCCTGGCCGGCGATGGAGGTGAGCCCCATGGCCGAGGTGATCTGCCGGAAGGCCAGATAGCCCACGAGGAACGGCCCCACGGACACGCCCCGGAACCTGGCGATCAGTCCCCGGGCGCGCTCCTGCAGGCCGGCGCGTTCGAGCACGCCCACCATCGGCAGCACGAGATAGACAATGGTCACGTAGCGGTTCTCGTTGAACGCCTTGCCGAAGGCCGCCAGGACCTCCACGGGCAAGAGCCCGGCGAAGACTCCGGTCGTGAAGGCGGCCAGCACGACCACGAGCAGGGGGTTGAGACGCGCGGCGAAGCCCACGATGACCACCGCGACGCCCAGGAGGGTCAGCATGCCGGCTCCTCAGTGCGATTCGGCCATTGGAGCGGGTGGAATCGGGTTGGGCAACGGCGTAGGCTGCGGCCCATGAACGGACCGAAGACCCCGGACGAAGACGACGGCTTCGACCTCGTGGAGGAAGCGGGCGAGGAATCCTTCCCGGCCAGCGACCCGCCGGCCTGGACCCCGCCCGGCCACGACGACCCGCCCGAGGAGGATTAGCGGGACGCCAGCCAGGCGTCGGCGAGCGCCAGGAAACCCTTCACGTCCACCATCTCGGCCCGCGCGGCGGGATCGAGGCCCGCGGTCGTGACCAGAGCCTCGCCGCCCATGACCTTCAGGCTGGATCTCAGCATCTTGCGCCGCTGGCCAAAGGCGGCGGCGGTGACCTTCTGGAGCGCGTCGAGCCGCTGCGGCGAGGGGCGGTCGGCGCGGGGCTCCAGGCGGACCACGGCGGAATCCACCTTCGGCGGCGGGGTGAAGGCGCGGGCCGGCGCGTCCATCACGGGCCGGGCGTCGCAGGCGGCCTGGGCGATGACGCCCAGCCGGCCGTAGGCGCCGGAGCCCGGCGCGGCCACGATCCGCTCGGCCACCTCCTTCTGGAACATCAGCGTCAGGGACACCGGCGTCCAGGGGCCGGTGAGCCACTTGATGAGCAGCGGCGTACCGACGTTGTAGGGCAGGTTGGAGACGAGATGGGCGGGTCGTCCGGCGGCCAGCGCCGCCTCGTCCGTCGTCAGCGCGTCGCCGAACACCAGCGTGAGGCGGCCGTTCGCCGCCGCGGCCAGCTCCTCCAGCAGGGGGCGGAAGCGTTCGTCCTTCTCGACGGCGATCACCTGGGCGCCGGTCTCCAGCAGGGCGCGGGTGAGGCCGCCGGGGCCGGGCCCCACTTCGATGACCAGATCGCCGTCGCCGACCTCGGCCAGGCGGGCGATCTTGCGGGTGATGTTGAGGTCCAGCAGGAAATGCTGGCCGAACGCCTTCTTGGCCCACAGGCCGTGGGCCTCCAGCGCCTCGCGCAGGGTCGGCAGGGCTTCCAGGCTCATCGGCGGCGGGCCGCGATCTCGGCGGCGAGGCGGATGGCGGCGACCAGGCTGTCGGCGCGCGCGATCCCGCGTCCGGCGATGTCGAACGCCGTGCCGTGATCGGGCGAGGTGCGCACGATGGGCAGGCCCAGGCTCACGTTCACCCCGCCCCAGAAGTCCAGCATCTTCACCGGGATCAGCGCCTGGTCGTGGTACATGCAGAGCGCCGCGTCGTAGGTCGCCCGGACCTCGGCCGGGAACAGGGTGTCGGCCGGATAGGGGCCCCGGGCGTCGACGCCGGCCTCGCGCAGCGCCCGGACGGCGGGCTCGACGATCTCCACCTCCTCGCGGCCGATGCTCCCGCGCTCGCCGGCGTGGGGATTGAGCCCCGCGACGGCCAGGCGAGGCGCTTCCACCCCGAAATCCCGGCGCAGGGCCTGGGCCGTGACGAGCCCGGCATGGACGATCCTTTCGACCGACAGGGCGGCCGGAACCTTGGCGATGGGCTCGTGGACGGTGACCAGGGTGACGCGCAGGTCCGACGCGGTGAGCATCATGACCGGGCCGCGCGCGCCGTCGAACGGCGCGTTGGCGGTGAGCTCGCCCAGGAACTCGGTGTGGCCTGGAAACCTGAAGCCCGCCTCGTAGAGTGGGGCCTTGGCGATGGGCGCCGTGACGACGCCGGACACCGTCCCCGACAGCGCCAGGCCCACGGCGGTCTCGATCCAGCGGATGATGGCCGGCGCAGCGGCCGGCGTCGGCTGGCAGGCCACCACGGGCGCCTGGAGGGGCAGGTCGAGCACGGGCAGGACGTCGGCGAACGCGGCCATCGCCTCGTCCGGCGTGTGGATGACGCGCACGTCGACGTCCGAAGCGCCGGGCGCCGAGGCGAGCGCCCGCCGGTCGCCCACCACGAAGAACGCCGGGCCCGTCTCGCGCAGCGTGCGCCAGGCCTTGACCGCGATCTCGGGGCCTATGCCCGCGGGATCTCCGAGCGTGAGCGCGAGCGGGCCCGTCCTCACCGCGTCTCGATGGTGGCGGAGTTGCGCAGGTCGCGCATGTAGCGCCGCGCGATCATGCTGAGCTGCTGGCTGAACAGCCGGTTCTCGATCTGATCGCGATCCATCTGGGCCTCGCCAGCCGAGCGGCGGCCGCACACGGCGACCAGGTGCAGGCCCGCGCCGGTGCGGATCGGCTCGGAGACCTGGCCCACCTGGAGGCGTTCGGCGGCGTCCCGGAACTGCGGCGCGAGATCGGCGACCTCGGCCTCGCCCAGGTCCCCGGCCACGACGCCCTCGACGCCCTGGGCGGCCTGTTCGAGGTTGTCGCAGCTCGTGATCTTGGGCCGGATGGCCTCGAGCTTGGCCCGCGCGGCCGCCTCGTCGCCGCCCTGGGGCACGGCCACGGCGACCTGCTTCAGGTTGACCAGGGTGGCGCCGCCGCCGGCCCGCTTGTCGCGCAGATAGAGGATGTAGACGCCGTCCTTCACCGGGATGGGCTGGGAGAGCTGGCCCGGCCGCATCCCCTCCAGCACCTGCTCGACCTCGGCCGGCATTTCGCCCTGGCTGATCCAGCCCGCGTCGCCGCCGGCCGCCGCGGTCGGCAGCGCCGAGAACTGACGGGCGACCGCGGGGAAGGGCGCGCCCTGCTGCATCTGGGCCACCAACTGCTGGGCGCCCTGCATGGCCTGCTGCATGCCGCCCACCCGGTTGGCGTCGATCAGCACTTCGGAAATCTGGTACTGCGGCTTGGCGGCCGCCGCGGCCAGGCGGGCCTGGGCGGCCGAGATCTGGTCGTCGCCGACGCGCAGGCGGCTGCCGTAGCGGCCGCGGATCCAGCGGGTCCAGCTCATCTGGGCCCGGATCTGCTGGCGCAGGGTGTCGACGCCGATCCCGCGGCTGCCCAGGAAGCCCAGGAACTGCTCGCGGGACATGTTGTTCTCGCGGGCCATGGCCGCGATCTCCTCGTCCACCTCCTCGTCGGTGGCGACGATCTCGATCTTCTGCTCCTTCTCGACGCGGCGCAGCTCCTGGAACTGCAGGTGCTCGTCGACGAGGGAAATGAGGGCCTCGCGCTGGAACTGGGGCAGGGTCTGCTCGGTCGGCTGGACGCCCGAGGTGGCGATCAGGAGGCGCATGCGCTGCGCCAGGTCGTAGGTGGAGATGATGTCGTCGTTCACCACGGCGGCGACAGACTCTGACAGGCCGCGGGGCGCCTCCGGCGCCGTCTGCGCAGGAGCCGCAGGTTGCTGCTGCGCGGGCTGGGCGGCCGGGGCCTGCTGGGCCAGCGCGGCCGGCGGCGAGCCGGCCGCGATCAGCGCCGCGGCCAAGGCCGCGCTCCGCGCCGCAGGGCCCGTGACGAGTGACTTCATGAAAGAGATCTTTTCCCTGGTGGGGCGCATTTCGCCCGGCATTCTATCGGCCATTAAATGTTCCGCCCAATGTGGCGAGCGTTAGGCGCACCGAGACGGACTCGCTGGGCAGCAGGCGGCCCACGATGACGTCCTCCCGGCGGTAGATCACGTCCACCCGCAGGCAGTCGTCGCGGTAGAACACGCCGTAGTCGCGGATGACCCAGGCGTCTTCCTTCAGGTCCCGGCTGCCGTAGAGGCTGACGCCGTAGTTCTTGCCGACATAGAGCTCGCCGCCGAGGTCGAGGTTCTCGCGCTTGCGGCCGTTGATGTCGAAGTCGTCGGTCAGGTAGCGGATGAAGCCCGAGCCGCGCTTGTTGTAGACGTTGGCGCCCGCTTCCAGGCGATGGATGTCGAGGGTGTCGTTGTCGAGCCGCGCGCGGGCGAACATCGACACGCCCCTGAACGGCTGGGCGTCGGCGGCCACGATCCAGTCCGAGGCCTTGGTGCGCAGCCCGGTGCGGTCGGTGAAGACCCGGTTGTCCTCGGTGCGGAAGCTGCGGCCGACCAGCAGGTTGGCGCGGCGCCCGTCGTCCCACAGCACCGAGGCCCGCCCGGCGACGTTCAGGCGCACGCCGTCCTCATAGAGGTCGTAGCCGGGGAACTTGTTCGGCCGGAAGAGGGTGGTCTCGTCGAACTCGAAGGCGACGCTGTCCTCGTTGAGGTAGATGGCCTCGCCCGTCGTGGCGTTGTGGCCGATCACCACCTGCTTGGCGTCGGGTGAGGCGGCGACCTGGGCCACCGGCTCCAGCACCACCGTGGCGTTCTTCACGCGCTTGAAGACCGGATACGAGATATCCACGCCGGCCGTGGCCAGGCCCCTGACCATGTCGTCCTTGCGCGTCGCCGAGCCGACGCCGGTCAGGATGTCCTGGATGCGGTAGGCGTCCGCCCGCACGCTGACGAACGGAGAGACGCGCACGCCGCCAGCCGAGGTGAGGGTGCGCCGCCAGTCCAACTCTCCCGTCGCCCGGGCGCTGTCCAGGCCCGGCAGGCGGGCGCTGAGGTCGGTGGGAGACTGTTCGCGGCTCAGGACCACGCCGCTGGTGTGGACCCGCAGGCGGCCGCCCGCGATCGTCGTCGGGACCTCGTAGTGGCCTTCCACCAATGGCCCGATCACCGGGAAGATCCGGTCGTTCTCGCCCGCGGCGAAACCCGTCACGGGGTCGATGGCGCCGGGCCGCAGGCCCTGGATGGTCATGGCGGCGGTGGAGAAGTACGAGCGGCGGTCCTGGCGGATCGCGTAGATCTGGCTGATCAGCCGCCGGTCGTCGGCGACATAGGGGCCCCTCGTCTCGTAGACGTCGCCCACTTCGTACTTGTCGAAGATCAGGTCGTCCGAGGCGCGCTCGGCGGTGAAGCCCCAGCGCCACTTCTCGTCGATCTGGAAGGCCCCGCGGCCCAGGACGTAGCTGCGGTCGGTCTTCTTGCCGAACTCGTTGCCCTTGCCGTCGAAGTCGCGGTCGTGGGTGTAGCCCAGCCGCAGGTCGACCTCGCCCGAGTAGAAGCGCTTGCGGGCCTCCAGGTTCAGGAAGGGGTTCACCTTGGTGTTGAACTGCGGGCTGAAGGTGATGTCGGAGGACGGCGAGGTGACCAGGTAATAGGGCTGTTCGTACGAGAACCCGCGTCGGTCCGAGGCCGAGGCCTTGGGCGGCAGGAAGCCCGACGAGCGGCCGGCCTGCGGGTCGGCGTGCCAGAACAGCGGCAGGTAGAGCACCGGGGCGCCGAACAGGCGGAAGCGGGCGTTGCGGTAGTAGACGATGCGCCGCTTCTGATCGCGGACCACCTTGTCGGCGGCGATGGACCAGGTGGGCTTCTTCGACTTGCCGTCGGCCGCGCAGATCTCGCAGGGCGTGTAGATGGCCCGGTTGAGCTCCTGGATGTTCTCCGAGCGCTTGGCGGCGCTGGCCGCGGCCATCTTCACGTTTTCGGGAAGGCGGGCCGAGAAGCCCAGGGCGACGCCGGCGCGCATGTCCTCGTCCAGCACCACCTCGTCGGCGTATTCGGACGTCCCGTCGGCGTTGACGATGGTGATGTGGCCGAAGGCCCGGATGACGCCGGTCTCCTGCTCGTAGACCAGACGGTCGGCGCGCAGCGTGCGGCCGTTGTAGCGGACCTCGATGTTCCCGTTGGCCGTGGTCTGCTTGGCCTCGTCGTCATGGGCGACCTCGTCGGCCTCCATGTAGAGCTCGCCGGGCAGCAGGCCGTCCGGCCCGGGCCTGGCCGGGGCCGCGGCGGGCGCGGTCGTCTGGGCCTCGGCGGCGGCGGCCCACAGAATCGCCAACGCCGCGCCGGCCAGGAGGGCGTGCTTGCCTGTCTGTCGCGGCGAACGCCGACGCGGACTCATCGAGCTTACGATCCCCTCTCGCGACGACGCGCGCTTAGCCGAGCTCAAGCCGGGATGCATAGCCCGGCAGGCGAACGATTCAACCGTCTTCGGTGTAGCAAAGCAGGGTGACGCCTGCGAGCAGGGCCACCAGCCCCGGCGCCCAGGCAGCCGCCGTGAGCGGAATGAAGTCCGCCCGCGCCAGCGCGCCGGCGAACTGGTTGAAGAAGAACATCACGAACCCCAGCCCCACGCCGACGCCGGCGAGGCCGGCCAGCCCGCCCAACCGCGCCAGGCGCAGCGAGAAGGCCCCGGCCAGGACGGTCATGGCCGCGAAGAGCAGGGGGGTCGACAGGAGCTGCTGGAACCGCAGCCGGTAGCCCGAGGCGGAGAAGCCGGCCTGCTCGGTCAGCCGGATGGCCGCCGGCAGCCGCCAGAAGGCGATGGCCTCGGGCGAGGCGAAGCGCTCCATGGCCGCCTCGGCGTCGAGGGTCGAGCGGATCGACAGGCTTTCGGAGCGGATCGAATTCTCGCCCGCGCCGGCCTCGCGCACGTCCTTGAGCTGCCAGAACCCCGGCATCAGCCGGGCCTCGGCGGCCTCCAGCCGTCGGCGGAATTCCAGGGGCCCCTTGGCGGTCTTCTCGTAGATGAACACCGAGACGCCGCGCAGCACGACGGTCCCATCCCGGGTGACCCGGTCGCGGGCGTGGATGACGAGCTGGTTGCGGTCGTCGCCTTGGCGCAGCCAGACGTCGCGGGGCTGGTCGCCCAGATAGTTCTCCATGAGGCGGGCGCGCTCCGCCTCGAAGCGGGCGTTGAGCGCCGCCGCCACGGGGTTGAGGACCGCCACCGCCAGGACGCCCAGGGCCGCGGCGACGCCGGCCGACGGCAGGATGAAGCGCCAGGCCGAAACGCCGGCCGCCCGCATGGCCACCAGCTCGCTCTTGCGGTTCAGGCCGACGAACGCCCCGATCCCGCCGAACAGGAAGCAGAACGGCAGCAGGATCTGGATCAGCGAGGGAGCCCGCAGGACCGTCAGGGTGAAGATGCCGCTCGCGCCCACGTCCACCCGGGTGCCGACCTGGCTGGACAGCTCCACGAACTCGATCAGCAGGATCACGGCCGAGATCACCGCCAGCGCGGCGCCGACGCCGGCCAGCATCCGTCCGACCACATAGCGCTCGAGCCGTCCGAGGCCGGTCATGCCCGGGCTCCGGCGATGCGGGCGGGCCGGCGGGTGATGTCGATGTAGCGGCTGACCCGCTGGCGGAAGATGCTGCGGAACGCCACGGCCATGGCGACGAGCGGGATGGCGTACTGCAGGACGTTCAGCCAGGCCGCGCCCTCGGCGGCGGCCTGGGCCTGGAAGCCCAGGACGCGGACGACGACCGCCGCCGCGCCGGTGAGCGCGATCCGGCGGCCGTAGCCCAGACGTGAGAACCCGCCGCCGATGATGGCCGACAGCGCCATGGCCATGAAGGCCAGGTTGTAGAGCGGGGTGGCGATCCGCGCGTGTCCCTCGGCGAGCAGGTCGAGGCGGTTCCGCTGTTCCCAGTCCTGGGTGAGGTCGGGGAAGAAGAGCTCGTGCGGATAGCGATCCGAGGGCTTGTAGTGGACGAGCTCGTCCGAGCTGGTCAGGGCCGACAGGTCGAAGATGTATTCGTCGAAGGTCAGGTAGTTCAGCACCCCCCTGGACGAGAACTCCTGGATCGAGCCGTTCTTCATCACCAGCACGGGGCGGCCCTGGCTCTTCGACACCCGACCGGTCTGGGCGGTGTAGGTCGAAGACGAGCCGTCCGATTTCGCCTGGTGGATGAACAGGTTCTGCAGGTCGCCCGAGCCGCCCACGTGCTGGGCGTAGACGGTCAGGCCCGGCGCCGGCTCAGTGAATTCGCCCTCGCGCACGAGGGTGGAGGCGAGGTCGGTCCTGACCTTGAACAGCTCCTGGCGCATCTCGCGATAGGCCGCCGGCTGGACCCACAGGTTCACCAGCAGGGCGATGAAGGCGATGGTCGCGGCCAGGCGGATGGCCGGCGAGATCACCCGCCAACGGCTCATGCCGCCCGCGAAGCAGACCACGATCTCCTGCTCGGTGTGCAGCCGGTTCAGCGCCACCAGCGCCGCCACGAATACGGCGATGGGCAGGATCATGCTGATGAGCTGCGGCATGGCCAGCAGCGTGATCTTCAGGAAGACCAGCGCGCTCTGGCGCTGGTTGACGATCAGGTCGAGGCCCGAGAGCGTCTGGCTCAGCAGCGCCACCCCCGTCAACGCCAGGGTGGCGAGGGCGATGGGGCCCAGGAGCTGGCGTTGGAGATATCGGTCGATCAGGCGCATCGGCTTGCGAAAAAGAGCTTGCCCGCAGAATAAGGCCTGCCCCGGCCGCGGAGGTGTTCTAAATCATGCGTCGCCGCGCCAGACAACCGCAGCACGCGTTCCTTTAGTCCAGCTAACGAGAGAGTTTCATGGAGATCGAATTCGTCGCGGCGTCCGCCGGGGTCCCGCAGAAGACCGCGCTGGCGCGCATCGTCTTCGAGGGCGAGGCCTTCGACGGCGCCCTGGCGCAGGCGGTGGCCGCCAGCCGGTTCACCGGCGGCAAGGGCCAGACGCTGGACGTCCTGGCGCCCCAGGGCGTGCAGGCGGCCCGCCTGGTGCTGGTGGGCGCGGGCAAGCGCGAGGCCTTCGACGCCCTGGGCGCCGAGCACGCGGGGGCGAGCGCCTACAACGCCGTCAAGGCCTCCGGCCTGGAGACGCTGCGTATCGAGACGCCCGATGGGGACGCCGGCCTCGCCGCGCGGGCGGCCCTGGGCGTGCGCCTGGCCTGCTACCGCTTCGACAAGTACCGGACCAAGGAGCCGGCCGAGAAGAAGCCCTCCATCGTCAGGACACAGGTGGCTTGCGGCGATCCCGAGGGCGCGCTCGTCGCCTTCCCGCCGCTGGCGGCCCTCGCCGACGCGGTGAGCTTCACCCGCGACCTGGTCTCCGAGCCCGCCAACGTCCTCTATCCCGCCGAGTTCGCCCGGCGGGTGAAGGAGCTGGAGCGTCTGGGCCTCGAGGTCGAGATTCTCGGCGAGGACGCCATGAAGGCCCTGGACATGGGCAGCCTGCTGGGCGTGGGGCAGGGCAGCGTGCGCGAGAGCCAGCTCGTGGTCATCCGCTGGAACGGCGCCGACGATCCCAGCGCCCAGCCCGTGGCCTTCGTCGGCAAGGGCGTGTGCTTCGACACCGGCGGCATCTCCATCAAGCCCGCCGAGGGCATGGAGGACATGAAGTGGGACATGGGCGGGGCGGGCGCCGTCGCCGGCCTGATGTACGTCCTGGCCGCCCGCAAGGCCAAGGTGAACGCGGTGGGCATCCTCGGCCTCGTCGAGAACATGCCCGACGGCAACGCCCAGCGTCCGGGCGACGTGGTGACCTCCATGTCCGGCCAGACCATCGAGGTGATCAACACCGACGCCGAGGGGCGCCTCGTGCTGGCCGACGCCCTCTGGTACTGCCAGGACCGC
Organism: Phenylobacterium sp.; assembly: GCF_046463815.1. Classification (GTDB taxonomy): domain Bacteria; phylum Pseudomonadota; class Alphaproteobacteria; order Caulobacterales; family Caulobacteraceae; genus Phenylobacterium. The sequence continues at coordinate 21,968 of NZ_JBKBRO010000020.1, read as the reverse complement.
TTCAAGCCGAAGTTCATGGTCGACCTGGCGACGCTTACCGGCGCCATCATCATCAGCCTGGGCAATGACTACGCCGGCTGTTTCTCCAACAACGATGAGCTGGCCGGAAACCTGCTGGACGCCGCGGGCAAGGAGGGCGAGCCCCTGTGGCGCCTGCCGCTGCCCGAGGCCTATAACAAGCAGATCGACTCCCAGATCGCCGACATGAAGAACACCGGCGGGCGGCCGGCGGGCTCGATCACCGCGGCTCTGTTCCTCCAGAAGTTCGTCAACGGCCTGCCGTGGGCCCACCTCGACATCGCCTCGACCGCCTGGAAGAAGGGTTCGACCGTTCCCACCCTGCCGGAAGGCGCCACCGGCTACGGCGTGCGCCTGCTGAACCGCATGGTGCAGGAGAAGTACGAGGGCTGAGGTGACCGCCGAGGTCTGGTTCTACCATCTGGAGCGGACGGGCCTGGACCAGGCCCTTCCCGAGTTGCTGGAAAAGACCCTGCAGCGCGGCTGGAAGGCCATCGTGCGCTCCGCCGTCCCCGAGCGCGTGGAGCACCTGGACGGCTGGCTGTGGAGCTATCGCGACGACAGCTTCCTGCCGCACGCCCCGGCCGACGAGCCGGGGGCGGGGCGCCAGCCGATCCTCATTACCACGGGCTTCGAGAACCCGAACGCCGCCGACGCGCTGTTCCTGGTGGATGGGGCCGAGCCCGGCGACCTCGCGGGCTACCAGCGCTGCGTGGTGCTGTTCGATGGGGGCGACGAGGCCCAGCTCGGCCTGGCGCGCGCCCAGTGGAGCCGCGTGAAGGCGGAGGGACATCCGGTGTCCTACTGGAAGCAGCAGGCCCGGGGATGGGAGAAGCAGGCATGAGGCGGTGGACGACAGCGACGCTCCTTCTGGGGCTGGCGGCCTGCGCGAGCCCGCCGCCCGCGGAGCCTCCGCCGCCGGCCCAGCCAGCGCCGCCGCCCGCAGCCGCGCCAGCGCCGCCGCCGGTGCAGGACGCCTGCGGCGCCGCCGAGGCCCAGCGCCTCGTGGGCCGGCCGCGCTCCGAGATCCCCGTGCCCCTGCGGCCCGAACTCCAGCGCGTGGCCTGCACCACCTGTCCGGTGACCCAGGACTACAATCCCAACCGGCTGAACTTCTTCTTCGACGCCGCGACCGGGATCGTCCGCGAGGTGCGCTGCGGCTAGGCCTGGGCCGGTTGCGGAATCCTGAGGCCCTGTTCGGCCAGGACCTCCAGCCAGGCGGCCCGGCCTCTGGCGCGGCTGAACCGCTCGACCGCCGTCGCCCGCGCCGCCGCGCGCAGCGGCGCCGAGGCCGCCGGGTCGCGGCAGGCGTCGATCAGCGCCCGGCTCAGGGCCTCCACGTCGAAGAACGGCAGCAGGCGGCCGTTCACGCCGTCCTCGATGGCGTCGTGCATCGGCGCCGTGTCCGAGCCGATCACGTAGCAGCCCAGCGCCATGGCCTCGGCCACCGACCACGAAAGCACGAAGGGGTAGGTGTAGTAGACGTGCGCCGTCGATAGCCGGAGCGCGTCCAGCATCCGGGCGTGCGGGACCTTGCCCAGGAAGTGGATTCGCGCCGGGTCGATGGCGAGATCGCGAAACACCCAGTCCTTCCAGGTCAGGCCGTCCGGCGGCGCGGCGCCGTAACCCCGATCCTTCTCCTGGCCGATGACGATCACCTGGGCGTCCGGAACCTCGGCCATCAGCCGGGGCAGGGCGCGGCCGAAGATGTGCAGCCCCCTGAGCGGCTCCATCTTGTTGTTCACATGGGTGATGACCGGCGTCCCCGGGCGGATCACCCGCCCGTCCGGCAGTTCGAAGGGTTCGGCCGGGCCCGGCCGGATCGCGTCCACGTCCACCCCCTCGTGGATGATCCGCGCCTGGTCGCGGAACACCGGCGGCAAGGTGGAGGCCTGAAACCGGGTCGGCGTCACGATGGCGTCGCCCAGGGAATAGGCCAGCGCCATGCCCATGCTCTTGGCGTCGACCAGGTTCACGGTCTCGTCGCTCGTCGCGCCGAACTCGGGGTCGAAGCCCACGTCGAAGCCCCGGCCGTGGTAGAAGAACTCGGCGAACAGCACCTGTTTCGCGTTCGGGAAGACCTCGCGCAGATGGAGCGTCTCGCCCCAGCCGGGATGGGCGACGATCACCTCGGGATCGCAGCCTTCGTCCCGCAGCACCTTGGCCCCCCGGAAGGCGCCGCTCGCGCGGATCAGGTCGGCCTCGGCGCGCACGGCGGCGGGCAGCATGCCCGGCGTGGTGCCCCGCTCCAGGCCATAGCGGGCGATTCGAACGCCGGGCGCCCCGGGTGCGTGATGCTGGCCGATCGCCCAGCAGCGCACGCCCCGATCCACGAGGGTCTGCACGAGGTCCGCGAACTGAGCGGGAAAGTTGTTGTGGACGAAGAGGACGCCGTCGGCCATGGCGCCCTTGTGCCGGGACACGGCTCCGCTGTCACGCCCCCCATGCGGCCCTTGGCCCGACGGCGGCCGTCCGATAAGGGGGAGCCGCCGCATGCGGATGTGGCGGAACTGGTAGACGCACTGGATTTAGGTTCCAGCGCCGAGAGGCGTGGAGGTTCGAGTCCTCTCATCCGCACCATCGGCCGCCCCCGCGAAGGGGGGCTTTCACGCGGGCGCCTTGCATGACATAAGGGCGCGCCGCGCCGCCGGGCGAATTTCGGCGGCGCTCCCGTATTCCACCTGAAGGCGGACCTCCAGCGCGCGACGGCGCGTCGTCCGGAAGTTGAAGAATGTCGATGCAAGTCGTTGAGAAGTCTGGTGAAGGCCTGAGCCGCGTCTATGGCGTGACGGTCCCCGTGAAGGACCTGACCGACCGGCTGGAAGCGCGGATCGCGGAGATCGCGCCCACCCTCAACGTCAAGGGCTTCCGCCCGGGCAAGGTGCCGGCGGCCCATGTGAAGCGCCTGTACGGCAAGGCCCTCATGAGCGAGGTGCTGGAGCAGACCCTCTCGGAAAGCACCCAGAAGGTGCTTGAGGACAACAAGCTGCGCCCGGCGGGCGAGCCCGACCTGAAGCCGGAAGGCGACCTGCAGGCCGTGCTCGACGGCAAGCAGGACCTGGCCTTCGAGGTCGCCGTCGACCTGATGCCCGAGTTCGAGCCGGTCGACCCGGCCAGCCTGTCGCTGACCCGTCCGGTCTATGAACCCACCGACGCCGAGGTCGAGGAGACCCTGGGCGAGCTCGCCAAGCAGAACCGCACCTACGAGGCGAAGACCGGCAAGACCGTGAAGGCCAAGGACGGCGACATGGTCGTGATCGACTTCGTGGGCCGCATCGACGGCGAGGCGTTCGAGGGCGGCTCGGCCAACGACGTGGAGCTGGTGCTGGGGTCGGGCCAGTTCATCCCCGGCTTCGAGGACCAGCTCATCGGCGCCAAGCCCGACAGCGAGGTCGAGGTGAAGGTCAGCTTCCCCGAGGATTACCAGGCCCAGCACCTGGCCGGGAAGGAAGCCGTCTTCGCGTGCAAGGTTAAGGAAGTGAAGGCCCCGGTGGACGCCGCCCCGGACGACGCCTTCGCCGAACGCCTGGGCCTCGAGAACCTCGAGAAGCTCAAGGAGCTGCTGAAGTCGAACCTCCAGGAGCAGTACGCCGGCGCCAGCCGCTTCAAGCTGAAGCGCGCCCTGCTGGACCAGCTCGATTCCAAGCACGACTTCCCGCTGCCGCCCAAGATGGTCGAGGCCGAGTTCGCCTCGATCTGGCAGCAGGTCCAGCAGGACAAGGCCGCTGGCAACCTGCCCGAGGAGGACGTCAAGAAGTCGGACGAGCAGCTCGAGAAGGAGTACCGCAAGATCGCCGAGCGCCGGGTGCGCCTGGGCCTGGTGCTGGCCGAGATCGGCCGGGCCCACAACGTCCAGGTGACCGACCAGGAGCTGGGCGAGGCGATCCGCCGCGAGGCCATCAAGTACGGCCCGCAGGCCCAGCAGGTGTTCGAGCTCCTTCGCCAGAATCCCAACGCCCAGGCGCAGCTCCGCGCGCCGATCTTCGAGGACAAGGTCGTCGACCTGATCGTCGAAAAGGCCAAGGTGGAGGACAAGCAGGTCCCGAAGGACGAGCTCCTGAAGGACGACGACCTGCCGGAAGGCTACGAGGGCTGACGCCCGCCTTCGCAGGCCGAGGCATCTGAGCGGCGCCGCCTGGATACGGGCGGCGCCGTTTTTCATGCCTGGAGAGGCCGGCGGGGCCTACAGCGAGCGCAGGCGGCGCAGAAGCTCGGGATTCTCGACCTGGGCCCGGCGGCTGTTGATCTCGCGGTGCAGGTCGAGCGCGGCCTGCTCGTCGAGCGCCAGCATGGAGGGCGGCGGCGGCTCATGAATGGGGTGCGCGGACTCCGGCACGCGTTCGCTGGACACGCTCATCGGCATTCTCCCTCTACCCCCGGCCGTGCTTCAGGCGTCCCGGGGCTCTCCCGGGATTTAAGGTATCATTTACCTCTGACGGCGCCTACGGCGCCGCTCCTTGGAAGAGTTCACCCCCGGATCAACTTCCCTTGTGGCCGCGCTTGCCCGCGTTCCGCCGAACGGAAATCGCGGAACGACGGTCATGAATGGGTTGGCTTCCGGGCATTTGCGGGCGTAGCCTTCCATCATGGACGCCGCGCCGGGGCGCGGAGCCGCCTCTGCCGCCGCAGATGCCGACTTCGCCGCCTCGGGAGTAGAGCGTCGGGAAGGAAACGACTGTTGCAGCGCACGCGTACCGAGGGATTGGCCGAGGAGTCGGTCGAGGGGTCCGACTATTTCCACAAGGTCGTCGATTGCCAGTGGGCCTGTCCGGCGCACACGCCGGTGCCCGAATACATCCGCCTGATCGCCGAAGGGCGGTACGCCGACGCCTACATGATCAACTGGCGCTCCAACGTCTTCCCGGGCGTGCTGGGGCGGACCTGCGACCGGCCGTGCGAGCCGGCCTGCCGCCGCGGCCGGGTGGAGGAAGAGCCGGTGGCCATCTGCCGGCTGAAGCGCGTGGCGGCGGACAACAAGGGGGACGTGGCCGCCCTCATGCCGCCGCCCGTGACGGCGCGGAACGGTCGCCGCGTGGCGCTGGTGGGCGCCGGGCCCGCCTCGCTGACGGTGGCCCGGGATCTCGCGCCGCTCGGCTACGAACTGGTGCTGTTCGACGCCGAGGCCAAGGCCGGCGGCTTCATCCGCAGCCAGATTCCGCGCTTCCGCCTGCCCGAGGAGGTGATCGATGAGGAGGTGGGCTATGTCACTGGCCTGGGCGGCATGGAGCTGCGCCTGGGCCAGCGGGTGGACAGCCTCAAGGGCCTCCTGGAGCAGGGTTTCGACGCCGTCTTCGTGGGTTCGGGCGCGCCGCGCGGCCGCGACCTAGACCTTCCGGGCCGGCAGGAGGCCGCCGCCAACATCCACATCGGCATCGACTGGCTGTCGTCCGTCTCGTTCGGCCACGTCGGGAAGATCGGCCGCCGTGTGATCGTGCTGGGCGGCGGCAACACGGCCATGGACTGCTGCCGCACCTCGCGCCGGCTGGGCGGCGAGGACGTCAAGGTGATCGTCCGCTCGGGCTTCGACGAGATGAAGGCGTCCCCCTGGGAGAAGGAGGATGCGATCCACGAGGACATCCCGATCATCAACTATCGGGTCCCCAAGGAATTCACCCACGAGAACGGCCGCCTGACCGGTGTCATCTTCGAGGTGGTGGAGGCCCGCTACGACGACATGGGCCGCCGCAAGCTCGTCCCGTCGGGCCAGCCCGACGAACACTACGAATGCGACGACGTGCTGGTGGCCGTGGGCCAGGAGAACGCCTTTCCCTGGATCGAGCGCGACATCGGCCTGGCATTCGACGACTGGGGGCTGCCCAAGGTCGACGAAACCACCATGCAATCCACGCTGCCGAACGTCTTCTTCGGCGGCGACGCGGCCTTCGGGCCGAAGAACATCATCTGGGCCGTCGCCCACGGCCACGAGGCGGCGGTGTCGATCCACCTGTTCTGCGAGGGCCGGGACGTGGGCGACCGGCCGGGGCCGCACGCCTCGCTGGTCAGCCAGAAGATGGGCATCCACGAGTGGAGCTACGACAACGACGTCTCGAACGATCGCCGCTACCGCGTGCCCATGCGGGAGAAGGCCGAGGCCCTGAAGGACGTCCGTCTGGAGGTCGAACTGGGCTACGACCAGGAGCTGGCGCTGCGCGAGGCCGAGCGGTGCCTGAACTGCGACGTCCAGACCGTCTTCACCGACAAGCTTTGCATCGAGTGCGACGCCTGCGTCGACATCTGCCCCATGGACTGCATCACCTTCACCGAGGATGGGGAGGAGGATGAGCTGCGCGGTCGGCTGAAGGCTCCGGCGCTCAACTTCGAGCAGGACCTCTACGTCTCGGGGCGCCTGGGCACCGGCCGGATCATGGTCAAGGACGAGGACGTCTGCCTGCACTGCGGCCTCTGCGCCGAGCGGTGCCCGACCGGCGCCTGGGACATGCACAAGTTCTATCTCGAGACGACGAAGGCGGAGGCGGCATGCCGGACCCGGTGAAAAGCCAGGCTGGGAAGCCCCGTGTGAACGACTTCGTCGTCAAGTTCGCCAATGTGAACGGCTCGGGTTCGGCCAGCGCCAACGGCCTCTTCGCCCGCTCGATCCTGCGGATGGGCGTGCCGGTGGCGGCGCGCAACATCTTCCCCTCCAATATCCAGGGCCTGCCGACCTGGTACGAGGTGCGGATCACCGAGGCGGGCCACCTGGGCCGGCGCGGCGGGGTCGACGTCATGGTGGCCATGAACCCGCAGACCTGGGACCGGGACGTGGCCGAGATCGAGAGCGGCGGGTTCCTGTTCTACGACTCCACGCGGCCGATCCCGCCCTCGAGGTTCCGCGACGATATCACCGTCATCGGCGTGCCGCTGACGGCCATGTGCAACGAGGCATACGACTTGCCGCGCGAGCGGCAGCTCTTCAAGAACATCATCTATGTCGGGGCCTTGGCGGGGCTTCTTGGCATCGAGCCGCAGGTCATCGAGGACCTCCTGGCCGAGGATTTCGCCGGCCGCGACAAGCTCATCAAGGCCAATGTCGAGGCGCTGCACATGGGCCTCGACTATGTGAAGCGGCATCTTTCGCCCCTCAGCCTCCAGGTGCGCCGCGCCGACGCCGTGGGCGACCGGATCTATGTCGAGGGCAACCAGGCCGCGGGCCTGGGGGCGGTCTATGGCGGGGCCACGGTCTGCGCCTGGTATCCGATCACGCCCTCGACCTCACTGGCCGAGGCCTTCACCGCCTACTGCCAGAAGCTGCGCACCGATCCCGAGACCGGCAAGGCGCGCTACGCCATCGTCCAGGCCGAGGACGAGATCGCCTCGATCGGCATGGTGGTGGGCGCGGGCTGGAACGGCTGCCGGGCGTTCACGGCGACCTCGGGCCCGGGCGTCTCGCTGATGACCGAGTTCATCGGCCTCAGCTATTTCGCCGAGATCCCGGCGGTGATCTTCGACGTCCAGCGGGGCGGGCCCTCGACGGGCATGCCGACCCGCACCCAGCAGGCCGACCTGCTGGCCGCCGCCTACGCCAGCCACGGCGACACCAAGCATCCCATGCTGCTGCCGGCCGATCCTGGCGAGTGCTTCGAGATGGGAGCCCAGGCCTTCGACCTCGCCGACCGGCTGCAGACGACGGTCTTCGTCATGCTGGACCTCGACATCGGCATGAACGAGTGGCTGACCGAGCCCTTCAAGTGGGACGACGCCCGCAGGCTCGACCGCGGCAAGGTGATGACCGCCGAGATGCTGGAGGCGGGGGCCGACTTCGGCCGCTACAAGGAGGTGGACGGCGACGGGATTCCGTACCGCACCTATCCCGGCACGCACCCCTCCAGGGGCGGCTACTTCACCCGCGGGACCTCCCGAAACCCCTATGCCCGCTACTCCGAGGAGGGGGCGGTCTACGTCGACAACATGCAGCGCCTGCTGCGCAAGTTCGAGACGGCCAAGACCCTCGTGCCCCAGCCCGTCGTCCGACCGGCCAAGGGCAAGGCCAAGGACGCGGTGATCTATTTCGGCTCCACCAGCCCGGCCATGCACGAGGCGCTGGAGATGCTGGAGGCCCAGGGCCGCAAGCTGGACGCCATGCGGCTCCGGGCCTTCCCCTTCCCGGCGGAGGTGGACGAGTTCATCGCCGCCCACGAGCGCGTCTTCGTGGTCGAGCAGAACCGCGACGCCCAGCTCCGGACCCTGCTGATGACCGAGATCGGGGTCGATCCGGCCAAGCTCGTCCCCGTCCTGCACTACGACGGCACCCCCATCACCGCGCGGTTCATCGCGGGCGAGATCGCCCAGCTCATGAACCTGGGCCAGATCGAGGCGGCGGAATGACCTACATCCTCAAGCCCAAGCTGCATCACCCGAAGCTGCCGATCAACGGCCTGGGCTATACCCGGCGCGACTACGAGGGCTCGGTCTCGACGCTGTGCGCCGGCTGCGGCCACGACTCGATCTCGGCGGCGATCATCCAGGCCTGCTTCGAGCTGGAGCTGCCGCCGCACCGCGTGGCCAAGCTGTCGGGCATCGGCTGCTCGTCCAAGACCCCGGACTACTTCCTGGGCAACAGCCACGGCTTCAACACCGTCCACGGCCGGATGCCCTCGGTGCTGACCGGCGCCAACCTCGCCAACCGGGAGCTTATCTACCTGGGCGTCTCGGGCGACGGGGACTCAGCCTCCATCGGGCTCGGCCAGTTCGCCCACGCCATCCGGCGCGGGGTGAACATGCTCTACATCGTCGAGAACAACGGGGTGTACGGCCTCACCAAGGGCCAGTTCTCGGCCACCTCGGACAAGGGCTCGAAGTCCAAGCGGGGCGTGGTCAACCATGACGCCGGCATCGACATGGTGAGCCTCGCCCTCCAGATGGGCGCGACCTTCGTGGCCCGCAGCTTCTCAGGCGACAAGGCCCAGCTCGTCCCGCTCATCAAGGCCGGCCTGGCCCACAAGGGCGCGGCCTTCATCGACTGCATCAGCCCCTGCGTGCAGTTCAACAACCACCCGGGTTCGACCAAGAGCTTCGACTATGTGCGCGAGCACAACGAGGCGGTGAACAAGCTGGACGTCATCACGTCCCGCGACCCGATCCACGTCGACTACGCGCCCGGCGAGACCGTCCGGGTCCAGCAGCACGACGGCTCGATCCTCTCGCTGCACAAGCTGGCCGAACTGTACAATCCCAACAATCGCGCCCAGGCCCTGGGCTACCTCCAGGCCCGGCAGGCGCGGGGGCAGATCGTGACGGGCCTGCTCTACGTCGACCCCAACGCCGGCGACCTGCACGACGCGGTGGGCACCGTCGACACGCCCCTGAACCAGCTCTCGGAGACCGAGCTGGTCCCCGGCCAGGCGGCGCTCGACGCGATCAACGCCGGCCTGCGTTAGGCCGGACCATCCAGGCGGCGAAGAGGCCCAGCACGACGGCGCAGCCCAGCGCCAGGGCGGCGATCAGCGGCTGGTCGCCCCGCTCGGCCGCCCAGACGGCCACGAAGCCCCAGGCGACGGCGGCGGCGTAGGGGATCAGGCCCGAGGCCCGCAGGACGCTTAAGGCGACCGCCAGGACGACGAGCAGCCCGCCGGCGGCGGCCAGAGGCGCCTGGCCCGGGCGCAGCAGGCCCTCGGCCGTCATGACCGTCAGGATGTTCACCGCCGAGGCGATGGTCAGCCAGCCGGCCAGCAGACCGAGCGGCCACCAAACCATCAGCCACTCCAGGACGCTCGGACTCTTGCCCTTGCCGGCCCGCAGCAGGCCGGTCGTCAACACGGCCGCCGACAGCACGATGATCGCCACGCTGGGCCAGCGGGCGTCCACGGCGGCGGCCAGGATCCAGGCGCCACAGCCCGCGATGGCCAGGGCGGACGGCCAGCCCAAGATCTTCAGGGCCGCATTCGAGGCGTTGCGTGGCAGGACCTGGTAGGCCGCGTAGATCACAAAGCCCAGGTAGAGCAGGCCCCAGATGGAAAAGGCATAGCCGGCGGCCCTAAGGGTGGTGTTGCCGGATTGGGCGAACTCGGCGGCGGTTAACCCCCATCCCGTGGCGTTCTGGAACGCGGGCGCGCCGATCGCGAAGGCGACGGCCAGGATGATGGCGAGGGCGCGGACGGGGATGTTCATTTCTGCGGGGGCGCTTCCTTGGGCGGCTCTTCGGGTGGCTTGGCGCTGTTCACCTCGGGCACGTAGAGGCCGGTGACCTTGCCGGTGGCCCAGCCGGCGGCGCGGAAGCGGGGGCCGTATTCGGCGCAGGGGTCGGGGTCGGGAATCTTGCGGCTCTTGGTCTTCGGCGGGCTCATCGCCTTGGCCGCGTCGTCGGCGAAGGGCTCGAGGAACTGCAGGGCGTCGCCGATCCGGCTGAGCGACGGATCGTCGGTGCCGACGGCGGTGGCGGCGCGGGCCCAGGTGATGGCGGCGAGCTGACGCCCGTCGGGCGTGAGCATCTCGGCCTCGGCGGCGAGGGCGCCCAGGCTTCCGGGCGCGCGCAGGCCCAGCGGTCCGGGGATGAAGAAGCCGGCCGCCGCCGAAGCCGCCGAGGCGACCCGACCGGTGCCTTCCACCTGCGTCACGGCCGCGCGGACGCGAGCGTCGCCCTGGCCCTCCTTGGCGATGTCGTAGCGCTCGGAGAGTTCGAAGCAGAGCTGGGCGTCGGCTTCCCGCAGCAGCAGGGCGCGCTCCTCCTCGCTGAGCCAGTCGGCCTGGGCCGAGGGATGGATCCGGGTGGGTTCGATCCGCACCGTCTTCACCGCCTTCAGGGCCTCGGCGTCCTGGCGTTCGGACAGCTTGGCGCGCAGGGTGTTCTTGCGCGGCGTCAGGCCCTCGTAGCTGGTGAGGAACCCGGACGGCTTCGGGGGCGTCGTGCAGGCGGCCAGCGCCAGGATCAGGGGAACGACAAGTAGCGGCTTCATGAGGCGTCCGGCTAGGATGACGATCGCGCCATCATGACCGAAACGCGTGACGAAGCGTTGCGTGAGGTCAAGCTTTCGCGAGCTCGCCCACCACGAAGGCGTCTTCCCCGTCGCGGACCAGCCCTTCAAGTACGGCTGGAAGCTCGTCCGGATGCACGATCAGCACCAGGCCCACGCCGCAGTTGAAGGTCCGGCGCATCTCATGCTCGGAGACGCCGCCGGCGGCCTGAAGCCACTCGAAGACCGGCGGCAGGGTCCAGGCGTTCCAGTCGAAGCGGGGAACCAGGCCCTCGGCGATGGCGCGCGGCGGGTTCTCGATCAGGCCGCCGCCGGTGATGTGGGCGAGGCCGCTGATCCGGCCCGCCTTCAGGTGCGGCAGGACGGTCTTCACATAGATGCGGGTGGGCGCCAGCAGCGCCGCGGCCAGCGTCTTGCCCTCGGCGAAGGGGGCGGGCGCGGCCCAGGCCAGGCCCGAACGCTCGACGATCCGGCGGATCAGCGAATAGCCGTTGGAGTGCGGGCCGGAGGACGCCAGGCCCACGAGCAGGTCGCCGGGCCGCTGGTCGTCGAGGCGGGGCAGCACCTTGTCGCGGTCGACGGCGCCCACGCAGAAGCCGGCCATGTCGTAGTCGCCCTCGGCGTACATGCCGGGCATCTCGGCCGTCTCGCCGCCCACAAGGGCGCAGCCCGCCTGGCGGCAGCCCTCGGCGATGCCGGCGACGACCGCGGCGGCGGCCTCCACGTCGAGCTTCCCGGTGGCGTAGTAGTCCAGGAACATCAGCGGCTCGGCGCCCTGTGCCAACAGGTCGTTGACGCACATGCCCACCAGGTCGACGCCGACCGTGTCGTGGATTCCGGTCTCGATCGCGACCTTCAGCTTGGTGCCCACGCCGTCGGTCGTGGTGACCAGCAGCGGATCGTCGTAGCCGGCCGCCTTCAGGTCGAACAGCGCGCCGAAGCCGCCAAGCGACGCCTCGGCCCCTGAACGGCGCGTGGACTTCGCCAAAGGCTTGATCCGCTCGACGAGCGCGTTGCCTGCGTCTATGTCGACGCCCGCTTGGGCGTAGGTGAGACCGTTCGGGCGCTCGGACATTCAGGAAGCCTATAAAGGAATTGGAGCCGCGCGCGCATCGCGCACTTGCAGACTCGGTCGCGCGCGGGGCTATAGCTAATCAATGCCGACTATCACAACCACCGCGGACCTCGCGGCGTTCTGCGACAAGCTCAAGGGCCAGCCTTTCGTCGCGGTGGACACCGAGTTCATGCGCGAGACCACGTACTGGCCCAAGCTCTGCCTGATCCAGGCCGCGGCGCCCAACGCCGAGGCGGTGATCGACCCGCTGGCGGACGGGATCGACCTGGGCTGCTTCCTCGACATCCTGCGCGACGAGAGCATCCTGAAGGTCTTCCACGCCGCGCGCCAGGACGTGGAAATCTTCAACAACCTGGGCGCCATGCCCCGGCCGCTGTTCGACACCCAGGTGGCCGGCATGGCCGCCGGCTTCGGCGAGCAGATCGCCTACGACGCCCTGGTGCGGCAGATGTTGAAGATCGAGCTGGACAAGAGCTCGCGCTTCACCGACTGGGCGCGCCGCCCGCTGACCGAGAACCAGCTCACCTACGCCCTGGCCGACGTGACCCACCTGGCCCGGCTCTTCCCCATGCTGCGCGAGCGGCTGGAGCGGGAGGGGCGCCTGGCCTGGGTTCGCGACGAGATGGAGGATCTCATCGATCCCGCCAACTACGACGTCGAGCCCGAGAACGCCTGGAAGCGACTGCGGCCGCGCCGGCACACGGCCAAGTACCTCGCCGTCTATCGCGCGGTGGCGGCCTGGCGCGAACGCACGGCCCAGCTCCGCGACCAGCCGCGCGGACGCATCCTGAAGGACGACGCGATCGACGAGATCGCCACCCAGGCTCCGACCGACCCCGACGCCCTGGACCGCCTGCGCTCGGTGCCAAAGGGCTTCTCCGGCTCGCGGTTCGGGCCGGACCTGCTGGCCGCCGTGCGCGAGGCGCTGAAGGACCCGGAAGCCTACGCGCCGGTGATCGAGAAGACGCGCCAGCCCGCATCTCCGGCGGCAGGCGCCGTGGTCGAGCTACTGAAGGTGTTGCTGAAGGCCCGCGCCGAGGAGGCCGGCGTCGCCTCCAAGCTGATCGCCACGGTGGCCGACCTGGAGCTGATCGCCAACAACGATCACGCCGACACCGCGGCCCTCAAGGGCTGGCGGCGCGAGGCGTTCGGCGAGGACGCGCTCAAGCTCAAGCGGGGCGAACTCGCGCTGGTGCTGGACGGCGCCCGCGTGCGGGTCGTGGAGGTCCGCCGCGCGCCGAAGGCCGCCTCCGCGGGCTGAGCCCGCACGCTCCTGAGGATAAGTCGAAGGTCTTGAGAACGCTGGTGGATTTTTCCGCGGAACAGCGTTCTCCACAGGCTGTCCACCTGTTCGTCAGCGGATCGTTCACAGGGCCGCCAGCGCCGCCGCTTGCCGCCGGGGCGGGGTTGGTTGATCGTGACCTTGCCGAGAGGGACCGCGGCGCGGCGGACCGGGAGACCGGAAAGCCAGGCGGGCGGAAGGCTCCTCCAGGGCGGTGAAGTTGCGGGGGCGACCCCGGGATCCGACCGGCCTGAAGGGATACCGGAGACGGAGCGAGGCCGAGCCGGGCGACCGGCGGAGCGGAGATCCCCTCCGACCTCGAAGGCTCAGATCCCCCAACGGATCTGGTTCAGAGGGCGGTGTTCCGGGAAACCGGGGCGCCGCCCTCTTGCTATGCGGCGTCAGCCGATATCAGCCGATATCGAGGCGCACCTTCAGCGCCTGGGCCAGGGACTGTGCGCGTTTGGCCGTCTGTTCCCCTAGCAGCATGTCCTCCCAGCCCGGCAGGGTGGTCAGGGCGAGGCGTCCGTCCACGAGCGCGAGGCTCGACTTCTCCAACAGGCGCGGATTGCGGCCGGAGAGGTCGCAGCCCAGACGGATGGCCGAACCGAGGGCGCGGGCCCGCTGGCGCCGTTCCGTCGACAGAATGCGGCCGACGGCGCCGCTGTCGGGCGGACTGGGCGCCGAGGAATGGCGGGCGAACATGGCGCAGGCCAGGAACGCCCGCTCCGGGTGGGTCATGCCGGCGATCGGCGCGCGCAGGACCTGCTCGAAGGCGAGGTCGGCGCGATGGTCCGGGTGCAGGCGGGCGCCCAGGTCGGCCAGCCGGCAGGCCGCCGCCGTCAGGATGCGCTCACGGTCCCCGAATACGGGGGCGAGCTTCTCAAACGTAGGCGCGATCCAGGCTTCGAGGACCGGGCCCAGCTCGGGCGAGACACCCTTCTGGGCGGTGAGCGCCTCGCAGCCCTCGATCAGCGGATCGCGCGTGCGGACGGCGGCGGGCATGGCCTCCAGCAGCATGCCCTCGCGCACGCCGTAGGCCGAGATGACGATGCGCTCGACGCCCAGGCGCTCGATGAGCTGGTCCAGGACCAGGGCGGAATAGGGCAGGGTGTCGAAGCGCTTCTTCGACAGCCCTTGGATGCGCTCCAGCGAGGACTTCGACTGGCGCTCGACGAAGCGGGTGACGTCCAGGGCGTCCGCCCGGCTCATCTCGTACTGGTGGGCCACGTGCAGCGGATAGTCGGCGAGCTGCATGTGCAGGAGCGCGAGGTTGCGCCAGGCGCCGCCGACTGCATGGAAGTCCCGGCTGGCGAAACGGTTGGCGTGCGGGGCGAGCTGGACGTCCACGGCGCGGCGCACGCGGTCCACGTCCAGGGGCTTGGGGGCGCCGAGCGCGAAGGGGCCGAGCGGCAGGGTCGCGCCTTCGACCGGACCGGTCCCGTTCAGACGCACGAGCTCCAGGCTGGAGCCGCCGAGGTCGCCCACCACGCCCTGGGCGCTGGGATCGCCGGCCACGACGCCCATGGCCGCGTAGTGGGCTTCCTCCTCGCCGGAGAGCACGCGGATCTCAAGTCCGGCCTCGTCCTTGACGCGCTTGACGAAGGTTGCGCCGTCCGCGGCCTCGCGCACGGCCGCGGTTCCCGCCGTCGTCACCTCGCTGGCGCGCCAGCCGTCCAGCACCGCCCGGAAGCGGCGCAGGGCCTGGATCGCGGCCTCCACGCCCTCGGGCGACAGGCGGCCGGTGGCCGGCAGGTCCCGGCCGAGGCCCGCCACGACCTTTTCGTTGTAAACCGTCCAGAGCGCGCGCCCGTCCACCCGATAGATCACGAGACGGACGGAGTTGGAGCCGACGTCGATGACGGCGGCCTGGCGGGCTTCGGGCCGGGGGCTATCCGCGCGAGGCCACATGGTCGATCGCGCGCGGCATGTCCTTCACTCGCTGACCTCTGCCTGAGAGGCTTGGATTGGTCATGAAATACTCGTGCGCGGAGAAAGCGTTGGGGTGGTCCCAGGACGGGTCCCGCCTATAGCGGCCGTCGTCGTCCAAGGTCCAGCTCTGGGCCTCGTCCTTCAGGTTGGCCAGCATGATCTGCTGGAGCACCTGCTGGTGGACGGTCGGGTTCTCGATGGGCGTCAGGCATTCGACCCGGCGGTCGAGGTTGCGCGGCATCCAGTCGGCCGACGAGATGAACACCCGGGCCTGGGCCGAGGGCATGGCGTGGCCGTTGGCGAAGGCCACGATCCGGGCGTGCTCCAGGAAGCGGCCCACAATGGACTTCACCCGGATGTTCTCGGAGAGGCCGGGGACGCCGGGACGCAGGCAGCAAATGCCACGGACCACGAGGTCGATGGACACGCCCGCCTGGCTGGCGGCGTAGAGGGCGTCGACGATCTCGCCGTCCACCAGGGCGTTCAGCTTGGCCCAGATGGCGGCGGGACGGCCGGCGCGGGCGTTCTCGGCCTCCTGGCCGATCAGCGCGAGCAGGTCGCGCTTCATGGTGATCGGCGAGAACGACAGCTTCTCCAGGCTCGCCGGCTGGGCGTAGCCGGTGACGAAGTTGAACAGCCGCGCGGCGTCGCGGCCGAGCGCCGGGTCGGTCGTGAAGAGGCTGAGGTCGGTGTAGATGCGCGCCGTGATCGGGTGGTAGTTGCCGGTCCCGAAGTGGCAGTAGGTCCTGAGCGCGTCGCCCTCGCGCCGGACCACCGTCGAGAGCTTGGCGTGGGTCTTGTACTCGATGAAGCCGAAGACCACGTGGACGCCGGCCCGCTCGAGGTCCCGGGCCCACTTCAGATTGGCCTCCTCGTCGAAGCGGGCCTTGATCTCGACGACGGCGGTGACGTTCTTGCCATTGTCGGCGGCTTCGATGAGGGCGGCGACGATCGGGCTGTCCTTCGAGGTCCGGTAGAGGGTCTGCTTGATGGCGAGCACGTTCGGATCGCGGGCCGCCTGGCGCAGGAACTGGACCACCACGTCGAAGCTTTCGAAGGGGTGGTGGACCAGGATGTCCTTCTCGCGGATGGCCGCGAAGCAGTCCCCGCCGTGGTCCCGGATGCGCTCGGGGAAGCGCGGCTCGAACGGCTTGAACTTCAGGTCGGGGCGGTCCGGCGGGATGAGCTGCGACAGCTCGTCGAGGCCCAGCAGCCCGTCGATGAGGATGACGTCCTCGGGATTGGCGTCGAGGTTCTCGCAGATGAAGCCGCGCAGGTCGTCGGCCATGGCCGCCTCGATCTCGACGCGGACCACCGAGCCCATGCGGCGCTGTTTCAGCAGGGCCTCGAACTCGCGGACCAGGTCCTCGGCCTCTTCCTCGATCTCGACGTCAGAGTCCCGGATCAGGCGGAAGACCCCATGCTCCTCGATATCGCAGCCGGGGAACAGATGGTCGAGGAAGAGCGTGACCACGCTCTCCAGCGACAGGTAGCGGCGCTCGCGCCGGCGGCCGCCCTTCGGGCCCTGGAGCTCCCAGAACCGGGCGACCTGGGCCGGCAGGGGCACAAGGGCGTGCAGACGCCGCCCGTCGGACAGGCGGCGCAGGTTCAGCACCAGCGAGAACGCCAGGTTCGGGATGAACGGGAAGGGGTGCGCCGGGTCGATGGCCAGCGGCGTCAGCACCGGGAACAGCTCGGAGAGGAAGCGTTCCTCGAGCGCGGCCTTCTCGGCTTCGGAAATGTCGGCGGCGCCGACCACGCGCAAGCCCTCCTCGGCGAGTTCGGCGGTGAGCTCGCGCCAGCGGGTCTGCTGGTCGGCCATCAGGTCGGCGGCCTCGGCGTTCACGCGCACGAGCTGTTCGGCCGGCATGAGCCCATCCTGGCTGACGACGCGGACCCGCTCGCGCACCTGGGCCTTAAGGCCCGCGACGCGGACCATGTAGAACTCGTCGAGGTTGTTGGCGCTGATCGCCAGGAACCGCAGCCGCTCCAGCAGGGGGTGACGCGGGTTCATGCTCTCGGCCAGGACGCGCCGGTTGAAGGCCAGCCACGAGAGCTCGCGGTTGAAGAAACGGGCGGGGGAGCCCGCCAGCTCGACGTCCCAGGCCAGTTCGGCGCGCGCCCCGTCGTTCGCGGATTGCGAGGCGAGAGGCGGGGAATAGGTCATCGGGACGGCTCCGGGGCGGCGGAAGCGGTGTCTGAGGTTAACCTGCCGCCAAGCGGGGAACAGTCTTCATTCGAAAAGGTCAAGATTTTGGTTATCGCCCTCAAGGATTTGGCGGGCGAGGACGCGGGTGACTGGGCGGAAATCGCCGTCTCCGGCCTCATCCAGGCGCCGCACGATCTCGGCGGCGTCCGGGATCGACCGGCCCATGCGGCGCAGGAGGTAGGGATAGACCTCCTCGGGGGGGCGAATGTTCCGATCCCGGAAGAATTTGCGGAGCACGCCTTCCAGCACGGCGTCGTCCGGCGGCTCGATCTCGGCGACCGGAAGGGCGTTCAGCCGCGAACGCAGATCGGGCAGGCCGGCGCGCCAGGCGGCTGGCGGCCGGCGCGCGGTCATCAGCAGGCCGCCGCCCTCGCGCGCCGCCAGGTTGATCAGGTGGAACAGCGCCTCGTCTGGCGCGCCCTGATCCATGTCCTCGACCAGCACGGGGCGTCCGGCCGCCAGGGCCACGTCGGGCGCGTTCCGGTCCAGCACGGCCGCGCCCACGGCGTCGGCCCAGGCGCGGGCGAGGTGGGTCTTGCCGCTGCCCTCGGGTCCGACGAGCGCCAGGGCCCCGCCGTACCAGGCGGGCCAGGCGTCGATCCGCGCCACCGCCTGGGCGTTCGAGGGGCCGACCACGAAATCGTCGCGGGAATAGGCCGCCGCGCGATCGAGCCTCAGCCGAAGCTGCCGCGCCATGCGCCTGATCCGATGGAAGAACTCACGAGGGACAGTCTAGCAAATCCGGCCGGCAGGACGCCACCGGGGCGGCGGGGCCATCCCCGCCATTCACAGCCTCAGGACGGCTCGCCGGGCTTGAGGTCGCGCGCCGACATCAGCGTCCAGCCCTCGGGCTTGAGCAGCTCGATCGGGGAGAAGCGGACCTTGTAGTCCATCTTCTCGGAGCCACGGACCCAGTAGCCCAGATAGACGTAGGGCAGGTTCGTCAGGCAGGCCTGGATCACGTGGTCCAGGATCATGAACGAGCCCAGGCTGCGGCGGGTCATGGTGGGGTCGTAGAAGCTGTAGACCAGCGACAGGCCGTCGCTCATCAGATCCACCAGCGCGCAGGCTACGAGTTCGCCCGGGCCGCCGTCGGCGGACTTGGCGCGGTACTCGATGATGTGGGTCCGGACGGCGGTGTCCTCGACCATGGCGACATAGTCGGGCCAGGTCATCTCGGCCATCCCGCCGTCGGCGTGGCGGGCCAGCAGATAGCGCCGGAGCAGGTCGAACTGCTCCATGGTCGCCTCGGCCTCGACCAGATGGCGCTGAAGGTCCTCGTTGCGGGCCAGGGCCTTCCGCTCGGAGCGGGAGAACAGGTAGTCGGCGACCGGGATCCGGGCCGAGACGCAGGCCGTGCAGGCCTCGCAGGCCGGGCGGTAGGCGATGTTCTGGGAGCGCCGGAAGCCGACCTGGGTCAGGCTGTCGTTCACGGCGGCGCCGTCCGAGAGGGGCAGGTGGGCGAACACCTTCCGTTCGTGGCGCTCAGGCAGGTACGGGCAAGGCGAGGGCGCCGTCAGGAAGAACCGGAGCTGACGAGTCGGAAAATGCTGCGTCACGGACCTGCGTTCGCCCTCAGATCAAGCGCCCCGGTGAGATTAGGCGTCATGGCGGGCGGTTGCGCAAGGCGCTTGCGTCACAACGCGGGGTCGGGCGGCAGCACCGGCGCCTCGCGCAGCAACACGATGGCGATGCGGCGGTTGCCGGGAAGGGTGGGATCGTCGGGGTAGAGCGGCTCCGAACTGGCCTTGCCCGAAACCTGGTAGATGCGGTCGGCGTCGACGCCAGAGCCTTGCAGGATGCGCCGCGACGCATCGGCGCGGGCCGCCGACAGCGGCCAGTCGCCCTCGGCCCTGGCGCCGTTCGCGTTGGCGCTGGTGTGGCCGTAGATGCTGACGCGGTTGGGCAGTTGGTTGATCACCTTGGAGACGGCTCGCAGCAGCAGCTTGGCCCGGTCGTTCGGCTGGGACGAGCCCTGGTTGAACATCGAGCGGCCCTCCTGATCCACGAGCTGGATGCGCAGGCCCTCGGGCGTCTGGTCGATGATGATGTTCTTGGACAGTTCGGCGAGCTCGGGCATGTCCTGCAGCGACTGGCGCAGGGACTGGGCGGCCGAGGCGAAGGCGGCCGCCTCGCGGCGCTGCAGCGCGTCGCGCAACGCCTGGGTCGAGGCCGCGTCCAGGGACTCGGCCTTGGCCGCCTCGTGGTTCTTGCCGTCGTTCGGGTTGCGGGAATCGGGCGCCAGCTCCTCGATGATCGAGGCCGCCCCCGAGCTCTTGGAGCCGTCGTTCCCCAGCGCCGTGCCGGCCAGGATGCCGCCGGCGCCGGAGGTCGTCTCGGAGACGCTGGCCGGGGCGAAGTAGTCGGCGATGCCGCGCTTCTGCTCGGGGCTGGTGGTGTTGATGAGCCACATCAGCAGGAAGAAGGCCATCATCGCGGTCACGAAGTCGGCGTAGGCCACCTTCCAGGCGCCGCCGTGATGGCCGCCGCCACCGCCCTTCTTGACCTTCTTGATGAGGATCGGCTGATCGCCCACCGACATGGTTCGCGCACCTTAAGGCTGATACGAGGGCAACGTCGCAGCCGCGCGTTAAGATGGCGTTGCGGCGCAGCACGGCGAGGAGGGCAGTATGAAGGTGGCGTTCGCGGGCCTGGGCGTGATGGGCTTCCCGATGGCGGGGCACCTGGTCAGGGCCGGCCACGAGGTGTCGGTCTACAACCGCAGCCCCGACAAGGCCCGGCGCTGGGTCGAGGTCCACGGGGGGCGTTCTGGCGAGACCGCGGCCGAGGCGGCGCGGGGCGCAGAGGTGCTGGTGCTGTGCGTCGGCGACGACGACGACGTCCGCCAGGTCGTCTCCGAGGCCCTTCCGATGCTGGCCGAGGGCGCGGTGATCGTCGACCATACCACGACCTCCGCCGTGGTCGCGCGCGAGATGGCCGAGCTGGCGGCCCGGAGCGGCCGCGCCTTCATGGACGCCCCGGTCTCGGGCGGTCAGGCCGGGGCCGAGAACGGCCAGCTCACCATCATGTGCGGCGGCGATGAGGCGGCCTACGTCAAGGCCGAGCCGGTCATGGCGTCCTACGCCAAGGCCAGCCGGCTGATGGGCGGGCCGGGCTCGGGCCAGCTCACCAAGATGGTCAACCAGATCTGCATCGCCGGCGTGGTCCAGGGGCTGGCCGAAGGCCTGCATTTCGCCAGGCGCGCCGGGCTCGACGCCCAGGGCGTGTTCGAGGCGATCTCAAAGGGCGCGGCGCAGTCCTGGCAGATGGACAACCGCTGGAAGACCATGAGCGAGGGCAGGTTCGACTTCGGCTTCGCCGTCGACTGGATGCGCAAGGACCTGGGCCTGCTGCTGGATGAGGCCACCCGCAACGGCGCGAAACTGGAGATGACCGCCATGGTCGACCGCTTCTACGCCGAGGTGCAGGCGCTGGGCGGGAGCCGCTGGGACACCTCAAGCTTGGTCGCCCGGCTCGAACCGCCGAAGTAGGGAGCTGGGGCATGGGGATCATCACCAGGACCATAGAGGCGAACGGCTTCCGCTTCGCCGTGGATGAGGCGGGGGAGGGCGACCGGCTGGCGCTCTGCCTGCATGGCTTCCCGGAGAGCCGGTTCTCGTGGCGCTTCCATCTGCCGCTGCTGGCTCAGATGGGCTACCGGGCCTGGGCGCCGGACCTCAGGGGCTATGGTGAGACGGAGCCCCGGCCGCAGGACGTGGCGAGCTACCGCATCGAGCGGTTGCTGGAGGACGTGGCGGGCCTGATCGACGCCAGCGGGGCGAAAGAGGTCACGTTGATCGGCCACGACTGGGGCGCGGCCGTGGCCTGGGCGTTCGCGGCCCACAAGGTGCGGCCGCTGGAGCGACTGGTGATCATGAACGTGCCGCACCCGGCGGTGTTCGCGAAGGTTCTGCGCAGCTCCCCGCGCCAGCTCCTGCGCTCCTGGTACATGTTTCTGTTCCAGATTCCCGGCCTGCCGGAATGGCTGAACACCGCCGGCGACGCGCGGGCGATCCGCCGGGCGTTCCGCGGCATGGCCATCGACAAGAGTCGATTCCCCGACGAGGTGCTGGACCGGTATGCCCGTGACGCCCAGCGTCCCGGCGCCATGACGGCGATGGTGAACTGGTACCGCGCGGCGGCGCGCCACCCGGGCCTCATGGCCGGGCCGTGGCCCAGGATCGAGACGCCGACGCTGGTCATCTGGGGGGAGGCCGATGCGGCGCTCGGCCTGGAAACGCTCGACGGGACGGACGCTTACGTCGAGGACCTCACGATCCGCCGCCTGCCGGACGTCTCACACTGGGTGCAGCAGGAGGCGCCTGAGGCGGTGAACGTCATCCTGGAGGACTGGCTCAGCGCCCCACGGTGATGGCGGGCAGGATGCGGCGGGCCAGCAGCGGGGCGATCGGAACGTCCGGCGGCGCCGCCGGGTCGATCCAGAGCAGCTCCTCGATCTCGGCCCGGGCCTGGACGCGGCCTTCCACCTGCACGGCGTAGGCGTGCGAGCGCACCGTCGCGCCGGGCTCGTTGGCGGCGGGCGCC
>NZ_JBKBRO010000019.1:0-84018 GCF_046463815.1 Phenylobacterium sp. | reverse complement strand
CGCCGCCGGGTCGATCCAGAGCAGCTCCTCGATCTCGGCCCGGGCCTGGACGCGGCCTTCCACCTGCACGGCGTAGGCGTGCGAGCGCACCGTCGCGCCGGGCTCGTTGGCGGCGGGCGCCTCGAAGCGCCCGACCAGCTCGGCGGCGGTCACGCGGACGCCCAGCTCCTCCGCGAGCTCGCGGGCGAGGGCGGCGCGGTCGTCCTCGCCCGGCTCGCGCTTGCCGCCGGGCAGCATGAAGCGTTCGGTCCCGCGCTTGCGGACCAGAAGCAGCCGGCCCCCGGGATCGCGGATAAGCGCGCCGACGACCGAGACGATCACGCGCCCAGCATGCGCGCCGCCCGGGGCGCGAAATAGGTGATGATGCCCGCCGCGCCGGCCCGCTTGAAGGCGCCCAGGCTTTCCAGGATGGCGCGGTCCTCGTCCAGCCAGCCGTTGCGGGCCGCGGCCATCAGCATGGCGTACTCCCCCGACACCTGGAACGCGAAGGTCGGCATGCGGAACTCGTCCACCACGCGGCGCACGATGTCGAGATAGGGCAGGCCCGGCTTGACCATGACCATGTCGGCGCCCTCGGCGATGTCGAGCGCCACCTCGCGGATCGCCTCGTCGGTGTTGCCAGGGTCCATCTGGTAGGTCTTCTTGTCGCCCGGATTGTCCACCGAGCCCGTGCCCAGCTTCCCGGAGCCGATGGCGTCGCGATAGGGCCCGTAGAACGCCGAGGCGTACTTGGCGGCGTAGGACATGATCATCACGTCCTGAAGACCCGCGCCTTCCAGCGCGGTGCGCAGGGCCGCCACCCGGCCGTCCATCATGTCGGAGGGGGCCAGGATGTCGCAGCCGGCCTGCGCCTGCACCAGCCCCTGGGCGACCAGCGCCTCGATGGTGGCGTCGTTGAGGATGCGGCCGCCCTCGATCAGGCCGTCGTGGCCGTGGTCGGTGAAGGGATCGAGCGCCACGTCGCACATGATCCCGACCTCGGGGGCGGCGTCTTTCATGGCCTTCACGGCGGTGCAGACGAGACCATTCGGGTCGGCGGCGAGCGAGCCGGTCGCGTCCTTCTTGGCGCCGTCGATATGGGGGAAGACGGCGATGGCCGGAATGCCCAGGGCCTTGGCTTCCCTGGCGGCCTTGGCGGCTTCCTTGACCGACAGGCGGGCGACGCCGGGCATCGAGGCCACCGGGACCTCGCCTTCGCCCTCGTGCACCACCATCGACCAGATCAGGTCGGCCGGCGTCAGCACGGTCTCGCGCACCAGCCGTCGGACCCAGTCGGCCTGGCGGAGGCGACGCATGCGAAGGGCGGGATAGGCGGCGAGGGGCGCTTGGGTCATGGCGGGCCTTTGGACCCTTAAGGCCGCCCCTGGCAAGTGCCGCGTGGCATGCTAAGGCCGTCGCAAAACAAGGGGAGGGGAAGCCGATGACCCTGAGCTACGACCTCTACTGGTCGTTCCGGTCGCCGTACTCGTACATGA
This sequence comes from Phenylobacterium sp., assembly GCF_046463815.1. Taxonomy (GTDB): domain Bacteria; phylum Pseudomonadota; class Alphaproteobacteria; order Caulobacterales; family Caulobacteraceae; genus Phenylobacterium. The sequence continues at coordinate 82,543 of NZ_JBKBRO010000019.1, read as the reverse complement.
TCACGCCCAGGCTGCTGAAGCTTGAGGCCGAGCACGACGTCCGCTGCGACGTCCGGCCGGTCTATCCCCTGGCCGTGCGCACGCCCGAGTTCTTCGAGCAGCAGGACCCGCTCTGGCTCCGCTACTTCATGGTGGACGTCTTCCGCGAGGCGGCGTTCCGAGGCCTGCCGTTCCGCTGGCCCAGGCCCGATCCCGTGCAGCGGGACGAGGCGCATGGCTACCGCATCCCGCAACCCTACATCCATCGCCTGACGCACCTGGGCGTGGCCGCCGCCGAGCGCGGCCGGGGCCTGCCGTTCCTGGCCGAGGTCAGCCGCGTGATCTGGAGCGGCGAGGTGGACGACTGGCACGAAGGCGACCACCTGGCCCGCGCGACCGAGCGCGCCGGCCTGGACTGGGGCGAGATCACCGCCGCGGTGGATGCCGACCCCGAGCGTTTCCGGGCCATCGTCGAGAAGAACCAGGTGGACCAGCGCGACGCCGGCCACTGGGGCGTGCCCATGATGGTCTTCGGCGGCGAGCCGTTCTTCGGCCAGGACCGCTTCGATCAGATGGTCTGGCGGATGCAGGCCGCCGGCCTCGCGGCCCGGGGAGCTCCCCCAACGTCGGATTGACAGTCCGGAGCAAGCGCGCGAACTGCCGGCCATGGACTTCAACCTTACGGAAGACCAGCGGGCGATCGAGGACGCGGCGCGCGCCTTCGCCGCCGCTGAGCTCGCGCCGCACTCGGCGCGGTGGGACGAGGAGAAGCACTTCCCCGTCGACGTGATGCGCAAGGCCGCCGAGCTGGGCTTCGCGGGCCTCTACGTCCGCGAGGACGTGGGCGGCTCGGCCCTCTCGCGCCTGGACGCCTCGATCGTCTTCGAGCAGCTCTCGTACGGCGACGTGGCCACGGCGGCCTTCGTTTCGATCCACAACATGGCGTCGTGGATGATCGACCGGTTCGGCTCGGACGAGCTGCGCCGGCGGTACCTTCCCAGGCTCACGACCATGGAGCTGATCGCCTCCTATTGCCTGACCGAGCCCGGCTCCGGGTCGGACGCGGCGGCGCTGATGACATCGGCGCGAAAGGAGGGCGATTCCTATGTTCTGAACGGCTCCAAAGCCTTCATCTCCGGCGCGGGGACCTCGGACGTCTATGTGGTCATGGCCCGGACCGGCGGGGAGGGCGCGGGCGGCGTCTCCACCTTCGTCGTCGAGAAGGACACGCCGGGCCTCTCCTTCGGGGCCCAGGAGCGCAAGATGGGCTGGAACGCCCAACCCACGGCCCAGGTGAACTTCGACGACTGCCGCGTTCCGGCCGCGAACCTCGTGGGCGAGGAGGGGCAGGGCTTCAAGATCGCCATGGCCGGCCTCGACGGCGGGCGGATCAACATCGCCTCGTGCTCGCTGGGCGGGGCAGGGTTCGCCCTCGACACGGCCAAGGCCTACCTCGAAGGCCGCAAGCAGTTCGGCCGCGCTCTGAAGGAGTTCCAGGGCCTGCAGTGGCGCCTGGCCGACATGGCGACCGAGCTGGACGCCGCCCGGCTGATGGTGCGCCGGGCCGCCCACGCGCTCGACAACAAGGACCCGAAGGCCACCCAGTACTGCGCCATGGCCAAGCGGTTCGCCACGGATGCCGGCTTCGAGGTCGCCAACCAGGCGCTGCAACTGCATGGCGGCTACGGCTACCTGCGCGACTTCCCGCTGGAGCGGATCGTCCGGGACCTGCGGGTCCACCAGATCCTCGAAGGCACCAACGAGATCATGCGCGTGATCGTCGCGCGGGAGCTGCTGCGCGGATGAGCGAGCCTGAAGTCATCACCCGGATCGAGGGCCGCGTCGGGCGGATCACGCTCAACCGACCCCAGGCGCTCCATGCGCTGACCACGCAGATGTGCCGCGACATCACCGCGGCGCTGCTGGCCTGGCGGGACGACCCCGCGGTCGAACTGGTGCTGCTGGATCACTCCGGCGAGCGCGGCTTCTGCGCCGGCGGCGACATCCGCATGCTGGCCGAGAGCGGCGCCGCCGACGGCAAGGCCGCCCGGGAGTTCTTTTTCGTCGAGTACCGGCTGAACGACCTCCTGTTCCGCTATCCGAAGCCCACCGTGGCGATCATGGACGGCGTGACCATGGGCGGCGGCGTGGGGCTTTCGCGGCCCTGCCGGTTCCGGGTGGCCACCGAGCGGACCACCTTCGCCATGCCCGAGACCGGGATCGGCCTGTTCCCGGACGTGGGCGGCGGCTGGTACCTGTCGCGCATGCCCGACCACATCGGCCTGTGGCTGGCGCTGACCGGCGCGCGCCTCAAGGCCGCCGACTGCGAGTTGCTGGGCCTGGCCACCGACTATGTGGACAGCGCCAGGGTAGCCGAGCTGAAGGCCGGCATCGTGGCCGATCCCGGCGCGACCGAGACCCTGCTGACCGAGCTGGAGGGCGACGCCGGCCGGCCGCCGCTCGCGGCGCACCAGGACGAGATCGGCCGCCTGTTCGCCCAGGACAGCGTGGAAGCCGTCTTGGCGGCCCTGGAGAACGCCGGGACCGACTGGGCCGCCGAGCAGCTCAAGGTCATGGGGACCAAGTCGCCCCAGACCATGAAGGTCGCCTTCCGCCAGCTCCAGCTCGGCGCCAAGGCCGCGACCTTCGCCGAGAACATGGCGATGGAGTACCGCATCGGCGCCCGGGTGGTGCAGCGTCACGACTTCATCGAGGGCGTGCGCGCCGTGATCGTCGAGAAGGACAACGCGCCGAAGTGGAGCCCGGCGACGCTGGAGGGGGTCACCGACGACATGCTGGACGCGATCTTCGCGCCGCTGCCGGTGGACGAGGAATGGTCGCCGCTCCCCTGACGAGTGTGGCGCAACAGTTTGAGGTCCCGGAGGAAATCATGACCCGCATCGCCTTCATCGGCCTGGGCAACATGGGCGGCGGCATGGCCGCGAACCAGGCCAAGGCCGGGCATGAGGTCGCCGCCTTCGACCTCTCGGCGCAGGCGCTGGAGAAGGCGGCGGGCGCCGGCTGCAAGCCGGCCGCCTCGGTCGCCGAGGCGGTGAAGGACGCCGACGCGGTCATCACGATGCTGCCCGCCGGGCCGCACGTGCGCCAAGTCTACGCCGAGCAGGTGTTCCCGAACGCGCCCAAGTCGGCGCTGCTGATCGACTGCTCCACTATCGACGTGGAAAGCGCCTGCGCCGTGGCCGCCCAGGCCAAGGCCCAGGGCTTCCGGTTCGCCGACGCGCCGGTCTCTGGCGGAACCGCGGCGGCCGAGGCCGGGACGCTCGCCTTCATGGTCGGCTGTGACGAGGCGGACTTTCCGGCGGTCGAATCGGCGATCGCCCCGATGAGCCGAATCACCATCCGGGCCGGCGACCACGGTGCCGGGCAGGCGGCCAAGATCTGTAACAACATGGTCCTCGGCATCTCGATGATCGGCGTGTGCGAGGCCTTTGCCCTGGCCGAGAAGTTGGGCCTTGAGGGCGAACGGTTCTTCGAGATCGCGTCCAAGTCCTCGGGCCAGTGCTGGAGCCTGACCAGCTACTGCCCCTGGCCGGGGCCGGTTCCGACCGCGCCGTCCAACCGCGGCTATGAGGGCGGCTTCGCCACCGCCATGATGCTGAAAGACCTCAAGCTGGCCCAGGACGCGGCCGCCAAGGCGGGCGCCTCCACGCCGCTCGGCGCCGCGGCGGAGGGGCTCTACGCCCTGTTCGACCGCCTGGGCGGCGGCGGCAAGGACTTCTCGGCGATCCTGGAACTTCTCCGGGGCAAGGCGCCGCAGGCCTCTTGAGTTCCTGATCGCCGTTCACGAATTGTCAGGGTCCGTCCGCGACTCCAAGGACAGGGGGCTGCCGAATTTATGGACAAGGTGAATTCGGGGCGCCAAAAGGCGGCATATTTTCAGGGGCCGGTCGCCGCGCGAGATCGTCGGACGCGGGGCCGGGATTGAAGTCGATGGATTACAGGGGCGCCTTCCGCACTGCCTTGGAGAACATCCGTTCCGAGGGGCGTTACCGGGTCTTCGCGGACCTGAAGCGGCATCGGGGCCAGTTCCCGATCGCGACCTGGACGAGGCCGGACGGGTCCACGTCGGACGTGGTGGTCTGGTGCTCCAACGACTACCTGGGCCAGGGTCAGAACCCGGTGGTGCTGGACGCCATGCACCGGGCCATCGAGGCGGCCGGGGCCGGGAGCGGCGGCACGCGCAACATCTCGGGCACGACCCGCTACCATGTGGAGCTGGAGGCCGAGCTGGCCGACCTGCACGGCAAGGAAGCGGCGCTGCTGTTTACCTCGGGCTACGTCTCCAACGAGGCGACGCTGTCGACGCTCTACAAGATCCTGCCGGGCCTCTTGGTCTTCTCGGACGCGCTCAACCACAACTCGATGATCTCGGGCATCCGGGCGGGCAGGCGCGAGCAGCGCCACGTCTTCCGCCACAACGACCTTGAGCACCTGGAGGAGCTGCTGGCCGCGGCCGACCCGGCCGCGCCGAAGCTGGTGGCCTTCGAGAGCGTCTATTCCATGGACGGCGACATCGCCGACATCGCCGGCACCATCGCGCTCGCGAAGAAGTACGGCGCCATGACCTACATCGACGAGGTCCATGCGGTGGGCATGTACGGCCCGCGCGGCGCGGGCGTGGCCGAGCGCGACGGGCTGATGGGCGAGATCGACATCATCGAGGGCACGCTGGGCAAGGCCTTCGGGGTCATGGGCGGCTACATCGCCGCCGACGCGGTGATCGTCGACGCCATCCGCAGCTACGCCGACGGCTTCATCTTCACGACCTCGCTTCCCCCCGCGCTCGCCGCCGGGGCCGCGGCCTCCATCCGCTGGCTGAAGGCCCACGACGAGGTCCGCCAGGCCCACCAGGAACGGGCCGCTGCGCTGAAGGCCAAGATGCGCGCCGCCGGCCTGCCGGTGATGGATAGCGTCTCCCACATCGTGCCGGTGCTGGTGGGCGATCCGGTCCACTGCAAGATGATCAGCGACATCCTGCTGGAAGACCACGGCATCTACGTCCAGCCGATCAACTACCCGACCGTCCCGCGCGGAACCGAGCGCCTGCGCTTCACGCCCAGCCCCGCCCACACCGACGCCATGATGGACGACCTCGTCCGCGCCCTCGAAGCCCTCTGGACCCGCTGCAACATCAAGCGCGTCGGCGGAATGGCCGCCTGATCTCAGAAGACGTCGGTCACCTGGCAGACCTCGCTCCGGCCGCCACGGAAGACGGCGAGCTGGACGACGGCCGCCTCGTGGGCCACGCCCCGGCTTTCCACGGTGAAGACGTCGCCCAGGCTGGGCGCCAGCGGATCGACCGACCAGATGACGGCCTCGCGCCCGGCGCCGAGGTCGCTGTCGAGAATCTCGTAGCCGCTTTCGCAAAAGGGGCGCAGGGCGGGATCGGTCTGGCGCTGGGCCATCACTTCCTCCGCCGGACGCCTCGGCCAAGGCCGATCTTCTTGGCGAAATCCGACCGGCGCGCCGCGTAGGCGGGAGCCACCATCGGATAGTCGGGCGGCAGGTTCCACCGGCGACGGTATTCCTCCGGGCTCATGCCGTAGCGCGAGCGCAGGTACCGCTTGAGCATCTTGAGCTTCTTCCCGTCCTCCAGGCAGACGATGTAGTCGTGCTGGACGGAGCGGCCGATCGGCACGGCGGGCTTGGGACGCTCCTCGGGGACGGGAGCCGCCGATCCGCGGGTGAGCTGCTCCAGCGTCTGGTGGACGGTGCGGATGATGTCGGGCACGGCGTCGGCCGATACCGCATTGCGACTGACATAGGCGGCGACGATCCCGGCTCCCAGGCGCAGGATGTCCTCGCCCGATGGAGCCCCGGTGTCGGGTCCAACGCTCATGAATCCCCCTTTGGTCCACGCTGCACAGAGCCGAAGCGCGCGGCGCCTGCACTTCGGCCTAAGCGGCTGAACGCCGCACGCGCGGCTTGGTTCCCGTTGCGTCGCCGGCGCCGTCGGTTGGAACCGGCGCGCCAAGGGAGTAAAGAACCGCTCCCGCCCAGACTCACGCAGCCCCAGAAAGGCCCCGCCCTTGAACGCGCACGTGCAATCGCAAGCCCAGACGGACAAGTTCTTCCTCGAAGGCGTCGGCGCCGCCGACCCCGCCGTGGCCACGATCCTGGGCGGTGAACTGAAGCGGCAGCAGGACCAGATCGAGCTGATCGCGTCCGAGAACATCGTCTCCAAGGCGGTGCTGGACGCCCAGGGGAGCGTGCTCACCAACAAGTACGCCGAGGGCTATCCGGGCAAGCGCTACTACGGCGGCTGCGAGGTCGTCGACGAAGTCGAGGTGCTGGCCATCGAGCGGGCCAAGCAGTTGTTCGGCTGCGAGTTCGCCAATGTCCAACCCCACTCGGGCAGCCAGGCGAACCAGGCGGTGTTCATGGCGACCATGAAGCCGGGCGACACCTTCATGGGCATGAACCTGGACCACGGCGGCCATCTGACCCACGGCAAGAGCGTCAACCAGTCGGGCAAGTGGTTCAATCCGGTGGCCTACGGCGTCCGCGCCCAGGACCATCTGATCGACTATGACGAGGCCTACGAGGTCGCCAAGGCCAACAGCCCCAAGGTGATCATCGCCGGCGGATCGGCCTATTCGCGCCAGATCGACTTCAAGAAGTTCCGCGAGATCGCCGACGCGGTGGACGCCATCCTGATGTGCGACGTGGCCCACTACGCCGGCCTGATCGCGGCGGGCGAGTACCCGAACCCGTTCCCGCACGCCCACGTCGTGACCACCACCACCCACAAGACCCTGCGCGGCCCCCGCGGCGGCATGGTGCTGACCAACGACAAGAAGCTGGCCAAGAAGATCGACAGCGCGGTCTTCCCGGGCCTCCAGGGCGGCCCGCTGATGCACGTGATCGCCGCCAAGGCCGTGGCCTTCGGCGAGGCGTTGAAGCCCGAGTTCAAGCTCTACGCCCGCGCCGTGATCGAGAACGCCCGGGCCCTGGCCGACAGCCTGCAGAGCGTGGGCTTCAAGATCGTCTCCAACGGGACCGACAGCCACCTTATGCTTGTGGACCTGACGCCCAAGAACGTCAGCGGCGCCGCCGCCGAGGTCGCCCTGGAACGGGCCGGCATCACCACCAACAAGAACTCGATCCCGGGCGACCCGCTGCCGCCGATGCAGACCTCGGGCCTGCGCGTCGGTTCGCCGGCCGGCACCACCCGTGGTTTCGGCCCGGCGGAGTTCCGTCAGGTCGGCAAGTGGATCGGCGAGGTGCTGGACGCGGTCTCCACCGGCGAGGACTCCACGGCCGTGGAGCAGAAGGTCCGGAGCGAAGTGCTGGCGCTCACGAAGCGCTTCCCCATCTACTCCTAATGGCGTTTAGTGGCCGCAAAGGGGGCTAGATATGCGCTGCCCGTTCTGCGGCCACGACGAAACCCAGGTGAAGGACAGCCGCCCGTCGGAAGACGGGGCGGCTATCCGGCGTCGCCGACTGTGCCCGGCCTGCGAAGGCCGTTTCACGACCTTCGAGCGGGTGCAGCTTCGCGAGCTGACCATCCTCAAGCGCTCGGGTCGGCGCACGCCCTTCGATCGGGACAAGCTGGCCCGGTCGATCTCCATCGCCATCCGCAAGCGTCCCGTGGAGCCCGAACGGGTGGAGCGGATGATCTCGACCATCGTCCGCCAGCTCGAAAGCATGGGCGAGACCGAGCTGCCCTCTTCCACGATCGGCGAGTTGGTGATGAAGCAGCTCAAGGAACTCGATGACGTGGCCTACGTCCGGTACGCCTCCGTCTATCGCGACTTCCGCGAGACCCAGGACTTCGCCCGCTTCCTGGGCGAAGAAGGCCTGAGCGAGGTGGGCGAAGCGGGGCGCTGACATGCGCGTCACCCTCAAGCTCGCCACCTCGCTGGACGGCCGGATCGCCACCGGCTCGGGCGAGAGCCGCTGGATCACCGGCGAGCCGGCCCGGCGGGTCGTGCACTGCCTGCGGGCCGAGCACGACGCGGTGCTGGTCGGTGTGGAGACGGCCCTGGCCGACGATCCCGAATTGACCGTGCGCCTGCGGGGGTGGACCGGCCGGCAGCCGGCCCGGGTGGTGCTGGACAGCCGGCAACGGCTTTCACCGGACGGCAAGCTGGCGCGGACGGCCCGCGACGTCGCGACCTATGTGGTGGCGGTCGGCGCGCCAGAGCCTCGGCTGACGGATGTCGGCGTACGGGTGCTGACGGTTCCCGCCGCGGGTGACGAGCGGCCGGAACTGAAGAACGTGATTCAAGCCCTGGAAGCCGAAGGGTTTTCCCGGCTCTTCGTCGAGGGCGGGGGGCAGGTGGCGGCCGGTTTCCTGCGGTGCGGCCTGGTGGATGCGCTGGAGTGGTTCCGGGCCCCCATGGTGATCGGCGGGGAGGGGCGGCCGGGCGTCGGCGCCTTGGCTGTTGCGGCCCTCGCCGAGGCGCCCCATTTCCGGCGCGTGGCGGTCGAGCCGGTGGGCGACGACCTCTGGGAACGTTACGAAAGGATCTGAATGTTCACCGGCATCGTCACCGACGTGGGCCGCGTACGGTCCGTGCGGGAGACCAACCGCGACCGCCGCTTCGAGATCGAGACGGCCTTCGACACGGCAAGCATCGACATCGGGGCCTCCGTCGCCCACGCCGGCTGCTGCCTGACGGTCGTGGAGAAGGGTCCGGGCTGGTTCGCCGTCGAGGTCTCGGGCGAGACGCTGTCGCGCACCACGCTCGGTGAATGGACCAAGGGCCGGCCGGTGAACCTGGAACGCGCCGCCCGCGTCGGCGACGAACTGGGCGGCCACATCGTCTCGGGCCACGTGGACGGCGTGGGCGAGGTGGTGAGCGTCGAGAGCGAGGGCGGCTCGCACCGGGTGAAGGTCCGGGTTCCCCGCCCGCTGCATCGCTACATCGCCGAAAAGGGCTCGATCGCCGTGGAAGGGGTGTCCCTGACGGTCAACGACGTGGAGGACGACGTCTTCGGCGTGAACCTGATCCCGCACACCTGGGAGGTGACCACGCTGGGGACCCTGAAGCCCGGTTCGCGGGTCAACCTCGAGATCGACATGCTCGCCAGGTATCTCGCCCGCTGGCGCGAAACCGCCTAAAGGGGCGGGCATGAGCGACCAACCCCTCCGCATCCTCATCGTGGAAGCCCGGTTCTACGACGACCTCGCCGACGCCCTGCTGGAAGGCGCGACCGACGCCCTGAAGGCCTATGGCGCCGAATACGACGTGGTGACCGTGCCCGGCGCCCTGGAGATCCCCGGCGCCATCGCCATGGCCGAGGAGGCCGGACGCGGGCCGGGCGGCGCGCCCTACGACGCCTATGTGGCGCTCGGCACGGTGATCCGGGGCGAGACCTATCATTTCGAGATCGTCTCGAACGAGAGCGCGCGGGGCATCATGGACCTGACCGTGCGCAGGGGCCTGTGCATCGGCAACGGCGTGCTGACGACCGAGGACGAGGACCAGGCCTGGGCACGCGCCCGGCTCAGCGAGGGCGACAAGGGCGGCGGCGCGGCCCGCGCGGCCCTGGCCATGGTCGCCCTGAAGCAGCAGTTCGCGGGCAAGCGATGAGCGGCGCAAAGCAGTCCCGTTCCGTCGCCCGGCTGGCCGCCGTGCAGGCTCTCTACCAGATGGAGGTGTCGGGCGCCGGCGTGGAGGCGGTGATCCGCGAGTTCACCGACCATCGCTTCGACCGCGACGTCGAGGGCGAGACCCTGGCCAGCGCCGACGAGGCGTTCTTCGCCGATCTCGTGCGCGGCGTGGTTCGCGAGCAGAAGGTCATCGACGCGGCCATCGTCAAGCGCCTGGCCCAGGGTTGGCGTCTCGAGCGTCTGGACGCCACGGTGCGCGCGATCCTTCGAGCGGGGGCGTTTGAACTGAAGCACCGGTCGGACGTTCCGACCGAGGTGGCGATCGACGAATATGTGGAGCTCACCAAGAGCTTCTTCGAGGGACCCGAGCCTGGCTTCGTGAACGGAGCCCTGGACGCCGTGGCGCGGGATGTCCGGCCTGGATGAGTTCGGCGAGATCGCGCGCCTGTTCCGACCGCTGACCGGCGGGGCGGCGGGCGCCTTCGAGCTGAAGGACGACGCCGCAGTGATCCCACAGCGGCCCGGCTTCGACCTCGTGGTCACCAAGGACGCCATCGTCGAGGGCGTGCACTTCCCCTTGGGCGAGGCGCCCGACATGGTGGCGCGCAAGCTGGCGCGGGTGAACCTCTCGGACCTGGCGGCCAAGGGCGCGGAGCCGGCGGGCTGCCTGCTGGCCGTGGCCTGGCCCCGCAGCTACCAGCTCCGGGACCGCGAACGCTTCGCGCAAGGGCTGGCGGCCGACCTGGAGGCCTTCGGCATGCCGCTGCTGGGCGGGGACACGGTCTCCACGCCCGGACCGTTCACCGTCAGCCTGACCGCCTTCGGCTGGGTCCCGGAGGGGCGGATGGTGCGTCGGTCGGGCGCGCGGCCTGGCGACCTGGTGCTCGTCAGTGGGACGATCGGCGACGCCACCCTCGGCCTGGCCGCCGTGAAGGGCGAGATCGAGGATCCCGACGGGTCGCTCGCCTACCGCTACCGCCTGCCTGAACCCCGCCTCGACCTGCGCGCGGCCCTGCGGCGGGCGGCGACCGCCGCGGCGGACGTCTCGGACGGCCTGATCGCCGATGTCCGGCACATCGCGGAGGCCAGCGGCGTCGCCGTCACGCTTGACCTGGAGCGGCTCCCGCTGTCCGGCGCGGCGGCGACTTGGCTCGAAGGCCAGCCGGACACGGCCGCGGCGCTCCTGCGGCTGGCCTCGGGGGGCGACGACTACGAGGTCGTCTGCACGGTCCCGCCCGGCGTGCGCAAGCCGCCGGGATTCACCGTCGTCGGGAAGATCTCCGAAGGCGAGGGCGTCGAGGTGCGCGCCGTCGGCCGGACGCTGGAGCCGGGCGCCGGCGGCTGGCGCCACGCCTGAACCTCAGACGAACTGGAACCGGACGGTCGAGCGGCCGAAGTCCAGGGCCACCTGTTCGAACTGCATGAGCAGGTCCATCCCCAGCACCAGCGCCGGCTTGTCCTCAAGGCCCCAGATCTTGAAGACGTGCATGTCGGCGTAGCTGACCTGAACGTTGCCCAGGTGCAGGCCGCCCAGCTTGAGGAAGGGCAGGAAGACCGTCTCGCCCCGGAACACCTCGCCCGCCAGGGACTCCATCTTCACGTATTCCGGCGGCGCGGCCTTGCCCTTGCGAATCTCGGACGCGCGGACCAGATCGCGCAGCGGCTTGTTGCAGAGCGAGCCCTGCGCGCCGGAGTCGACCAGGGCGCTGATCGGCACGCCATTCAGGTCGGCGCCGACGATGGTGAGCTGGCCCAGCCGCTTGCGGGCCGGCACCACCACCACCCGGTTGGGCTCGGGCTGGTCGGCCCGGGACCCGGTGATCTCGATGGACCGCGCCTTGAAGTCGAGGACCAGGCGCTGGCCGCGCAGCCAGTCGATCCCCAGGACGCCGTCGACGCCGGGGCCCTTGAGGGGCAGGGCGGGGGCCCGGACCCGGCGCCGGTTGCGCTTGCCGACCTTCAGTTCGTCGATGACGAAGCTGGGTCGTTCACGCACCCCCACGACGGTATGGACCATGGCCGGCGGGCCGGGTTCGAGAGACAGCTCCTCGACGAGGCGGGGCGAGACGCAGCTCGTGTTGGCGCCGGTGTCGAGCAGGAACTGGTAGGGGCCACGGCCGTTGATGGTCACCGGCGCCATCAGGTGGGTGAACCGGTCCTCGCCCGCGCTGAGCTCGGTGTGATCGTCGTCGCCCGGACCGGGGGTGTCCTCCACGGCCTGCGCCCGGACCGCGCCCAGGGGTAGGGCCGCCGCGCCGGCGGTCAGCAGACCGACGGCTGTACGTCTTGTCGGAGACATGGCTCCGATTTCCTCCCATTGTTCTTGTGCTGAAGATACCATCGTTCTGCTGGGGCAGCCATTCGCCGTGAGCAGGAAAGAATGACGCAACCGAATCGAGGCGAGGATGACGCCATGCTCCGCCGCGCCCTGATCGCCCTGCCGCTGATTCTCCTGCCCGCCGCCCCGCGCGCGGCCGAGAAGGAGAAGGAAGGGGAGGGCAAGGAGGTTGGACAGTACGTCGACCTGGCGCCCGTGGCCTTGCCGATCGTGGCCGAGGGCCGGCTCGTGAACTACGTCTTCGTCTATGTCCGCATCAATCTGACCGGGAAGGCGGACGTGCCCCGCCTGCGCGAGAAGGAGCCCCATTTCCGTGACGCCCTGGTCCGGGCCGGACATCGGACGCCGTTCACCCTGGCCAGCGACTACAGCAAGATCGACACCGCGAAGCTGTCGGCGACGCTGCAGCGGGAAGCCACGGCCATCGCCGGACCGGGCCTGATCCGGTCGGTCGTGGTCACATCGCAGTCTCCCCGCCGGCGGGTGGCGACGCCCAAGGCCTGAAGACGGCCTCCGCCCACCAGCGACGGCGTTCGGCGGACGCCGGTCGCTGCGGTTGCGCACCCCTCGGAAACCTGGATAGTTTCGCCGTCCTGCCGGGGACGAACGAAGCTCCGGCGCATGGGGAAACGTAATCAGGGGCTGGGAACACGCCGGTCGGCCGCCCAGGCGGGGGTCCGGCGTCCCCTCCGCGCAGATCGCAAAGGGGTGCGCAAACTATGAGTTCAACGCTTATGCTGGTGATCGTCGCCGGCCTGCTCGCGGTGCTCTACGGCATCGTACAGAGCAGTTCGCTGTTGCGGGCCTCGCCCGGCAACGCGCGGATGCAGGAGATCGCCGCCGCCATTCAGGAGGGCGCGCAGGCGTACCTCAACCGCCAGTACACCACCATCGCGATCGTCGGCGCGGTCATCCTCGTCGCCGCCTTCCTCCTGCTCGGCTGGGAAGCCGCGCTGGGCTTCGCCATCGGGGCCGTGCTTTCGGGCCTCGCGGGCTTCGCCGGCATGCTGATCTCGGTGCGGGCCAACGTGCGCACGTCGCAGGCCGCCTCCGAGAGCCTGGCCAAGGGCCTGTCCCTCGCGTTCCGTTCGGGCGCGATCACCGGCATGCTGGTGGCCGGCTTCGCGCTGCTGGGCGTGTCGGTCTACTTCGCGGTGCTGACCAACGTGCTGGGCCATGGGGCCACCGACCGGGTCGTCGTGGACAGCCTCGTCGCCCTGGGCTTCGGCGCGTCGCTGATCTCGATCTTCGCCCGTCTGGGCGGGGGCATCTTCACCAAGGGCGCCGACGTGGGCGGCGACATGGTGGGCAAGGTGGAGGCCGGCATCCCCGAGGATGACCCGCGCAACGCCGCGACCATCGCCGACAACGTGGGCGACAACGTCGGCGACTGCGCCGGCATGGCCGCCGACCTCTTCGAAACCTACGCCGTGACCACCGTCGCGACCATGGTGCTGGCGGCGATCTTCTTCCGCGGCTCGGGCGTCGAACTGGACATGATGCTGCTGCCGCTGGCCATCTGCGGCGTCTGCATCGTGACCTCGATCCTGGGCACCTTCTTCGTCCGCCTGGGCAAGAAGCAGAACATCATGGGCGCCCTCTACCAGGGCCTCATCGTCACCGGCGTGACCTCGATCGCGGCGCTGTGGTTCGTCATCAACAAGCTGGTTCCGGGCGCGGTGACCGCCGGCGCGTTCACCTTCGGTCCCACCGAGCTCTTCTGGTGCGGCGTCGTGGGCCTGCTGGTGACGGCGGCCATCGTGGTCATCACCGAGTACTACACGGGCACGGGCTTCCGGCCGGTGAAGTCGGTGGCCAAGGCGTCGGTCTCCGGCCACGGCACGAACGTGATCCAGGGCCTGGCCATGTCGCTGGAATCCACGGCGCTGCCCGCGCTGACGATCATCATCGGCATCCTGGTGACCTACAACCTGGCCGGCCTGTTCGGCATCGCCATCGCCACGACCGCCATGCTGTCGCTGGCCGGCATGATCGTCGCCCTCGACGCCTTCGGCCCGGTGACGGACAACGCCGGCGGCATCGCCGAGATGGCGGGCCTGCCCAAGGAAGTCCGCGTCTCCACCGACGCCCTGGACGCCGTGGGCAACACGACCAAGGCCGTGACCAAGGGCTACGCCATCGGTTCGGCCGGCCTGGGCGCGCTGGTGCTCTTCGCCGCCTACACCGAGGACCTGAAGTTCTTCTCGGCCAACGCCGCGCCGGGCTCGTTCTTCGAAGGCCTGGGTTCGGTCGCCTTCGACCTGTCGAATCCCTACGTGGTGGTCGGCCTGCTGTTCGGCGGCCTGCTGCCGTTCCTGTTCGGCGGCATGTCGATGACCGCCGTGGGCCGGGCCGCCGAGGCGGTCGTCGCCGAGGTGCGTCGCCAGTTCAAGGAGAACCCCGGGATCATGACCGGGGAGGTGAAGCCGGAATACGGCCGCGCCGTCGACATCCTGACCAAGGCGGCCATCCGCGAGATGATCGTGCCGTCCCTGCTGCCCGTGGTCTCGCCGGTGCTGCTGTTCTTCGCGATCCGCGCGATCTCGGGGAACAATGACGCCTTCGCGGCGCTCGGCGCCATGCTGATGGGCGTGATTGTCACCGGCCTGTTCGTCGCCGTCTCGATGACGAGCGGCGGCGGCGCCTGGGACAACGCCAAGAAGCTGATCGAAGAAGGGCATTACGGCGGCAAGGGCTCTGACGCCCACAAGGCGGCCGTGACCGGCGACACCGTCGGCGACCCCTACAAGGACACCGCAGGCCCCGCGGTGAACCCGATGATCAAGATCACGAACATCGTGGCCCTGCTGCTGCTGGCGGTCCTGGCCCACACGGCCTGATCTGCCGGCGACGGCCGAAACAAAGACGCCCCGGAGAGCGATCTCCGGGGCGTTCTCTTTTCGGGATGGAGGGGAGGGCCCTACCGGCGGTCGCCGGGGCGGCTGCCAGGAACCCCTTCGTCCTCGCGCGGCAGCATGCCGCCGCGGCCGACGCTACCCAGGAGCTGTTCGATGACGGTCATCTCGCGGCCGCGGGTGGGTGTTTCGCGCCCGTTGTAGGCGATCACCTTGCCGTCCTTGAGCGTGTAGTTGTTCACCGCCTCGACGGCCTCCGTCTCCTTGTTGAAGGTGATGGCGGTGACGTTACGGGCGGTCACCTGCGGCTTGCGGAAGGCGACCCGCTGCTTGACCTGGTTCACGTAGAACCAGGTGTTCGGGTCGAAGGTCGAGGTGGCCGAGGGCGAGCCCAGCTTGGCCCGCACGGTCGACTTGGTGTCGGTCCCGACGGCCACGTCCTTGGGATTGGCGTCGATCGCCTGGAAACCCGAGTAGGTGGTGATCGGCGCACAGGCGGTGAGCCCGGCTGCGGCGATGAGGCCGGCGGCGAGGGCGGCGGTGGCGGCGCTGCGGAACATTCGGTCGGTTTTCCAATCCCCTGACGGGCAAGAGCCTTTGACCTATAGCCGGCCGCCCCTTAGTTCAATGCCGCCTTTAACCGCGCCTTCTGGCGAAATCGAGGCCGTCCGATGCTGAAGAGCCTGTTCAAGCCCCGCCCGGCCCAGGTCGCTGGCCGCGCCCTCTATGGGCGCGTGGTCGAGCAGGCCCGCTCGCCGGCGCTCTACCGCGACCTCGGGGCGCCCGACACGGTCGAGGGCCGTTTCGAGCTTTACAGCCTGCACGTGGTCCTGCTGCTGGAGCGCCTGCGCCTCCAGGGCGACCAGGCCGCCGAGACGTCCCAGGCGCTGTTCGACACCTATGTGCGGGCGCTGGACGACGCCCTGCGCGAGATGGGGGTCGGCGACCTCGCCGTCGGCAAGAAGATGCGCAAGCTGGGCGAGGCCTTCTACGGGCGGGCCAGGTCATATCTGGCCGCGCTGGAGGCCCTGCCGGACCGCACGCCCCTGGAAGCCCTGCTGGGCCGGACGGTCTATGCGGACGCCGAGGATCGGTCCGCCGCCCTGGCCGACTACCTGCTGGCCCAGCGCGACGCGCTGGCGGCCATCCCGACCGAGCGGCTGAACGCCGGCGAGGTGACTTGGAGGCCGGCGTGAGCGACGGGTGGCACAGGCCGCTTCGCCTTCACGAGCTCGCCCGCGGGCCGGTGAGCCTCGCCCTCGCGCCGGACGACGGCGAACGTGCGGCCGTGGCCAAGCGCCTGGGGCTGAGCAGCCTGCCGGCGCTGAAGGCCCAACTGACGGTGAAGCCCTGGCTGGACGGGGCCGAGATCGCCGGCCGCTTCGACGCCATCGTGGGGTATGTCTGCGGCGTGACCCTGGAGCCCTTCGAACAGGCGGTCTCGGGGGAGATCCACGCCCGCGCCGTGCCGGCGGGCAGCCCGAACGCGCCCGCGGAGACCGGCGGCGGCGAGATGGAACTGGACCTCGAGGCCGACGACCCGCCGGACGTCCTGCCCGGCGACGCGCTCGACCTGGCGGAGTACGTCGTGGAGCACCTGTCGCTGGAGATCGACCCGTTCCCGCGCAAGCCCGGCGCCACCTTCGACTACGCTTCGGACGCGGAGGAGGAATCGCCCTTCGCCGTCCTGAAGAAGCTCAAGGACCCGAAGCCTTAGGCGCCGCCGCCGAGGTTTTCAGATGCAGGACCGCCGCGTATGGTCGCCATGATTCCGGCTGCAGGCGGCCGAGGGACGAAAGCGCCGACTTGACCCAACCACTGGTGATTTCCATCGACGCCATGGGCGGAGACCACGGGCCGTCCGTGACGGTTCCGGCCGTCTGGCGCGCGCTCAAGGACCTGCCGGCCGACGTCCGCGTCCTCCTCCATGGCGACGAAGCGCAGGTGGCGGCCGAGGTGGGCAAGTGCGCGGGCCTGGCCGTCCGCGCCGAGATCCGCCACGCCGAGCGCGTGATCGGCATGGACGAGAAGCCGGCCCAGGCGCTCCGCCGGGGCAAGGACACCTCAATGTGGAACGCCATCGAGGCGATCCGCGAGGGCGAGGCGGGTGTCGCCGTCTCTGCCGGCAACACCGGCGCGCTGATGGCGATCTCCAAGTTGATCCTGCGGATGAGCGCCGACCTGGACCGGCCGGCCCTGGTGGCCAGCATCCCGCATGCCAAGGGGCTGACGACGTTCCTGGACGTCGGCGCCAACGTGGACTGCGACGCCGAGCGGCTGGTCGAGTTCGCCATCATGGGCGAGGCCTACCATCGCGCCGCCCACGGCGTGGCGCGGCCCACTGTGGGCCTGCTGAACGTCGGCTCCGAGGAGATGAAGGGCCACGAGGAGGTCCGCGAGGCCAACCGCATCCTGCGCGAGGGCCACATCGATCTCGAGTACCGCGGCTTCGTCGAGGGCGACGACATCACCCAGGGCACGGTCGACGTCATCGTCACCGACGGCTTCACCGGGAACGTGGCGCTGAAGTCCATGGAGGGGGCCGCCCGCTTCATGTACGGCGAACTGCGCGCCGCCCTGACCGCGGGGCCGTTCTCGTCGCTCGGCGCCCTCCTGGCGCGACCCTCGCTGCTGCGGTTCCGCGACCGGATCAACCCGCCGCCCGCCGCCCCGCTGCTGGGCCTGAACGGTCTGGTCCTCAAATGTCACGGCGGGGCCGGCGACCGCGAGTTCGCCAAGGCGGTGCGCGCGGCGGCTGACGTTGCGCAAAGCGGCTTTGCGTCTGAGATCGAACGGAATATGAGGCGGCTTCCCGCCGCGCTCGCTCCCGCGGCGCCAGCCCCCGCGGATGGAGCCGCCTGAATTGTCCAACGTGCTGCGTAGCGTGGTGACCGGCGTCGGCGGGTTCCTGCCCGACCGCATCGTCACGAACGACGACCTCGCCAAGATCGTCGACACCTCCGATGAATGGATCCGAGAGCGCACCGGCATCCGCCAGCGCCGCCAGGCCCCGGACGGCACACCGGTTTCGGACCTGGCCGTGGAGGCCGCCCGGCGCGCGCTCGACGCCGCCGGGCGCTCGCCCGAGGACGTGGACCTTATCGTGGTGGCCACCACCACGCCGGACCTGACCTTCCCCGCCACCGCCGCCATCGTGCAGCGCAAGCTGGGCGCGCCCGTGGGCGTGGCCTTCGACGTGCAGGCCGTCTGCTCGGGCTTCGTCTACGCCCTGTCGGTGGCCGACGGCTTCGTGGCCCGCGGGCGCGCCAAGTGCGCCTTGGTGATCGGCGCCGAGGTCATGACCCGCCTCATGGACTGGAACGACCGGGGCACCTGCGTGCTGTTCGGCGACGGCGCCGGCGCCGTGGTGGTGGAGCCCCGGGCCGGGCAGGGGATCACGTCCGACCGCGGCCTGCTGGGCTTCGCGCTGCGCGCCGACGGGACCAAGCAGGACCTCCTGTATGTGGACGGCGGCGTCTCCACCAACCGCCAGACGGGCTACCTTCGGATGCAGGGCAACCAGGTGTTCCGCCATGCCGTGGTGAACATCTCCGAGGCGGTCACCGCCGCCGCGGCCGACGCCGGAATCGAGGTTTCGTCCGTCGACTGGTTCATCCCGCACCAGGCCAACCAGCGCATCCTGGAAGGCGTCGCCAAGCGGCTGGGGATCGACGAGCACAAGGTCATCTCGACCGTGGCCGAGCACGCCAACACCTCGGCCGCCTCGATCCCGCTGGCCCTGGACCAGGGCATCCGCGACGGACGAATCAAGCCCGGTCAGCTCCTGCTCATGGAGGCCATGGGCGGAGGTCTGACATGGGGCGCCTGCGTCGTCCGCCTCTAGCGGTTAAGCATCAACCGCAACGGGCGACTTGAAGTCTTTGAGCCGATAGGACAATCAAGGTCCATGAACGACGTCTCGTCAGGGGCAAAGGCAAGGATGAAAGGCGCCACCGTCACCCGGGCCGACCTCTGTGAGGCTGTCCACGAGCAGGTGGGCCTCACGCGCCAGGACTGCGCCGAGCTGGTCGAGCGCGTCCTTGAGCTGATGTGCCAGGCCCTGGAGCGGGGCGAACAGGTGAAGCTCTCGGGCTTCGGCGTGTTCCAGGTCCGCGCCAAACGCGCCCGTATGGGCCGCAACCCCAAGACCGGCGAACCCGCCGCCATCGACCCCCGCCGCGTGATCGGCTTCCGCGCTTCCCAGGTGATGAAGGCGCGGGTCGACCGGGCGCTGTCGCGGTGAGGACGCCTTAGGCCGTGGCCAAGGGGCCCGACGCCTTCCGCACGATCTCCGAAGCGGCGGAAGAGCTCGACGTGCCCCAGCACGTGCTGCGGTTCTGGGAAACGAAGTTCGCCTTCATCCGGCCCATGAAACGGGCGGGCGGCCGCCGATTCTATCGGCCCGCCGACATCGCGGTGCTGCGCGGTGTTCGCCGGCTGCTGCATGACGAGGGCTACACCATCAAGGGCGTCCAGAAGCTCCAGCGCGAGCAGGGGCTGAAGCGTCTGGTCGCGGCCGGGGAGGGCGTGAGCCCGGCCGCGCCGACGCCGGCCGATCCGGGGGCCGTTCACCGGCCCGGCGGCCGGGACGGACTGCTCACGGCGCTGCGAGACCTGCAGGCGGCCAAGAGCCGCCTGGACGATCTGCTTCGCAAATAGGGGAATATCTCGCCGCCGGGCGACTGGTCGGAGCGGCGGGATTCGAACCCACGACCCCTTGACCCCCAGTCAAGTGCGCTACCAGGCTGCGCTACGCTCCGTCGGCCCAGGCGGCGAGGCGCGCCTTATAGGCGGGCTCGCGCTTTCGCGGCAATCCCGAAATCACCGTCCCCGGTTCATCCAGGCGATGAGCGGCATGATCGGCACGAACCAGGCGAAGCCGGCGACCGCGTAGAAGGCGAGCTGGGCGGCCCAGTGTTCGGGGATGAACTCGCCGATCGCCGTCGCGGCCCAGACATAGAAGGCAAGGAAGGCGAGAATCGCGAAGAGGCCGATGAGCTTGCGGACGCGTGCGGACATGGCCCGCGTGATAGCGGGGTCGCGCTTGCGGCGTAAGACCGATAAAGGATGCGGCCAGCTTTCGGTCTTCAGGTTGCGCCCGCGTATCTCATGACCTCGTTCCTGCGTTCCGACCGTTCCAAGCCCGTCGCCGTCTGGCTGTTCGTCGTGGCCGCCCTCGTTCTGGCGATGGTGATCGTCGGCGGCGCCACCCGCCTGACGGACTCCGGCCTCTCGATCACCGAGTGGAAGCCGGTCACCGGCGCCGTTCCGCCGATGAGCGATCAGGCCTGGCAGGCCGAGTTCGAGCGCTACAAGCAGATCCCTCAGTACGCTCAGATCAACCGGGGCATGAGCCTTTCGGCCTTCAAGTCGATCTACTGGTGGGAATGGGGGCACCGGTTCCTCGGCCGCCTGACCGGCCTCGTCTTCTTCGTCCCCTTCGTCTGGTTCGCCGTCCGCCGGGAGATCCCGCGCCGCCTGTTCTGGCGGCTGGCCGGCATCTTCGTGCTGGGCGGGCTCCAGGGCGCGGTCGGCTGGTGGATGGTGGCGAGCGGGCTTTCCGAGCGCGTCTCGGTCGCCCCCGAGCGGCTGATGGTCCACCTGGGCGTGGCCTTCGCCCTGCTGGTGGCGCTTTTGTGGACCGCCTTCGACGCCTGGTCGGGCGCGGCCCGCCAGACGCTCCCCAGTCCCTGGGGACGCCGGGCCGTGGGCCTGATGGGGCTGATCTACCTCCAGATCCTGCTGGGCGCCCTGGTGGCCGGCAACGACGCCGGCCTCGTCTACAACGACTTCCCGCTGATGAACGGGCGGCTCGTCCCCGACGACTACGCCGGGGCAGGGCTCTGGGCGACACTGGCCCACAGCCAGGGAGCCGTTCAGCTCCATCACCGCCTGGGGGCCTATGTTCTGACCGGGGTGGCGCTGGCGATCGGCTGGGCGGCCTGGCGATCCAACTACCTGGCGCGCGAGACGAAGCTGCTGGGCGTGGCCGTGGCCGGCGCGGTCGTGCTCCAGGCTATGCTGGGGATCGCCACCCTGATGATGCGCGCGCCGCTGGCTCTGTCCATCGTCCACCAGCTCGCCGCGGCCCTGGTTCTCGGCCTGGCGACGGCGTTTGCGTGGCGGACCCGGCGCATCTAGCTGCAGAAATGCACGGTATTATGATACCGTATACATCAAATAATTGATTTTACGCGGTTTTACGAATTCGAGGCGCCGAAAGCGCGGTTGACAGCCGCCGCTTTGGTCGGCATATGCCCCGCCTCACGTCGGGAGCGCGTCCGCGCGCACCCCAGTTTTTACGGATCGCACCCATGTTGAAGGCTACGACGGCTTCGCTGAAGCCCGCCGAGGTCGAGAAGAAGTGGATCGTGGTCGACGCCAAGGACGCCGTCGTCGGTCGTCTCGCGTCGTTCATCGCCATGCGTCTTCGCGGCAAGCATCGGCCCGACTACACCCCCCACGTCGACTGCGGCGACTTCGTTGTCGTGGTGAACGCCGACAAGGTGAAGTTCACCGGCAAGAAGCTCTCGGACAAGATCTTCTACTGGCACACCGGCCATCCGGGCGGCGTCAAGCAGCGCACGGCCGGCCAGATCCTCGGCGGCAAGTACCCCGAGCGGGTGCTGGAGAAGGCTGTCGAGCGCATGCTGCCCAAGGAAAGCCCGCTCGCCCGCAAGCAGATGACGCACCTGCGCATCTATGCCGGCGACGAGCACCCGCACGCGGCGCAGAATCCCGAGACCATCGCGTTCGCCGAACTGAACGCCAAGAACGTGCGGAGCGCGTAATGAGCGAAGCCACCACGACCGAAGCCACGGGCTTCGACGCCCTCAAGGGCCTCGGAACCCAGGAAGAAGCCGTCGTCCGCGAGCCGAAGATCGACGCCCAGGGCCGCGCCTACGCCACCGGCAAGCGCAAGAACGCGGTCGCCCGCGTGTGGATCAAGCCCGGCAAGGGCAAGGTCACCATCAACGGCCGCGACCAGGAAGTCTATTTCGCCCGCCCCGTGCTGCGCATGATGATCGCCCAGCCGCTGCAGGTGGCCGATCGCCTGGGTCAGTTCGACGTCGAGGTGACGGTGCAGGGCTCGGGCCTGTCGGGCCAGGCCGGCGCCGTGCGTCACGGCCTCGCCAAGGCGCTGACCTACTACGAGCCGGGCCTGCGCTCGGTCCTGAAGCCGCACGGCTTCCTGACCCGCGACCCGCGCGTCGTCGAGCGGAAGAAGTACGGCAAGGCCAAGGCCCGCCGCAGCTTCCAGTTCTCGAAGCGCTAACCGCGCGCGAGCACTCGCGTTACGGACAGGGCGCTTCGGGAAACCGGAGCGCCCTTTCTCTTATCTGGATCACGTCATGGCCCACTCAGTCTTCATCGACGGCGAAGCCGGCACCACGGGGCTTCAGATCCGCCAGCGCCTGGAAGGCCGCGCGGACCTGGAGATCGTCTCGATCGATCCCGAGCTGCGCAAGGACCCGAACGCCCGCGCCGAATTGCTGAACGGCGTGGACGCCGTGATCCTGTGCCTGCCCGACGACGCGGCCAGGGAAGCGGTGGCCATGATCGCCGCGCCCGAGGTGCGGGTGGTCGACGCCTCCACCGCCCACCGGGTCGCGCCCGGCTGGACCTACGGCTTCGCCGAGATGGGGCAGGGGCAGCGCGAGGCGATCCGGGCCTCGAAGCGGGTCGCCAATCCCGGCTGCTATCCCACGGGCTTCATCGCGTTGGTCCGGCCGCTGGTCGCCGCGGGTCTGCTGCCGGCTGACTTCCCGGTGACCGTGAACGCCGTCTCGGGCTACTCGGGCGGCGGCAAGGGGCTGATCGAGGAGTTCGAGCGCCGGGCGGCGCCCGAGGGCACGAACGACGCCTTCCGCACCTATGGCCTGAACCTGGCCCACAAGCACGTGCCCGAGATGCAGGCCTACGGCGGTCTCGTGCATCCCCCGCTGTTCGCCCCGGCCGTGGGCCGCTACGCCCAGGGCATGCTGGTGGAGGTCCCGCTGCAGCTCTGGGCCGTGGCCGGCAAGCCCACGCCGCGCGACCTGCACGACGTCCTCACCGCCGCCTACGCCGGCGAACGGTTCGTGGACGTGGCGAGCTGGGAAGAGTGCGAGGGCCTGCAGAAGACCCGGGCCGGCGCGGCGAACTACGTCCAGGCGCTGGACCCCGAGGCCCTGAACGGCACGAACCGCATGCGCCTGTTCGTGTTCGGCGAGGCCATGCGCGGCCAGGCCCGGCTGGTGGCCCAGCTCGACAACCTGGGCAAGGGCGCCTCGGGCGCGGCGGTGCAGAACCTCAACCTGATGCTGGGCCTCGACGAAGGCGTCGGACTCTAGGACCGCTTGCATCCTTGGAATGGTCGGGCGCGTAATGGCGTCATGAGCCGCCATGACCTCGATCGCCGCGCGTTCCTGCTGGGCGCATCCCTCCTTGCGCTGGGCGCGAGCCCCGCTGCCGCCGCGGCGGACCCCTACGCGAACTCCCCGTTCCGCAAAATCCCGGACGCGGAGTGGAAGACGCGGCTGCCCGGTCCCGCCTATCGCGTCCTGCGCCACGAGGATACCGAACGTCCCGGGACGAGCGCGCTCCTGGAGGAGCACCGCAAGGGGACCTTCGTCTGCGCCGGCTGCGACCTGCCGCTGTTCCGTTCGGAATGGAAGTACGAGAGCGGTACGGGCTGGCCCAGCTTCTTCCGGGTGATCCCCGGCGCTGTCGGCCAGAAGACCGACTTCAAGATCGGCATCCCGCGCACCGAGTACCATTGCGCCCGCTGCCTCGGCCACCAGGGGCACGTCTTCGACGACGGGCCAAGGCCCACGGGCCTGCGCTACTGCAACAACGGCGTGGCGCTGAAGTTCGTCCCCGCCTGAACGGACAAAAGAAGAGGGCGCGCGGGGGAGCGCGCGCCCAGTTGATCCGGCAGGCAGGCTTGGGGGTCTGTCCGCGGGGAGTCCGTGTCAGGTCCTGGTCTTGGCCTCGGGCGCCTCGGCGGGTTTCGCCGGTTCGGCCTTGGAATCCTCCCTGAGGATGGCGCCCGCGCCGGAGATGTCGGTCTCCAGCTCGGCGGGCTTGGTCAGCAGGGTGATGTTGCCCATGCCCGAAATCTCCAGGTCGGCCCGGCCGGTGGGCGCGATCCTGGCGTGGCCGGCGCCCGAGATGTCGACGTTGGCGTCGCGGACCTTGAGCTCGCCGAGATCGGCGTTGCCCGCGCCAGAGATCTTCAGGTCGAGCTTGTCGGTCTGGCCGCTGGCCCGCACGTCGGCCGCCCCGGCGAGGTAGAGCGTCAGTTCGGCCTGGCGGTAGTTCTCCAGGCGGAGCCGGGTCGCGCCGGCCAGGTCGAAGCGATGGACGCCCGGCGCGGTGACCACGACCGTGAGGCGGCGGTTCATCCAGTGGTGGCGGCGCAGCCGAAGTTCGCCGTCCCGCAGGCTGACGCGCTCCACGGCGCCCGCCGGGCCGGTGACGACGACGCTGCCGGGCCCGTCGGCCTGGACGTAGCGGATCTCGGCCGGGACGCGGACCTTCAGGGTCGGTCCGCCGTTCCAGGAGAGGGTGCGGGTCGTCTGGGGGCCGCTGGCCGGGCCGTCTTCGAGATCGAAGTCGGCGTCGAAGTCACGGTCCCAGCCCCAGTGGTCGTGACCGTCCCAGTGGCTGGAGGCGATGTTCCAGCTGCCGCGGGCGATGGCGTCGGGTCCGCCGATCATGACGGCGGCGGTGAGGCAGGCCACCGCGAGCAGGAAGCCCGTGACGGCGATCATGGTGAGAACGCGGATCATGGACCTTCCTCCTTAAGCCTGGGGCTCGAGCGCCGGCTTCAGCAGGCGGTAGTGGAGCCGGCCGTACCAGACGAGGGCGTTGACGAGGCCGATGGTGATCAGGGTGAGCACGGCGCCGGCCGAGGCCGAGCCGGCCATGACGCCGATGCCGGCCAGGATGCCCGCCGCGATGCCGCCCGGGGGATCGGCGAAGGGCGAGACGGCGAAGACGACGCCGCCGGCGAGGAAGCCCGCGATGACGGCGATGAACAGGCCGAACAGGGCGGTCGCCACGCCCATCAGGATCGGCAGCAGGATCAGGATGTCGATGGCCCCCAGGCCCAGCACCGCGAAGACGGCGGCCGCCGCCGACGAGGGGCTGCGTTCCTCGCGCCAGCGGTTGAGGGTGGCTTCGGCGCGCAGTTCGCGGGCCAGCCGGTCGGGATCGCCGAGGGCGGCGGCCACCTCGGCCTCGGTGCGGCCGGCGGCCTCGCCCTCGGTGAAGTGGGCCTCGTAGTCGGCCATGATGTCGGCCACGGCCTGCGGGGGCAGGCCGCGCAGGCCCTCCCGCAACCGGGCCATGAAAGCCTGGCGTGTCATTGCGCCCCTCCAAGGATGTCGTCGACGGCGCCGGAGAACGATTTCCAGGCCGCCTGTTGCGAGGCGAAACTCCGCCTCCCGGCCTCGGTGAGCCGGTAGTACTTGCGCGGCGGGCCGGCGGGGCTCTCGACGAGATAGGTCTCGACGAGGCCGTCCGACTGCAACCGGCGCATCAGAGGATAGATGGTGCCTTCGCCCATCCCGATGGCGTCGGACAGGCGGCTGGCGATCTCATAGGCGTAGCTGTCGTGCTGATGAAGCAGGGCCAGAACGCAGAGTTCGAGCGCCCCTTTCTTCAGCTGGATCTCTATGGCTTCCGGCACGGCGGAGCTCCTTCCCGAGCTCTGATGTACCGCCAGCTAGCGGGCGTCGCAAGGTAGCGTGCATTAAACGTTAGTAACGTGTGCTGCTCCGTGTAACGCCTTGACAGGCGCCCGGCCGGCGGGGAGACCCGTCGCCGGATGGGGGGCGGCACGGTCCGGTCTTGAGCATCGATCCCTTCGCGACGCTGACCCAGGCCAATGTCATGGCGGCCGTCCAGCACGCCGCCGCCTTGCAGACCGCCGGGCGCCTGGCCGAGGCGGCGGACCTTTGGGCGCGGATCGCCGCCGCGGCGCCCGGCAGCGCCGAGGTCCGATTCAATCTCGGGGCCGTGTTGCTGGGCCTGGAGCGCTTCGAGGCCGCCGAGCAGGCGTTCCGGGACGCCCTGGCCCGCAAGCCGGACATGGCGGCGGCGCTCCACCGGCTCGGCAACCTCCTGCAGGCCACCGGCCGCTGGGACGAGGCCGAACCGCTGTACGTCCAGGCGCTCCGGCTCGAGCCGCAGCTCTGGAGGGCCCGGCTGGACCTCGCCCACATCCACCTGGGCCGCGGCGACTATCGGCAGGGCTGGCCCCTGTTCGAAGCCCGACGAAGCCTGGGCGACGCCCACATCGACGCCCCGCCGTTCCCGCGCCCCTGGCAGGGCGAGCCGCTGGCGGGCCGCTCGATCCTCGTCTGGCCCGAGCAGGGGTTCGGGGACCAGATCCAGTTCGCCAGGTTCGTCCCCGGGCTCGCGGCGCAAGGCGCCGACGTGACCCTGGTCGCCCCTCCCGAGCTCTCGGCCCTGTTCGCCGACCTGGGCGTGCGGGTGGTCGAGCGCTCGGCCCAGATGGCGCTTCCCGAACCCGACTACTGGACGTGGCTCCAGTCGATTCCGGGATTCCTGGGGACCGCGCCCGGCGCCTTGCCGGCGTCGGCGTATCTTTCGGCGCCCGCCGATCGGCGGGACCGCTGGCGGGACTTCGCGCCGAAGGGCGGGGTGGGCGTCATGTGGCAGGGGCGGGCGACGCCCAACCCGCACCGCTCGCTACCGGCGTTCGGGATCCTGCGGCCGCTGGCCGAGGCCGGCGCCGAGCTGATCGAGCTTTCGCCGCCGCCGGATGGCGACTTCGCCGACGTGGCGGCGCAGATGGAGCGCCTCGACCTCATCGTCAGCATCGACACCGCCGCGGCGCACTTGGCCGGCGCGCTCGGCAAGCCCTGCTGGATCCTGCTGCCGTGGTTCAACGCCGACTGGCGCTGGATGCAGGGCAGGGCGGATTCGCCGTGGTATCCGTCGGCCCGACTGTTCCGGCAGCCGGCGCACGGCGACTGGGACAGCGTCGTGGCCGAACTCGTCGCCGCATGGCGCGCGCGTCCTAGCTCCTGACCTTCACGTATTCCCCGGGCGCGTCGCAGACGGGCTTCAGCGGCCCCTTGGCCGGATCGCGGGCGGGGACCATCTTGCCCGACCTGGCCTTGAGCCATTCGGCCCAGCGGGGCCACCAGGAGCCCGGCGTCTCCTTGGCGGCGGCCTGCCATTCTTCGAGCGTCGGCGGGAGCTGGTCGCAGGTCCAGTGCTGGTACTTGTTCGCCGCCGGGGCGTTGATGACGCCGGCGATGTGGCCGGAGCCCGCCATGGTGAAGGTCACCGGCCCGCCGAACAGCCTCGCGCCCTTGTAGACCGAGCGAGCCGGGGCGATGTGGTCCTCGCGCGACGACTGGACGTAGACCGGGATCTTCACGTCGCCCAGGTTCAGCTTCACCCCGTCCAGCACCAGCTCGCCCTTGGCCAGGGCGTTCTCGCCGTAGAACTTGCGCAGGTAGAAGAGATGCAGCGTCTTCGGCATCCGTGTCTGGTCCGAGTTCCAGAACAGGAGGTCGAAGGGCTTGGGCTCCTTGCCCAGCAGGTAGTTGTTCACGAAGAACGACCAGATCAGGTCGTTGGCGCGCAGGGCGTTGAAGGTGTCGGCCATGGCCTGGCCCGACAGCACGCCGCCGCCCTCGTCCATCCGCCGCTCCAGCTCCTGGAGCCATTCCTCGTTGGTGAAGAGCAGGAGGTCGCCGGCTTCCGAGAAGTCCTGCTGGGCGGCGAAGAAGGTGGCCGAGGCGATCGGCTGGACTTTCCGGGCGGCCATGTGGGCGAGGGTCGCCGAGAGCAGGGTGCCGCCGATGCAGTAGCCGACGGCGTTCACGTGGGGCGTGCCGCATTGCTCGATGGCCGCCGCGGCCCCGGCGTAGATGCCCTCGCGCATGTAGTCCTCGAACGTCTTGGTCGCGAGTTCGGGCGTGGGGTTCACCCACGAGGCGACGAAGACGGTGATCCCCTGGTCCGTAAGCCAGCGGATCATGGAGTTCTCGGGCCGAAGGTCGAGGATGTAGAACTTGTTGATCCAGGGCGGGAAGATCACCAGCGGGATCTCGAAGACCTCCTCCGTCGTGGGAGCATACTGGATCAGCTCGATGATATCGTTCCGGAAGATGACCTTTCCGGGCGCCGTGGCGACGTTCTCGCCGATCTTGAACCGGTCGTAGTCGGTCTGGGCGATCGAGAGCTGGCCGCCGCCGCGCTGGAGGTCGGCGGCGAAGTTCTCCATCCCGCGCACCAGGCTCTCGCCGTGGGTGGCCATGACCTCCTTCAGCGCCGCCGGATTGGAGGCCAGGAAGTTCGACGGCGAGAAGGCGTCGGTCAGCATCTTCATGAAGAACTCGACCCGGCGCTTCTCCATGGGGTCGACGCCGTCCACCTCGGCCACCAGGCCGTTCAGCCAGTTGGACGTGAGCAGGTAGGACTGCTTGATCACGTCGAAGACCGGGTTCTCGCTCCAGTCCGGATCGGCGAAGCGCTTGTCGCCCTTGGCGGGCTCGACGACCGGGGCCGTGGGCTCGCCCACCATGCGCCGGGCCGCCGACTGCCAGAGGTCCAGGTAGCGGGAGAAGAGGTCGGCCTGGGCCCGCATCATCCGGTCGGGCTGGGCGGCGAGGCGGCCGATCACCTCGGTGAGCGCGGGGGCCACGTGGAAGGGGTCGGGCGAGAGCGCGGCGGGCCGATCGGCGCTGCGCAGGGCCATCTCGGCGATGGCGCCCTGGGCCGCGAGCGCGGCGCGGGCGAGGTTCATGGACAGCTTCTCGAGCTGCTCGCGCTGTTCGGCGGTGAGCTGGGCCGGATCGAGGGCAGCCGTCGTTCCGGCCTCGGGGGCTTGCGGCGCCTCGGGCGGAGCCAGCGGCTCCTCGGGCAGCGGCGGCTTCGGGGCGGGCTTCCTCGCCTTCGCCTTGCCTGGCTTGGCCGTCGTCTCGCTCATCGAAGCGGTCCTCCCGTGGACGAAAGACTTCTCACGCTCTTCCGCCTTTGGCGATCATCGCATAAGAGCGTGGACAATATGAATGCGCCGCGTCCGCTTTTTCCGAACGTCCGCAGCGCCGTCCGGCTCATCGCGGCCTGCGGCGCGGGCGCTCTGCTGTCCGGCTGCATCGGCAATCCACTGGTCGACGCCAAGGTGGACCCGGCCTCGCCGGTGGCCGCGGACGTCGCCCGCCTGACCCGCGCCAACCGCGACTACCCCAGCTTCCGCGACATCCCGAAGTCGCCGCAGGATCTGCGCCCGGTTGCGGCCTATGGCCGCGAGGCCGACGCCATCAAGCTGGCCGGGGACAAGCTGGTGCGCGAGACCGGCCCCGAGACATGGACCCTTGAGAACACCGAGGCCTTCGCCGCCAAGGCGCGGCGGGATTCGGGCCCCGACATCCAGCCGCCACAGCCGGGCGAGGCGGAAGCCTTCGCGCGCGAACTCCGGGAACGAGCTACCCCGCCTCCGCCGCGCTGAACGCGTGCGCGGAGGCGCAAAATTCCCGCAACCCGGCTTGGCGGACTCCGGCCCGGAGTCTATCGATGCCCGTTCCTCAGCTCACCATCCGGCCGCACCGGGCAGTTCGCGGCGCAAGAGCTTCCAGATGACTCCCGAGTTCCATCGCATCCGACGCCTTCCTCCCTACGTCTTCGAGGAAGTGAACCGCATCAAGGCCCGCCTGCGCGGGCAGGGCGTCGACATCATCGACTTCGGCATGGGCAACCCCGACATGCCGACTCCCAAGCACATCGTCGACAAGCTGATCGAGACGGCCCGCGACCCGAAGGCGGGCCGTTACTCCGCCTCCAAGGGCATCCCCGGCCTGCGCAAGGCCATGGCCAACTACTACGGCCGCCGCTTCGGCGTGAAGCTGAACCCCGACACCGAGGTGATCGCCACGCTGGGGTCTAAGGAAGGCTTCGCCAACCTCGCCCAGGCGCTGACCGCCCCGGGCGACGTTATCGTCTGCCCGAACCCGGCCTATCCGATCCACGCCTACGGCTTCATCATGGCCGGCGGCGTCATCCGCCATGTGCCGGCGCCGTCCCCCGAGGAATACCTGTCGGGCATCAGCCGGGCGGTGAAGCACTCGGCGCCGCCACCCAGCGTGCTGATCGTCAGCTATCCGTCGAACCCGACAGCCCAGTGGGTCGACCTCGACTTCTACAAGGAGGTCGTGGCGCTGGCGAAGAAGCACGACATGCTCGTGCTTTCGGACATCGCCTATTCCGAGATCTACTTCGACGACAACCCGCCGCCGTCGATCCTGCAGGTGGACGGGGCCAAGGACATCGCCGTCGAGGTCAATTCGCTGTCCAAGACCTACGCCATGGCCGGCTGGCGGGTCGGCATGGTGGTCGGCAACGAGCGCATGTGCGCGGCGCTCGCGCGGGTGAAGTCCTACCTCGACTACGGCGCCTACATGCCGATCCAGGTGGCGGCCGCCGCCGCGCTGAACGGGCCGCAGGACTGCGTCGACGAGATCCGGGCGATCTACAAAAGCCGCCGGGACACGCTGATCGACTCCATGCGCCGGGCCGGCTGGGACATCCCCGCGCCGCCGGCCTCGATGTTCGCCTGGGCGCCGCTGCCGGAGCAATATAAGGAAGCCGGCTCCATGCTGTTCTCCAAGCTCCTGGTCGAGGAAGCGGGCGTCGCGGTCGCGCCGGGCATGGCCTTCGGCGAGTACGGCGAGGGCTACGTGCGCATCGGCCTGGTCGAGAACGAACAGCGCATCCGCCAGGCGGCCCGCAACGTGAAGAAGTTCCTGACCAACGCCGACGAGATCCTGGCCCGGCACCACAACACGATGGCCGCCCAATGACCGGCCAGGTGACGGGCAAGACCTGGAAGATCGGCGTCGCGGGCCTCGGCACCGTCGGCGCGGGCCTGCTGAACTTCCTTTCGGAGCGCCCGGGCTTCGCGCCGGCCGGCGGGCGGGCCGTGGTGAGCGGCGTCTCGGCGCGCTCGCGCTCCCGGCCCCGGCCGTTCGACATCTCGAACCTGCCCTGGTTCGACGATCCGGTGGCGCTGGCCCAGAGTCCCGAGACGGACCTTTTCGTCGAGCTGATCGGCGGCTCGGACGGCCCCGCCAAAGCGGCGGTCGAGGCGGCGCTGGCCGCCGGCAAGCCGGTCGTCACCGCCAACAAGGCGCTGATCGCCGAGCACGGCGCGGAACTCGCGGCCCTGGCCGAGTCCAAGGGCGCGCCGCTGCTGTTCGAGGCCGCCGTCATGGGCGGCACGCCGGCGGTGAAGATGGTCCGCGAGGCCCTGGTCGGCGACGACATCAAGTCGGTGGCCGGCATCCTCAACGGCACCTGCAACTACATCCTGACCGAGATGGAGGCCACGGGCCGCTCGTTCGAGGAGGTGTTGGCCGAGGCCCAGCGCCTGGGCTACGCCGAGGCCGATCCCACCATGGACGTCGGCGGCTTCGACGCCGCCCACAAGATCACCATCCTGGCCGCGCTCGCCTTCGGCTGCGCGCCGAACTACGCGGCCGCCGAGGTCGAGGGCATCGATCAGATCGAGCTCCTGGACATCCAGCTCGCCAAGGACCTGGGCTACCGGATCAAGCTGGTGGCCTCGGCCGACCGCTCCGAGGACGGCGTCCTGGTCCGCGTGCACCCGTCGCTGGCCCCGCTGAACCATCCGCTGGCCCAGGCCGGCGGGGCGCTGAACGCGCTCTTCATCGAGGGGACCCGCGTTGGGCGAATCTTCGTGCAGGGCCCAGGCGCGGGCGCCGGTCCGACCGCGGCGGCCGTCGCCGCCGACATCGCCGACGTGATGACGGGGGCGGTGCGGCCCGTGTTCCAGGCGCCGGCCCAGACGCTGGCGCCCTTCGAGCCGGTGGAACCGTCGCGCAGCCTGAGCCGCGCCTACCTGCGCTTCCTGGTGAAGGACGAGCCGGGCGTCATCGCGGCGGTGTCGGAGACCCTGGCCGAGGCGGGCGTGTCGATCGAGAGCTTCCTGCAGAAGCCGGTCGAGAACGCGAGCGGCGTTCCGATCGTTCTGACAACCCACGCCGTGGCGGAATCGGTGCTGAACGCCGCCATCGAGCGCATCGCCGGGCTTTCGGCCGTGCTGGACAAACCCAGGATGTTGCGTATCGCGCGCATCTGACATTGACGATGGCCGCGCCTCTGGCTGGAGGCGCCGCCAAAATGGGCGGGAGACGCTGAAGAGATGAGTTCGCAAGGTCTGGATCGCGGTCTGGTGCTGGATGCGGCGCGGGTGACCGAGATCGCCGCGATCGCCGCCTGGAAGCTCGCCGGCCGCGGCGACGAGAAGGCCGCCGACCAGGCGGCCGTGGACGCCATGCGCACGGCGCTGAACGACCTTGAGATCGAGGGCGAGATCGTCATCGGCGAGGGCGAGCGCGACGAGGCGCCGATGCTCTACATCGGCGAGAAGGTTGGCCGGGGCGGCAAGGCGAAGATCGACATCGCCCTCGATCCTCTGGAAGGCACCACGCTCACCGCCAAGGCCATGGCCAACGCGCTCGCCGTGATGGCCTGGGCGCCGAAGGGGACGCTGCTGAATGCCCCCGACACCTACATGGACAAGATCGCCTGCGGTCCGGGCTACCCGGCGGGCGTCATCGACCTGGACGCCTCGCCCGCCGACAACGTCAAGGCGCTGGCGAAGGCCAAGGGGGTGAGCGCGGAGGAGATCACCGTCTGCGTGCTGGACCGACCCCGCCACGCCGAGATCATCGCCTCGTGCCGCGAGGTGGGCGCGCGCATCCACCTGATCACCGACGGCGACGTGGCCGGCGTGATGAACACCGCCGATCCCGACACCGGCATCGACCTCTACCTGGGCCAGGGCGGCGCGCCTGAAGGCGTGCTGGCCTGCGCGGCGCTGAAGTGCGTGGGCGGCCAGTTCCAGGGCCGGCTGGTGTTCCGCAACGCCGACGAGCGGGCCCGCGCCGCGCGGGTGGGGATCACCGACCTCGACAAGAAGTACGACCTGCACGAGATGGTCCGCGCCGACGCGATCTTCGCGGCCACGGGCGTGACCAAGGGCGCGCTGCTGGATGGCGTGCGGTTCCAGGGCGGCTTCGTCCACACCCACACCATCGTCATGGACAGCGCCTCCCAGACGGTGCGCGAACTGCGGATGAAGCGTCCCGCCTGACCGGCGTCCGCTCCTGACGTAGCCGGGAGGTAGCTGCGGCCTCGGACGGGTGGCGACTCAGGAAGCGCCGCCCGATACTCTGCCCGGAAGCGGAGGGGCGAAGCGCAGCATGGCGGAAGGCAGCGGTTACTCGGCCTATCTCGGGGTCAGCCGCTCGCTGAGCGGCCGCCAATGGCGCGCCCGGCCCGCCGACGCCGACATCGTGCGCCGCCACCAGCTCTCCCTCGGCCTCTCCGAGCCCCTGGCCCGGGCTCTGGCCTCGCGCGGCGTGGGCGAGGGGGAGGGGGAAACCTACCTCAATCCAACCCTCAAGGCGCTGTTCCCTGATCCATCGTGCTTCTCGGACATGGATCGGGCCGCCGAGATCCTCGTGGACGCGCTGGAGCGGCGCCGGCGCGTGGTCGTGTTCGCCGACTACGACGTGGATGGCGCGTCATCGGCGGCCCTGCTGGTGCGCTGGTTCCGGGCCATGGGCCTGGAGATCGCCATCTACGTCCCCGACCGGATCACCGAGGGCTATGGCCCGTCGCCGGCGGCTTTCCGCCGCCTGAAGGACGAGGGGGCCGAGCTGGTGGTCACGGTGGACTGCGGGGCCGCGGCGCACGACGCGCTCGCCTGCGCGGCGGAAATCGACCTTCCCGTGGTGGTCATCGACCATCACCTGATGCGGCCGGGCGAGATCCCGGAGGTCGCAGCCCTGGTGAATCCGAACCGCCCCGACTGCGTCTCGGGCCAGGGCCACCTGGCGGCGGCGGGGGTCACCTTCGTCCTGCTGGCCGCCCTGAACCGCGAGGCCCGGAGACGGGGCCTGAAATCCATGGGCGCGAGCGAACCCGACCTTCGCGCCTGGCTCGATCTGGCGGCCATGGGCGCCATCTGCGACGTGACGCGGCTCACGGGCTTCAACCGCGCGCTGACGGCCCAAGGGCTGAAGGTGATGTCCGGCTGGAAGAACCCCGGCCTCGCCGCCCTTATGCAGGTGGCCAAGGCGCAAGGGGCCGCCTCGACCTTCCACGTGGGCTTCCTGCTGGGCCCCCGGATCAACGCCGGCGGGCGGATCGGGCGCTCGGACCTGGGGGCCAGGCTCCTTTCCACGGACGATCCCGAGGAAGCCGCCGCGCTGGCCGCCGAGCTCGACGGGCTGAACGCGTCGCGCAAGGAGGTGGAGCGCGAGGTGCTGGAGGCCGCCGTGGCCAGCATCGAGCGGAGCAACGCCGCCGACGCGCCCTGCCTGATCGTCGCCGAGGACGACTGGCATCCTGGGGTCATCGGCATCGTCGCCGGCCGCCTGCGCGAACGCTACCGCAAGCCCTGCATCGTCATCGGCGTGGACCGCGCCGCCAATGTCGGCAAGGGCTCGGGCCGGTCCCAGCCGGGCGTGAACCTGGGCGCGGCCGTCCAGGCGGCTTTCGAGGAAGGGCTGCTGCTGGCCGGGGGCGGGCACGCCATGGCGGCGGGCCTGTCGGTGCGGCCGGACGCCATTCCCGAGCTGCGCGCCTTCCTGTGCGAGCGGCTGGCCGGAGAGCAAGCCCAGGCCGCCGCCGAGGACGCCCTGGAGATCGACGCCCTGGTCACCGCGCGCGGCTGCGATCGCACCCTCTGGGCCGAGTTCCAGCGACTCGCGCCGTTCGGTCCCGGCAACCCCGAGCCGACCTTCGCCGCGGCCGACGTCCGCATCGAGCGGCCGGTGGCGCTGAAGGGGGGCCACGTGCGCTGCACATTGGCCGATTCGTCCGGCGGGAAGCTCAAGGCCGTGGCGTGGCGGATGGCCGAGACGGACGCCGGCCGCAGGCTCCTGCAGGAGGGCGGCGCGGTGCATGTGGCAGGCCGCCTGAAGCCCGACGACTGGCAGGGCCGGGAGGGCGTCGAGCTCGAAATCGAGGACGTCGCCGATCCGCGCAGAATTTCGGAATAGGGCCTCTTGCGTGGGTGGGGGAGGGCGGATATAGAGCCGCCTCTCGCGCACGCGGTCCCTTCGTCTATCGGTTAGGACGCCAGGTTTTCAACCTGGAGAGAGGGGTTCGACTCCCCTAGGGACTGCCACGCGATCCCCCCCCCGACAGTTCGCACGCTCGACGCCCGCCCAGGTTGCGCGCGCGATTCCCCATTGACGCCGCTCAAGTTACAAGAACAGTGTTATAGTTGGCCTGAGCCGAATGTTTCGGGGGGTAGTGGGCCGAGGGGCGAATGGCTGGTTTCGAATTCGAGCAGGTTGAGGCGCCGCCGCCCGTGCGCATCAGCGGCCGGGTCAAGTGGTTCGACGCGGGCAAGGGCTACGGTTTCATCGTTCCCGACGACCCGTCCCAGACCGACCTGAAGGACGTGCTTCTGCACGTCACCAGCCTGCGCAATTCCGGCCGCGAGCACTGCCTGGAAGGCTCCGTCATCACCTGCGACGTCGTCCGCCGGCCCAAGGGCTGGCAGGTAGCCGAGGTGGTGGAGCTGGATGAGAGCACGGCCACGCCCGCCGAGCGGCCGCGCGTCGACGGCCACGCCCGACGGGAGAGCGGGGTCGCCGCCTCGCGCCCGCCGCGCCGCGCCCTGGAAGCCACGGGTCCCCTGGAGCAGGCCAAGGTGAAGTGGTTCAACCGCGCCAAGGGCTACGGCTTCGTGATCCGCGACAGCGAGCCGGGCGACATCTTTGTCCACATCGAGACCCTGCGCCGTTCCGGCATGGAGGACCTCCAGCCGGGTGAGAATGTCATGGTGCGGTTCGCCGAGGGGCCGAAGGGGCTCGTCGTCGCCGAGATCGAAGCGTCTGGCCTCGTCTGACGATTGGCCCGATAGTCGGCGGACGAACCACCCGGAGCTTATCGCACGTGTTTCCAGAGTTCTTTGGCCGGCGCGGCCTGCTCGCGCTGGGGGTCGCCCTCGCGCTCGCCGGCCAGGCGGCAGCCATCCCCCGGATGTCGCCTGACGCCTGCAAGGGCCAGCCCGAGCTGAAGCCGCTCCAGCCGCTGCAGGTCGTCACCGACAAGGGGGTGCACAGCTTCCAGGTGGAGGTTGCCGACAGCGCTCAGGAGCGGGAATACGGCCTCATGTGCCGAAAGAGCCTGGCGGCGGACCGCGGCATGCTCTTTGTTTTCCCCAAGGCGGACTATCAGGCGTTCTGGATGCGGAACACGCTGATCCCGCTCGACATCGTCTACATCGGCGCGGACGGGAAGGTGGTCTCGATCGTGCGCAACGCCCGGCCGCTGGACGAATCCCCGCTGCCGTCGAGCGGTCCGGCCCTGGGCGTGCTCGAACTGCCCGCCGGCCGTGCGGGCCAGATCGGCCTGCTGCCGGGTGACAGGATCATCCACCGGGCCTTCCCCAAATGACCGACGAAATCCCGGAGCCGCCGGAGGGCTTCGTCCGCTCGGAGGTCAGGGGACCGTTCTCCACCCACAACGGGCCCTATTTCCATCGCCCGGCCAGCGAGGACGGCACGGTGGGGCAGGCGTTCTACGCCTTGCCGCGCCACGCCAACGGCATCGGCTTGGTGCACGGCGGCATGCTCTCGGCGTTCATGGATGGCCTGCTGGCCCAGGCCGTGGGTCGCGGGACAGGCCTCGTGGGCGTCACCATCCACCTCTCCATCGACTTCCTGCACATGGCCCGGGAGGGCGACTGGATCGTCGGCGAAGCCAGGATGACCCGGGCGACCAGGGACGTCGCTTTCGTGGAAGGGGTGGCCCGGGCCCGCGGCGTCGACGTCGTGCGAGCCTCGGGCATATTCAAGCTGATGGCGAAGCGCCGCTGAGGCCTCGCAGCGTTTGCGGAAATCCCGAAACCCCCATATTGCAGGCCTCTCCGACGCGTCCGGGGCGTAGCGCAGCCTGGTAGCGCATCTGCTTTGGGAGCAGAGGGTCGCAGGTTCAAATCCTGCCGCCCCGACCAGCGTTGGGGCCGAAAGAGGAATTCGAGAGCATGCTCGCGCGCATCTTCCGCCCGTCCAAGACCGCCATGCAGTCCGGCCGCGCCAAGACCAACGAATGGGTCCTGGAGTTCGAGCCGAAGGACGCGCGCAGACCGGATCCCCTGATGGGTTGGACTCAGACCTCCGACACCGAAGGGCAGGTCCGCCTGCACTTCGACACCAAGGAAGAGGCCGTGCGCTACGCCGAGCACCACGGCATCGCCTTCCAGCTCGTCGACCCCAAGCCGGCCAAGCGGATCATCAAGGCCTACGCCGACAACTTCGCCTTCGGGCGCCGGATCCCCTGGACGCACTGATTTTCGGCGGGTCTTCGGCCTCCTGAACCGGTATGCAGGTCGTCCGAGGCCCTGACGGGCGCCCGTAGCTCAGCTGGATAGAGCACGTGCCTTCTAAGCATGTGGTCGCAGGTTCGAATCCTGCCGGGCGCGCCATCCCCAAATCCGAGAGGACGCCATGACCCGCCCCGAATCCGACCCGGACGCCGTGACCGTGGCCGAGACGGGGATCGGCAAGTTCCAGGTGGAGGTGCTGGCCGGCGGCGCGACCTTCATGGCCGACGAGCCGGTTGAGGCGGGCGGGCTGGATTCGGGACCCAATCCCTACGATCTGCTGGCCTCGGCGCTCGGAGCCTGCACCGCGATGACGCTCAGGCTCTACGCGGACCGCAAGGGCTGGCCGCTGACGCGAACGATCGTGCGCGTGCTGCATACGCGGACGGCCGACGGCCGCGACCGCTTCGCCCGGGAGATCACCCTTGAGGGCGCGCTCGACGACGACCAGCGCCGGCGTCTGCTGGAGATCGCCGAGCGCTGCCCCGTCCACAGGACTCTTGAGAAAGGGTCGGAGATCATCACGGTGCAGGCGTCGCCCCCGGACCTTGGCGCGCGGGAGCGCTCTGGCGTCTGTCACCTGGCGGCCATGACCGAGGCCTGCGAAGACTAGCCCACGAGATGGCCTGGACGCGCCGATACGACGGCCCCGAGCCGCAGCGGGTGAACAAGTGGCTCGCCCAGAGCGGGGTCTGCTCGCGCCGGGAGGCCGAGGGCCTGATCACCGACGGCCTCGTCAGCATCGACGGGGAGACGGTCGCGGACGCCGGCCGCAAGATCCTGCCCGGCCAGACCTTGACCCTCGCCGACCGGGCGGCGGTGGCGCTCGCCGGCTTCACCGCCGTGCTGAACAAGCCGGTCGGCTATGTTTCCGGCCAGCCGGAGCCTGGCCATGTCCCGGCCGTGCGGCTGCTGACCGGGGCGAACCTCCGGGGCGAGGGGAGCGCGCCCGATCCCAAGGCCAGCCTGCCGCCGCTGGGACGGCTCGACGAGGACAGCCGGGGCCTGCTGATCCTCTCGAACGACGGGGTGCTGGCGAAGGCCGTAATCGGGCCGGAATCCGACCTCGACAAGGAGTACGTGGTCCGCGTCGCCGGGCAGGTGGACGAGCGCAAGCTCGCCCGGCTGCGGCACGGCCTGGCGCTGGACGGCCGCAAGCTGAAGCCGGCCAAGGTGACCGTGATCGAGGGAAACACCCTGCGCTTCGTCCTGAAGGAGGGCCGCAAGCGTCAGATCCGCCGCATGTGCGACCTGGTGGGCCTCAGGGTCGTGGACCTGCTGCGCGTGCGGATCGGGCCGCTCAAGCTGGGCGACCTGCCCGAGGGGCGCTGGAGGCTGCTGAGCGCCGACGAGCGCGAGGCCATGATCCGGGCCTCTACGCCTTCCGATCCGCCTGGTCGATAAGGCCTACGTGCAACGGTCGGCGCTCGGGATCGAGTTCCACGACCATATCGGCGCGGGCCGGCATCTCCGCCAGTATCCAGCGGGTCAGGCGTTCGTAATGGGCGACGAAGCGCGCGAGTTCGGCCTCGCTCATGCCGCGGCCGGTGCGGGCGATGAGCTTGTGCTCCTGCTCCGCGCGCCAGGCCTGCACCACCTCGAAGCCCGGAGCCGCGAGCAGGGTCAGCATGTGCAGCCGCCCGAACAGGGCCTGATAGGGCCCGGCGAGCTGGGCGTTCACATAGGCCCGCCAGCGGCTGTCGGCGTCCGCTTCGGCCTCCAGGGCGTTGACGGGTTCGGCCAGCGCCGCCGCGGGCTGGGCCTTCGCGCCCACGCACCAGCCCTCAAAGATCACCACGTCGACGGGACGGTGGAGCGTCCGCCATTGCGATCTGGG
The DNA here is from genome assembly GCF_046463815.1 of Phenylobacterium sp. Taxonomy (GTDB): domain Bacteria; phylum Pseudomonadota; class Alphaproteobacteria; order Caulobacterales; family Caulobacteraceae; genus Phenylobacterium. The sequence goes on along the minus strand of NZ_JBKBRO010000019.1, from coordinate 43,564 downwards.
CCGCCGCTCGTCCATCCCCTTGTCGAAGGCCGGCAGGGGCGTGGGCTCCGGCCGGGCCAGGTTGTCCAGGACTCCGCAGGCCAGGGCCACGTCGTGGGTCCCGGGCGGCCCGCGCGTGGCCAGCAGGGGATGGACCTTTCCCGCCAGCCAGGCCCGCGCCTCGCGGCCGAGATAGAAGTCGTCGAGGGAGAGGGCCACGGCAGAGCGCCCCTCGGCCTCCAGCAGGCGCACCGTGGCCGCGGCGATGGTGGACTTTCCGGACCCCTGCGCGCCGCACATGCCGATGACGGCCGTGCCGCGGACCTCAGCCAGCCGCGCGGCGCGATCGGCGAGGGGGCGGCAGACCCGCTCGACCGTCTCGGCGAAGCGTCCGGGCAGGCGCTCCGTCTCCAGGAACTGGTCGAGCCAGGCGGACATGTCGCCTGAACTAGCCAACCGCCTTTGCGTAGGCGTCGAGGCCCTTGCGCAGGTCGGCGATAAGGTCGTCCACCGGCTCCAGGCCGACATGCAGCCGGATCATCGGCCCGCCATAGTCGCGCTTCACGTGGCGGGGCCCCAACTGCTGGTCGCAGCCGATCGCCAGGCTCTCGAACCCGCCCCAGGAGAAACCCAGGCCGAAGACGTCGAGGGCGTCCAGGAAGGCGTCGACGGCGGCCTGGGGCGCGGGTTTCAAGGCGAAGGCGAAGAGGCCGCAGGCGCCGCTGTAGTCGCGCTTCCAGAGCGCGTGGTCCGGGCAGCCGGGCAGGGCCGGGTGGTGGAGCGCGGCCACCTCTGGCTGGTCGGCGAGCCAGGCGGCGACCTTCAGGCCGGCCTCGCCCTGGACCCTCAGGCGCGTGGGCAGGGTCCGGAGCCCCCGAAGCATCTGGTAGGCCTCGTCGGCCGAGACCGCCCAGCCCAGGTGGTCCACGCCGTCCAGGAGCCGGCGGACCAGGGCGGGATCACGCGCGGCGGCGGAGCCCATGAAGACGTCCGAATGGCCGCCCGCGTACTTGGTGAGCGCCTGGAGCGAGAGGTCGACGCCATGCTCCAGCGGCTTGAACAGGAAACCGGCCGCCCAGGTGTTGTCGACGGCGGTGAGGATGCCCCGCTCACGGGCCAGCTCGGCGAAGCGGGGGACATCCTGCATCTCGAAGGTGAGGGAGCCGGGAGATTCCAGGAGGATCAGGCGCGTCTTCCCCGAAGCCCGGCCGACAACCTCTTCGGGCGGCGTGCGCGGATCGAAATAGGCGACGCCCACGCCGAAGCGTTTGAGCACCTGGTCGCAGAACCGGCGGACGGGCTTGTAGATGTTGTCCACGACAAGGATCTCGTCGCCGGCCGCCAGCACCGCCAGCAGCGCGCCGGAGATGGCCGCCAGGCCCGACGGATAGAGCGCGACGCCCACGGCCCCCTCCATCGCCGCCAGCGCCTCCTGCAGCGCCTTCTGGGTGACGAGGCCCGCCCGGCCGTAGGTGGTGCAATGGTCGTTGTCGTACAACGAGGCGGCGTCCGGCAGCAGGACCGTCGAGCCCTTCTGGATGGGCGGCCCGACCGTGCGGCACAGGGGCTCGGGCTTGCTCCCGGCGTGGATCAGGCGGGTCTCTTCGGACATGCGGGGTTGCGGGCCCAGGCGACGCTGGCGAAAGTGCCTGTCGCACTTAGACCTTCGGGTTTCTCCGTTTCAAGGAGCTGGAATGAGAGCGCGCCTCGGGTTGGCGGCGGTGGTGGGCCTGTTGCTCGCGGGCTGCGGGGAACGGACGACGCCCGCGCCGGAACCTGCGCCGCCTCCGCCCAAGGCCGCGGTGACCGCGCCGCCGGCCTACAAGGCCACGCCCAGCCCGACGCTGGCCGCCGTCCGCAAGCGCGGCGTGCTCGCCTGCGGCGTTCACCCGGGGCTGCCGGGTTTCGCCTTCCCCGACGCGCGGGGACAGTGGCGCGGATTCGATGTGGACATCTGCCGGGCGGTGGCCGCCGCCACCCTGGGCGACGCGTCCAAGGTCAGGTTCGTCACCATCGACGCCAAGGACCGGTTCGGCGCGCTGAAGGCTGGGCGCATCGACATCCTGTCGCGCAACACCTCGCTCACGCTGTCCCGGGACGCCGGCCTTGGCCTGACCTTTCCGGCGACGACCTATTATGACGGCCAGGGCTTCCTCGTGCCGCGGGCCCTTGGTCTGAACAGCGCCGAGGAACTGGGGGGCGCGCGGGTCTGCGTCCAGGCGGGCACGGCCAGCGAGGCCAACCTCGCCGACTTCTTCCGGGTGAGGGGCCTGACCTACCGCCCGGTCGTCGCCGCCTCCGAGGAGGAGGCGCGACGGCTCTACGAGAGGGAGAACTGCGACGCCTTCTCGGCCGACGTCTCGGCGCTGGCGGCCTCGCGGTCGGTCATGACCAATCCGGGCGCCCACGAGATCCTGCCCAACGTGATCTCAAAGGAGCCGCTGGGGCCGGTCGTGCGCCAGGACGACCCCGCCTGGGCCGACATCGTGGCCTGGACCGTCCACGCCGTGGTGCTGGCCGAGGAGCTGGGGCTGTCGTCCCGCACGGTGGAGCAAGCCCGCGAAACGGCCACCGATCCCGAAACCCGGCGCCTGCTGGGCGTGGAGGGCGACCTGGGCGCCCTGCTGGGTCTGTCGCCGGACTGGGCCTATCAGGCGATCCGGCAGGTGGGCGCCTATCACGAGCTCTTCCGGAAGGACCTGGGCGCCGACTCCGCCCTCAAGCTGGACCGGGGGCTCAACGCGCTCTGGACCGCTCCCAAGCCGGGCCTGATGTACGCCCCGCCAGTGCGCTAGCCGGTGACGACCGCGGTGTCGGGGCGGCCGCCCCATTCGGTCCAGGAGCCGTCGTAGACCGCGACGTCCTCACGGCCCAGTCGGGCCAGCGCGAGCGCCAGGACGGCGGCCGTGACGCCCGAACCGCAGGTGGTGACGATCGGCTTCGTCAGGTCCACGCGGGCCTCCAGGAAGGCCTCGCGCAGCTCGCCTTCGGACTTCAGCGTGCCGTCGGGGTTCACGACCTGGTCGAAGGGCAGGTTGAGGGCGCCGGGCATGCGGCCCGAACGCAGGCCGGCGCGGGGTTCCGGCGTCTCGCCCCGGAACCGGCCGGCCGAGCGGGCGTCGACGAGCTGGGCGTCGCCGGCGGCGAGGTGGCCCTTCACCTGTTCGATGTCGCGCACCAGTTCGGGCCGGAACGCAGCGTCCACCGGAACGGGCGCGGGCTGCGGCGCCTCGACCGTGATGAGGCGATCCTCCTCGCGCCACTTCCGAAGACCTCCGTCGAGGACGAAGACCTTCGGGTAGCCCATGGTCCGGAGCGTCCACCACACCCGGGGGGCGGAATAGATTCCGTGGGCGTCATAGACGACGACAGTCGCGTCCCGGGACAGGCCGAGCTCCCGCGCCGCCTGGGCGAAGGCATTGGGCGAGGGCAGCATGTGAGGCAGGTCCGTGGCGAGGTCCGCGATCCCGTTGATGTCGAAAAACACCGCGCCCGGGATGTGGCCCTGCTCGTAGAAGTCGAGCCCCCGGCCGGGCTGACCCACCAGCGGCAGGGTGGCGTCCACGATCCGGACGTCCTCGTCGTAAAGGTGCTCGTCCAGCCAGTCTGTGGAGACCATCGGGTCCATGCGGTTACTCCAGCCAGCGCGGAACGGGCAGGCCCTTCTCGCGCAGGAAGGGCGGATTGAAGATCTTGGACTGATACCGCTGGCCGTGGTCGCAGAGCATGGTGACGACCGTGTGGCCGGGGCCCAGGTCCTTCGCCATGCGGATCGCGCCGGCTACGTTCACGCCCGACGAGCCGCCCATCACCAGGCCCTCGTACTCCATGAGGTCGAAGATGGCCTGCATCATCTCCTCGTCCGAGATGCGGTAGGCCTGGTCGATGTTCAACCCTTCGAGGTTGGCCGTGACCCGCCCCTGGCCGATGCCCTCGCTGATCGAGCTGCCCTCGGCCTTGAGTTCCCCGTCCGTGTAGTAGGCGAAGAGGGCCGAGCCGTGCGGGTCGGCCAGCCCGATCCTCACGTTCGGCTTCTTCGCGCGCAGCGCCTGGGCCACACCCGCCAGCGTGCCGCCCGAGCCCACGGCGCAGATGAAGGCGTCCACCTTCCCGTCGGTCTGGCGCCAGATCTCGGGGCCGGTGCCATGGACGTGGGCCTCGCGGTTGGCGACGTTGTCGAACTGGTTGGCCCAGACCGCGCCGGCCGGCTCCTTGGCGTCAAGTTCCGCCGCCAAGCGGCCGGAATAGCGAACATAATTGTTCTCGTTGGAGTAGGGAACGGCGTCCACCTCCACCAGTTCGGCCCCGTAGAGCCGGATGGCGTCCTTCTTCTCCTGGCTCTGGGTGCGGGGAATGACGATGGTCGACCGGTAGCCCAGCGCCTTGCCAACCATGGCCAGGCCGATGCCGGTGTTGCCGGCCGTGCCCTCCACGATCCGGCCGCCCGGGCGCAACAGGCCCTTCCGCTCGGCGTCGCGGACGATGTAGAGCGCGGCGCGGTCCTTCACCGACTGGCCCGGGTTCATGAACTCGGCCTTGGCCAGGATCTCGCAGCCGGTCATCGCGCTGGCGCGGCGCAGGCGGATGAGCGGGGTGTTCCCGATGGCGTCGAGAACGCTTTGGGCGACTTGCATGGGCGCTACTTAGGCAACCCCGACCGATTGCGACAGGGTCAGAAATCCTAAGCTCGGGACAAGCTGAGCTGAACCACGTCCGTGCGCGCCGTCCGGAAACCCGCCTCGCAGTAGCTGAGGTAGAACTTCCACAGCTTGCGGAACCGCTCGTCGAAGCCCAGGCGGCGGATGTCGTCCCAGGCGCCCTCGAAGCGCCTGGCCCATTCGGCGAGGGTGTCGGCGTAGTTCTGGCCGAAGCGGCTGATCCCCGCCCAGGACAGGCCCGCCCGGGCGGTCTCGGCCTTCAGTCGCGCCTCCGAGGGCAGCATGCCACCCGGGAAGATGTAGCGCTGGATGAAGTCGGCGTGGCGGCGGTAGTGGTCGAACAGCTCGTCGCGGATGGTGATGATCTGCAGGCCCGCGCGCCCGCCGGGTGTCAGGCTCTCGCGGATCTTGGCGAAGTAGGCGGGCCAATAGCGCTCGCCGACCGCCTCGAACATCTCGATGGAGGCCACCCGGTCGAAATGGCCGTCGACGTCGCGATAGTCGACGAGACGGATATCGGCCCGATCGGCCAGGCCCTGCCGGAACATCCGCTCCCTGGCGAACCGGTACTGCTCCTCGGAAATGGTGATGCCGGTGACGCGGGCGCCCACCTCGCGGGCGGCGTACTCGGCGAAGCCGCCCCAGCCGCAGCCGATCTCCAGCACGTGCTGGCCGGGCTTCAGGTCCATGCTTTCGGCGAGGGTGCGGTACTTGCGGCGCTGGGCCTCGGACAGTGGCTCCCCCGGCTTCTCGAACCGCGCCGCGGAGTAGGTCATGGTCGGGTCCAGCCAGCGGGAATAGAAGGCGTTCCCCAGGTCGTAGTGGGCGTGGATGTTGCGCTTCGATCCCGCCTTGGTGTTCCCCCGCAGCAGGTGCGCCAGATAGTGGATGGCGGCCATCAGCGGGTTGCCGGTGGCCACCCGGTCGATGTTGTTGAAGTTCAGGGCCAGGACCTCCAGCAGGGCTGAAAGGTCCGGGGTGTCCCATTCCCCCGCCATATAGCCCTCGGCGAAGCCGATGTCGCCCGAGGCCAGCACGCGGCGCATGAAGCGGTAGTCATGGACGACCAGTCGCCCGTCCGGCCCCGGCGCCTCGCCCTCCAGCCGCAGCTCGCGGCCGTCCGGCAGCGCGAAAGCCAGCGAGCCCGCCTGCCAGTTGCGGGCGATGAGCCGCGCGGCCGCCTTGAAGGCGGCGGGCGCGCCGGCGAGGTCCTGCACCTTTCGATCCAGGCTCATGGTCGCTTCCCCCTCAAGCTTCGCGGTCACGATAACACCGATCTCGCAACGCGCGAATCACGCCGGAAGGTACGGCCGCGCCGGGGCCGCGGATGCGCTGCGGGCTTGTGGAGTCGGCGCGCCCACGTCACTTAGGCGCCTCAGCCAAACGAGGAGACGTCATGGCCGTCCTGAAGCTCGACCGTTGGAACATCGCCATCGGCGACGGCCAGCCGCTGACGGTCATCGCCGGCCTGAACGTGCTGGAGGACGAGGCCCTGGCGCTCGATACCGGCCGGCGCCTGAAGGCGGTCTGCGAGGGACTGGGGCTGCCGTACGTCTTCAAGGCGAGCTTCGACAAGGCGAACCGCTCGTCCATCAACAGCTATCGGGGACCGGGCCTGGAGAAGGGCCTGGCCATGCTGCGGGCGGTGAAGGCCGAGCTGGACGTCCCGATCTGCACCGACATCCACGAACCCGATCAGGCCGAGCCCCTGGCCGAGATCGTGGACCTGTTGCAGATTCCCGCCTTCCTTTGCCGTCAGACCGATCTGGTGGTGGCCTCGGCCCGGGCGATCCAAGCCGCGGGCGGCCTGCTGCACGTCAAGAAGGGCCAGTTCCTGGCGCCCTGGGACGCCCGGAACATCGTCTCCAAGGTCAGGGAGGCGGTGGACGGCGCCGACATCACCATCCTCTGCGAACGCGGCGTCTCGTTCGGCTACAACAACCTCGTCGTGGACATGCTCGGCATCGGCGAGATGAAGAAGCTGGGCTGTCCCGTCACCATCGACGCCACCCACGCCGTCCAGCTCCCCGGCGCCGACCCGCGCACCGGCGGCGCCTCGACGGGCGGCCGCCGCGAAGGCGTGGCGGTGATCGCCAAGGCCGCCGTGGTCTCGGGCGCGGACGGGGTGTTCCTGGAGTTCCATCCGGACCCCGACAAGGCGCTGTGCGACGGCCCAAGTTGCCTGCCGCTGGACGGGGCCGAGGCCCTCCTGCGCCAGCTCAAGGCGCTGCACGAAGTCAGCCGGGCCGCTTGACCCGCCACCCAACGCGCCGCACAGGCTAGGGCCATGGATCTGGCGGCACTCCAGCACCTGCTCAACGAGCTTCCGGGCAAGCGCGTCGCCTGCGTCGGCGACCTGATGGTGGACCGGTTCGTCTACGGGACCGTCAACCGCGTCTCGCCCGAGGCGCCCATCCCGGTCCTGGCCCGCAGCCGCGAGACGGTGATGCTGGGCGCTGCCGGCAACGTGGCGCGGAACGTCGCCGCCCTCGGAGGCTCGGTGGCCTTGGTGGGCCTGATCGGCGGCGACGCCGAGGGCCATGAGGCGTCCCGGCTGGTGGGCGAGGAGACGGCCGTCGAGGGTTATCTCGTCACCGATCCCACGCGGCCGACGACGCTGAAGACCCGCTTCGTCTCGGGCGGCCAGCAGCTATTGCGGGTCGACCTGGAGGAGAGCCGTCCGGTCGAGGGCGAGTGCGAGCAGCGGCTGGTGCGCACGATCAAGGACGCCGCCAAGGGCGCGGGCGCGATCCTGCTGTCGGATTACGGCAAAGGCGTCGTGACCGATGCGGTGATCGCCGCCTGCCGCGCCGCGGCCGCCGAGACGGGCGCCAAGGTCGTGGTGGATTCCAAGGCGCGGTCCTTCTCGCGCTACGGCGAGGTGGACCTGATCAAGCCCAACGCCGCCGAACTGGCCCACGCCACCGACCTGCCCACCGAGACCGACGCCCAGGTTGAGACGGCGCTCAGGCGGGCGCTGGAGTTGTGGCCGGCCAGGGGCGTGCTGGTGACCCGCAGCGGCAAGGGCGTGTCGCTGGCGCTGCGCGGGGCGCCCGTGCGGCACTTCCCCACCGTGGCGCGCGAGGTGTTCGACGCCTCGGGCGCCGGCGACACGGCGCTGGCGGCCCTGGGCTTGGCGCTCGCCGCCGAAGCGGACCTGGAGGCGGCCATCGCCTTCGCCCAACTCGCCTCGGGCGTCGCGGTCGGCAAGGCCGGCACCGCGACCGTCAACCCGGAGGAAATGGTGGAGGCCGTCCTGACCGCCCACATGGCGCCGGCCGAGGCCAAGGTCGTGACGCCCCAGCGTATGGTCGAGGAGGTCGCCCGCTGGCGCGCACAGGGCCTGCGCGTGGGTTTCACCAACGGCTGTTTCGACATCTTGCACCGCGGCCACGTGGCCTATCTCACCCAGGCCAAGGCGTGGTGCGACCGGCTGATCGTGGGCCTGAACTCGGACGACTCGGTGAAGGCGCTGAAGGGCGAGGGCCGCCCGGTGAACGACCTGGAGAGCCGGGCCCTGGTGCTGGCGGGCCTTCAGAGCGTCGACCTCGTGGCGCCGTTCGAGGAGCTGACGCCCATCCGGCTGATCGAGGCCGCCAAGCCCGACGTGCTCATCAAGGGCGCGGACTACGCCGAGGACCAGGTGGTCGGCGGCGATCTGGTGAAGTCCTGGGGCGGGGAGGTGAGACTGGCCAACCTCGTGGATGGCTATTCCACCACGGCCGCCATCGCCCGGATGAAGAAAGAAAAGGCATGAACCGCAGGATCGTCTTCGTCACGGGCGGCGCGGGCTTCATCGGCTCGAACATCGCGGCCAGGCTGGCCGAGGACCGCACGCTGGACATCGTGGTCTGCGACCGCCTGCGCGAGGCCGAGCTCGGCAAGTGGCGCAACATCGCCAAGCATCCGATCGGCGACTTCGTGGCCCCCGAGAACATGTTCGACTGGCTGGAGAAGCGCTGGCGCGACGTGGAGGCGGTGATCCACATGGCGGCGGTGTCGTCAACGACCGAGCCGGACGCCGACAAGATCATCCACTCGAACTTCACGCTCAGCCGCGACCTGTTCCGCTGGTGCGCGGACCGCCAGCGGCGGCTGATCTACGCCTCCTCGGCGGCGACCTACGGGGCGGGCGAGCACGGCTTCGTGGACGATAATAGCTATGAGGCCCTGGCGAGGCTGCGGCCGCTCAACACCTATGGCTGGTCGAAGGCGTTGTTCGACCTCTTCGCCGTGCGCCAGGCGGCCCGCGACTACGCTCCGCCGCAGTGGGTGGGCCTGAAGTTCTTCAACGTCTATGGGCCGAACGAAGAGCACAAGCACAGCATGAAGTCCGTGGCGGCCCAGATCTGGCCGCAGGTCCGCGAGGGCCACGGGGTGCAGCTTTTCAAGAGCTACCGGTCCGACGTGCCCGACGGCGGCCAGAAGCGCGACTTCGTCTATGTGCGCGACGCCGCCGACGTCACCCGCTGGCTGGTCGACAATCCCCAGGTGAACGGCGTCTTCAACCTGGGCTCGGGCCAGGCGCGGACCTTCGAGGAGATGGCCCGCTGCGTCTTCGAGGCGGCCGGCAAGCCCGCCCAGATCGAATACACGCCCATGCCGCCGGCGATCCGCGACAAGTACCAGTATTTCACCCAGGCCCAGATGGACCGCCTCTACGAGGCCGGCTACCCGGCCGCCATGACGCCGCTGGAGGAGGGGATCACGGACTACGTGACGAACTATCTCGCCCAGCCGGACCCCTATCGCTGACCATGCCGGGGCCGGCGGCGCGCGCCCGGTGGCTGGTGGCGGCCCTCCTGGGGCTGGTCCTGCTGGTGGGCGCGGGCGTGGGCTACTACTGGGGCGACCTGGTGCGGACGGGACTCGATCCCAAGGTCCCGTTCCAGACCTATGAGCCGCCCCCCGCGCCCGACTATTCGAAGCCTGACGCGTGGGCGCTGCTGCCGCGCGACCACGTCCGGGCGAACCTGCCGGCGGACATCTTCTTCGTCGGGCCCACCACCTATGACGGCGGCCGGGACTGGAACGCCCCGATCGACGACGCCAAATCCAACGCCCAGTTCCGCGAGGTGATGGCCCCGAACTATGTGGGACCCTTCGTCAATGTCGGGCGGACCTATGCGCCCAGGTACCGGCAGGCCAGCCTCTATAGCCTGCTCACCCTGCGCGAGGACGCCCGCGAGGCGCGGCGGTTCGCGTACGGCGACGTCCAGGAGGCCTTCCGGACCTACGTCCAGCGCTACAACCGGGGCCGGCCGTTCTTCATCGTGGGCGTGGAGCAGGGCGGGACGCTGGCGCTGCGCCTGCTGGAGCAGGAGGTGGCGCGCGATCCGACCCTGCGCCCGCGGCTTGTCGCGGCCTATCTGATCGACACCGTCGCGCCCGCCGACCATCCGCCCGTGCAGCCATGCGTCCGCCGCGACGAGGCCGGGTGCCTGGCCGCGTGGAGCCGCGTCTACGAGGGCGAGTTCGACGCCGCCAAGCGCAAGCTGGACCGCGCGCTGGTCTGGAACGCCCGCGGCGACTTGGAGAACCTCCAACCCCGACCCGCCCTCTGCTTTAATCCCGTGCTGGGCGCGGTGACGGACGCGCCCGCACCGGCGCGCCTGCACATGGGTGCGGCCAATGCGACGGGCCTGGAATGGGGCGCGCGGCCGGCCTTCCTGGCCCGGCAGGTGGCGGTCCAATGCAAGGGCGGGGTGCTGCACGTCACCCGGCCCAAGTCCTCGGCGCTTCGCAAGACCGGGTCGTGGGTCGACCGGCGTAAGGTTCCGGGCTTCAACCTGTTCTACGCGGACCTGGAGGCCGACGCGAAGGCGCGCCTGGCGGCATACGTCGCCGGAACGGCGGCTAGAGCGCGTTAGGCGAAAGTGTGAGCGGTTTCGCCGCCAGAACGCGCTGTACACTTTTGAATCTAGAGCACGATTCAGCGGTCAGATGACTCCATCTGACCCCATCGTGCTCTAGCCCGCGTCCTTGAGGGCCATGCCGGCCTTCCAGTCGAACAGCTCCTGAAGCACCTGGAGGGCCTTGCCGCGCTCGGACGTGAGCTCGGGATCTCGCGTCACGATCAGGCGCGCGTCGTCGCCGGCCGCGGCGATCAGGTCGCGGTGGGCGAAGGGGTCGGCGAAGGCGTAGTCCGGGAACCCCGACTGGCGCAGGCCCAGCACGTCGCCGCCGCCGCGCAGCTCCAGGTCCTTCTCGGCGATGACGAAGCCGTCGTCGGTGCGGCGCAGGATGTCGAGGCGCTGCTGGGCGGTCTCGGACAGCGGCGGGTCGTAGAGCAGGACGCAGGCGCTCTCCCGCCGCCCCCGACCCACGCGCCCTCGGAGCTGGTGGAGCTGGGCCAGGCCGAAGCGTTCGGCCTGTTCGATGACCATGATGGTGGCGTTGGGCACGTTGACGCCGACCTCGACGACCGTGGTGGCGACCAGGACGGAAAGCCTACCCTCGGCGAACTCGGCCATCACCGCGTCCTTGGCCGCGGGCGGCAGGCGGCCATGGATCAGGCCGACGCCGGGGCCGATCCGCTCGGTCAGCTCGGCGGCCCGGCGCTCGGCGGCGGCAAGGTCGGTGGCCTCGGATTCCGCAACCAGCGGGCAGATCCAGAAGGCCTGGGCCCCGCCCTGGACAGCTTCGCGGAGGCGGGCCTCCACCTCATGCGCCCGGGTCATCGGCGCCGCGCGGGTCGCCACCGGCGTGCGGCCCGGCGGCTTCTCGTCGATTCGGCTCACGTCGAGGTCGCCGTAGACGGTGAGCTCCAGCGTCCGGGGGATCGGGGTCGCCGACATGGCGATCAGGTGGACGGCCTCGCCCTTGGCCTGCAGCCGCTGGCGCTCGGCCACCCCGAAGCGGTGCTGCTCGTCGATGACCACGAGCTGGAGCCGGTGGAACCCGACATCGTCCTGAAACAGCGCATGGGTGCCGACCGCCACCTTGGCCTCGCCCGAGGCGAGCTTCGCCAGCTTCTCGCGCCGCGCCGCGCCCTTGTCGCGCCCGGTCAGGAGGACGGCCTCGATCCCGTGGGCGGCGAGGGGGCCTGAGAGGGTTTCGTAATGCTGGCGGGCCAGGATCTCGGTCGGAGCCATCAGGGCGCTCTGGCCGCCGGCCGCGGCCACGTCGGCCATGGCGCACATGGCGACGACCGTCTTGCCCGAGCCCACGTCCCCCTGGATCAGGCGGCTCATCCGCTCGCCCGCGGCCAGGTCGGCGCGGATGTCGGCAAGCGCGCGGGTCTGGGCCCCGGTGAAGGCGAAGGGCAGGTCAGCCTGGACCTTGCCGGCGATCTCACTCGCAGCGATGCGGGCGGCCGGTTCGCGGCGGCGGGCCGCCTTGCGCTGGGCCATGGCGAGCTGGTGGGCCAGGAGTTCATCATAGGCCAGCCGGCGCCGGTGCGGAGACAGCTCGGACAGGTCCGCCTCGCTCTCGGGATGGTGCAGCCGCTCCAGCGCCTCGCGCCAGGTCGGGAACCGCTCCTGGAGGAGGAAGGCGGGGTCCTGCCACTCGGGAAGGTTTGGCGCGCGCTCCAGCGCTTCCTCGACGAAGGTCCGCACCCGCCGTGGCGGCAGGCCTTCGGTGGCGGGATACACGGCCTCCAGCTCGGGAATTTCGGCCGCCTTGTCGGGGGCGAGCATGTAGTCCGGATGGACGATCTGGAGCCCGAAGCCCTTGTCCTCCACCCGGCCCGAAACGATCCGCTTCGAATTCACCGGGTGGCGCTGTTCGAGCTGGGCGCCGTAGCTGCCGAAGAAGACCAGGGACAGGAAGCCGGTCTGGTCGAAGACCCGGACCCGGGTCGGCTGTGTCTTCACCCGGGGCTTCTGATAGGATTCGATGGTGACCTCGAAGGTCATCACCTCGCCGTCCACGGCGCGCGAGATGGTGGCCGCCGTGCGGCGGATCACCGAGTGCGGCTTCAGCCACAGCACGTCGCGCACCAGCGGGCCGGCCAGCTTCCGGAGCAGGGGCGCGACGCGGGGACCCACGCCTTTCAGCGAGTCCACGGGCGCAAAAAGCGGGAACAGAATCTCAGGCCGCATATCGGAAGCCTACAATACTGGCGCCCGGACGAGGGGGGCTCTATATCCGCGACCTTCAGATGACGATCGAAGATGCACGGCTGAAGAAGCTGAAGCTGCGCGCCTGGCGCCGCGGCTTCCGGGAAGCGGACCTGATCCTGGGCCCGTTCGCGGACAAGCACGTCTCGGGCTTCACGCCCGACGAACTGGATTGGTTCGAGACCCTGCTGGAGCAGCCGGACCAGGACCTCTACGCCTGGATGCTCGGCATGACGCCGACCCCGCCCGAGTTCGACGGCGAATTGATGAACCGGCTCAAGGCTTTCCGGGACGAAGTTTACGCCAAGGGGATGCGCGGTGGCGGCTGACGGATCGCGTCCGGTGACCGCGGCGCAGCTTCGGCGCGTCGCCGACGACCCCGGCCGCCTGGACCTGGTGGGCGCGCCCGAGGGCTTCGACGCGCTCGCCATGGCCGACATCGTCAAGGCGCGCGGCGGCCTTTCGGTGTTCGTGGCCCGCGACGGCGCCCGGCTTTCGACCTTCGCGGACGCCTTCCGGTTTTTCGCGCCGGGCGTCGAGGTCCTGCCGTTCCCCGCCTGGGACTGCCTGCCGTACGATCGGATCGGCCCGTCGCCGGCCGTCGCCGCCCAGCGGATGGCGACGCTGTCGCGCCTGGCCCAGGGCCTGGACGCGAAGGCGCCGGTGCTGCTGGTCACTTCCGTGCCGGCGCTGATCCAGCGCGTGCCGCCGAAGAAGGCGGTCCAGCGGGCCAGCTACTCGGCCCGGGTCGGCAACAGCGTCGAGATCGCCGACCTCGAGCGCTATTTCGCCGTCAACGGCTACAGCCGGGCCTCGACGGTCTCGGACAAGGGCGAGTTCGCCATCCGCGGCGGCGTCATCGACGTCTTCCCGCCGACCGCCGAGGAGCCGGTCCGCCTGGATCTGTTCGGCGACACCCTGGAAAGCATCCGCGGCTTCGATCCCGAGACCCAGCGTTCCACCCGCCAGCTCAAGGACGTGAGCCTGCTGCCGGTCAGCGAAGCCCTGCTCGACACCGACGCCATCAGCAGGTTCCGCACGGGCTATCTGGAAACGTTCGGCGCACCGGGCGACGACCCGCTCTACGCGGCGATCTCCGAGGGCGGCCGCCGGGCTGGCATGGAGCACTACCTGCCGCTGTTCTACGGCGAGATGGCGACGCTGTTCGACTATCTCCCGCCCGATGCCGTCGTGGCCCTGGACCACCTGGCCCGCGACGCCCGCGACGAGCGCCTGGCGATGATCGGCGACGCCTACGAGGCCCGCACGGCCGCCGAGCGGCGCGTGCAGTACCACCCGCTGGAGCCCACGCGCCTCTACCTCGACGAGGCCGAGTGGTCCGAACTGCTGGCCAAGCGCCCCACGCGCCGGTTCTCCGCCTTCCAGGAGGCCGAGGGCGAGGCGGTGCTCGACATGGGCGCCCGGCAAGGCCGCGACTTCGGTCCCGAGCGCAAGCTGGACAGCGTCAACCTCTTCGAGGCGACGGTCGATCACGCCAAGGCGCTCTCGGCGGGCGGCAAGCGCGTCCTCTTCGCCTCGTGGTCCGAGGGCTCGTCCGACCGCCTGGGCCACATGCTGGCCGACCACGGGCTGAAGAGCCTGCCGTTCGCACCCTACTGGGACGCGGCCAAGGCGGCCGATCCCAAGACCCCGCAGCGCGTGGTCCTGCCGCTGGACCACGGCTTCGAGACCGACAACCTGGCGGTCATCTCCGAGACCGACATCCTGGGCGACCGCCTGGCCCGGCCGCGCAAGCGCCGCCGCGCGGCCAACTTCCTGGCCGAGGCCTCGGCCCTGACGCCTGGCGATCTCGTCGTCCACATCGACCATGGCATCGGCCGGTACGACGGCCTGAAGACCCTGGACGTGCAGGGCGCGCCTCACGACACCCTGGAGCTTCAGTACGGCGGCGAGGCCAAGCTCTACCTGCCGGTCGAGAACATCGACCTGCTCACCCGCTACGGCGCGGATTCCGAGGGCGTGCAGCTCGACCGCCTGGGCGGGGCGGCCTGGCAGGCGCGCAAGGCCCGCGCCAAGGAGCGCCTGCGGGCGATGGCCGACGGCCTCATCCGCATCGCCGCCGAGCGCGCCACCAAGACGACCGACCCCGTGGAGCCGCCGCACGGCGTGTTCGACGAGTTCTGCGCCCGGTTCCCCTACGAGGAGACCGAGGACCAGCTCATGGCCATCGGCGACGTGCTGGAGGACCTGTCCGGCGGCAAGCCGATGGACCGCCTGATCTGCGGCGACGTGGGCTTCGGCAAGACCGAGGTGGCGCTGCGGGCCGCCTTCGTGGTCGCCATGAGCGGCCAGCAGGTGGCCGTGGTCGCGCCCACGACCCTGCTGGCGCGCCAGCACTACAAGACCTTCACCGAGCGCTTCGAGGGCTGGCCGGTGCGGGTGCGCCGCCTGTCGCGCCTGGTCAGCGCCAAGGAGGCCGCCGAAACCCGCGAGGGCCTGGCCAAGGGCGAGGTGGAGATCGTCGTCGGCACCCATGCGGTGCTGTCGAAGCAGGTCTCGTTCAAGGACCTTGGCCTCGTCATCGTCGACGAGGAGCAGCACTTCGGGGTCAAGCACAAGGAGAAGCTCAAGGAGCTTCGGGCCGATGTGCACATGCTGACGCTGACCGCCACGCCGATCCCGCGCACCCTGCAGATGTCGCTGTCGGGCATCCGCGAGATGTCGATCATCGCCACCCCGCCGGTCGACCGGCTGGCCGTGCGGACCTACATCACGCCCTGGGACCCGGTCGTCATCCGCGAGGCCCTGCTGCGCGAGAAGTACCGCGGCGGCCAGGCGTATTTCGTGGCCCCGCGCATCAACGACCTGCCCGAGCTGGAGCGGTTCCTGCGCGAGCAGGTCCCGGAGGTGAAATTCGTCGTCGGCCACGGCCAGATGGCGCCGACCCAGCTCGAGGAGGTGATGAGCGCCTTCTACGACGGTCAGTACGACGTGCTCTTGTCGACCACCATCGTGGAGAGCGGCCTCGACATCCCGACGGCCAATACCCTGATCATCCACCGCGCCGACATGTTCGGCCTGGCCCAGCTCTACCAGCTCCGGGGCCGGGTGGGGCGGTCGAAGGCGCGGGCCTACGCCTACCTGACGACGCCGGCCGAGAAGCAGATCACCCTGTCGGCCGAGAAGCGGCTGAAGGTGCTGCAATCGCTGGACAACCTGGGCGCAGGCTTCCAGCTCGCCAGCCACGACCTCGACATCCGGGGCGGCGGCAATCTGCTGGGCGAGGAGCAGTCGGGGCACATCCGCGAGATCGGGGTCGAGCTCTACCAGCAGATGCTGGAGGACGCCGTCGCCGAGCTGAAGGAGCGGGCGGGCGCCGAGGGCGAGCTCCTGGACCGGGGCTGGTCGCCGCAGATCAACACCGGCGCCGCCGTCCTGCTGCCCGAGGAATACATACCCGACCTCAACGTGCGGCTGGCCATCTACCGGCGCATCTCGGACGCCGAGAAGTCGGACGATCGGGAGGCCCTGGCCGCCGAGCTGATCGACCGCTTCGGCCCGCTGCCGCCCGAGGCCGACCAGCTCCTCAAGGTCGTGGCCATCAAGGGCCTGTGCCGAGAGGCCAACGTCGCCAAGATCGACGTGGGGCCGAAGGGCGCCGTCGTCACCTTCCGCAACGACCAGTTCGCCAAGCCGGAGAACCTGCTGCCGTTCCTGGCCAAGAACCAGATGGCCTGGAAGCTGCGGCCCGATCACAAGGTCGTCGTCAAGGGCGAGTGGGAGACCCCGGTCCAGCGGCTGAACGCCGCCGAGAAGGTGCTGCGGGAACTGGCCAAGCTGGCGGCCTGATCTCAGCCCGCCTTGCGGCCCGCCGCCGCGGCGGCGGCCTCCTCCAGCGCCCGGCCCACGCCCTCGGGCGAGGTGATCTCGGCCGCGCCCACGTCGAACTCCACCACGAACGGCTGATTTCCTTCGCCCGCCTCGAAGGCGGTGCAGCCGATGACGGCGGCGATCCGCTCGCCCGCGGCCCGGCCGGCGTGCAGCGGCGTGGCGGGGAGGGCGAGCGCGAACACCTCGGGCCCCAGGCGCGCGGCGGTGTCCTCGACGCGGACCAGGCGGCCGATCATCGAGCCGATCTGCGGAATCGCCCGGGACATCCAGCCCCCAGCGCGAGGCGCGCGCAGATCGGGCTTCTCGGCCACCTTGAGCACGCACACGCTCAGGGGACGGTTGCGGGCCCGTGCGGCCCTGGCCAGGCGCATCAGGTGCTCGGCGAACAGGTCGCGGGTGAAGAGGCCCGTGGCCGCATCCATCAGACCCGACCTGCGCGCCTGCTCCAGCGCTTCTCGCACGGCCCGCTGACGGCGATGGGACCGCGCCAGCTCGACGACCCGCCGCGCGGTCTCGTCCTCGGCGGTCTCGGCGCTGGCAACGTCGGTCACGCCGCGATGATAGGCCTCCGCGCTGGTCGTGCCGGCGTCCGCCCGGAGGTAGAGCAGGGCGGGGGTGTGGTAGAGCCGGGTGTTGCGCCGCATGCCGCCGGTGATCGACAGCGCCTCGTTGGGATTGTCGCCTTCCCAGAGCACGACGGCGTCGAACGGCCGCTCGTGCAGGTAGTCGAAGGCGGTGAAGGCCGTGAAGGCCCCGACGACATCGGCGCCGTTCCGCCTCAGCGCGTTGGAGAGCGCCAGGAACTGGGGCGCCGGCTCGCCGATGGCCAGCACGCGGAATGGGGTGGTTTCGGGCCTGGGCAGGTCGAGGCCGAGGCCGCGATCGGCGAAGGTCTCCAGCCGCAGCTCGAACTCCTCCTCGGAAACCGCTGTCCGCACGAGGGTTTCCAGCCGCATCGCGGCCTGGGCCGGATGCAGCGGCGGGGCGATGGCGAGGTCGAAACCGAGGTCCGCCAGCGCTGGATCCGGCGAGGCGATGGCCACCACGGGCATCCGCCGCGGGGCGCAGGCGGTCTTAAGCCGCGCGGCGACCGCCTCGGCCTCCGCGCCGAAACTGGCCATGTCCACGATGGCGGCCTCGATCTGCAGGTCGGCCAGGGCCGCCTCGGCGGCCGCCAGGCGCCGCGCCGTCACGGTGCGCCAGCCCAGGCGATCCAATCCCTCGGCCAGGGGACCGGCCGTGGAATCGTCCGCGGCCGCGATCAGCACCCGCGCCTGTACGCCTGACGCCATTTCCCCATCCCAAAACGCCCGACCGTGTCCTAAGCACGGAATCGCGCCGGCCCGAAACGGCTTCTGACTAGGCGCGGAATGGTTGCAGAAACGCTGAAGCGTCGCGGGGGAGATGGAATGAGGGGACAACTGGACGGCGTCGTCGCGGTCGTGACGGGCGCGAGCGGCGGCCTGGGCGAGCACTTCGCCCGACTGCTGGCGCGGGAAGGGGCGGCGGTGGCCCTGACCGCCCGGCGCGCGGACCGCATCGCGGCGATCGCCGAGGATTTGGCCCGCGGCGGGACGCGCGCGATCGCGGTCCCGCTCGACGTTGCCGACGCCCATGCCATCGGCCCGGCCTTCGACCGCATCCAGGAGGCGCTCGGCCCCATCGGCGTGCTGGTCAACAACGCCGGAGTCGGCGGGGAGGGGCTGGCCCTGGACCTCTCGGTCGAGGCCTTCGACAACACCTTCGCGGTCAATGTCCGCGGGACCTATTTCGCCGCCGTGGAGGCTGCCCGGCGGATGATCGCCGCCGGCGTCTCGGGGCGGATCGTCAACATCGCCTCGATCGCGAGCCACACCGTCCTGCCCGGCCTCTCGGCCTACTGCGGCTCGAAGGCGGCGGCGGCCATGCTGACCAAGAGCCTGGCCCGCGAATGGGCCCGCAAGGGGATCGCGGTCAATGCCCTGTGCCCCGGCTACATCGAGACGGACATCAACGCCGAGTGGTTCAGGACCGAGGGCGGCCAGAAGCAGATCCGCGGCTTCCCCCGCCGGCGCCTTATGGAGCCCACGGACCTGGACGCCGCGCTGCTGATGCTGGCGGGGCCGGCGGCGGGTTCGATCACCGGCAGTGTCATCACCATCGACGACGGCCAGTCGCTGCCCGGCGGAGGCTAGCTCTTGGCTGACCGAGCGTCAGCGACCCTAGTTTCCGCGTAACGAGGAGGAACACATGCGCCAAGGACCGCTCACCGGGCTGAAGATCGTCGAATTCGCCGGCATCGGGCCGGGGCCCTTCTGCGGCATGCTGCTGTCGGACCTGGGGGCCGACGTGGTGCGGATCGACCGCAAGGGCGGCGGTCGGGGCGGCGCACCCTCGGACATCACCTCGCGCGGGCGCCGCTCGGTGGCCCTGGACCTGAAGTCGCCCGAGGCCGTCGAGGCCTGCCTGAAGCTGATCGAGAAGGCCGACGTCCTGTTCGAGGGCTTCCGTCCCGGCGTGATGGAGCGCCTGGGCCTCGGCCCCGAGGTGGCGCTGAAGCGCAATCCGAAGCTCGTCTACGGGCGCATGACCGGCTGGGGCCAGACGGGCCCCTACGCCCAAGCCGCGGGCCACGACATGAACTACATCGCCATCACCGGCGCGCTGCACGCCATCGGCACGAAGGACAAGCCGGTGCCGCCGCTCAACCTCGTGGGCGATTTCGGAGGCGGCGCGCTCTATCTCGCCTTCGGCCTCCTGGCCGGGGTGATCCAGGCGCGCGAGACCGGCAAGGGCCAGGTCGTGGACTGCGCCATGAGCGACGGGGCCGCCTCGTTGATGGCGATGTTCTACGGCTTCAAGGCGGCGGGCATGTGGAGCGACGAGCGGCGGGCCAACATGCTCGACGGCGGCGCCCACTTCTACGACACCTACCAGTGCTCGGACGGCAAGTGGGTCTCGATCGGCTCGATCGAGCCGCAGTTCTACGCCCTGCTGCTGGAGAAGACCGGCATCACCGATCCCGACTTCCAGCGCCAGATGGACCGCTCCGCCTGGCCGCAGCTCCGCGAAAAGCTGGCGGCGGTGATCGCAACCAAGACCCAGGCGGAATGGTGCGACCTGATGGAGGCCACCGACGTCTGCTTCGCCCCGGTGCTTGACCTCAACGACGCGCCCAAGCACGCCCACAACGTCGCCCGACAAACCTTCGTCGAGGTCGCCGGCGTGACCCAGCCAGCGCCCGCGCCGCGCTTCTCGGCCACGCCGGGCGCGATCCAGGGGCCGCCGCCGGCCATCGGCGCACATACGCGTGAGGCGCTTGCCGACTGGGGGTTCTCGGCGGCGGAGATCGACGCCTTGGCAAGCTGAAGCCGCGACAAGTCGAAGCCAGGGAAGCTGAAGGCGATGTTCAGCCTGGGTTCAGCCGCCGCGACGCAACCTGCGCGTCGGTAAGCCGCCGCACTCTCCCGTCCCTCGAAGCGGTGGCGAACCCGGATGGAACGACACGCCCATCGGCGGCGCGTCACCCGAAAGGGTGGCGCGCCGTTATGGCTTTTGAACGGCGCCTTCGCGGACTCCTTGCGAGTCAGGACGCGGTTCACCACCCTGCGCGCGATGAAGACCTCCGCCATTCGCACCCTCGCATGAAGACCCTGGGGCGGCGCCTGCGATCCCTGGACTGGGACCCGAGCCACTGGGGCCGTGTGGCGCTGGGCATCGTGGCCAAGGCCCTGACCCGGCTCTGGGGACGCGATGTCATGCTCTACACGGGCGGGGTCAGCTTCTTCGTCATGCTGGCCATCTTCCCGGCCCTGGCCATCCTGATGGGCGCCTACAGCCTGTTCTCGGACCCGGCCCAGGCCGCCCGCCAGGGCGAGCACCTGGCCCGCATCATGCCCGACGCGGCGCGGCTCATCTTCCAGAGCGAGATGCTGCGGCTGAGCCGAGCACCCGATGAGGCCATTTCGGTGCAGAGCGGCGTGGCCCTGGTGATCGGCGGCTATGCGGCCCACCGAGGATTCAAGGCTCTGCTGGCCGGCCTGTCGTTCATCCACGACGAGGACAAGCCCCGGGGCTTCGTGGGCTTCAACCTGCTGGCGCTCGCCGTGCTGATCGCGACCTTCGCCATGCTGGGAGTGCTGTCGGCCGTCTTCTTCGGCTTCCGGATCCTGGGTGAGACCTTCGAGCTGCGGCCGCTGCGAGGCGCGCCGTGGCTCTACAGCGAATGGACCTGGGCCAGCGCGGGCATGACCGCGGGCATGACGCTGATCTACCGCTGGGCCATGTCGCGCGACCCGGTGGATTGGCGCGCCTCGGCCCTGGGCGGAGTCGCCGCCGCCGCGCTCTGCATCTTCGCCTCCTGGGCGCTGGGCTTCTACGTCGAGCAGATCGCCCACCTTGGCGCGACCTACGGCTCCATCGCCACCGTGGTGATCTTTCTGATCTGGCTGTCGTGGAACGTGAACGCGCTTTTCTTCGGGGGCGCGCTGGCCACCGAGGTGGAGCTGGCGCTCCACACCCGGCCTCATCCCCCTAGGATTTCGCCACCAGGAAGCTGAGGCCGCCGTCCACGTCGCCCTGCTCCAGCACGCGTGCGCCGATCTGGGCGGCGAAATGGGGCACGTCGATCCGGGCGAGGGGATCGTCCGCAAGCAGGCGGACGACGGCGCCGGCCGGCGCGGCTTCCAGCGCCCGCCTGAGCTTCAGCGTCGGCACCGGGCAGCGATGGCCGCGGGCGTCCACCAGGATCTCATCCGAAGACATGGGCCGGGCCATACACCACCCGCGCCGCGGAACCCAGGCCGGACCTAGCCCGTCCGGCGCACGGGCGGGCGCCGCCCGTCCTTCACCACGGTCCAGCCGTCACGCGTGAGGAAGAAGACGCGCGCGGGCCCCTTCCATCCGTTGGCGGCCGCCACCCCGCCGGCCCGCTGCAGGAGCCCCAGGCCGCACAGCTTCATGCAGATCTCCTGACCCGCCGTGTCGAGGTGGGTCAGCGGGCCGTTCAGCGCCGCGTTGAGGAGGTTGAGATCTTCGGCGGTCAGGCCAGGCGGCGTCATACCCCTTGAACGCCGAGACCGCCGGTCTGTTGCGCGCCTCGGGCGCGGATCACCTGGAAAGGTGCAGGGCGGCGATCTGGCCGGCGATGCTCTGGAAGACGACGGCGAGCTCGGAGGCGTTCTGGACGTCGTAATAGTGGTCCGCCGAGCTGGCGCAGTTCTCAAGGACGGTGCTGTCGCCCGAGGTCACCTCGACCCTGATCGTATAGATCTCGATGTCCTTGGCGGGGGCCTTCATGTTCTCGCAGAGCTTTGCGAGGCGGTCATCCAGCGCCGCCGTGCGCTCCGGCTCGGTGGAGTTCTGGTCGATCGGGCGACCATCGGGTTGCAGCACCCGGCCCTGACGGGCGAATCCGACGCCCGTGTAGTCGGACCCGTTCGGCGTATCCACGGAGAGGATGGTGTTCTCGCCATCCGTCATGAGCACGACGATCTTCTTGTGCTTCTCGGTCAGGTACGGGACGCCGTCGCCGAACGGCGCCGTCGGCGACAAGGTGAACCAGCCCCAGGCCAGGCCCATCGGGATGTTGGTGCTGCCGTCGGCGTTGAGCTTGCCGATCTCGGTCCGCAGCAGGCTGAAGTTGGTCGTCAGCCGCATGATCGCGTGGATGTTGCAGCCTCGGTTGGGGCCCTTGCCGCCGTTGATGGAGCTCTTGACGTACTTGGCGACCGCCCCCTGACGCACCCGCCAGGTCCCGCTCGTCATGCCGTCGTAGATGTAGTTGTTGTTGAACTTGTCGAAGAACCATTCGGCCTTCACGTCCGGTTCGTCGGGCGCGAAATAGGGCGTGATCAGCGTCGCCGGCGTCGTCGTGGAGGGCGGGGTGTCCTGGATGTCGTAGGGCGCCTGGCGGTACTCGACGCATCCGCCCCAGGTCTGACCCAGGTTCGACAGGAGCGTGAAACGGTTGGCCCATTGGGTCCCGCTCTCGGTCGTGAAGATCTCGTTGTTGATCGGCGAGGCCCCGTTCTGGTCCAGCCACTCGGCGGTCCGGTAGGCGTCCGGGGTCACCCGCACCGTGTGGGAGAAGGGGACCAGCGAGATCTTGATGGCGTTGGGGATGACGTTCTTCGACGCCGCCGCCTCCATGGCGGTGACGAAGTCCTGGGCGGCTGTCTTCAGGTAGCCGAGCTTGCCGTTCTGGTTCATCGACCCGGTGTTATCGAGCACGAGGGCGATCTCGAGCTGCATGCCGGCGCGCACCACCTCCGTCGAGGTGGCGATCCGCATGTTGGGCGTGCCGATCAGGCCGGCGACATAGGGCTCGACCTGCACCTGGGCCCAGGCCGCCACCTTGCCGTCAGGGGTGAACCGGAAGGTGCTGCCGACCAGCTCGAAATCCGTCCCCAATCCCAGGTTCTGGCGCAGCAGGCGATCGCCCGCCGCCTGCAGGTCCGCGTCGGATGAGCCCGTGGCCCGGGCCGCACCCAGGGCCGCCGCGTCGAGGGCGTCCTGGAGCTGCACCTTGGCGCTCGCCGCGCGCGCGAGGTCGATCGCCGCCAGGGTGCTGAACGACAGCACCGGCATGGCCAGGGCCACCGTGATCGCGACATTGCCGCCGCGATCCGCCAGGCGCCGGAGCGCGCGGCGGATCCAGGACGACCGCTGCGTTGGCATTGGGCTTCACCGTCCGGTTCGAAATCCGAGCTCGTGGTCCCGAGGATGCCGGATCAGCGCTAACCGCCGATTAGTGGGGGTGGTTAAGCAGCGTCCACCATGCGCCGCCAGGGGTTAAGCAGCGTCCACCATGCGCCGCCAGGGGTTAACCCGCGTTTTTCCGCCATCCGCCAGACTGGGCGAAGGATATGGAGGGCGGAACCCGTGCGCGTGCGGCGGTTCGGACAGGACGAGCGGGGAGGGACGGCGATCGAGTACGCCTTGCTGGCGCCGATCCTCATATTCCTGCTGTTCGCGACGATCGAGGTGGGCCTGGTCGGCATGATATCCGCCGGGCTCGACAACGGCGTGACCCAGGCCGCCCGGATGATCCGCACCGGCCAGGACGACGGGCCCGTGGACGGCGCCGGATTCGAGGGGCTCGTCTGCGCCAGTCTTGGGGGCGACACGGCCGACTGCAGGAACCGGCTGCAGGTCAGCGTCCGGCGCTACGCCTCCTTTTCCCAGGCCCTGGCGGCGGCGCAGACGCCGCCCGACGGCGCGTTCGAAAAGGGTCAGGCCGGCGACATCATCATGGTGCGCGCCGCCTACCGCTGGCCGATGATCACCCCGATGCTGGGCATGCTCAGCGAACCCAGGCCTGGCCCGTTCGAGGTGACGCTGGACGCCCGTGCGGCCTTCAAGAACGAGCCCTACGAATGAGGCGCGCCATGCTTCGCTTCCTGCGCGACGCGCGCGGCGCCGCGGCGCTGGAGTTCGGCCTCATCCTGCCGTTCCTGTTCGTCATGCACCTGACGATCGTCGAGCTCGTGCAGGCGTGGCAGGTCCGGACCCGCATCACCCACATCGCCTCCTCCCTGGCGGACGTAACCTCCCAGGAGCGGTCCGTGAGCGACAGCGATCTCGCCGACATCCTGCTGGCGGGCGACGCCATGATCCGACCCTATCCGGCCACCCCCCTGGGCGAACGCGTGACCAGTCTGGTGAGCGACCCATACGGGGTCGTGCGCGTCGACTGGACGGTGAGCCGGAACTTCCCGTCCTCGCCGCCGGCCTCGGCGCCGGCGGGCTTCCTTCAGCCGAATGAGAGCATTCTGGTCGCCGACGTGGTCTACGACTACCAGCCGGCGCTGCACTTCTTCCTGAAGGACAACTTCCGCCTGAAGCACACCTCCTATGTGCGCCCCAGGATGTCGGCGAAGGTGGAGAAGCGCTGAGGCCGGCTCCTAGTCGACAGCGGGGGCCACTCGGGTCCAGATCTGCGATTTGCAGGCGATGTTGGCGATCAGGCAGCCCCGTGCGCGCAGCCGTCCCGCATCCAGCACCTCGGCCGATCCCGAGAAGGTGGCGTTGAGATCGGGCACGAACACCTTCCCCCGCCAGCGGCCGTCGGGCTGCTCGACGAGATTGCGGAAAAGCTCCAGGCCCACGAGGTTCTGGGTGCCGCCCTCGCGCGCGTCCGCCTGCGCCTTGGCGCTGGCCCAGACGACGAAGCCGCAGGCGCCCTTGCCGCAGGGGCGCACGTCCACGTGCACGCTGTCCTTCGGGTTGCGCCAGACCCCGAAGATCGAGGCGCCGGCCGGCTGGGCGAGGGCGGGGCCGGCCAGGAGGCTGGCGACGGTCGAGAGGACGAGAAGCAATCTCAGCATGCGCACCATCTGGGGGCGCCGACGCGGTTTGTCCATCTGCGGGCCGGTCGGCGGCTTGGGGCCGAGGGTCGCAGGAGGGGCGGAAGCGGCTTGCGCGCCATGCTCAACTCGCGCCCCAGGCCGCGGAGCGTCCCCGGAAGCATCCCTGCCAAGCCATGGCGAACGTATGGTATGGCGCGCGGCGCATCCCAGACGGACATCCACCTTGATCCACGCAGCCCTGAGCTTCACTCCCGACACGCTCCGCCCAGGCGGTCGAGCACTCGGCCGGCGGGTCGCCAACATGGCCTTTCTCCGCGCCGCCGTGGCCGGTCATGCCGGCCGACCGGTCGTCGGCTATGGCTATGAGGATCACCACGGTCCTGAGTTCCTGGCCGCGATCCGTTCGATCGACGCCGAGGCCCAGGCCAGGTGGCTGCTGACCAGTCAGGTGGAAGAGCTCGCGGCCCAGAAGGTCGTGCACCGGCTTGATCCGGCGTTCCAGGCGGAGATATGGGCTCGCGCCTGGGCCGGGGTCGGCAGGTATTCGATCACCGCCGTCGCCCACACCGTCTTCAATCACCTGCAGGACCTGGCTCGCCTCGTCCGCGAGCCCGTCATGCCCTGGGATGCCCTGATCTGCACCTCCCAGGCCCTGCGCGCTTCGGTGACGGCGGTCATCGAGGCGGAGCTGGAGTATGCCCGATGGCGGTACGGAGCGAAGGTCGCTCCGAGGCTTCCGCAGCTCCCGGTGATTCCCTTAGGCGTCCATACGAGCGATTTCGCGGCCGTCGGCGGTCAACGCGAGCCAGCGAGGGCCGCCTTGGGTATTGGCCCCGACGAAGTGGTTGCGCTGTTCGTCGGGCGGCTTTCGCTGATGTCGAAGGCTCACCCCGGCCAGATGTATCGCGGGCTCCAGGCGGCGGCCCGGACGAGCGGGCGGTCCGTCACCTTGGTCGAGTGCGGCTGGCCCAAGACGGGCAACGACGAAGAGGCCTTCCGGACCGGGCCGGCGCTCCTGGCGCCGGACGTGCGACACCTGCTGGTGGATGGGAACGATCCCCTGGCGAGGTCGCGCGCCTGGGACGCCGCGGACCTGTTCGTCTCCCTTTCGGACAACATCCAGGAGACCTTCGGCCTCACGCCGCTGGAGGCCATGGCCGCCGGGCTGCCCGTCATCGCCAGCGATTGGGACGGCTACCGGGACACTGTCCGCGACGGCGTGGATGGCTTCCTGATTCCAACCCGAAGCCCCGCGCCGGGCTTCGGCAAGCACCTGGCCTTCGCGCACCAGTCCCGCACGATCACCGACGACATGCTGAGCTGGGGCGCCGCGGCGGCCACATCGGTGGACCCGGACCGCCTGGCCGCAGCCCTTTCCGAGCTGATCGCAAGCCCCGACCTGAGGCGGCGAATGGGCGCGTCGGGCCAGGAGCGGGCCCGGACCGTCTTCGACTGGGCCCACGTGTATGCCCGGTATCAGGAGCTATGGGGCGAACTCGACGCCCGCCGCCGAACGGAAGGCCATGACGCGATCGCTCCCCGATCGGGCGGGCAGGTCGAACCGTTCACGGCGTTCGCTTCCTATCCGACGCACGGGATTTCGGGCGAGACCGTGGTGTCGCTCCGGCCCGGCGCCGCCTTCGCGGCCTATCAGCAGCTGGCGGGCCACGCCCTCTTCCCGGCCGGGGCGGCCGCTGTGGCCACGGCCGCGCCGCTGTGGACTCTCATCGAGCGGGAGCCGATGACCCTGAACGCCGCGGCCGACGCGATCGGGCAGCCCCTCGGCAGGATCGTCATGGCCGCCGGGGTGCTCGCGAAGATGGGGTTCGTGACGCTTGATATCCCATAACGCGCAATTGCCAGGCGCTCACCCCGACAGTAACGAGGCGGGATGCTCGACCTGACCATCGCCTACGGCCTCGACTTCCTCGTTCCGGCGCGGGACCAGACGATCGGAACCTTGCTCCGGTTTCATGGCGAGTTCGCCAAGCCAGAGATCGATTTCCTTCTGGCCTGCGCGACCGGAACAGGCGGCACGTTCATCGATGTCGGCGCGAACTTCGGCCCGATCGCCCTGCCGTTCGCGAAGGCGCGGCCCAACTGGAGCGTTCTTGCGATCGAGGCGCATCGCGGGATGGCGGGGCTGCTCGCGACCAACGCCTTCAACAACCGGCTGTACAACGTCGAGTCCTTCCACGCCGCCGCCGGAGCCGACGAGGGCTTGGCGCGGTTTCCGGCGGTGCCGCTCAGCGCCGCCATGCGCTTCGGCCTCCTCAGCTTCGATCTGGACGCGCCGAAGGAGACGGTTCGAATGCTGCGGGTCGATGACATCGCCCCGCCGGACACCAGGCTCGTGAAGGTCGATGTCGAGGGCTTCGAACCTCAGGTCGTCGGCGGGGCGGCCCGGCTGATCGACAGCCGTTCGGCGATCTGGCTGATCGAGGCCGTCGGCTCGCGGCCCGAAGCCCGGGCGGCGGTCAACAAGCGCTTTCGTGACGCCGGCTACGATCTCTACTGGTTCTATGCGCCCTTCGCGACGCCCAATTCGCCAAAGGCCAAGCCCGGGAACGTCGCCCCCGGCGACGTCAACGTCGTGGCCATGCCTTCCGGCGCCGCCCCTCCGTGGCCTCTTCAGGCCTTGCGGGAGGTCGATGAGCGGGCTCCAACGGGGATCGAGGGCTACGAGTATCTGAGAGCCTACGGCTACGTCGACCCGGCGAAGACCTAGCGTCGGACCGGAACGCCAAGGCCGGGCGATGGCGGATGGGGTGGGATTCGAACCCACGGTAGGCTTCCACCTACGGCGGTTTTCAAGTCCGCTGTCTCGTCCGAGAGGCGTGAAGTGGGGCTATGGGTCTGAAGGGGCGCTTGAAATCGTAGCGGTCTCGATTGGTGGTGTCCGGTTCCTACTGGTTCCGCGCGGATTGTCCCAACTTGTCCCGTGAACTGGAAGCGTTCTCTTGGCCGCTCAGCACGCCGAGCAGATTTTGGATGATGTTCTTGGGCGGCGGGTTGAAGTTGACCGGAAACCGGATCGTATCCGGAATCGGAGTGCCATTAACGAGTGTGGGCGTGAAGTCCGACACGAGGGCAATCTTCGTTGCCGCTTCACCAAACCCGAGGCCGGGTGGGTCTTCCGAGATCACGGTACAGTTGCTCGTCCGCCCTGTTTCGAGCACCACACACGTCATTACGACCTTGCCGCCAACGCCCCGCTCAAGTCCGGCCTTCGGATAGAAGGCCCAAGCCTGTTCGGCTGTGGGCTTCTGCTTCCAGTTCGCTCGTATAACCTGTGGCTGTTCGACCGCAGGGGGCGTCGTAGCAATCGCTGTTGGCCTGCTGGTCGGCCCGCTTCGCGGGGTGCAAAGCCTCAGGGCTTGCTCGGCCAGATCGAACTGGCCCGCCGCAACTGCAACGGCTTTCGCCTTTTCACAGTCCCCTGCGAGGATTGCTTGCGAGATGGAAGCTTTGAGATCGCTCGAAACTAGGACCGCTGGTTCAGCCGCGACGGCGAACCCGCCAATCAGGCTCGATAGAGCAACAGTCGCGCTGAAAACCGGCCGCAAGAACATCACGCCTCTCCCGTTCCGGCTGTGATAGCCGAATAACTCGCGCATGGCCATTGATCCACCGAACGTCGATTTTCGGGATCGGCAGTTACGTGGATTTAGGGGTTCGGGCCAGCCGTTTGGTACCTTCGGGGCCTGACCCTCTGGACCACCCGATGCCCAACCTGCCCACGATCCTCACCGACAAGGAACTTGCCGCCACCCTGCCCAACCTGTTCAGCGTCTCAATGCTGAAAAAGGCCCGTATGCCCGGTTCGACCGTCCAAGGCCCCCCTTGGCTGAAGTTCAACGGCTGCGTCCGCTACGATCTCGACGCTGTCTTGGCGTGGATCAAGACCCTTGAGCAGGCCGCGAACTCCGCCGGTACCACGGCGAAAGGCCGCTCGATTGCCGACGAGATCAGCCGTCGCGGGCGTGTTCGCTAACTAGCGTTATGCGTTGGATCGAGATCATCGGAGAAGCAGGCGGCGTGCAGTCGGAGACGTACGCTGGCGCGCGAGAACAGATCGCCGGGGCCGCTCACAAGCGGGCTGAGGCCAGTCGTAAGTACCAGAACGCCGTGCAACGGGCGGGCGAGGCCGAAAAGCGCAGCCGACAGGCGAGCTACGACGCCAACCGGCGAAAGCAGGCCGCGTCTGCCTCCTACCAACAGACCATGCAGAAAGTGAATGGCCAGGTCGCGGCGGCAAGCCGCGCCCTGGCCCAACCGGGCTCATGACGTGGTCAGATTCCCGGCTGACGTGGCCGGACATTGTCGCGCTCCAAGACGAGGCACAGACGCGCTTCGAAAGCACCCTCCCGGCCACGTCAGACGTGCTCGCCAACCTTCGCCGATGTGGGACCTATCCGGACGGTCGCTTCTGGGTGTGCCGTCAGGTCTCCTGCCGCCATTGCGGGCGCCGTTACGCGAAGGAGCAATTCCGGCGCAACGCGGTTCACTTCGCCCCTTATTCCAAGGAGCAGATGGCCTTCGCGACCGTCGTGCTCGACGCCGTGGAGGAGCCGTCCCAAATCGCTGGTGTCGTGGATAAGGCCCGAACCGCGATCTCGTACATCTTCCGCCGGGAACGCTCCCAGAGCACTCGGTGGGATGGCGTTCGGTTGACGGGGTGGCTGGAAACCGACGCTTTGGCCGGGTCCCAGTTGTCGATGATCGGTATTGAGCGCGGCGCCCTGACCGCCGCGCTCGCCCCGCAAATGAGCGGCCAGCATCCGGTCTTCTTCCCGACAATCCATGCGGTCGTGGGCTTACATCGGCTCGAATATCAGGAGTTCAGGGCCGCCTTTGCTTCGCGGTGGAGCCTGCCCGGCCAAGTGGACGTGCGGCCCTTCTACAAGGGCTTCAGCAAGGCCAAGAGCCTGTTCTGCACGACCCGTTACGCCATCAAGCGGAGCCGGTGGAACCTGCTGGGCAACCAGTACCAAGTCTGGCCTGCGGAATGGGTGGCCGCGTACGAGAACTGGCATCTCGGCTGGTCGAAGAGCTTCCAACGGACGAGGTTCACTTGCCGACCGTCAGCGGGTTGGCATTCGAACCGGATTAGCGAGGTCATGTATCGGGAATCATCTATTCTTGATTCCGGAATCACCACGTCTGATGCCACATGCAAACACGATCCCACAGACGAGTACGGTGCGATGCCGTGTGTGTTCTGATGGATGGAATTACAAGAGTTCCTATGGTGTATAACTGGTCTCTGATCACGTCTTGGGTGTCGATGCGTTGCGACTTCACCTCTGAAGCCGATACGCTTGACTATTGGCGCGCGCGGAAGTGGTGCGAGAAGCACCTTCGTGGCGCGCACGTCTGCCGCACCTTCGCGGCGGACGGGCGAGCCGACTTCGGCTTCCGGACGGGGCTAGACCAGCTTCGCTTCTGCATTCAGGCGAGCCGGTACCACTGGCTGGGCCGGATCATGCCGACGCCTTGTGGGCCGCCTCGCGATCTCGGACCATCCGGGCCGCATCCTCGGGCTTCAAGTTGATGTACCGGCTGAGAACGGCCACCGTCTTGTGGCCGCTGGTCCGCTGCAACGTCAGGACGTTGTCGTGATAGGCGGCCAACGCGGTCAGGGCGACGTGGCGAAGGTCGTGAAACGTCCGACGCTCCAAGCCAAGATGCTCTTCGGCCCATATGGCGGCGTCCCGATACGCTTGCTGAACCTGCCACTCGGTGAACCCGCCATCGGCGGAGAGGCGATCCGGGTCGCCAAAGACCCAGCCGTTCAACCGGCGCGGCAGGTCGCGCCTGATGTCTTCGATCACCTGTTCAGCTTCACGGGTGAGGGGCACGTCTCGCGGTTCCCCGTTCTTCGTTTCGGGGAGGTGCAACCACGTCCTGTGGATATGGCCCCAGTTAAGGCGGCGGATTTCGCCTTGCCGCATTCCCGTGGTGAGAGCGAGGCGAACTACGTAGGGCAGCCAATTCGGCCCGCGAGCGCACGCCTTCAGCAGTTTGGCCTTCTCGTCCGCGTCGAGGGTGGCAAACCGGGCCGGTCGCTGCTTCGGACGTTCTACTTCACGGCAAGGGTTCTCGATCCGGAAGCCCCAGTCAGCCGCCTTCTTGAACACGGCAGAGAGCAGGTTGATCTCGTTGCAAACCGTGCTGGGCGCCTTGCCATCGGCCATCCGGCTTTCGATCCACTCGGCGATGTCCGACCGTTCGATCCCGCCGATGGGGTAATTCGCCAAGTCGGTTCGCATCCACGCCTTGATGCGGTTCTCCTCCTGCCGCCGCCCCTTCTTCTTGGGAGTGACGCGAACGAGGTATTCGTCGAGCACGGTAGAGAGAAGCGTCCGTCGCTCCTTCGACTTGTCCACGAACTCGTGGGCGACGATCTTGCCGACCTGGACGCTCCGCCAGCGGCGGGCGTCCGCCATCGTCTCAAACGTCCGGCTCACCGAAACGCCGTTCCGGCGGATTTTCACTTGGTACTGCTTCGGCCCGCGCTTGTAGATGCCGGGGTCGGGGGTCTTGGTGGTGGTCATCAGTCTCTCTGTTTCCGGAGCCGATTGTCCCAAATCGTCCCCGCCGAAGGCGATATTCATCTTCGTTCAGAGGCCCGCCAGAAGCGGACGCAGACCCAACCCCTTATTCCACAAGGGAAAACTGGCGGACGGGGAGGGATTCGAACCCTCGGTAGGCTCTCACCTACGGCGGTTTTCAAGACCGCTGCCTTAAACCACTCGGCCACCCATCCGGAGCTGGCGCCTATAGCAGGGGCGGGCAGGCGGCTCCACCGCAACCCTCCGTTAACCCTGTCGCAAGCCTTGGCCGGCAAGCTCGCCGGTCGAACGCGGGGAAGGCGGCATGGCGGCGAAGCACACCCTGAACTTGGCGGTGATCCTCCTGGCGGGCGTTTCGCTGGCCGCCTGCGTGACGCCGCGCTACGCCGCCCGTCCCGGCGCCACGGCCCAGGCTCCTTCCAAGCCGGGCGGCTACAAGGTCGGCAAGCCCTATCAGGTGGGGGGCGTCTGGTACGTCCCCAGGGAGCAGCCGAACTACGACGAGATCGGCGTCGGCTCCTGGTACGGCGACGCCTTCCACATGAAGACCACGGCCAATGGCGAGCTGTTCGACATGAACCTGCCGTCCGCCGCCCACACCACCTTGCCGCTGCCCTCCATTGTCGAGGTGACCAACCTGGAGAACGGCCGGAAGATCCAGGTGCGGGTGAACGACCGCGGGCCGTTCGTGGGCGACCGGATCATCGACCTCTCCCGCGAGGCGGCGCGCCAGCTCGGCTACGAGCGGCAGGGCGTGGCCCGCGTGCGCGTGCGCTATGTGGGGCCTGCGCCGCTTCTGGGCCGCGACGCCGGCGTGCGGTTCGCCTCGGCCAGTCCGGTGGAGCCGCCGCCGAAGATCGTGCAGCCCGCGCCGGACGCGACCTTCGAGATCGCCGCGGCGCTTCCCCCGCCGCCCCAGACGGTGACCGCCCAGGCGCTCGCGCCGGCGGCCCAGGCGCCCATCGTCACCGTCGCCAGCGGCCTGCGGATTCAGGCGGCCGCCTTCGCCAACGAGGCCAACGCCAAACGCGCCGTAGGCCTGCTGTCGCCCGCCGGTCAGGCCGTGATCGAACCGCTGGAACGGGACGGGCTTATCCTCTACCGCGTCATGCTGACGGCCCCGGCCGACGAGGCCGAGGCGTTCGCCCTGCGGGATCGCGTGGCCGAGATCGGCTTCGCGGACGCCCGCGTCGTTCGCGCCTTCTAGACTTCTGCGGCGAACGGGCCATTTTGGCCCCGTGTCGCGCGGGCGGTTCATCACTTTCGAAGGCGGCGAGGGCGCCGGGAAATCCACCCAGGTGAAGCGCCTGGCCGTGCGCCTGCGCGCCCGCGGCCATGAGGTGGTGACGACGCGCGAGCCCGGCGGCTCGCCCGGCGCCGAGAGCATCCGCAACCTCGTGCTGAACGGCGACGCCGACCGCTGGAGCCCGGTCACCGAGAC
This sequence comes from Phenylobacterium sp., assembly GCF_046463815.1. Classification (GTDB taxonomy): domain Bacteria; phylum Pseudomonadota; class Alphaproteobacteria; order Caulobacterales; family Caulobacteraceae; genus Phenylobacterium. The sequence continues at coordinate 10,708 of NZ_JBKBRO010000019.1, read as the reverse complement.
GCTGCTGATGTACGCCGCCCGCCGGGATCACATCGAGCGGGTGATCCGCCCGGCGTTGGCGCGGGGGGCCTGGGTGATCTCCGACCGCTTCGCCGACTCCACGCGCGCCTACCAGGGCGCGGCCGGCGGGACCGACCCCGACCTGATCGCGGCGCTGGAGGTCCATGTGCTCCAGGATGTCCGCCCAGACCTGACCCTCGTCTTCGACCTGCCGCCCGAGGTGGGGCTGGAGCGGGCCCACGCCCGGGCCGAAGGCGCCGAGATGCGGTTCGAATCCAAGGGCATGGCCTTCCATCAGCGCCTGCGCGACGGCTTCCGCGCCATCGCCGCGGCCGAGCCTGGGCGTTGCGCGGTGATCGACGCGTCGGCGGACATGGACGCCGTGGAGGCCGCCGTCTGGCAGGCGGTGGCCGAACGGCTCGCGGTCCATGGCTGAGTTCGCCGTTCCCCATCCCCGCGACGTCTACGGCCTGGAGGGCCAGGAGGCCGCCGAAGCGGCCTTCGAGGACGCCAGGGCGCGTGGCCGCCTGCATCACGCCTGGCTGCTGTCCGGACCGGAAGGGGTCGGCAAGGCCACCTTCGCCTATCGCGCCGCGCGCCGCCTGCTGGGCGCGCCGCCGGCGCCCGCCTATGGGACCCTGGGCGCGAGCCCCGACCACCCGGTGAGCCGGCAGGTCGCCGCCCGCAGCCATCCGGACCTCATGGTGCTGGAGCGCGAGGGGCCCGACGGCAAGCCGCGCAAGGTGATCCCGGTGGAGGACGCCCGGCGCCTGGGCGAGTTCTTCTCCAAGTCGCCGGCCAGCGCGCCGCACCGGGTGGCGATCATCGACGCGGCCGACGACCTGAACGTCAACGCCGCCAACGCCATCCTGAAGACCCTGGAGGAGCCGCCGCCCCGGGGCATCCTGCTGATGATCTCCCATTCGCCGGGGCGACTGCTGGCCACCATCCGCTCGCGCTGCCGCCGCCTGGCGTTCCGGCCCCTGGAATTGGAGGAGGCGGCCGAGTTCGTGCGGACCCGCGCGGATGTGAACGTCGAGGAATCGCTGCGCCTGGCCAGCATGGCGGGCGGCGCGCCGGGCCGCGCCCTGGCCCTCGCCGCAGCCCAGGCCATCGCCGTGGACGACGCCGCCCGCGATCTGCTGGCCGAGTTGCCCAAGGTCGACGAGGCCCGCGCGCTGCTGCTGGCCGAGAAGTTCCGGGGCGGCGAGGGGCCGCAGGCCTTCGCCCTGCTGTTCGACCGGCTGGCCGACCGCCTCCACGACATGGCGACCGAGCGGGCGAACCAGGGGATGGGATCGCTTGATCGCTGGGCCCAGGCGTGGGAGACGCTCCAGCGCCTCCCGCGCGAGGTCGAGGCGCTGAACCTCGACCGCACCGACGCGCTGTTCGCCGCGCTTACGGAACTGAAGCAGGCCGCCCAGGCCTAACGACCCCATGCTGATCGACAGCCACGTCAACCTGCACGCACCTCAATTCGACGACGACCGTGAGGCGGTCATCAGCCGGGCGCTGGCGGCGGGCGTGCGCCTGATGGTCAACATCTGCGACCGGGTGTCCAACTACGACAAGGTCCGGGCCGTGGCCATGCATCCGGACATCTGGTGCACAGTGGGCACGCACCCGCACGAGGCCAAGGAGAACCCGGACCTTTCGGCCCGGACGCTCGTCGACATCGCTCAGGACCCGCGGGTCGTGGGGATCGGCGAGTGCGGCCTCGACTTCCACTACGACCTCAGTCCCAGGGACATCCAGGCGAAGGTCTTCCGGGTCCACTGCGAGGCCGCCCGCGAGACGGGGCTGCCGCTGGTGGTCCACACCCGCGAGGCCGACGAGGTCATGGGCCGAATTCTGGAGGAGGAGTACGCCCGCGGCGCCTTCCGGATCCTGATGCACTGCTACACATCGGGCGCGGAGCTCGCGCGGCGGGCGGCCGACCTTGGGGCCTGGTTCTCGGTCTCGGGGATCGCCACCTTCAAGGCCGCGGACGATGTCCGGGCGCTCATCCGCGACATGCCGGCCGAGCGGATCATCCTGGAGACCGACTGCCCCTATCTGGCGCCGGTCCCTTATCGGGGCCGCCGCAACGAACCGGCCTTCCTGCCGCCCATCCTGGCCAAGCTGGCCGAAATCCGCGGCTGGACGCTGGAAGAGGCCGAGGCCCGCACCGAGGACGCCTTCTTCGCGCTGTTCGATCGGATTCCCCGGCCGTGAGCGGCCTCATCGAGATCGTGATCCTGGGCTGCGGCTCGTCCGGCGGCGTGCCGCGGGCCGACGGCGAGTGGGGCGTCTGCGACCCCGCCAATCCGAAGAACCACCGCACCCGCTGCTCGATCCTGGTGCGCCGCAAGGCCGACGATCCGGCGCGGGAGACCACGGCGCTGGTGGACGCCTCGCCCGAACTGCGCCTCCAGACCGCGCGGGCGGGCGCGAAGCGGCTGGACGCCGTCCTGCTCACCCACGACCACGCCGACCAGGTGCACGGCCTGGACGACGTGCGGGCCTTCTTCCTGCGCCAGCAGGCGCGGATCCCGTGCTGGATGGACCAAGCCACGCACCACACCATGATGCGCCGCTTCGGCTACATCTTCGAGGGCGAGGGCGGCTATCCGGCCATCTGCACGCCCGAGGCCCTGCCGCCGCACGGCAAGGCCTGGACCGTGGAGGGGCCGTCGGGTCCTATCCCCGTGCGCACCTTCGACCAGGATCACGGCGGCGTCCGGTCGGTGGGCTACCGCTTCGGCGGGGTGGCCTATTCCAGCGACGTGGTGGGCCTGGACGAGGCCGCGTTCGAGGCCCTGGCCGACCTCGACGTCTGGATCGTGGACGCCCTGCGTCGCCGTCCGCACCCCACCCACGCCCATCTCGACCTTGCCCTCGAATGGATCGAACGGGTGAAGCCGCGCCGGGCGATCCTCACCAACATGCATATCGACATGGACTTCGACACCCTGATCCGGGAACTGCCGACCGGCGTCGAGCCAGCGTACGACGGCCTCGTCGTCCAACATGAGCTCCGGGCGTGAAAGACGTGAAATCCTCCACCCTTAAGCTGGGATTCCTCGCGTCCGGGAACGGCTCCAGCGCCCTGGCCGTGGTGGAGGCCATCCGCGCGGGGACCCTGGACGCCGAGCCGCGCCTGATGGTCAGCAACATGAAGGCCGCCCCGGCGCTGGCCTGGGCGGAGGAAGCCGGGATCGCGGCCATCTGCGTGCCCACCAAGACCGATCCCGAGGCCGCCGACCGCCGGCTGGCCGACGAGATGGCCGCCCATGGCGTGGAGCTGATCGTCATGTCGGGCTACCTGCGCCGCCTGGGCCCCGCCGTCCTGAGCCGTTACGCCGGGCGCATCATCAACATCCACCCAGGGCCCCTGCCGGAATTCGGCGGGCAGGGGATGTACGGCCGCCGCGTGCACGAGGCCGTGCTGGCGGCCGGCCTCCCCGAGAGCAGCATCGTCATCCACCTGGTGGACGAGGAGTACGACCACGGGCCCGAACTCGCCCGGCGGAGCGTGCCCATCGCGCCCGGCGACACGCCCGAGATGCTGGAGGCGCGGGTGAAGGCCGCCGAGCCTGCGTTCTTCGTCGAGACGCTGCGCCGGATCGCGGCCGGCGACCTGGCGTTGCCCGACGCTGCTTGAGCGGCGGGAGTTCATGGCGGAGCTGGCCGCTACGGGCGCCATGCCCGGCTGTCTGAGCTACGTGGTCGCCCGGGATCCGATCCGGTCGGACGCCCTGTGAATCACCGAGGTCTGGGACAGCGCGGATAGCCACATGGCCTCGCTATCCCTTCCGGCCGCTCAGGCGGCCATCACGAAGGCCCGGCCGATCATCGCCGGCTTCGGCGAGCGATTCGAGACCGAGCCTCTCGGCGGCGTGGGCCTGGGGCAGGGGCCTAGCGCCCGCGCAGGAATTCCAGGGCCAGACGGCGCACGTCGCCCGGCGGGCGGCCCATCAGCTCGGCGAGCGACTGGCCGAACAGGCCGACGCCCATGGCCAGCGTTACGCTCACCAGCACAAGGTTCTCGGCTGCGGCCGGATCGATCCCGCCCGGCGTCATGCGCCTCTCGATCACGTCTCGCACGGCTTCGCGCACCATGGTCAGGCGGCGGGACTCGCCGGTGAGCTCCAGCCACGCCGCCAGTCGGGCCGCGCCGCGGGATTCGAAGGCGTCGAAAAGGGCGCGCAGGCCCGCGTCGGCCTCGTCCTCGGCGTGGGCCTTGGCCTCGAGGATCTGGGCCACCAACTGGCGGATCATCCGCTCCATGAGCGAGGCCTGCACCTCGTCGATCGATCCGAAGTGATGCAGCACCGTGGCGTGGGCCACGCCGGCCGCCGCCGCCACGTCCGCCAGTTTCAACGCCTGCGGGCCCTTCTCGATCAGCAGGCGCTCAGCGGCCGCCAGGATGTTTTCGCGCGCGGCCTCGGGCGAGCGTCGGGGCCGGGATCGAGGGCGCGGATCGCTTATTGACATTTTTGTCGACAATGGCAGACTTCGATCGAAGAGAGGGACGCAATGTCCCTTGGTAAGCGACCTGCGGAGCCCCGCCAATGACGCTGAAGACCACGCCCGCCGACGTCACGGTTCGGCCGCGCGACATCCACTTCGACCTGGATGAGGCGCGCCAGGGCCATTGGCTGAGCGGCGACCCCGTCGGCACGGCGGTGTTCAACGCGCTGTCGCTGACGTTTCCCGACGGGGAGCGGATGTTCATGGACGCGGTCAAGCACTACCGGCCGCAGCTCAAGGGCAAGCTTCTGGAGGACGTCCGGGGCTTCGTGGCCCAGGAAGCGATCCATTCGCGCGAACACCACGTCCTGAACCAGCTCATCGACCGCAGCCGCTATCCGGCGGCGACCGAGATCGAGGCGGCGGTCCGGGAGCGTGTGGCCGAGAGCCGCGAGCGCGGGCCCATGGCCATGCTGCTGTCGACCATCGCGCTGGAGCACTTCACGGCCATGATGGCCGAGATGCACGCCGTCCACCGCAACCTGTTCGAGGACACCGCGCCGGGCATCGAGCGCCTGTGGCGCTGGCACGCCGTGGAGGAAACCGAGCACAAGGCCGTGGCCTACGACGTCTTCATGGAGGTCACCAAGGACTGGCCGGCGTTCCGGCGGTACCGCGCCCGGGTGCTGATCATGATCCTTGTGACCAGGAACTTCACCCAGAATATCACGCGCTACGCCGCCAGCCTGCTGGAGTCCGACGGCTATTCGCCGGACGCGGCGCTGAAGGCGGTGAAGGATTACGTCTGGCGCAAGCCGGGCCTGTTCCGCCGCGGCTGGAAGACCTACTTCGCCTGGTACCGGCCGGGCTTCCATCCGTGGGACCAGGACAGCCGCGCCGAGGTGAGGGACTGGATGGCCGAGTTCGACGCCGCGGCCAAGCCCTTGGCGGCCTGAGCGGCCTCGGGTCCCGCCTGAAGGCGCATCCCTTATTTCCGATAATATTCCTTAGGCGATAATTGTGAGTGGCGCGGCGGGTGTCGCTGACTCAATAAGCTGCGACTCCCGGCCTGCTCGGAGGTTCTCGCCTCTTTTGCGGCGCAGATGGCGGCTTCCTGACTCCAAATCTGCGACGAGCAAGTCCACGGGCTGCCAGCTCATCTCGCTTTACCCCCTCTTCCCAGCGTTCCAGTCAGGACGTCGATAACGGGTCGGACGTCGAAGTCGGGTTGGATCTGCTGCGTCGAGGAGTGAAGATCCTGCGCTATCACACCGGGAACTGCCCCGTCGTGCGGGCTGACGCCACGCCGCACCTGTGACGTGGCCTATTGCTGGGCACGCACGGGCGTCGCATCCTACCGCGGTTCTTTGGGGGGTGTGGCGCGTGCGTATTCGATTGGCTTTGGCCGCAATCGCGGCTGTGGGACTGCTGCCGTTGGCGGCGCTGGCGGATTCCTGGGACACGTGGCGCTACGCGGTCAAAATGGGCCAGGAAGCCGAGGTCGTGCGGATGCTCGACGCCGGCCAAGATATCGACATGCAGAACGAGGAGGGCTGGACAGCGCTCCACGTGGCCGCAGAGGACGGCAATGAGCGCATGGTCCGCTATCTGCTCGCCCGCGGCGCGCGGACCGACCTGAAGACCACGCGCGGGCGTACGGCCTATGATGTGGCGGAAGGCTATTCGGCCATCCGAGCGGCGATCCGGGCCAAGATGGCGCCCCCGGCGGACCCCTTCGCGCCCTACCTCGGCGGCGCTGCGGCTGCGCCCGCGAAGCGGCCCCCGGCGGCGCCCGTGAAAGCGGGCCACGGGGCCTGCGCGGCCGCGAATGCGAACCCGGCCAACGACGGCCGCACGCCGGCGACGCGGCCGCGCCTGCAAGCTCGGGACGCCGTGTGGTACAACCAGCCTGAGGAGCTCGCCGCACTCCTCGACGACTGCGTCGGCGTCAACTCCAAGGACACGGACGGGGGCACGCTCCTGCACGTGGCCGCCGAGCGCAACCGGATCGATATCGCGAAGCTGCTGATCGCCAGGGGCGCCAGCCGGACCGCTACGGACAACAGCGGCAAGCGGCCCGCCGACTATGCGGCGTCACCCGAGATGCAGGCGCTCTTGGGGGCGCGATCGCCAGGCGGCCCGTCCACGCCTGTCCCGGCGAGCGGCGCCAATGAAGCTTACTGCAAGCAGATGTGGCACGAGGCGACTGCGCTTTGCGGTTTGGGCGCGGCGCGCTGCACGAACACGGCGAGCATCCGGTACAGCGCCTGCCTGAAGAAGGGCACCTGGTACTAAAGAAGGCCTTCGATCCTGACGGTCCGCTGTCAGGCTGGATGGCCAGTCCGAGTTTCGACCCGAGGCCGAAGTTCGCTTGGTTGAGAGCCAGGCGACCTACTTCGGCTCACGTTCGTCCCGACGCTGCTTAGCCCGCTGATCTGGTGAGAGCGGCTTCTCGGTTGCCAGGTTGCGCCAAATCTCCGCGATCTTCAGGAAGTCAGCCCGCTCTGCCTCATTGCGTGCGTACTTCGCCAGCCGCTCTGCCTCTTCAGCACGCTCGAGATATTGGTTCTGCAATGCACTTCCCCTGCTCGGGGTGAGCGGCGCGCGTGGCTGGTCAGCACGCACATGTATATCACCGTTCATTCGCCCCCAGGTCGCCTCCCGTCCCTACCCCACAACGCGGACTTCGACCAAAGTGACGTACCGGGGCCCCCCGGGCCCAGACCCCGCAGGGTCGGCGTTCGCCCGGAGGTCGTCAGGCCGCCCGTGCAATGTGCGCTTCGCCCATGTGGATCAGGACCGCGGTGTAGACGATGTCGCTGATCACCATGTCGCGTTCGTCTGCCAGTTCGCGGACGCGGCCGACGACAGGCTGCGCCAGCGCAAGCGTCACGGACGGCGAAGACGTCGGACCCGTCAGCAGGTACTTGCGAAAGCCGTCAGCCTCCTCGTCGAGGAAGCGCTCCAGGACGGCGGCGTAGTGGTCAGCCACGGTCTTGCCGGCGAGTTTGGCCTCGCCCTTCATCCGCTTATGCGCCCAGCGGGGCAGACGCATCGAGAGGTTCGTCCGGTGGACGTACTGCGGGGCCCCGTCGCTCTGGCCGACCTCGTGTTCCATCGATCCCATCGACCTCCAACTCGCAAATCAGAGAATCGCCCATGGCGGACTCCCCGTCCAGTCGGTTGTCAACGCGAAGATTCTTCAGGCGAAGCCGGAGAACGCCGCGACAGTGGCGGCGGCCCGCCATCGGGCCTCGCCGTGAGGCGACCAATGCTCCGCTCGAGCGCCCATGAGGTGGAACGACGTCACGGGCAACGCCAGCGCAACCAGGACGAGCGGATCCAGTGAGGCGTATTTGAGAGCCCGTTGGCGCGCCTTCGGGACGCTGAGCCTGGCGCACTCTTCCACCCATTGGGTAAGCGCCGGGTCCGGTGTGGGCGGACAACCGGGCGCGCCCAGGATCCTCATGGCCGCGCGAACGTGGGAGAGCCGAGCCGCGGTGGAAATCTCGTAGGCTGCTGCGGTTCGCAGTTCGGGTGAGCCGCCGCGCGTGGAGACCTGCCCCCACCGCATTTCCAGGCCCGACATCAAGGGCCCGCGTCCCATGCAGATGTTCATCTGGGTACAAAGGGCGTCGACCACGTCGAGCACTTCAAGGGTCCAGACGCGGAGGAGGTCCTGCGCCGCGGGCGAGCGTGACTCGATCAGCGCTGCGGCCGCTTCGCCGAGACGCAGCTCCTCCGGCTGCATGCGGGCGATATTCAGGTCCAGGGGTTCGGAAGCGCGGGTCCAGCCCTCATTCGTCGGGTCGCCGACCAGGTCCACGCCGGCTTGGCCGTGCGGGACCAGGGGCTCGCGATGCGTCGGACAGCAGGTGGCCAGAGGGTGCGTCCAGTTCACCCGTACATGGGGCGGCCGCTCCATCGCCACGTCTTCCTGCAGGCAGGACCGACAGACGGCCCAGGCCAGCGGGACCGGCAGCCCCGCCGGCGCGGCCGCCTTGAGGAACGCAGGGTGCACCATCGCCTCGAGCTCGGCGATACTGCGGCCCGTGCGGGCTGTGATACCGGCGAGCGCGGCGCGATCCGGGTTGCGATCGGGCTCGTGGAGTTCGACCCCGATCTCCCAGCCGACCTCGTGCAGGGAGAGCAGCTGCCGATGGGCAATCCGCACCAGCCAGGACGACAGCGCCTCGCCAGGCACGGGCTCGACACGCGGAAGGGCCAGGGTCGGAGTAATGGGAGCCTCAAAGCCCATGTTCCACCTGCTCGCGCTGCGCCACGATCTGTTCGAGCAGGCCGACCGTGATGCATTCGGTTCCTGTCCGGATGGCCTCCTTCGCGGCCTTCTCCAGCAGCGCGAACATCGCGCCCATGTTGCCGGCGAGCACATGGAGGGTGTTCATCAGGGCCTTGTCCACCTTGGTTGGCTTGCGGAGCGGCAGGTGCGCCACGCGCTCCCGGACGAGCTCGACGACCCACCGCTCCTTCTTTGCCCACCGAGGCAAGCCGACGATCTCGAAGCGCTGCGCGAGATGTTCGTCGGCCTTGATCAGCGCCCTCGCCTCGCCGCTGCCAAAGCCCGCGACGGCGATCGACAGCTCGTTCGACAGGTACTTCAGGGTGTTCAGCACGATCTGCTGGGCAGACGCCCGCTGATCAAGAATGTGCTGCATCTCGTCGATGATCAGCAGACGCACGGTCCGCGCCTCCATGTGACGGACAACCATGGCCCGCAGGCGCGGCACGGTGACGTCCGGCATCGGCGCCTGCATCCCGCGCAGGATCTCCAGGTAGAGCCGCTTCTCGTCGACCGTCGGAGGCGCCTGGATGGCCACAACCGAGCCCGGCTCGATCTCCTGCCGCGCCTCCTCCTCCAGATAGAGATCGAGGAAACGGCGGATGATCCGGGTCTTGCCGCTGTTCGGCGGCGCATAGACCAGAAGCGACGGCATACGGACCCGCTTCGGCATCCGCACCAGCTCCAGTAGCCGCTCCACAACCGCCTCGCCGGGCGGATAGGGCAGCCAGGCGTCCGATTCGATCGCCCGCAGGCGTTCTGCATCATCGGCGGTGGCGAGGTGGCGCATGCTGGGGTCGAGGTGGTCGAAAGCCCCGCAAGTGTCTGTCTGGGACATCAGAACGCTCCTCCCCAACTGTCGTTGATCTCGGCGCGCGGCTGTGTGGCCTTGCGCGCGTCGGCGAGCCGCTCCTGCATGCGCCGGGCGCGCTGGGAGGTCTTGGCGCTGGCGGCGAGCTCGGCTTCGATCTCCGCCATGGCGCGCCGGGCCAGAAGGCCCTGCGCGGGCCCGCGTTCACCACGCGTCGCGCGCGCCATCGCGCGGTAGAGCGCCAAGGTGGGCGCGCGCCCAGGTTCGTGTGCGAACCGGTAAGGGGCGATCACGTAGCGGCCATGCTCCAGCCGCACCCAGACCTTGGACAGGTCGCGGGGGTCGAACTTGACCTCTACCTTCCCCTTGCGCTCGGCGTAGGCGAGCTTCAGCTCCTCACAGGCATAGTCCTGGCCGAACAAGCGAATGCCGTGGCGGGTGACCTGTCGAACCGAGGACGGCAGCATGTCCAGCCGGAAGGCTTCCGGGTCATCGGGCATGCGCGGCGTCTTGCCGGCCGTCGCCGCCTCCCAGGCCTGCAGCGGCGTCTTGCCGAGCGCCGAGTGGACCGTGTTGTGGTAGACGCCGAGGATCTGCTTGGCGAACCAGTCGTCGAGCTCGGCCAAGGTGAGCCTCGCCGAACCTACGCTGTCGTAGTCGCCGCGGGCGCTCGGGCTTGAGTGCGTGGCACCGGGCAGCATGCGGCAGGCGCCCATCATGGTCCCGATCATCCGCTCGATGTGGCCGCCCCAATGCGGGCTGCCGGCAGGCCTCAGGAAAGTCTCGACGCCCTGGTTCTTCAGGCCCCGCACGAAGACGTCGGCGCGGAACTCCGCCGCCCGGTCGCTGTGGACCAGCCGCGGAAGGCCGCGTGCCGGCCAGGGGTAGCCGTATCCGCGGGCGCTGAGCCAGGGACCCTTGTCGGCCACAGCGAAGGAGATGGCGATCGCCGCGCGCAGCAACGAAGGCGGCTCGAGCGAGACGTAGTAGCCAACGATCATGCGGGTGGCGACGTCGAAGACCAGTGGCCTGCCCCCGAGGGGTGATCCGGGTTCAATGTTAGTGGATGGCGTTTACTGACGCCACGGTTGGGGTGGGCGAGCGCGCGCCCTCCACAGCTGGCGCGCTCGCCCATGGCACGACGG
>NZ_JBKBRO010000018.1:0-87975 GCF_046463815.1 Phenylobacterium sp. | reverse complement strand
TGCCGCCTCAAGGACTTCCGACGCATCGCCACCCGCTACGACAAGCTCGCCTGCACCTACGCCGCAGCCGTCTGCCTCGCCGCCATCGTCATCTGGTGGTTATGAGTCTGGACCCTAGTCCAGCGTCCGCCGGTAGCGGGCCACGGCCAGCGCCGTCACGACGCAGACGAAGGCGGTCAGCGCCAGCAGCTCGCGCCACTGGTCCTCCAGCCCCTGCCCCTTCAGCAGCGAGCCGCGCACGACGCGCAGGAAGTGGGTGACCGGGATCACCTCGCCCAGCGCCTGGGCCCAGGCCGGCATCCCCCGGAACGGGAACATGAAACCCGACAGCAGGATCGAGGGCAGGATGTAGAAGACGCTCATCTGCATCGCCTGGAGTTGCGAGCGGGCCACCGTCGAGATCAGGAAGCCCAACGCCAGGGAACCCACGATGAACAGGGTCACGCCCAGGGTGAGCCCGATCCAGCCGCCGGCCATCGGCACCTGGAACAGCACCTTCGACAGCACCAGGATCAGGGCCGTCTGGATCAGCCCCACCAGCACGTAGGGGGCGAGCTTGCCGGCCATCACCTCCAGCGGCTCCAGCGGGGTCGACAGCAGGGTCTCCATGGTGCCCCGCTCCAGCTCGCGGGTGACGCTGAGCGCCGTCATCATGACCAGCGTCAGCGAGAGGATGATGCCCAAGAGCCCCGGCACGATGTTGTAGGCGGTGACGGCCTCGGGATTGTACCGTGCGTGCACGACCACCTCGAACGGCGCCGCGCCCTGGCCGCGGGCGGCCAGCGCGCCCTTCAGGTCCTGGGCCAGCACCCGGCCGGGCAGGGCGGCCAGGGCCGCCACGGCGCCGCCGGTGGCCGAGGGGTCGGTGGCGTCGGCCTCCACCAGGATCTGGGGCTTGTCGCCGCGCGCCACGCGGCGGCTGAAGTCGCCCGGGATGGTCACGGCGAACTGCGCCTCGCCCCGGCGGATCATGGCGTCCAGCTCGGCCGGGCTGCGGGCCTGGGCCACGAAGTCGAAGTAGCGGGAGTTCTTCAGGGCCGCGACGATCGAGCGGGCGTAGCGGCTGTCCTCCTGCGCCAGCACGGCGGTCGGCAGGTGGCGCGGCTCGGTGTTGATCGCATAGCCGAAGAGGATGAGCTGGATCACCGGGATCGCCAGCATCATGGCGTAGGTGATCCGGTCGCGGGTGAGCTGCTTGAACTCCTTGACCATCACCGCGACCACACGGGACCAGGCGCCGGTCATCGCCGGCCTCCTTTCCTCTCCCGCTCTGCGGGAGAGGGGGACCGCCCGCCGAAGAGCGGGTGGTGGAGAGGGAAAGCGGCGCGCACCGCGCCTGCGGCTTTCCCTTCCCACCACGCCCTCTGCGGGGCGTGGTCTCCCCTTCCCGCGAGCGGGAAGGGAACAGGGTGCGCTTCCCTCATCGGAAGTTGTCCTCCGACCGCCCCATGAGCTGGATGAACACGTCCTCCAGCGTCGGCGGGACCTCGGTCCAGCGGTAGGGCTCGCGCCTCAGCGGGGCGATGGCGGCTTCCAGCGCGGCGCGGTCAGTCCCGCTGACGTGCAGGGCCGCCCCGAAGGGGGCCACGGTCTCGACGCCGGGCTTGCCGGCCACCTCGGGCCCCAGGCGGTCCACGCCAGGGCCCTCGCCGTGGAAGGTGACGAGCCCCGAGCCCGCCACCACCTCATCGGCCGTTCCCCGGGCGATCAGCCGGCCGTAGCTGATGTAGGCGATCTCGTGGCACCGCTCGGCCTCGTCCATGTAGTGGGTGGAGACGAGCACCGTCAGGCCCTCGGCGGCGAGCGCATGGATCTCGTCCCAGAAGGTGCGCCGCGCCTTCGGGTCCACGCCCGCCGTGGGCTCGTCCAGCAGCAGCAGGCGGGGCTCGTGCAGGGTGGCGTTGGCGAGCGCGAGGCGCTGCTTCCAGCCTCCCGACAGGGCCCCGGCGAGCTGCCCGCGCCGGGCAGCCAGCCCCAGGCGCTCCAGGGCCGCGTCCACCCGCTCGCGGCGGCGGTCGAGGCCATAGACCCGGGCCGTGAAGTCCAGGTTCTCGGCGATGGTCAGGTCCTCGTAGAGCGAGAACCTCTGGGTCATGTAGCCGGTGTGCAGCTTCACCGCGTCGGCCTCGCCGATGATGTCGTAGCCCAGGGCCGTGCCCTCGCCGGAGTCCGGCGTCAGCAGGCCGCACAGCATCCGCAAGGTCGTGGTCTTGCCCGAGCCGTTGGGGCCCAGGAAGCCGCAGATCCGGCCCTGCCCCACCTGGATGGTGACGTCCTGGACGACGTGCTTGTCGCCGAAGCTCTTGTTGAGCCCGTGGACGTCGATGGCCCAGGGCGTTTCGGGCGTCATGGAAGCGGCTCCACATCGACCGGCTGGCCGGGATTGAGCCGCACGCTGGGCCGGGCCTCCACCATATAGACCAGCCGGTCGCGGGCCTCGCGGCTGTAGATCACCGGCGGGGTGAACTCCGGCCTCGGGCTCACGTACTCGATGCGCGCGGTCAGGCCCTTGGCGCAGCCGTCGCAGGAGAACCGGACGGTCCGGCCGATGCGGTAGGCCGAAAGCTCCCGCTCGGGAACGAAGAACCGCACCTTGATCCGTTCGTCGGGCAGCAGCGACAGGATCGGCTGGTTGGCCGGCGCCCACTCCCCGGCGTGGAAGAAGATGTCCTCGACCCGGGCGGCGGCGGGCGCTGTCGGCGAGACCTCGGCGAGGCGGGCCTGCGCGCCCGTCACGGCGGCCTGAGCCTGGCTCACCCGTGCGTCGGCGGCGCGGATCTGGTCCTCGCGCGCCCCCAGGGCGGCGGCGTCCCTCTGCCGGCGCGCGGCGCGGACCTGGGCGTCGGCGGCCTGGGCGGCGGCCCGGGCGTCGTCCAGGCGGGCGGGCGCGTACCAGCCCTGGCGCACCAGGGGCTCGACCCGCCGCAGGGTCGCGCGGGCCTCGCGGGCCTGGGCCTCGGCGGCGGCGATGTTGGCCTCGTACACGGCCAGTTCCACTGGGCGCTGGCCCTTGCGCACGTCCTGCGCCTGGGCCTGGGCGGCGGCCTGTTCGGCGCTGGCCTGCTCGTACTGGCTCAGCACCTGGGCCGGATCGACGGTGAACAGGGCCTGGCCCGCCTTCACCTCCTGGCCCTTCACGACGTTCAGCGTCCGCACCGTCCCGGCCACCGGGGCGGCGAGGTAGAGGGGCTCGCCCTCGATATAGCCCGACAGCGTCCGGGCCGGCTGGAAGCGCGGGGCGAGCAGCAGGCCCGCGACGATGACCGCGGCCACGGCGATCAGGAGGGGCGGGAGCAGGCGGCGACGGGTCATGCGGCGGCCTCCGGGATCAGCATGCCGCCCATCAGGGTCTCGACGTGCTGGCGCATCAGGGCGGGGATGTCGAAGGGCGGGGCGCCCACCGGCGTGAAGGTCTCGCGCCAGATCACGCCCACCAGCAGCGGCGAGATGAGCTGGATGGCGTACATGCGGGGATCGCCGGGCTTCACCTCGCCGCGGCCTTGCGCCGCCTCGACGGCGCCGGCCACCGCGCCCAGGGCGTGGGCCACCAGCTCGTCGTGCCAGACCCGGGCGAGCTCGGGGAAGTTCCTCGCCTCGCCGATGACCATCTTCAGCACCCCGCCCAGCGGCGTGGTCTGGGCCACCTGGGCCACGTAGGCCGTCAGCGCGCTCGCCAGGTCGCGGAAGGGGCCCGGATGGCTGGCGGCGATCCCGCGCAGCAGGGTGATGTTGGGGGCGACGGCCTGCTCCACCACGGCCCGGAACAGGTCCTCCTTGGTCTCGAAGTAGAGATAGAGCGCCCCCTTGGAGACGCCGGCGCGCCGGGCGATCTCGTCCAGCCGGGCGGCGGCGAAGCCCTTCTCGGCGAACACGGCCATGGCCGCCTCGACGATCTCGCCCGGCCGGTCGGCCTTGCGCCTGCGGAACTTGGGCTCGCCGGCCTCCAGCATAGCCTCTCCTAATAACTGACCGGTCAGTTATTAGCGCATCCCGCCGCCCCGCACAACGCCGATCTCTGTCTCACTCGGACACCGCAGCGGCGGCATGCCGCATGGCCTCTGCGCAGACGGCGCCCATTTTCCGCCCCGGTCGGCGGGCAAACCGCTGAACCGCTCGTCCTCCGGGCGCGGCATCCTTAAAGAGCACAAGCCCCTCGAAGCCCGGCGGCAGTCCGGGCTGAGGCGGCGCATCGGTGACAAGGGGTCTTCGAAGAATGACGCAGGCGTTCCGTGCGCGCATTTCCGAACTGGCTCACAGGTTCCTGGCCTCGGACCATTCTCTGCGCCTGAGCGGCCTTCACTTCCGGGGCGAATGGTCGAGGGACCGGGCCCTGCAGGCCGTGGTGGCGGCGACCCTCGTCGTCTCGGGCGCGGCGGCGGCGGCGCCGCTCGGCGCCGTGGAGGCGCCCCGGGCCGTCTTCACCTCCATGCAGCGGGCGGTGACCCAGGTCGCCCCCGCCCCGATCGAGTACCGGCTGGTCTGGGAAGGCGCCGACGTGGACGGCGACGGCAAGGCCGACTTCGCCAATCCCACCGGCCAGGAGCCCCGCACCGAGGACGCCTACGGCTCGGGGGCCTTCGGGGCCTCCCGCGACGGCGGCGTGCGCCGGCACGAGGGCGTCGACTTCCGCGCCGCCGCCGGTCAGAGCGTCGTGGCCCCCATCTCGGGCTACGTCACCAGGATCGGCTACGCCTACGCCGGCGACGACGACCTGAAGTTCGTCGAGATTACAAACCCCGCCCTGCGCCTCGAGGCCCGGGCCTTCTACGTCGATCCGCATGTCGAGGTCGGCGACACGGTCTACGTCGGCCAGCCGATCGGCCGGGTCCATTCCCTGCAGCGGAAGTATCCAGGCGGCATGACCGACCACGTGCACCTCGAGGTGGTCGACCGCCGGGGCCGGCGCATCGACGCCACGAACGTCATCACCGCGGAATACGTCCCCGCCACGCGTGTCGCCGCCGCCGACTGATCGCCCGCGTTGACAGCGGGGACTACAGGCGTAATCTCACCCTCATGTTGCGGATCTCACCCGCCGAGAGCCAGATCATGGCCGCCCTCTGGGAGAAGGGACCGATGACGGCCGACGAACTGGTCCGCAAGGTCGGCGAGCCCCAGCAGTGGGGCGAGGCCACCGTCAAGACGCTGATCAACCGGCTCCTGAAAAAGAAGGCCCTGGCTTCGGAGCGGTCCGAGGGCCGCACCCGCTACCGGCCGCTGGTCTCGCGGGAAGCCTATGTGACGGCCGAGAGCCAGGGGCTGCTCGACCGCCTGTTCTCCGGTCAGGTCGCGCCGCTGGTGGCGCATTTCGCCGAGCACCGCTCCCTCTCGCCCGAGGACGTGGCCCGGCTGAAGCGCCTGATCGCGGAGCTGGAAGATGACGGCGGCTGACCTCCTGGAAGCCCTGGCCCGCGCCAACCTGGCGGGCTCGGCGGTGCTCCTGCTGGTCCTGGCCCTGCGCGGCCCCGCGCGACGACTTTTCGGCCCCGAAGCCGCCTACGGCCTGTGGGCCGCCCCCGTTGGCGCGGCCCTCCTCAGCCTGGCTCCCTGGCCGTTCGGGACGCCGTGGCCCGGCGCCGAGCGCATGACGCTGCGGCCGCTGGTCGAGCAGGCGGGCGGATGGCCGACGGCCCTGGCCTTCCTCTGGTTCTTCGGCGCGGCCCTGGGCCTTTTCCTGGCCGCGCGGGCGCAGGCCGCCTTCGAGCGCGACGCCCAGGCGGGCCGCGCGGGACCCGCCGTCTGCGGCGTCATCTCCCCGCGCGTGGTGATGCCCGCCCGCGATCCCTATTCAGACGACGAGCGGACCCTGATCCGGGCGCACGAGCGCGAGCACGTCGCCCGCGGCGATCCCAAGGCCAACGCCTTGGCCGCCGCCTTCCAGGTGCTGTTCTGGTTCAATCCCCTGGTCCACGTGGGCGCGCGCGCCATGCGGCTCGACCAGGAACTGGCCTGCGACGCGGCCACCCTGCGCCGCTTCCCGAAGGCCCGGCGGCTCTACGCCGAGGCGCTGCTCAAGACCGAACTGGCCCACACGCCCCTGCCGTTCGGCTGCCGCTGGCCGGCCGCTGCACGCCATCCGCTGGAGGTCCGCCTCGCCGCCCTGAAGGGACGCGCGCGGTCGGGCGCGGCGGGCGGCTTCGCCGCGCTCGCCTTCACGCTGGCCGCCAGCGGCTTCATGTGGGCCGCCAAGCCCGCGGTGCCCGAGCCGCCGGAACGGCCCTGGCCCGAGATCCCCGGGCCTACGATGGAAGTGCTGCTGCTGGACAAGGCGCCGGGCGAGGCCGCCGGTTAACGGCGCGGACGCGATCGCCGGAACGCGGGCGAAACGAACCGTGTCCGAATCACTGACTCGCAGCGATTCAGCCTTTGTTCCCTACGAGATATGGTGGCTGACTCGGCCGTGGGGCACAACGGCGGCCGCCGGAACGGCGAAGAAGGCCCGCTTCGCGCCCGCCTCGCCTTGACGCGCGGCGGCGCCTTCCTCTATATCGCGCGCTCCTCGCGTGGGCCCTGGGCCCGCACGTCCCTCTGTTTCTTCCTCGCGAAGGTTTCGCCATGTCGCGTCGCTGCGAACTCACCGGTGTCGGCCCGATGGTCGGCCACAACGTGAGCCACTCGAACATCAAGACCAAGCGCCGGTTCATGCCGAACCTGAACGCCGTGACCGTCCAGTCGGAAGCGCTGGGCCAGAACGTCACCCTGCGCATCACCAACGCCGCGCTGCGGACCGTGGACGCCAAGGGCGGCCTGGACGCCGTGCTGCTGAAGGCCCGCGACGAAGTGCTGTCGCCCAAGGCCCTGAAGATCAAGCGCCAGATCAAGGCGAAGCTGGCCGAGCAGGCCGCCTAAGCCTTCGACACAAGCTGTCGTTCCGGAAAGGCCGTCCCTCGGGGCGGCCTTTTCATTTGGGCGCCTGCCAATCGAAGGCCAGCAGGAGGGTCCGCTGGCCGGTGGGCTTGCCCTCGTAGAAGCCGAAGTTGTCGTCGGCGATCAGGTAGAAGCGCACGCCGCCGCCGGCTCGCGGGACCGCGGCCAGGCCCTCCAGGTTGTCCACGGTCAGCGGCCGCTCGATCTGCAGCGAATCGAGCGTGCGGCCGGCCCGGTCCACGACGCGCAGGCGGATCACGTTGCCGCGCAGGGGCGAGAAGGACCGGAAGAGGTAGGCCCGCCCGCCGTCCGACAGGTTGTCCATGGCCACCAGTTCCGACCCCTCCAGGTCCACGCGGCCGTCCGGCGCGCAGCGGGCCGAGAGCCGGCAGACGAAGATGAGGCCGCTGTCCTCCAGGCCCACCCGATAGGCGTCCGGCGCCACGTCGGGGGCGGCGGCGAGCGCCTCCATGCCCTTGTTGTGGGTGAAGGCGGTCTGGGGCAGGGGCGCGCGCCGGGGCGGGCCGCCGCCGGCCGGGTAGGCCAGCACCCGGTCGTGCTGTTCGAAGCTGACCACCAGGGTCCCGTCGGCCAGACGCACGACGCCCTCGGAATCGTATTCCTCCTGGCCGCCGGCGTAGAGGTCCGCGCCGGCCTCGTCCTTCAGCGCCGAGAGCCGCGCGTCGGCCAGGCCCGCCAGCCGGCCCGCGGCGTCCAGCACGATGCGCGCCTCCAGCAGGTCGGACTGGTCGCTGGCCGCCAGAAGGCGGCCGTCCGCCGTGACCTTGAGGTCCGAGAGGCCGTGCAGGCGCGCGGTCTGGGCCGAGGTGATGACCACGCCGCCCGCGTAGGCGAAGTTCCCGATCCGCTCCCGGGCCGGGTCGCGCGGGTCCATGGGCACGGGCTCGGCGTCGATCGTGACCGCCGCGCCGTGCGGCACGGGGGCGGGGGGCAGGCGCGGCGGGGCCTGAAGGCACCCCGCCAGGACGGCGGCGAGAAGCAGTCCGCCCAGACGCCCCCCATGACGCCTCACGCGGTGGCTCTCCGCACTTCCTTGAAGGTCGAGCGCCGGGCGGGGCCGCCCTGCGGGCCCTGGGCGGTCGGCGGCGGCTGCAAGAGGCCGGCGGTCTTGCGGGTCAGCGCCCGGGGTTCCTCCTCGAACAGCTCGGCCAGTTGCTCGACCATGGCCCCGGCCAGTTGCTCCACGTCCACGATGGTCACGGCGCGGCGGTAGTAGCGGGTCACGTCGTGGCCGATGCCGATGGCGATGAGCTGCACCGGGCTCTTGGTCTCGATCTCCTCGATCACCTCGCGCAGGTGGCGCTCCAGGTAGTGGCCCGAGTTCACCGACAGGGTGGAATCGTCCACCGGCGCGCCGTCCGAGATGACCACCAGGATGCGCCGCTGCTCGGGCCGGCCGATCAGCCGCTGATGGGCCCACATCAGGGCCTCGCCGTCGATGTTCTCCTTGAGCAGCCCCTCGCGCATCATCAGGCCGAGGTTGCGCCGGGCCCGGCGCCAGGGGGCGTCGGCAGCCTTGTAGATGATGTGGCGCAGGTCGTTCAGGCGGCCGGGCTGGGCGGGCTTGCCGGCCTTCAGCCAGTCCTCGCGCGAGTTGCCGCCCTTCCAGGCCCGGGTGGTGAAGCCCAGGATCTCGGTCTTCACGCCGCAGCGTTCCAGGGTGCGCGCCAGGATGTCGGCGCAGACCGCCGCCACCATGATCGGCCGCCCGCGCATCGAGCCCGAATTGTCGATCAGGATGGTGACGACCGTGTCGCGGAACTCCGTGTCGTCCTCCTGCTTGAAGGAGAGCGGCGCGGTGGGGTCGATGATGACGCGGGTCAGCCGCGCCACGTCGAGGACGCCTTCCTCCAGGTCGAACGTCCAGGAGCGGTTCTGCTGGGCCAGCAGCTTGCGCTGCAGCCGGTTGGCGAGACGGGAGACCACGTTCGACACCGAGGCGAGCTGCTGGTCGAGGTAGGCGCGCAGCCTCGTCAGCTCCTCGGCGTCGCACAGCTCCTCGGCGGCGACGATCTCGTCGTGCTCGGTGGTGAAGACCTTGTAGGTGACCGCCCGGTTGTCGCCCGAGGCGTCGGGGCGCGCCGGCTGGTCGCCCTCGCCCATCTCGGGGGGCTCCTCGGCGTCCTCGGCGTTCTCGTCCTGCTCGGCCGCCATCATCTGGCTGTCGGCGTCCTCGGACTCGCGCTCTGAGGTCTCGTCCTCGTCCATGGCGGACTGCTGCGGGCTCTGGCTCTCGCCGTCGCCTTCGTCCTGGTCCTCGGAGGTCTCGGGCTCGCCCTCCTCGCCGCCGTCGTCCTCCTGCTCGTCCTGCTCGGTGGCGTCCGACATGTCGTCGCCCATGGAGAGGTCGCGGATGATCGTGCGGGCGATCTTGGCGAAGGCCTGCTGGTCGTCCATGGCCGCGCCCAGCCGGTCGAGGTCGGCCCCGGCCTTGGCCTCGACGTCGGCCCGGAACAGGTCCACCAGCGGCTTGGCGGCGGGCGGCGGCGGCTGGCCGGTCATGCGCTCGCGGGCCAGGAGGGCCACCACCTCGGCCATCGGCGGGTTGGCCATCGCCTCGGCCTCGTTGAAAAGCCGGCGCGACCAGGCCTGGTCCATCACGGCGTTCAGGTTCTCGCGCACCCCGCCCATGGCGTTGGAGCCGATGGCCTCGATGCGGGCCTGCTCCAGGCTGTCGTAGATCGGCTGGCCCTGGGCGGAATGGGGCCTAGTGCGCGAATGGGTCGCCGCGTCGTGGTGGGCGATCTTCAGCGCCATCTGGTCGGCCAGGCCCCGGATGCGGGCGGCGTCCTGGGGCGTCAGGTCGCGCGGCGGGTGCGGCAGGACGGCCCGGTTGCCCGAGAGCTGTGGACCCTCGCCGGAATAGACGATCTCCAGGTCCGGGGTCTCGGCGAGCGAACGGGCGGCGTGCGCCAGGGCGCGCTTGAACGGCTCCAGGGGGCTTTCAGGGGTCTTCGCCATCGTCTCCGTCTTAGATCAGGGCTGACCCGACGGGAAACAAGGAAGTGGGGCGCGCGCCCGGGAACATCCACGGCCAAGCCGTGTTCATCCAGCGGGCCGCGTGGTGGCCCGGTTCCTGAGGAGAGGGCGCATGCTGAAGTGGGCTCTGATCTTCGCGATCGTCGCCATCGTGGCGGCGGCCCTGGGCTTCGGCGGCATCGCCGGGGCCGCGGCCGGCATCGCGAAATTCCTGTTCTTCCTGTTCGTGATCGGTTTCGTGATCTTCCTGGTCCTCGGCCTGATGGCCGGACGCAAGCTCACACGCTGATCCCCGGAGAGCCGGAGAAAGAGCGCCCGTCCTCCCGCCGGAGGACGGGCGTTTCCGTTACTTGCGGGCGAGGTAGGCCTTGGACTGCCGGCCCACGATGTCGACCAGGTTGCCCATGGCGATGTTGGCGTCGATCAGGTGCAGGCCCCAGTCCTTCAGGATCAGCTCGCCGGCGGTCACGTCGCCGTTGATGACGTCGGTGCGCGGGTCGGCCGGGTCGACGTTCAGCCGGGCCGACAGGTAGTTGAAGCCGTCCTTCGACACGCACTCGCCGCTGAAGAAGCCGGGCAGGGCGACGAAGGGCGTCTCGGGGTTGGGCTTGCCCTTCACCCACTCGGGCGTCCTGGCCGAGGCGTTGGCGATGTTGGCCTGGTTGGAGAGGTAGGCCTTCAGCTCTCCGCGGCCGCCGCCCAGGGCGGCGGGGTTGGTGCAGGCGGCCTCCATGCCGGGCGTCGGGACCTTGCCGAAGCGGCTCCCCGCCGGCGGCGGATCGGTCTCGCGGAAGGTGACGTAGCTGATGACGCAGCCCGTCTGGTCGGCCGAGCGGCAGAGCGGGATGGTCTTGAAGGTTCCGGTGTCCTTGCCGGTCTCGACGCCCAGGTTCGAACCCAGGATCAGGGCCGAGACGAGCTGCTTCTGGACCGGCTTGCCCTCGACCTCGGCGGGGATCAGCCGCTGGAGCACGCCCGAGCCCTGGGAATGGCCGATCAGCACCACGCCCCGGCCCTTGTTCTCGTGGGCGAGGTAGTAGTTCCAGGCGTCGACCACGTCCTGGTAGCCCACCTGGCGGGCGGCGGGGTCGGTCGCGCCCGGCAGCGGCTGGCCGGTCATCATCGAGCGCAGGGCGGCCAGGGTGAACTGCCGGTAGAGCGGGGCGTAGAGCCGGCACTTGGCCCCGAAGCGGGCGAGCTGCTGCTTCACCACGTTGAACTCGACCGGATCGGGGGTCATGTCCGAGACCACGCCGGGATCGGTGGAGACCGTCGGATAGACGTAGAAGCAGTCGATGGGGGCCTTGGGGTCGGCCTTGAACGCCTCCACCCGGCTTGAGCCGTCCGCCTCGATCACCGTCGTGCTCAGGTCGACGGCGCAGGCGTCGCCCGCCTTGCCGGGGAAGCAGAGCCAGGTCTCGGGCTTGGAATAGTCGTTGGGGGTGGTGTCGATCGTCTGCGCCTGGACGGCGGTCGAAGCCGACAGCGCCAGTCCCAGGCCGAGCGCGAGCGCGCCTGCGAGCCTCTTCATGCCATGTCCTCCCAGCAGGTTCCGATTTCGAAGATTGCGTATGATGATTGCGCGAGGCGGGCCATGCGTCCAGCTTAGGTTGAAGGCCCGGCAAAGGGGCCGCGGGGGGGTACGGGAATGTCCGAAAGATCGGGCGGAATGGGCGGCCGCATCGGCGCTGTGCTCGGCGGCGGGTTCGTGGGCCTGGTGGGCGTCATCATCCTGGCGGGCGGCGTCTGGCTCGTGACCTTGAGGGGCACGCCCTATTACGCCCTGGCCGGCGCGGGCCTGCTGGCGACGGGCGTGCTGCTGGCGCGCCGCAGGCCGGCGGCGGGCTGGCTGTACGCCGCCGTGATGGCGCTGACCCTCGGCTGGGCGGCGTGGGAGGCGGGCCTCGCCTTCTGGCCGCTGCTGCCGCGCCTCTTCGCGCCCGCCGTGCTGGGCCTGATCGTGCTGCTCACCCTGCTGGCCGCGCCTAAGGGCCGGGCCCGGGCGAGCGGCATGGGAGCCACGGCGCTGACCACGGTCCTCGCCCTGGCGCTGCTCGGCGCCGCCCTTCCCGGGACCTATACCCAGGGCCAGGCCAGGACCGCCAAGGCGCCGCTGGCCCAGCCTCTCCCGGCCGCGAACGGCGGGGACTGGCGCTACTACGGCCGCGACGCCGGCGGCGCGCGCTTCTCGCCGTCCGCCCAGATCAACGCCGCCAATGTGAAGGGCCTGAAGGTCGCCTGGACCTTCCGCACCGGCGAGCCGCCGCTGAAGGGCTCGGAGGACCAGAACACGCCGGTCCAGGTGGGCGACACGCTCTACCTCTGTACGCCGACCAATGTGGTGATCGCGCTCGACGCCGACACCGGCCGCCAGAAGTGGCGCCACGATCCCAAGGTGAAGCCCCATTTCTGGAACCGCTGCCGGGGGGTCGGCTACTACGAGACCGCCACGGCCCGGCGCGCGAGCCCCGCCGACCCGGCGGCCCTGTGCGACCGGCGGATCATCCTGACCACCATCGACGCGCGGCTGATCGCGCTGGACGCCGCCACCGGCGCCCGCTGCCCGGGCTTCGGCAAGGACGGGGTGGTGGACCTCTCGGGCGGCATGGGTCCCTTCGAGCCCTGGATGTATTTCCAGACCTCGACGCCCACGGTGGCCGGAGACCGGATCGTGCTGGGCGGCTGGGTGGTGGACAACCACGCCCTGGGCGAGCCGGCGGGCGTGGTCCGCGCCTTCGACGCCGTCACCGGCGACCTGCAATGGGCGTGGGACCTGGGGAACCCCGCCATCACCCGCCTGCCGCCCGAGGGCCAGACTTACACGCGCGGCACGCCCAACGTCTGGTCGACGCCGGCCTTCGACGAGGAGCTGGGGCTGATCTACCTGCCCACCGGCAACGCCACGCCGGACTACTGGGGCTCGCACCGCTCCAAGGCCTCGGAACAGTATTCCTCGTCGGTGGTCGCCCTCGACATCGCCACCGGCCGCGAGCACTGGCGCTTCCAGACCGTGCACCACGACGTCTGGGACTATGACGTCCCGGCCCAGCCCATGCTGGCCGATGTCCCGATTGGGGGCCCGGGGGGCGGGGGCCGTACCGCCAAGGCGCTGATCCAGCTCACCAAGCGCGGCCAGGTGTTCGTCCTCGACCGCGCCACCGGCCAGCCGCTCAGCCGCGTGGAGGAAAAGCCGGTTCCGCAGGGCCCCGCGCCCGGCGAATGGCTCTCACCGACCCAGCCCTATTCGGTGGACATGCCGACCGTCGGCCCAGGCCGCCTGAGCGAGAAGATGATGTGGGGCGCGACCCCCATCGACCAGCTCTTCTGCCGCATCGCCTTCCGTCGGGCCCGCTACGACGGCGATTTCACCCCGCCCGGCGTGGACCAGCCCTCGCTCCAGGCGCCCGGCAACGGCGGCGGCCAGAACTGGGGCTCGGGCGCCTTCGACCCCGTACGCGGCCTCTTGATCGTGCCGGAACTCAGGATGCCCCAGACGGTGCTGCTGAAGCGGACGGACAAGCCCGAGGTGTCGCTCAGCCGCGCCAAGGACCGCCCGCCCCAGAGCCTGGGCGCCGTGGCCTACGAGGCCGACAACCGGCCGATGCTCAGCCCGTTCTTCACCCCCTGCATCCAGCCGCCGCACGGCACGCTGACGGCCATCGACCTCGCGTCGAAACAGATCGTCTGGCAGGTCCCGGCGGGCACGGCCGAGGCGACGGGACCCTTCGGCCTGGGCTCGAAGCTGCCCATCCCCATCGGCACCTTCGGCCTGGGCGGGCCGGTGGCCACGGCGGGCGGGATCACCTTCCACGCCGCCACCACGGACCCGTACCTTCGGGCCTACGACAACGGCACGGGCAGGCTGCTGTGGCAGGGCCGGCTGCCGGTGGGCGTCGGCGGCACGCCCATGACCTACGTCTCGCCGAAGACGGGCAGGCAGTACGTGGTGGTCTCGGCCGGCGGCGCGCGCCTCACCCGCCAGAAGGGCGACTATGTGATCGCGTATGCGTTGCCGTAGGCGCCTGCCCCTTCACGTCATGGCCGGGCCCGTCCCGGCCATCCAGACGCGTGGCGGCTGACGAGGAAGCGCCGCGCCCTGGGCGGCATGGTCGGCGTCTCTGGGTCGCCGGGACAAGCCCGGCGATGACGATCGGTGGTTAGGCCACCCGCACCCGGGCGGTGCTTTCCGGCAGGTCCTGGCCGAAGGCGCGCTGGTAGAACTCGGCCACGGTGCCGCGCTCCAGCTCGTCGCACTTGTTCAGGAAGGTCATGCGGAAGGCCAGGCCCACGTCGCCGCCGAAGATCTCGGCGTTCTGGGCCCAGGTGATGACCGTGCGCGGGCTCATGACCGTCGAGATGTCGCCGTTCATGAAGGCGTTCCGCGTCATGTCGGCCACGCGGACCATGGCCGCGATGGTGCGCTTGCCCTCAGGGTTGTCGTAGGCCGGCGCCTTGGCCAGGACGATGGCCGCCTCCACGTCGTGGCTCAGGTAGTTGAGCGTGGTGACGATGGACCAGCGGTCCATCTGCGCCTGATTGATCTGCTGGGTGCCGTGGTAGAGCCCCGTCGTGTCGCCCAGGCCGATGGTGTTGGTCGTGGCGAACAGGCGGAAGTACGGGTTCGAGCGGATCACCCGGTTCTGGTCGAGCAGGGTGAGCTTGCCCGAGGCCTCCAGCACGCGCTGGATCACGAACATCACGTCCGGGCGGCCGGCGTCGTACTCGTCGAAGACCAGGGCGATGGGCCGCTGAATGGCCCAGGGCAGGATGCCTTCCCGGAACTCGGTGACCTGCTTGCCATCCTTCAGGACGATGGCGTCCTTGCCGACCAGGTCGATCCGGCTGATGTGGCTGTCGAGGTTCACCCGGATCATCGGCCAGTTCAGCCGCGCGGCCACCTGCTCGATGTGGGTCGACTTGCCGGTGCCGTGGTAGCCCTGGACCATCACCCGGCGGTCGAAGGCGAAGCCGGCGAGGATCGCCCGCGTCGTTTCGGGGTCGAACTTGTAGGACGGATCCACGTCGGGAACGTGCGGGTCGCGCTCGGAGAACGCGGGGACCTTCATGTCGAAGTCCACGCCGAACGTCTCGCGGGCGTTGATCTCCGTGTCGGGGACCATGGAGATCAGCTTGTCTTCGGTGATGTCGATGGCGGCCATGTCGCGGTCCGATTACAGGCTTGCCGGGGCGGAAGCAAACGGCTGTTCATAGGGAAACGCGTCCGGGACGAGACGCGGCTCAACGGGGGGACGCCAAGATGGCCGAGAACGAAAGGATCATCCGGAGCTTCATCGCGGCCTGGTCGCGGCTGGACCCCGACGAGCTGGTCGGGTTCTTCACGCCGGACGGGGTCTATCACAACATGCCGATGCAGCCGGTGGCCGGGCGCGACCACCTCAGGGCCTTCATCGCCGGCTTCATCCGCGACTGGCAGTCCACCGACTGGGACGTCCTGAACCTCGTCTCGAAGGGCGACGTGGTGATCGCCGAGCGCCTCGACCGGACCCTGGTCGGCGGCAAGCCCGTCAACCTGCCCTGCTGCGGCGTGTTCGAGATGGAGGGCGGCAAGATCAAGGTGTGGCGCGACTACTTCGACCTCGGGACCTACATGAAGGCGCTGCAGCCGTGAGCGGGCCGATCGAGGTCCTTCCCGAGCCCTCGGGCTTCGGCGCCCAGGTGCGGGGGCTGGACCTCTCCCGACCCCTGCCGGCTGAGGCGCTCGAGGCCGTGAAGGCCGCCTGGGCGAGGCACGCGGTCCTGGCCTTCCCGGACCAGCCGCTGACCCTGGACGAACTGGAAGCCTTCACGCTGCAGATCGGGCCGTTCGGCGAGGACCCGTTCATCAAGCCGATGCCGGGCCATCCCAACGTGCTGGAACTGCGCCGCGAGGCCGACGAGACGGCCACCAACTTCGGGGCCGGTTGGCACTCGGACTGGAGCTTCCAGGAGAAACCGCCCGCCGCCACCATCCTGCGCTCGGAAGTCGTGCCGCCGGTGGGCGGGGACACCCTCTTCTGCGACTGCGCCCGGGCCTACGAGGCCCTGTCGCCCGCATTCCAGCGGATGCTGGAGGGCCTGCGCGCCGTCCATTCGGCCACCCGCGCCTACGGGACCAAGGGGATCTTCGCCCGCGAGACGCAGAAGCGGACCATGGAGATCATCGTCTCGCCAGAGGCCGACAAGGCGCTGACCCATCCGCTGGTCCGCACCCATCCGGTCACCGGCCGCAAGGCGCTCTACGTCTCGCCGGTCTACACGACGGGAATCGAGGGGCTGACCGTGGCGGAGAGCAAGGCGATCCTAAGCTTCCTCTTCGCGCACATGACGCAGGATCAGTTCGTCCACCGCCACCGCTGGGCGCCGGGCATGGTGCTCCTTTGGGACAACCGCTGCACCGCCCACTTCGCCGAAGGCGGCTACGACGGCCACCTGCGGGTCATGCACCGCACGACCGTGGCGGGGGAGGTTCCGGTCTAGCCATGAACGCCGTCTACATGATGGCGAGCGGCCAGCACGGCACGCTCTACATCGGCGTTACGAGCGACCTGTTGAACCGGGTCGCTCAGCACCGGGATGGGACTCTGGGCGGGTTCACGAAACGCTACAGCGTGAAGCGCCTCGTCTGGTTCGAGCTGCACGACAGCATCGTCACCGCGATCCGGCGTGAAAAGGCGCTCAAGAAGTACCGTCGCGAGTGGAAGGTGAATCTGATCGAGCGTGAGAATCCCAAGTGGGCGGACCTCTACCCGTCGTTCTTCGTCGAGGACGGGCCGCTCTCCCACCTTCAACGGCCGGAAAAGCACCTTTAGATCCGTCATGGCCGGGCTTGTCCCGGCCACCCAGAAGCACCGATCTCGCCGGGAAGGCTCGGCGGCCGAGGACGTGCGGACTCCCTACGCCCTGCGTCTCTGGGTGGCCGGGACAAGCCCGGCCATGACGAGTTGAATGCTGGTTCTTTAGTCCTCGTGCTTCGGCTTCGTCGGGACCAGGCCCGCGAGGCTGAGCACCGCCGCCGCCGCCAGATAGATCCCCACCGGATGCAGGCCCGCGCCCTGGCCCGCCAGCATCTGGGCCGCCATGGGCGCGAGGCCCCCGCCGACGATGCCGCCGAGGTTGAAGGCCAGCGAGGCCCCCGAATAGCGCACCCGCGGCGGGAACAGGCTGGGCAGGTAGGCGCCGAGCGGGCCGTAGACGAAGCCCATGGTGAACAGCGCCAGCGACAGCCAGAGCCAGATCAGCACGAGCGAGCCCGCGCCCATCAGCGTCCCCATCAGGGCGCCGATGAGGATCGTGCCGACGCAGCCGGCCATCAGCACCCGGCGCGGATTGGCCGCGTCCGACCACCAGCCCGCCGCCACGATGCCCGCCGCCAGGAAGACGATCGCCCCCAGCTCCACGGCCAGGAAGGTCTCGCGGCCGTAGCCCAGGGTCGTCGTGCCGTAGCCGAGCGCGAAGGCGGTCGCGAGGTAGAAGATGGCGAAGCAGGCCACCACGGCGAAGGTGCCGCCGACCAGGGCGCCGAAGTGGCGGCGGGCGACCTCGGCCATGGGCACGTGGGCGGGCGGGGCCTCCTCCAGCGCCTTCTGGAAGGCCGGCGTCTCGGTGAGCTTCAGGCGGATCCACAGGCCCAGGATCACCAGCACCGCGCTGAACAGGAACGGCAGGCGCCAGCCCCAGGCGCGGAAGTCCTCGGCGCTGAGCACGAGGCCCAGGATCAGGAACAGGCCGTTGGCGGCGATGAAGCCCACCGGCGCGCCGAGCTGGGGGAACATGCCGAAGCGGGCGCGCCAGCCGGGCGGGGCGTTCTCCACCGCCAGCAGGGCCGCCCCGCCCCACTCGCCGCCCAGGCCGAAGCCCTGTCCGAAACGCAGCACGCAGAGCAGCAGGGGCGCTACCCAGCCGACCATGGCGTAGGACGGCAGGAAGGCGATCAGGAGCGTCGAGCCGCCCATGGTCAGCAGCGAGGCGACCAGGGTGGACTTGCGCCCGATCCGGTCGCCGAAGTGGCCGAAGAACGCCGCGCCCACGGGCCTCGCGAAGAACGCCACGGCGAACGTCGCATAGCTGCTCATGAGCTGGGCCGAGGCGGATTCGCCGGGGAAGAACATCGGCCCGAACACCAGCGAGGCGGCCGTGGCGTAGATGTAGAAGTCGTAGAACTCGACGGCCGTGCCCACCAGGCTGGCCAGGAGCACGCGCCGCGTCGCGGCGCCGCCGGAAGCACCTTCGGATGACCGCATTCCAACTCCCCCTCAGGCCTCCGCTTCGCGCCCCGCGGGCCGCGGGTCAAGCGGCATGGCGTTCGGGCTCCGGTTCGGCTACCCCATCGGCATGAGCGCCCAGATCGATCCCTTCTACGCCATCTCCATCAGCGGCCTGGCCCAGAAGCTGAAGGCCGAGGGCCGCTCCATCATCCACATGGAGTTCGGCCAGCCCTCCACCGGCGCCCCCAAGGCCGCCATCGCCCGGGCCCACGAGGTGCTCGACACCGAGGCCATGGGCTACTGGGAGAGCGCCCCGCTCAAGGCCCGCATCTGCCGCCACTACGCCGAGACCTACGGCGTGCAGGTGGACCCCATCCAGATCACGCTGACTTGCGGCGCCTCGCCGGCCCTGGTGCTGGCCCTGTCGTCGACCTTCAAGCCGGGCGACGTGATCGCCATGGCCCGGCCGGGCTACGTCGCCTACCGCAACACGGTGAAGGCGCTGCACATGGTCCCGGCCGAGATCGCCTGCGGCCCGGCAACCCGCTACCAGCTCACCGCCGAGCTGCTGGCCGGGCTCGATCCCGCGCCGGCCGGGGTCATCCTGGCCAGCCCCGCCAACCCCACCGGCACGGTCATCCCCGGCGACGAGCTGGCGGCCATCGCCAGGGTCTGCCGTGAGCGCGGCATCCGCATCGTCTCGGACGAGATCTACCACGGCCTCAGCTACGCCGAGCCGACCCGCTCGATGCTGGAGTACGAGCCCACGGCCATCGTCGTGAACAGCTTCTCCAAGTATTTCAGCATGGCCGGCTGGCGCCTGGGCTGGCTGCTGGTCCCCCGCGACGAGGCCGCCCGCGCCATCGCCTACATGGGCGCCCTCTTCCTCACCGCCCCCGCGCTCGCCCAGCACGCCGGGCTCGTGGCCATGGACTGCCGCGACGAGCTGGAGGGCCACGTGGCGACCTACCGCCGCAACCGCGAGCGTCTGCTCGAAGCGTTGCCGGCCCTGGGCCTGGAGAAGATCGCGCCCCCCGACGGCGCCTTCTACATCTGGGCCGACGTGGGCGCCCTCACCGACGACAGCCTGACGTTCTGCAAGGAGCTGCTGCGCGACACCGGCGTCGCCACCGCGCCGGGGATCGACTTCGATCCGGTGGACGGGCGCCGCTACATCCGCATGAGCTTCGCCGTCTCGACGCCCGAGATCGAGGAGGCCATCCGCCGGATGGTCCCCTGGTTCGCGGCGAGGCGCGCCGCGGCGGCGGCCTAAGGGGCGCGGTAGGTCCGGCCGCTCTTCATCACGAAGCGGACCCCCTTCAGGGCCTCGATGTTCCGGGTGGGGGCGCCCGCCACGGCCGCCGGGTCGGCGAGCCTGCCGGCCCTCACCTCGTCCAGCCGGTCCTGCCAGCCCAGCACCCTGGCGTTGGTCGCTGTGGCGGCGATCAGCGCCTGCACCGGCGTCATGCCCAGCCGCACCATCCAGGCGGCCTGCCTGTCGGCCATGGGCGGCGGCTTGCGCGGCGTGGCCCGGCGCCAGCCCCGCCACGATCGCGCCCACGACGGTTCTCAACATCGCCAAGACGCTCCAGGACGGGGTTCCGCATTCCTTCCATGCCGCCGAGTTCGAGGACGCGGAGGGGCGGCGCATTTTGCGGCAGATCACGGCGTCGCCGTTCGTCCCCGGGCAGGGTGGCTCGACCCTTGTTATATTAGAGAATGTGAATATATAGGGTGGCGAAAGGGAGCCCCAGAGCATGACCCCCCGCGTCCAGACGTTCTTCGACCACGCCACCTCCACGGCCACCCACCTGGTGTCCGACCCCGCGACCGGCGTCGCCGCGGTCGTCGACCCGGTGCTCGACTTCGATCCCAAGTCGGCCAAGCTTTCGACCCGCTCGGCCGACGAGGTGCTGGCCGCCGTGCGCGACCAGGGCCTGAAGCTGGCCTATGTCCTCGAGACCCACGCCCACGCCGACCACCTCTCGGCCGGCGACTACATCCGCAAGCAGACCGGGGCCGAACTGGTCATCGGGGCCCACATCCGCGAGGTCCAGAAGACCTTCATCCCGATGTTCGAGGCCGACGACGTGACCCCCGACGGCCGCGTCTTCGACGTCCTGCTGGACGAAGGGGACAGGCTGCCGCTCGGCGAGCTGGAGGTCCGCGTGCTGCACACGCCGGGCCACACGCCGGCCTGCGTGACCTACCTGATCGGCGACGCCGCCTTCGTGGGCGACACGCTGTTCATGCCCGACTACGGCACCGCCCGGGCCGACTTCCCCGGTGGTGACGCCGCGGCCCTCTACCGTTCGATCCGCAAGATCCTGGCCCTGGCGCCCGAGACCCGCATCTTCGTCGGCCACGACTACCTGCCGGCCGGCCGCGACGAGTTCCGCTGGGAAACCACGGTGGCCGAGGAGCGGGCGCGCAACGTCCACGTCCACGAGGGCGTCACCGAGGCCGAGTTCGTGGCCATGCGGACCGCCCGCGACGCCACTCTGGCCGCGCCGACCCTCATCCTGCCCTCGCTGCAGGTGAACATCCGCGCCGGCGCCCTGCCGCCCGCCACGCCCCAGGGCCACGTCTTCCTCCGGCTGCCGGTGACGGTCGCCTGATATGGAGCCCGTCGCCTACCTCGCGGCGGCCCTGAGCGGGGCCCTGGTCGGCCTGCTGCTTACGGTGTTCGGCGGCGGCGGCTCGGTGCTGGCCACCCCGCTGCTGCTGTACTTCGTGGGCGTGCGCGATCCGCACGTGGCCATCGGCACTTCCGCCGCGGCGGTGGCGGTGAACGCCGCCATGGGCCTGGCGTCCCAGGCGAGGGCGGGGCGGGTGAAATGGCCCTGCGCCACCGTGTTCGGGTTGGCGGGCCTCGCCGGCTCGCTGACTGGCGCGCACCTCGCCAAACAGATGGACGGCGGCCAGCTCATGCTCTGGTTCGCGCTGGCCATGGCCCTGATCGGCGGATCGATGCTGCTGCCCAAGAAGAACGCGGGCGACCCCGCCGTGCGCCTGACGCCGTCCCTGGTCCTGAAGCTCGCGCCCGCGGGCCTGGTCACCGGCCTCGCCGCCGGCTTCTTCGGCATCGGCGGCGGCTTCCTGATCGTGCCGGGCCTGATGGCCGCCACCGGCATGACCTTGGCCCACGCCGCGGCCAGCTCGCTCGTCTCCGTGACCCTGTTCGGGGCGGCGACCAGCGCCAGCTACGCCGCCTCGGGCCTGGTGGATTGGCCGGTCTTCGCGGCCCTGGTGGCCGGCGGCGCGGTCGGGGCCGTGGCCGGCGCGCCGATCGCCAAACGGCTCGCGGGCCGCGCCGACGTCGCCCGGCGCATCTTCGCGCTCATGGTGGTGGCCGTGGCGGGCTACGTCGCCTGGCGGGCGATGGGCGGGCTTTAGGCATCGGCTTGGTGCGGTGGCCCACGACCGGACCTAGCGAGTTGCAAGGGGGGGAAGTTCACGCGTCTGAACGCCGGAACCGAAACACGGCATGTTCGACCTGATCCATCGTAAGCGTGCCATCTTCGACGACACAACGCTTGGCTTCGCTGGCGTAGTCGGCCGCGCTTGGAAGCGGCCAGTTGAGGCCAATTAGGCTGACCGGGACCGTTGCCACCACGCGCCCATCAAGCACAACTTCAATCATTGCTGTTCTCCATTGCCGAGAAGGCAATGGAAATAGTCTATCACATTTGGATTTGAAAATAAACACCGTCAAGAGTTACTTGATAGTACTTGTCATACGGGGGAGGTGGCGGGCGCCGCTCAGTGGTGCCGGATCTGGTTGCTGAAGTCACCCGCTTCGCTCCGCCTAGACCATGCCGGCCTTGCGCAGCGCCTGGTAGGCGCGGATCACGCGCTGGAGGCGGTGCTCGCCCGAGCGGTCGCCCTGGTTGGTGTCGGGGTGCAGGCGGCGGACGAGTTCGGTGTAGCGGGCGCGGATCCTGGGGCCGTCGGCGTTCTCGTCGAGGTCGAGGTCGGCCAGGGCGTTGCGCTCGATCTTGCCCAGGCGGCGGGCCTCGGGCTCCGGCGCGCGGCCATGGCGGGCCTGGCCGCCGAACAGCTCGTGGTAGTCCTTGTACCCACCCTGGCCTTTCGCGAACTTGTGCACGAAGGCCGCCGACTCCCGGCTCATGCGCCCGGCCTTCATCTCCCAGGTGGGACGCCCGCCGGTCTTGAGCTCGTCCTCCTGACGGCGGCGGATCTCGTCCTCGGAGAGGCCGGCGAAGAAGTTCCAGTTGCGATTGTATTCGGCCGCGTGCGGCTGGCAGAACCAGTAATGCTCGTGCAGCAGGTCGCGCGACTTCGGCGCCCGGGCCGTCGCCGCGCGGCGGCAGCCGGGATGGTCGCAGGCCCGCTCGCCCGGCTTCAGCGCATGCACGTCCTCGGCCCGCAGGTCCTCCTCCGAGGGCGGACGCACGCGGATGTCGACGAACTTGGGCCTGTATTGAAACGCGCCGGGCATGGGCCAAGTATGGGGGCCTGAAACTTCCCTTCAAGAATTGAACGTCGAGACGATGGGCGCCATAATCGAGGCCATCCGAAGCAAGCTGACCGCCGCGTTCGAGCCCATCAGGCTCGAGGTCGAGGACGATTCCGCGCGCCACCACGGCCACGCGGGGGCCAGGCCCGGCGGCGAAAGCCATTTCAACGTGACCATCGAGTCGGCGGCCTTCGCCGGCGCGAACCGCGTCGCCCGGCAGCGGATGGTGCATCGGGCGCTGGCCGAGGAACTGGCCGGTCCGGTCCACGCGCTGTCGGTGAAGGCGCTGGCGCCGGGCGAAGGCTAGGGCCAAGATCGTTTTCAAGAGCCGCCGTCCGTGCGGCCGGAAGTTGGGGAGGGGCGAGATGCGCACGACCATCACCGTGAACGGGGAGGCGCGCGCACTGGACGTCGATCCCCGCACCACGCTCCTCGACCTCCTGCGCGAGACCCTGGGCCTGACCGGAGCCAAGAAGGGCTGCGACCACGGCCAGTGCGGGGCCTGCACGGTCCTGGTGAACGGGGTGCGGATCAACGCCTGCCTGTCGCTGGCGGTCATGCACGACGGCGACGAGGTGGTCTCGATCGAGGGCCTGGGCGCGCCCGACCGGCTGCACCCGATGCAGCAGGCCTTCCTGAAGCACGACGCCTTCCAGTGCGGCTACTGCACGCCTGGCCAGATTTGCTCGGCGGTGGCCATGCTGGGCGAGGTGGAGGCCGGCTGGCCCAGCCAGGAGACCGCCGACCTCAACGGCCCCGTCGCCCTGACCGGCGCGGAGCTCCGCGAGCGGATGAGCGGGAACATCTGCCGCTGCTCGGCCTATCCGCAGATCGTCGACGCGATCCGCGACGTGGCCGGGGAGGGCGCATGAGACCCTTCACCTATGAGCGCGCCACCGACGCCAGGTCCGCCGTCCGGGCGGCGGCCGAGACCCCCGGCGCGCGATTCATCGCCGGCGGCACCAACCTGCTCGACCTGATGAAGCTCGACATCGAGCGGCCGGCCCACCTGATCGACGTCGGCCGCCTGCCGCTGGCGGAGATCTCCCGCACGGAAGCGGGCGGCCTGCGCATCGGGGCCATGGCGACCAACAGCCAGGTGGCGGCCGACCGCGCGGTCCGCAGCCGCTATCCGGTCCTCGTGCAGTCCATCGTGTCCGGCGGCTCGCCGCAGTTGCGCAACAAGGCCAGCGTCGGCGGCAACCTCATGCAGCGGACCCGCTGCGCCTACTTCTACGACACCTCCAAGCCCTGCAATAAGCGCCAGCCGGGTTCGGGGTGCGGCGCGCTGGAGGGGCTGAACCGCAACGCCGCCATCCTGGGCCAGAGCCACGCCTGCATCGCCACCCATCCCTCCGACATGGCCGTGGCGCTCGTCGCCCTGGAGGCGCGGGTGGAGACCCTGGCGCCCTCGGGCGAGGCGCGCAGCTTCCCGCTCCTGGAGCTGCACAGGTTGCCGGGCGAGACGCCGCACATCGAGACCCACCTGATCCCGGGCGAGCTGATCACGGCGGTGGTCCTGCCGCCGCCGCCGGACGGCGGCCAGTGCTACCGCAAGGCCCGCGACCGGGCGTCCTACGCGGGCGGCCTGGCCAGCGTCGCCGTCGCGGGCGGGAACGTCGCGCTGGGCATGGTGGCCCACAAGCCCTGGCGGGCGGTGGAGGCCGAGGCCGCGCTGGCCGCCGGCGCCTCGCCCAGGGACGCCATCGACGCCGAGCTCTCCCAGGCCGCCTCGGCCGGCCGCAACGATTTCAAGCTCGCGCTCACCGCCCGGCTCGCCGCCGCGGCCATCGCCGAAGCGAAGGGGAGGGGCGCATGAGTTCGGTTCGCGACTGGGAAGCGACCAATCCGGTGCGCGAGAACCGCGCCGGCAACATCGGCAAGGGCGTGGACCGCTACGAGGGCCCGCTGAAGGTCACCGGGACAGCGCCCTACGCCTATGAAGTGACGCCGCCCGCGCCGGCGGCTTACGGCGTCATGATCGGGGCCGAGATCGCCCGGGGCCGGATCGCGGGCGTCGACGTGGCGCAAGCCGAGGCCGCGCCCGGCGTGAAGCTGGTCTGGACCCACCGCAACGTCCCGGCCCAGGCGCCCCGGGGCACGCGCGCCCATCCGCGCAGCACCGGCGCCTCGCGCCCGGCCCTGGAGAGCGACCGCGTCGCCCACTTCGGCCAGATCGTGGGCTTCGTCGTGGCCGACACCCTGGAGAACGCCACGGCCGCCGCGCACCTCGTCCGCCTGACCTACGCCGAGGAGCCGGCCCGCACCGACTTCGCCGCCAGCCTGGGCGAGGCGACCGACCCGCCGGGCGAACAGGACGTGGAGGTCGGCGACTTCGAGGCGGGCTTCGCGGCCTCGCCGGTCAGGCTGGACCAGACCTGGACCACGCCGATCCAGAACCACTGCCAGATGGAGCCGTGCGCCACCACCGCCTGGTGGGAGGGCGGCAAGTGCGTCGTGCACACCTCGGTCCAGATGGTGAAGCCCGCCCAGCACGGCCTCGCCGAGACCCTGGGGATCGGCCGCGACGACGTCCATCTGCTCACCCGCTACATCGGCGGCGGCTTCGGCGGGAAGGGCCAGACCTACGACGACCTGACCCTGGCGGCCCTGGCCGCCCGGGCGCTGGGCCAGCCGGTGAAGGTCGCCTTCACGCGGCGCCAGATGATGCATGGGACCATCCACCGGCCGGCGACCGTCCAGCGCGTGCGCCTGGGCGCCGAGCCCGACGGGCGGCTCACCGCCATGTCGGTCGTCTCGTGGACCCACTGCCACCGGGACGGATCGTTCACCGAGCACGCGTCGAACTTCGCCCGCAGCCTCTACGCCGCCCCCAACCGGCTCACCGGCCACCGGCTGGTGAGGCTGGACCTGCCGGGCGCCGGGCCCATGCGCTCGCCGGGCGAGGCGTCGGGGACGCTGGGGCTGGAATGCGCCATGGACGAGCTGGCCGAACAGCTCGGCCTCGATCCCGTCGAGCTGCGCATCCGCAACGAGCCGCAGGTCGATCCCGAGACGGGCCGGCCGTTCTCCATGCGCCAGCTGGTCCGCTGCCTGAAGGAGGGCGCGCAGGCCTTCGGCTGGGACCGCCGCAACCCGACGCCGGGCCAGGTTCGCGACGGCCGCTGGCTGGTGGGCCTGGGCATGGCGGCCGCCATCCGGGGCAACTTCCTGCTGCCCGCCAAGTGCAGCTTCAGCGTGGACGCGGACGGCGTCATCACCGTCCGCCAGGGCATGACCGACATCGGCACCGGGACCTACACCGTGCTGGCCCAGATCGCCGCCGAGACCCTGGGTGTCCCGCTCGACAAGGTGAGGGTCGAGATCGGCGATTCCGAGCTGCCGCCGGCCCCGGGCTCGGGCGGCCAGTTCGGGGCGGCCACGGCGGGCTCGGCGGCGCTGGCCGCCGGCATGAACCTGCGCCAGGCCATCGCCGAACTGGCGGTGAACGATCCGGCCTCGCCCCTGCACGGCGGCGCGGTCCAGGCGGTGACCTTCCAGGACGGCGTCGTCGCCATCGAGAACCGCTCCGAGACCCTGGCGGCCCTGGTCGCCCGGGCCGCGCCTGAAGGGTTGACCGTCGAGGGCGAGATCCGCCCGCCCGAGGACATGCGCCAGTGGAGCCAGCACACCTACGGGGCCCACTTCGTGGAGGTGGGCGTCGATCCGGTGACCGGCGAGACCCGCGTGCGGCGGATGCTGGGCGTCTTCGCCGCCGGCCGCATCCTCAACTTCAAGACCGCGCGCAGCCAGCTTACCGGCGGCATGATCTGGGGCGTGGCCTCGGCCCTGCACGAGGGCAACGCCGTGGACCACCGCGACGGCTCGTTCATCGCCCAGGACCTCGGCCAGTACGTCCTGCCGGTCCAGGCCGACATCGGCGAGATCGAGGCCATCATGCTCGACGAGGTGGACGACAAGGCCAATCCCATGGGCATCAAGGGCGTGGGCGAACTCGGCAACTCGGGCGCCGGCGCGGCGGTGGCCAACGCCATCTACAACGCCTGCGGCGTGCGCGTGCGCGACTATCCGATCACGCCCGACAAGCTGCTGGCCGGGCTGGTGGCTCGGGGGCTCTGAGCCCGGCGCCTTCGTTTCCAGATCCGCAGCGCAGTTCTGCGAAACCGGCCATGGCGGCTGGCCAGGCGCGTCCCCATCTCCTGGGCGTAAAGGAGACGGGACGTGAAGATCTTGCTGTCGCTTACCGCGTTGGCCGGTTCGCTGGCCTTCCTGATGGAAGGCTTCGCCGCGCGGGCGCTCGAATACCTCTAGGACCTAGCCGGCCTGGGCGCGGAGTTCGCCCAGCACGCGGGCTAGGTCGCCCTCCCGGAACGGCTTCTGCAGGACCGGCGAGCCCCGGTCCACGTCCCGTAGGCCCGTGTCCCCGTAACCCGTCGCGAAGGCGAACGGCGCGCCGCGCTCGCGCAGCAGGTCGGCCAGGGGGAAGATCGGCTGGCCGCCCAGGTTCACGTCCAGCACCGCGCAGTCCAGGTCGGCGTCCCTGGCGAGCGCGATGGCCTCGTCCAGCCGCGAGGCCGGGCCGACCACCGTGCAGCCCAGGTCGCTCAGCATGTCTTCGATGAGCATCGAGACCATCATCTCGTCCTCGACCACGAGGACCCGCAGCCCCTCCAGGCTCTGCGTGTCGGTCATTCGGCGGGCTCCAGCACGGACGTCGTAGAGTTCCATGGCATGCCTAAACGGACGCCGCGAGGGTTGAGCAGCGCCTGAACGGCGCCCGCAAGTCTTGGGTGGAGATCAGGTCTGCGGCCCCCGGCGGTCTGGTCCATAACGGGCAAGCTTCGCCATGGTTCCGCCACGCTTCACGCTTCGTCGGGCGCGGCCGGCGGGGAGATGTTGAGCAGGGTGATCTGGTTGCCGCGCCGCTCGGCGACACGGAACCGGTGGCGGTGGAACGCGAAGCTCTCGCCCACCTCGGGAATGCGCTGGCATTCGTGGATCAGCAGCCCGGCCACGGTCACCGCCTCCTCGTCGGGCAGATCCCAGTTCATGGCCCGGTTGAGCTCGCGGATGGTGACCGAGCCCTCGGCCACGACCGAGCCGTCGGGCTGCGGCTTCACGCCCTCGGGCGGGATGTCGTACTCGTCCTCGATCTCGCCCACGATCTCCTCGAGGATGTCCTCGAGCGTCACGAGCCCCTGCAGGGCGCCGTACTCGTCCACCACCAGGGCGAAGTGGCTCTGGCGCTTCAGGAAGGCGGCGAGCTGGTCCTTCAGGCTGGTGGTCTCGGGCACGAACCAGGGCGTGCGGATGATGTCGGCGATGTCCAGGGCGTCGAGGTCACCGTCCGCCTTGGCGATCACCCCCAGCAGGTCCTTGGTGTGCAGGACGCCCACGATGTTCTCGGGCTCGCCGCGATAGATGGGCAGGCGGCTGTGGCCGTGGTCCAGGGCCTCGGCCAGGATTTCGCGCGGCGGCTTGTCGCCGTCGATCATGGCGATGGAGCGCCGGTGGACCATGACCTCGGAGACGTCCATCTCGCCCAGGTCCAGGACGCCGCCCAGCATCCAGCGGTCCCGGCTCTCCACCAGGCCTTCCGAGTGGTGGTACTCCACCGCGCCCCGGATCTCCTCGTGGGCGGCCAGGACGTCGACGCCGGCGTCCAGCCGGACGCCGAACGGGCGCAGGGTCAGGCGCACGACCCACTGGGCGCCGTCGGCCAGGGGGCCGAAGATCCGCACCAGCCAGTAGGTCGGGATCGACAGGCCGCGGGCCACGTCGTCGGCGCGGGCGATGGCCAGCGTCTTGGGCAGTATCTCGCCGAAGACCACCACCAGCACGGTCATCACCACCGTGGAGATGGCCGGGCCCAGCCAGGAGCCCGGCGGGAACAGCGAGGTCAGCACCGCCGTCGTCAGGGCCGAGGCGCCGATGTTGAGCACGTTGTTCGACAGCAGGATGGCGCCGATCATGGTCTCCTGGTTGGAGATCAGCCGGTTCACGCGGCGGGCGGCGCGGTCGCCCTCCCGCTCAAGCTGGTGCATCCGCCCGCGGCTGGCCGCGGTCATGGAGGTCTCGGCGGCCGAGACCAGGGCCGCCAGGGTCAGCAGCACCATCAGCGACGGCGCGAGCGCCGCCAGGATCGCCCAGATCATCCGCGGGCTCCCTCGGCGACAAGGAACCGCCGCACGGCCTCGGCGTCCACGTCCCTGGCGGTGAAGGCGCGGCCCAGGCCCCGGGCCAGGATGAAGGTCAGCTTGCCGCCCTCGGCCTTCTTGTCCTGGGCCATGTGGTGGACCAGCCGGCCGGCGTCGAACGGATGGCCCGGCGTCTCGGCCAGTCGGACGGGCAGGCCGGCGGCGGCGATCCCGCGCGTGGCGCGCTCGGCGTCCTGGCCGCTGCACAGGCCAAGCTCGGCCGAGAAGCGGAAGGCCAGCGCCTGACCCACGCCGACGGCTTCGCCGTGCAGCAGGGTCGCGCCGTAGCCGGTCTCCGCCTCCAGGGCGTGGGCGAAGGTATGGCCGAGGTTGAGCAGGGCGCGCCGGCCCTGTTCGCGTTCGTCCTCGGCGACGATTTCGGCCTTCATCTCGATGGAACGCGCGACGGCGTGGGCCAGCGCACCCGGTTCGCGGGTCAGCACCTTTCCGCCGTTGGCCTCCAGCCACTCGAAGAAGTCGCGGTCGCCCAGCAGGCCGTACTTGATGACCTCGGCGTAGCCGGCGCGCATCTCGCGTTCGGACAGGGTGTCCAGCACCGACAGGTCGGCCAGCACCAGCCGGGGCTGGTGGAAGGCGCCCACCAGGTTCTTGCCGCGAGGCGTGTCGATGGCGGTCTTGCCGCCCACCGAGGAGTCCACCTGGGCGAGCAGGGTGGTGGGGATCTGGACGAAGTCGATGCCGCGCTTGTAGACGGCCGCCGCGAAGCCCGCGAGGTCGCCCACCACGCCGCCGCCGAAGGCGGTGACGATGTCGCCCCGGTCCAGCTCCAGCGCCAGCAGCCGGTCGGTGACGTCGGCCAGGCCTTCGAAGCTCTTGGTCTGCTCGCCCGGCGCCACGATGACGGGATGCGCCTCGATCCCGGCCGCCGTCAGCGCGGCGGTCAGGCGTTCGCCGTGCAGGCGCCACACCGTCTCGTCGCTGACCACGGCCGTGCGGGGGCGCTTCAGGAAGGGCGCGATGCGCGCGCCGGCCTGGTCCAGCAGGTCGCGGCCCACCAGCACCTCGTAGGCGCGTCCCCCCAGGCCCACGGGAATGGCGCGGGTCATCGCGCCTTCTCC
Organism: Phenylobacterium sp.; assembly: GCF_046463815.1. Classification (GTDB taxonomy): domain Bacteria; phylum Pseudomonadota; class Alphaproteobacteria; order Caulobacterales; family Caulobacteraceae; genus Phenylobacterium. The sequence continues at coordinate 58,187 of NZ_JBKBRO010000018.1, read as the reverse complement.
TCGAGATAGGCCGTCAGCGCCCGGATGACCTGGTCCACCGTCACATGATGGGCCACGTCGCCGGTCTCCACCATGACGTCGGCCTCGGCGTAGACCGGATAGCGCACCGCCGCCTGGGCCTTGAGCACGTCCATCGGGTCCTTGCCCGCGATCAGAGGGCGAGTGTCCTTGCGGCCCACCCGGCGGGCGAGGGTCTCCAGGTCGGTCTTGAGCCAGACCGAGATCGCCTTCGACTTGATCAGCCGGCGGGTCTCGTCGTTCATGAAAGCTCCGCCGCCGGTGGCCAGCACGTGCGGCGGCTGGTCCAGGAGACGGGAGATCACGCGCCGCTCGCCGTCGCGGAAGGCGGCCTCGCCCATCTCGGCGAAGATGTCCGAGATCGAGCGGCCGGCGGCGGCTTCCACCTCGGCGTCCGCATCGCGGAAGGGCAGGCCAAGGGCGTTGGCCAGCCTGCGGCCCACGCTCGATTTGCCGACGCCCATCAGGCCCACGAGGGCGATGGTGCGATGGCGCAGCGGTTCGAAACGGTCCATGAACGGCGGAGCCATACACGAGCGCGCGCCCTCGCGCCAATCCGGACAGGTGGCTATGCTCCCCGCATGACGCGCCTTCCGTTCGCCGCCGCCAGCTTCGCGCTGCTGATTTCGGCCGCTTCGGCCCCCCTTGCCGCCCTGGCCCAGCCCGTCGAGGTGACGCCGCTGGCCGCCCCCGACGCCTTCTCCACCCCCGGCCGCCAGACGGGCCTGCCGCAAGACCTCTGGCGGGGCGCGTCGGCCGAAACGGCGAAGGCGGTGCTGCCGCTGCTGGCGGCCAGGCCGCTCTCCCCCGCCGCGGCCCAGCTCGCGCGGCGTGTGCTGGCCACCGGCGCGCCGGGACCGGAGGGCGTGGGCGACGACCCGGCCGTGATCGGCGCCCGGGCCGGCGCGCTGATCGCGCTGGGCGATCCCCAGGCCGCCGCCGCCATCCTCCAGCGCGCGCCCGGTCTGGAACGGAGCCCGGAACTGTCCCAGGCGGCCGCTGAAAGCGCCCTGCTGGCCGGCGACGACGCGCGGGCCTGCGCCATCGAGGAGGCGCTGGGGAGCGGCCGCGGCCAGGCCTACTGGCTCAGGCTGCGGACCTACTGCCAGGCGCTGGCGGGCAGGACGGCCGAGGCCCAGCTTACCTTCGAACTCGCCCAGGGCCAGGCGCGCGACGCCGTGTTCGGCCGCCTGCTGGGCGCCAAGCTCTCGGGCGCGGCGCCGGGCGCGGCCTCGCTCCGGAACGGCCTGGACTACGCTCTCTCGAAGAGCCTCGGGCTCGATATCGCCGCCGCCAAGCCATCGCCTGCCGTGGCCGCGGCGCTGGCGGGCGGCGAGGTTGCACCGCCGGCCTTCGACATCGCCGCCGTGGACTCCGCCACCGGCGGCCTGGCCGCCGCCCTGGCCACGGGCGAGACGCCGCCGCCCGGCGGGCTGTCCGCCCTGATCGCCGCCGCCGCCGAGGCCGAGCCCAAGGCCGGCGCCGGGCTGCAGGGCGCGGCCCTGCTGCTGGTGGCCCTGTCGCCCGACCTGCCGGCCCGGGATCGCGGGCGCCTCGCCGCCTTCGCCTTGGCCGGGGGCAAGGCGCCGGCCGGCCGGCTGCTGGCCCTCGACCAGGCCGCCGACGGCAAGCTGGCCGGAGAAGCGGCCCTTCTGTCCCTCTGGATCGCCGCCGACGCCGGGACCGCCGGTCCGGCCCTGGGCGACCGGGTGCGGATCGTCCGGGCGCTCGCCCGGGCGGGGCTCTCCGACGACGCCCGCGCCTTCGCCCTGGAGGGGTTGGCGGGGCTGAAATGAGCAGGGGCGGCGCCTGGGCCGAGGCCTTCCTGGAGATGATGGCCGTCGAGCGCGCCGCGGCGAAGAACACGCTGTCCGCCTATGGCCGCGACCTGGCCGACGCCGCGGGCTTCCTGGCGGGGCGGGGGCGGGATCTCTCGGACGCCTCGACCGAGGACGTGGAGGCCTACTTCGCCGACCTGGGCGTCCGCGGCCTCTCGCCCGCCACGGCGTCCCGGCGCCGCGCGGCGGTCCGCCAGTTCTATCGCTTCGTCCTGGGCGAGGGCTGGCGCGAGGACGACCCCTCCCGCCGCGTCGAGGCGCCTAAGAAGGGCCGGACCCTGCCCAAGGTGCTGTCGCGCGAGGAGATGGACCGCCTGATCGCCGCGGCCGGGGCCCGGGACGGCGCCCAGGGCCTGCGCCTCGGCTGCATGGTGGAGCTGGCCTACGCCTCGGGCCTGCGCATCTCGGAGCTGACCGGCCTGACGCTCGCGGCCCTGGCCCGCGACCCGGCCTATCTGATCGTCAGGGGCAAGGGCGGCAAGGAGCGGCTCGCCCCCCTCAACGAGGCCGCCCGCGCGGCGGTGAAGGCCTATCTGGAGGTCCGGCCGGCCTTCCTGCCGGCGAAGGACAGGGCGAACCCCTGGCTGTTCCCCTCGCGCGGCAAGGGCGGGCGGCTCACGCCCCGCCGCTTCGCCCAGCTCCTGGACGAAGCCGCGGCCGACGCCGGCATCGACCCGGCCCGGGTCAGCCCCCACGTCCTGCGTCACGCCTTCGCCACCCACCTGCTGGAGGGCGGGGCGGACCTGCGGGTCGTGCAGAAGCTGCTGGGCCACGCCGACATCGCCACGACCCAGATCTACACCCACGTCGCCTCCGACCGCCTCGCCGAGGTGGTGCGCAGCAAGCACCCCCTGGGCCGCAAATAGAAAGGCCGCCCGGAGGCGGCCCTTCCCACGTCAGCCGGTGATCCGGTAGCGGCCCTCGGCGTCCGGACAGACGCGGACGTAGCGGTAGTCGCGGCCGTAGGAGTCCACCGGCGCGGGGGCCAGGCGGCAGCGCTGGTGGGTGTAGTAGCTCGTGTCGTACGCGCCGTAGCGGTACGAACGGCTTTCGCGGTACGGCGCCGTTTGGTCGTAGGTGAAGTACGGGCCGCGGCTGTCGCACTTGTACTTGTCGTTGGCGTTGCCGACCGCTGCGCCCAGGCCGCCGCCCACCAGGGCGCCCAGCACGGCGCCTTCGGTGCGGGCGTTGCGGGCCGCCACGTTCGAGCCCAGCACGCCGCCCACGATCGCGCCCAGCACCCCGGCGGTCACCGTCGAGTTGTTGTCGCAGCGGACGTTCGAATAGGCGGCGTTGCGGCCGTAGCCGCCCGCATGGGGCGCGTCATGGCGATCCCAGTAGGCCTGGTCCCACACCGGCTGCGGATAGCGGCGGGCGTAGGCGCCGTAGCCGTAGCGGGCGTCATAGCGGGCCCGGGCCCTTTCCCAGTCCGCCAGGCGGCGTTCGTAGTCGCGCCGCGCCGCGCGGTAGTCGGCCCGGGCTTCCTGATAGGCCTCGCGGCGGTCCTCGTACTGCGCCCGCTGGGCGCTGTAGTCCTGGTACTGGCGCTGGTACGCGTCGGTGGGGCGGTAGTCCTGCGCATAGACGGGGGCGGCGGTGGCCAGCGCGAGCGCCGACGCCGTCGCGATCTTCAGAGTCCTGGTCATGCGATAGCTCCATTTCTCCTCGAGGCGCGGTGCTTGTCAGGCAGGAATCCGCGCGGTCTTTCGGTGAAGACGCGCCCCGGTCCGCCTCCGGCCCCCCGATGCGGAGCAGGCTTGGGCTCGACCTCGGCCCTACAAACGACGGGCGAGGCCAGGGGTTGCAGCCGCCATCATGTCCCCGTCTGGGCGTGGGGAGCGCCGACCGGCTTGCTCTCGGACGAGCCGCGCTCGCGCAGGAAGATGGCCAGGACCACCAGCACCGCCGTGGACAGGAACTCGCTCTGCCAGTTCTGGAACGACTCGAACCAGAACTCGGCGCTCGCCAGATGGTCCAGGACGCCGGGCGGCGGCTGGCCGTGCTGGACGGCCTCTTCGCCGGCGAGCCGGGCGCTGTTCACCGCGTGCAGCGTGAACGAGGCGGCGAACAGGATCATCATGGCCAGGCCCAGCGAGCGGCTGTAGAGCCGGCGGGCGAGGCCCCCGGCGCGGACGGGCCAGGGCGCGTCGGGCTTGTCCGCGTCCAGCGCAGGGTCGCGGTCCTGCGGGGCGGGCTTGTCCGGGTCCTTCGATTCCGGCGAGCCCCGCTGGAACAGAAAGGCCGTCAGCGTCACATAGGCCCACATCTGCAGGAACTCGCTCTCCCAGTTCTCGAACAACGTGGAGAGGAACTGGCCGCCCTTCAGGAACTCGAGGAAGCCGATCACGGCCTGGCCGTGCTCGATCCGCTCGTGGTTCTCCATCTGGAAGCCCGAGGTCATCTGTCCGACCAGGCTCGCCAGGAACAGGAGCATCAGGGCGAGCGTCAGGCCGTTGTCGCGCAGGAATGACTTCATGCCTGCTCAAGGCCGGAACTAAGGCGCCGGTTCCCGGCTTGTGAGGGCGGCGGTTCGGCCCTAATTTCCGCCGCTCTCCGGACCAGCTCAGGAAGCGACCTTTCGAATGGCTGCGCACTACCTCGAGTTCGAGCGCCCCATCGCCGACCTCGAAGCCAAGATCGAGGAGCTGTCCCGGCTCTCGGAAACCGCCAGTCCCGGCGCCTTCGACGGCGAGATCGAGGCCCTGCGGGCCCGGGCCCAGGACATGCGCCGCGAGGCCTATTCCAACCTCGATCCCTGGCAGAAGACCCAGGTCGCCCGCCATCCCGAGCGGCCGCACTTCGTGGACTACGTCGCCGCCCTGATCGACGACTTCCAGGAGCTTAGGGGCGACCGCAAGTTCGCCGACGACCAGGCGATCATGGGCGGCCTCGGCCGCTTCCGGGGCATGCCCGTCGTCGTCATGGGCCACGAGAAGGGCCGCGACACCGTGGGCCGCGTGAAGCACAACTTCGGCTACGCCCGGCCCGAGGGCTACCGCAAGGCCGTCCGCCTCATGGAGCTGGCCGAGCGCTTCAGCCTGCCGGTCGTCACCTTCGTCGACACCGCCGGCGCCTATCCGGGCGTGGCGTCCGAGGAGCGCGGCGTGGCCGAGGCCATCGCGCGGTCCACCGAGAAGTGCCTGATGCTGGGCGTGCCCAACGTGGCGGTCATCACGGGCGAGGGTGGTTCGGGCGGGGCCATCGCGCTCGCCGCCGCCAGCCGGGTGCTGATCCTGGAGCACGCCATCTATTCGGTGATCGCGCCCGAGGGGGCCAACTCGATCCTCTGGCGCGGCGCCCGCACCGCCGGCGAGGCGGCCAAGGCCATGAAGATCACCGCCCAGGACCTCCTGCGCATGAAGATCGTCGACCGGATCGTGCCCGAGCCGCCGGGCGGCGCCCATTCCGACCCAGAGGCCGCCATGCAGGCGGTGGGCGACGCGGTCGAGGAGGAGCTGAAGGCCCTGGCCCAGGTTCCGGCGGACCAGCTCAAGCCACAGCGCGCCGAGCGCTTCTACGCCATCGGCCGGTCGGGGCTTCAGTAAGGCTTCGCTCCTTCCCCCGCTGTCTTCGCATCGGTGGAGGAGCGGCTGGTTGAGGTACGGGGTTGCCTGACGTGGCGTCTGCGGCTTCAGTGTCTTCCAAACATCTGTTTGGAGGCGACGGCCCATGGCCCTGAAGACCCGTTTCACCGAGACCTTCGGCGTCGAGCACCCCATCGTCCAGGGCGGCATGCAGTGGGTGGGCCGCGCCGAACTGGTGGCGGCGGTCGCCAACGCCGGCGGCCTGGGCTTCATCACCGCGCTGACCCAGCCCACGCCGGACGACCTGCGGCGCGAGATCGAGCGCTGCCAGAAGCTGACGGACAAGCCGTTCGGGGTGAACCTGACCATCCTGCCGGCCATCACGCCCCCGCCCTACGCCGAGTACCGGCAGGCGATCATCGACATGGGCGTGAAGATCGTCGAGACGGCCGGCTACAAGCCCCAGGAGCACGTCGATCACTTCAAGGCCCACGGGATCAAGGTGATCCATAAGTGCACGGCCGTCCGCCACGCGCTTTCGGCCGAGCGGATGGGCGTGGACGCCATCTCCATCGACGGCTTCGAATGCGCCGGCCACCCGGGCGAGGACGACGTGCCCGGCCTGATCCTGATCCCGGCCGCGGCCGACAAGGTGAAGATCCCGATGATCGCCTCGGGCGGCTTCGGCGACGCGCGCGGCCTGGTGGCGGCGCTGGCCCTGGGCGCCGAGGGCGTCAACATGGGCACCCGCTTCATGTGCACGGTCGAGAGCCCGATCCACCAGAAGGTGAAGGAGCAGATCGTCGCCAACGACGAGCGCCAGACCAACCTCATCTTCCGCACGATGCACAACACCGCCCGGGTGGCGAAGAACGCGGTCAGCGACGAGGTGGTGGCCATCGAGCGCCGCGGCGGCGCCAAGTTCGAGGACGTGAAGGACTTGGTGGCCGGCGCCCGCGGGCGGGTGGTCTACGAGACCGGCGATCCCGACTACGGCATCTGGTCGGCGGGCATGGTCCAGGGCCTGATCCACGACATCCCGACCTGCGCCGAGCTCATCTCCCGCATGGTCCGCGAGGCCGAGGAGATCATCCAGGGCCGGCTCGCCGGCATGGTCGGCCACAAGAGCCTGCAGCCGGCGTAAGACTGCGGCGTCAGGCGAGGCCCTTCAGGGTCTCGCCGAGCTGCTCGACGGCCTCTTCGGTGGTGGCCCACGAGCACATGAAGCGCACCGAGCCGTCCAGGAAGCGGTAGGCGAACCAGCCGCTCTTATGCAGGGCGCGCAGGCGGTCCTCGTCCATCTCGACGAACACCCCGTTGGCCTCAACGGGATGGACGACGGGGAAGGGCATGAGGGCGGCCAGCTTCCGGGCCATGGCGTTGGCGTGGGCCGCGTGGCGTAGGAAGGCGCCGGACTCCAGCATGCCGATGAACGGCGCGGCGTAGAACCGGCCCTTGGACGGAAGCTGTCCGGCCTGCTTCAGCCGCGCGTCGAACCGGCGGGCCGCGGCCCTGTCGAAGATCGCCACCGCCTCGGTGGGAGTCATGCCGGCCTTGGTGCCGCCGACCACCAGGATGTCGACGCCCAGGTCCTTGATCGCCTTCAGGTCGAAGCCGGCCGCCGCGGCGTTGGCCAGCCGCGCCCCGTCGAGGTGGACGCCGTAGCCCCGGGCCTTCACCGGCCCGGTCAGCGCCTTCAGCTCGGCGGCCGTGTAGACGGTGCCGTACTCGGTGGCGTTGGTCAGCGAGAGCGCCGCCGGGGACTGGCGGTAGGAGACGTCCGGGGCCGCAAGCGGTCCGGCCAGGGCGGCGGGGTCGATCCTGCCCGAGGCGCCCTTCAGCCCGACCAGGCCGAGGCCGTGGCCGAAGAAGCCGGGAGCTCCCGTCTCGTCGGTGCAGATGTGGGCGTGCTCGTGGGCCAGCACCGCCTCGAACGGCCGGCAGAGCGCCGCCAGGGCCACCGCGTTGGCCGCCGTGCCCGAGGCCACGAAGCGCACCTCGGCGTCGGCGTCCAGCAGCTCGCGCACCAGGTCGGCGGCGCGCGCGCTGACGGGGTCGGTCCCGTAGCCCGAGGTGAATCCGGTGTTGGCGGCGATGAGCGCTTCCAGCGCTTCCGGCGCGGCGGGGGCGGTGTTGTCCGAGGCGAAGTCGTAGCGGGCGGTCATCCCGCCTGTTTAGCCCAGGCGCGGACCTCGTCCACGAACAGATCGGGCTCCTCCATCGCCGCGAAGTGGCCGCCCCTCGGCATCTCGCTCCAGCGCACGATGTTGTAGGCCCGCTCGGCCCAGCTCCGGGGCGGGGCGGTGTAGAGCGGCTCGCCGGGGAAGTTGGCGAAGGCGGTCGGCGTCTCGCAGCGCTCGCCGTCCTTCAGCGGCGCGACGCCGCCTTCCTCCAGCAGGCCGCGGTAGTACCAGGCGCCGGTCGTGAACCCGCCGGTCATGACGTAGAGCATGATGTTGGTCAGCAGCCGGTCCTTCGGGAAGGCCTCGTCCATGGACTTGGCGCGCAGGTCGCCCCAGTCGTGGAAGCGTTCGGCGATCCAGGCCGCCTGACCCACCGGATTGCCCGCCCCCAGCCAGGCCAGGGACTGGGGCTTGGACGCCTGCAGGCGGAAGTAGGCGCCCATCACCTCCATCATCGCCTGCTGGCGCTGGATCCAGCCCGTCTCGGCCTCGGAGGTCGGCCCGCCCGCCGGGCGGAAGCCGATCATGTTGAGGTGGATGGCCTTGACGTGTTCGCCGTGCTCGTGGCCGAGCCACGAGGTCACCAGCGCTCCCCAGTCGCCGCCCTGGGCGAGATAGCGGTCGTAGTCCAGCACCTGCGTCATCAGGGTGTTGAACAGCCGCGCCGTCGCCCGCTGGCCAATCGGCCGCGCAGGCTTGGACGAGAAGCCGAAGCCCGGCAGCGAGGGGATCACCAGGTCGAAGGCGTCGGCGGGGTCGCCCCCGAAGCGGCTGGGGAAGGCCAGCGTCTCGATCGCCTGCCAGAACTCGTAGTGCGAGCCCGGCCAGCCGTGGGTCAGCAGCAGGGGCCGCTTGCCGCCCGCCTCGCCGACCACGTGGACGAAGTGGATGTCGAAGTCCCCGACCTCATCCGAGACGCGGGCCGTGAACTGCGGGAAGCGGTTGAGCTCGGCCAGCGCCGCGCGCCAGTCGTAGGCGCCGGTCCAGTGGTCGCAGAGCCCCTTCAGATAGGCGCTGTCGCAGCCGTAGGCCCAGCCGTCGGGCGCCTGCGGCGCCGGCGGCCAGGGATAGGCCCGCACCTGGGCCAGCAGGGCCTCGACCTGGGCCTCGCTCCAGTTGGCCTCGAACGGCTGGGGTTTCGACATGGGGCGTCCTCCTGAGGCCTGGGAGCCTCGGCGGGTGACGCGGCGGCGGTCAAGCCGGGTGGCGTTGGGTCAGGCGGCGCCGGGACGCAGGCCCCGGCTCATGGCTTGGGCCATGGCGTGGTGCAGGCCCCGGGCCGAGCCCTTCGGCAGCTTGCCGGAAAGCTCCAGCACGACCGCGCCGTGGGCGGCGGCCCAGAACATGGTGCCGATCTGCTCGGGATCGCCGGCCAGCACGCCCGCCGCCACCAGGTCCCGCACATAGCCGCTCATGGTCGCCTGGGCCCGGGCGGCGGCCGCGGCCAGCTCGGGATAGCGGCCCTCGTAGGGCTGGTTGAGGTCGAACATCAGCTTGTAGGTCTGCGGATGCTCCAGGGCGAAGGTGACATAGGCCTCGCCCACCGCCGCCCCCTTGGCCCGCGCGCTGCCCGCCGTCTCGCGGGCCGTCTCCAGCGCTTCGGCGAAGCGGTTGAAGCCATTGGCGCGCACGGCGGCCAGGATGTCGTCCTTGTCCTTGAAGTAGCGGTAGGGGGTCATGGGCGAGACCCCCAGGGCGGCGGCGAGCTGGCGCATGGTCACCGCGTCCGGACCCTTCTCGGCGAACAGCCGCTCGGCCGCGCCGCAGAGGCGCTCGCGGAACTCCGCGACGTCGGTTTCGGTCAGCACGCGGGGCATCGAGACTCACCCGGAAAACAAGCGCTTGCCTTGGCCTAGCCCTTACCTCATAAATTTACAACGTAAGACGTATGAGCCGGGAGGAACGGCCATGGACGGCGACGCGCGCATCAATCCCTATCTGGCGGACAACTTCGGTCCGGTCCGGTCGGAGGACGACTTCGAGCTGAAGGTGAAGGGCGAGATCCCGGCGGGCCTGAGGGGCGCCCTGTTCCGCATCGGCCCCAATCCCCAGTTCGAGCCCCGCGACCCGAACCACCACTGGTTCTCGGGCGACGGCATGGTCCACGGCTTCTATCTCGAAGGCGGCAAGGCGACCTACCGCAACCGCTGGGTCCGCACGCCCAAGTGGAAGCTGGAGCACGAAGCCGGCCGCTCGCTGTTCGGCAGCTTCGGCAACCCCATGACCACCGACCCCTCGGTCCTCGGCCAGGATTCGGGCGTGGCCAACACCAACATCGTCTGGCACGCGGGCAAGCTGCTGGCGCTGGAGGAGGGCCACCTGCCGACCCGCATGGACCCGCGCACGCTGGAGACCGTGGGCTACGCCGAGGCCTACCGGGGCCGCACCACGGCGCATCCCAAGCTCGACCCGGTGTCGGGCGAGATGGTCTGGTTCGCCTATGGCGTCGGCGACATGCCGCTCTCGGCCGGCATGAGCTACGGCGTCACCGACGCCAACGGAAACGTGGTCCGCCGCGACGACTTCCAGGCGCCCTACGCCGCGATGGTCCACGACTTCATGGTCACCGAGAACCACGTGCTGTTCCCCATCCTGCCGCTGACCGCGAGCCTGGAGCGGGCGATGAGCGGCAGGCCCGCCTTCGCCTGGGAGCCGGAGAAGGGCAGCTTCGTCGGCGTCATGCGCCGCGACGGAGACGTCGGCTCGATCCGCTGGTTCAACACCGAGGCCTGCTACGTCTTCCATCCCCTGAACGCCTGGGAGGAGGGGGATCGGATCGTGGCCGACGTCATGCGCTACGACGCCGCCCCGCTGTTCCCCAACGCCGACGGCTCGCCGGGCCGTAAGACGGCCGCGCGCATGGTCCGCTGGACCTTCGACCTCGCGGGGAACAGCGACACCATCAGGGAGGAGCCGCTGGACGACCTCGACGGCGAATTCCCCAGGGTCGATCCGCGCGTCGAAACCCGGAAGCACCGCCACGGCTGGTACGCGGCCGATCCGACGAACGGCAAGACCATCAGGCAGACCGCCATCGCCCACCTCGACGTCACGACCGGCGCGCGGCAGGTGTACGCCCTGCCGGACGGCGACATCACATCCGAGCCCGTCTTCACGCCCCGCTCGGCCGACGCGCCCGAGGGCGACGGCTGGTTGACGGCGGTGGTCTGGCGGGCCGCCGAGAACCGCTCGGACCTGCTGATCTTCGAGGCCCAGGACATCGCCAAGGGGCCGATCGGCGTGGCCGAGGTCCCCCGCCGCGTGCCCTTCGGCTTCCACGGCAACTGGGTGGGTTTCTAGACTTAACCCCGATAACGTGGTCTTGCGGACGCCAACGAACATGAGGGAGGCGTCCGCATGCGGACCTGGCTGGGCGGCCTGGCGGCCGCGATCCTGTGCATGGCGGGGCCGGCGGCGGCCGGGCCCGACTTCGCCGATCGGCAGGACTTCGACTTCGCCGAGCGCGGCTTCGTGGCCACCCGGGCCGATCCGAAGATCACCGCCGCGGACGGCCGGGTGGTCTGGGACCTTTCGGCCGACGCCTACCTCAAGGGCGAGGCCCCGGCCACGGTGAACCCCAGCCTGTGGCGCCAGGCCCAGCTTCTGTCCAAGCACGGCCTCTTCAAGGTCACCGAGGGGGTCTGGCAGGTGCGCGGCTTCGACCTCGCCAACGCCACCTTCATCGCCGGCAAGACCGGCTGGATCGTCATCGACCCGCTGACCTCGGCCGAGACGGCGCGCGCGGCCCTGGACCTCGCGAACCAGAAGCTCGGCGCCCGGCCCGTCGTGGCGCTCATCTACACCCACAGCCACATCGACCACTTCGGCGGCGCACGCGGCATGGTCGACCCCGCCGACGTGGAGGTCGGCCGCGTCCAGGTGATCGCGCCCCAGGGCTTCCTGGAGCATGCGGTCAGCGAGAACATCATCGCCGGCCCCGCCATGGCGCGCCGGGCCGTCTACCAGTTCGGAACCTTGCTGCCGCGCGGGCCCGAGGGTCCCGTCAGTTCGGGCATCGGCCAGGGGGTCAGCGCGGGGACCCAGACGCTCGTCGCGCCCAACGTCGAGATCGTGCGCACCGGCCAGGAGCTGGTCGTCGACGGCGTCCGGCTCCAGTTCCAGCTCACGCCCGGGACCGAGGCTCCGGCCGAGATGAACATCTACCTGCCGGACCTGAAGGCCCTCAGCCTGGCCGAGAACGCCAACGCCACGATGCACAACCTGCTCACGCCCCGGGGCGCGCTGGTGCGCGACGCCAAGGTGTGGGCGGACTACCTGACGGAGTCGCTCAGGCTCTACGGCGACCGGACGGACGTGCTGTTCACCAGCCACGCCTGGCCGCGCTTCGGACGCGAGGCGATCGCGGACTACGTCGGCAAGCACCGCGACGCCTACAAGTACCTGCACGACCAGTCGGTGCGGCTGATGAACGATGGCCTTACCGGCCCAGAGATCGCCAACCGGATCAGGCTGCCCGAGGCCCTGGACCGTGAGTGGTACAACCGCGGCTACTACGGCACGCTCAGCTTCAACAGCCGCGCCGTCTACCAGCGCTACATGGGCTGGTACGACGCCAACCCGGCCAACCTCGCCCCCCTCGATCCCGCCGACGAGAGCGCGCGCTACGTGGCCGCCATGGGCGGGGCCGATCGGGTGCTGGCCCGCGCCCGCGAGGCCCTGGCCGCCGGCGACGACCGCTGGGCCGTCGCGCTCGCCAATCGTCTCGTCCTGGCCGACGCGGCGAACACGGCGGCGCGCGAGTTCCTGGCCGGGGTCTACGACAAGCTGGGCGCGGAGGCCGAGAGCGCCATCTGGCGGAACATGTACCTGACCGGCGCCCAGGAGCTGCGGGCCGGCGTCCGGCCGGGACGCCCGCCCACGGCCTCGGCCGACATGCTGCGCGCCACGCCCACGCCCATGCTGCTCGACCTCATGGCCGTGCGCCTGGACCCGGAGAAGTCCAAGGGCCAGTCGGCCAGCGTCGACCTCGTCTTCCCCGACCGCAAGGAGCACTTCCGCGTGGCCGTCCGGAACGACGTGCTGACCTGGGAGGCCGACCCGAAGGGGCCTGCCGAGGCTGTCGTCACCGCGCCCCGGGCCCAGTTCCTGGCCGTCGCCTTCGCCGGCGCGCGCCTCCAGCTTCCGGGCGACGCGGCCGCGCTTCAGCGGCTGCTGGGCTTCCTCACGCCGCCGCGGCCGGACTTCCCGATCGTGACGCGCTGACCGCGCGGGCCGGAACGGGCAGGGCGTTCCCCGCCGCCTTCGCCCGCTTGGCGCCCCGCTCGATCTCCTTCAGCAGGTCGCGGACATAGACGCCGAAGTCCACCTGGATCGTGTGCCGGGCGGACTTGTAGTAGGGGCCGAGGTGCAGCGCCTCGTCCTTCGCCGTGATCTCGGCCATCTCGGCGGGCGAGGGCGGCCGGTAGCGGCCCGTGAGGTAGGCGCCGGCCAGCTTGGCCTGCTGCTCGGCGAAGTTCACCAGGGTCGGCAGGGGCTGGGCCAGGCCCATGAAGAACAGGTTGGGAATCCCCGGCTTCATCATCCGCTTGAACAGCGGGAAGCGGTGCTCGGCGTCGGGCAGCAGCTCGGGGTCGGTGAAGAACGGGAAGCTGATCCGGTAGCCGGTGGCGTAGACGATGGCGTCCACGTCCTCGACGCTGCCGTCCTCGAAGCGGACCTTCTTCCCCATCAGTTCGGCGATGTTGGGCTTGAACTTCACGTCGCCGCAGCCGGCCCGCGTCAGGAATTCGCCCGAGACCGAGGGGTGGGCCTCCAGCGGCTCGTGGTCGGGCCTGGGCAGGCCGTAGTCCTCCATCCGGCCGATGGACTGTTTGATCTTCCTGCGCGCCAGGGCCAGCCCCAGCTTGCGCGGGAACCACGGCGGCAGCGCCGCCTTGTCGGCCGGCTTGCCGTCCATGTACTTCGGCAGCACCCAGACGCCCCGGCGGGCGGCGACCCACAGGTTTTTCGCGATCGGCCGCTGGGAAAGCTCCGAGGCGATGTCCATCGCCGAATTGCCCATCCCCACCACGACGATGTTCTTGCCCCGCATGTCCACCGGGTCGAACGGGTCGCGGTAGTGGTGGGAGTGGATGGCCGGGCCGTCGAACCTGCCGGGATACTCCGGGACGCGGGGGTCCCAGTGGTGGCCGTTGCAGACGAACAGCACGTCGTAGAGCCGCGTTTCGCCGCTCGACAGCGTGACCGACCACAGGCCGTCCGCCCTGCGTTCGGCGTGGGTCACGGCGGTGTTGAAGGTGATCAGCGGCCGAAGCCCGAAGTGGTCCACGTAGTCGTGGAAGTATCTCAGGAGCTGGCGGTGGTGGGGGAAGTCCGGCCAGTCCGCCGGCACGGGATAGTCCTCGAAGGCCAGGCGCCACTTCGAGGTGTCGATGTGCAGGCTCTCATAGCAGGCCGACTGGCCGTTGGGGTTCCTGAAGTACCAGGTGCCGCCGATGTCGTCCGACATCTCGAAGCAGTCGAACGGGACGCCCAGGTCCTTCAGCCGCTTGGCCGTGGTGAAGCCGGACGGGCCGGCGCCGATGATGCAGGCCTTCGGCAGCACTTGGGGCAGCACTTCGCCCATGGTCGTCCCTCCCAACGCTTTCGCGGGAGTTTCAGGACCTTCCGTGGGGGCGGGCAAGCCCCTCCGCCCCCATGAAGGGGAGGGAAGCGATCAGACCAGCGCGCCGTGGCAGTGCTTGAACTTCTTGCCCGAGCCGCAGGGGCAGGGCTGGTTGCGGCCGGTGTCCTCCCAGCCGTCCGGCAGGGACGTGACCGGCAGGGCCTCGCGCTGCTCGGGCGAGATGTTGTCGGGCAGGAAGCCGCCCGCCTCGTTCTCGCCGGTCAGCGGGTCGAGATGCACCTCGAACATCTGGCCGGGCGGCGGGGCCGGGGGCTCCTCGAACTGGAACTCCACCGTCATCAGCCAGCGGGTCACGTTCTGGCGCAGGTCCACCAGCAGCTTCTCGAACAGCGAGAAGGCCTCGGTCTTGAACTCGTTCAGAGGGTCGCGCTGGCCGTAGCCGCGCAGGCCGATCACGTTGCGCAGGTGGTCGAGGTGCATCAGGTGCTCGCGCCACTGCAGGTCGATGGTCTGCAGCAGGAAGCTCTTCTCGACGTTGCGCATGTGGTCGCCGACCATGGCGTTGCGCTGCTCGGCGCGGGCGTCGGCGGCCTTGACGATGCGCTCCTCGATCTCCTCGTTGGCGATGCCGTCCTCGGCGGCCCACTCGGCGATCGGCAGGTCGAGGCCCAGGAGGTGCTGCGTCTGGGCGGCCAGGCCCGCCACGTCCCACTGCTCGGCGTAGGCCTTGGGCGGCAGGTGGCGCTGGACGAGGTCGCTGATGGTGTCGCGGCGGAACTCGGCGATCACCTCCGAGAGGTCGGAGGCTTCCATGAACTCCTGGCGCTGCTCGAACACGGCCTTGCGCTGGTCGTTCACGACGTCGTCGTACTTCAGCAGGTTCTTGCGGATCTCGTAGTTCCGCTGCTCGACGCGCTTCTGGGCGGTGGCGATGGCGCTGTTCAGCCACTTGTGGGTGATAGCCTCGCCTTCCTGCACGCCGAAGGTCCGCATGATCGCGTCCAGCCGGTCGCCGGCGAAGATGCGCAAGAGGTCGTCCTCGCAGGACAGGAAGAACTTCGAGCGGCCGGGGTCCCCCTGGCGGCCCGTCCGGCCGCGCAGCTGGTTGTCGATCCGGCGGCTCTCGTGGCGCTCGGTGCCCAGGACGTAGAGGCCGCCGGCGGCCAGCGCCTTCTCCTTCAGGTCCTTGATCTCGGCCTCGATCACCGCGCGCTGGGCGAAGGCCTGCTCGGGCGTGACCTCGACACCCGCCGCGCGCTGCTCCTCGCGCCACTTGGCCAGCTTCATGTCGACGTTGCCGCCGAGCTGGATGTCGGTGCCGCGGCCGGCCATGTTGGTGGCGATGGTGACGGCGCCCGGCACGCCGGCGTCGGCCACGATCAGGGCTTCCTGCTCGTGGTAGCGGGCGTTCAGCACGTTGTGCGGGATGCCGGTCTTGGTCTTGCCGTCGATCTCGAACTTGTGGGCCTTGAGCAGCTCGGAGAGCTGTTCGGACTTCTCGATCGACACCGTGCCCACCAGGATCGGCTGGCCGCGGCGATGGCAGTCCTCGATCTGCTTGATGATCGCCTGGTTCTTCTCGGCGGCGGTGCGATAGACCTCGTCGTCGTCGTCGATCCGCTGGATGGGCCGGTTGGTCGGGATCTCGGCCACGTCCATCTTGTAGATGTCGAGGAATTCCTGGGCCTCGGTGGCCGCCGTGCCGGTCATGCCGGACAGCTTGGAATAGAGGCGGAAGTAGTTCTGGATGGTGACCGAGGCGAGCGTCTGGTTCTCGGGCTGGATGACCGCGCCTTCCTTGGCCTCGATGGCCTGGTGCAGGCCCTCCGAGAGGCGGCGGCCGTGCATCATGCGGCCGGTGAACTCGTCGATCAGGATCACCTCGCCGGCGCGGACGATGTAGTCCTTGTCGCGCACATAGAGGACGTTGGCGCGCAGCGCCTGGTTCACGTGGTGGACGACCGAGACGTTGGCCGGGTCGTAGAGGCCGGCGGAATCCTCGGCCAGGTGGCCGCCTTCCTCCAGGATCTGCTCGATCCGCTCCGAGCCTTCCTCGGTCAGGATGACCTGGCGCTGCTTCTCGTCGTGGTCGAAGGTCGCGGGGTCCTTGATCAGCTCTTTGATGAGCAGGTCGATGGTCTTGTAGAACTCGGACCGGTCCTCGGTCGGGCCCGAGATGATCAGCGGGGTGCGGGCCTCGTCGATCAGGATCGAGTCCACCTCGTCGACGATCGCGAAGTTGTGGCCCCGCTGGACCATCTCCCCCGCTTCATAGACCAGGTTGTCGCGCAGGTAGTCGAAGCCGAACTCGTTGTTCGTGCCGTAGGTGATGTCGCTGCGGTAGGCGGCCTGGCGCTGGCCCTGGCTGAGGCCGTGGACGATCACCCCGGTGGTCAGGCCCAGGAAGCCGTAGACCTGGCTCATCCACTCAGAGTCGCGCTGGGCCAGGTAGTCGTTGACGGTGATGACGTGCACGCCCTTTCCGGCGAGGGCGTTCAGATAGACCGGCGCGGTGGCCACCAGCGTCTTGCCTTCGCCGGTCCGCATCTCGGCGATGCCGCCCTGGTGCAGGACCATGCCGCCCACGAGCTGCACGTCGTAGTGCCGCTGGCCCAGCGTCCGGCGCGCGGCCTCGCGCACCACGGCGAAGGCCTCCTCCAGGATCTGGTCCAGGGTCTCGCCCTTGGCGAGCCGGGCCTTGAACTCGTCGGTCTTGCCCCGCAGCTCGGCGTCGGACAGCGCCTGGATCTTGGGCTCCAGCGCGTTGATCTTGAGGACCCGCGCCTGCATGGCCTTGACCTTGCGGTCGTTGGAAGAACCGAAGAACCGTTGGAAGATGCTCAAGGGAAGGTATCCGATCGACGGCGACTGGGGCCCTTCGCGCGCCGGAAAAGCCGCTCTTTTGGGGCGTGGGTGACTTAAGGACTACCCCCGCCCAAGTCAACGCGGAGCCCCCAGCGGGTGACGAGGGTTCACACCTTCGGCAGGGCGTAGATGTTCCGGCTGATCCCGTCGGGGAAGGCCTGGCGATCGATCACCACGCCGCCCAGCTTCTCGACGAGGGTGCGGGCCGGCGCGTTCTCATCGTCCATATGCGTCTCGACCCGTTCGAAGCCTAAGGCGTCATAGCCCCAGCGGACGGCCGCGCGGGAGGCCTCGAATGCGTACCCATGGCGCCGGGCCGCCGGAACGATCCACCACGTGAGCTCGTGCCGCGGCCACCCCTCCGGCCACACGAGACCGCAGCCGCCGACGACAGAGCCGTCCGCCCTGAGCGTGACGGTCCACATGCCAAATCCGCGCAGCGACCAGTGCCCGATGTCGTAGGCGAGCTTGCGCCACGCCAGCGCAGGGGTCAGGGGTCCGCCGTAGAAGGCCGAGGCCTCCGCGTCGCCATAGAAGTCGCGGTAGACTGGAAAATCGCAGGCTGCAGGCGCCCGCAGGACAAGCCGTTCGGTGTTCAGGCTGGGGATGGACATACAGCCACATTAACGGGGCGAACGAAGCCCAGTGAAGCTTGCGGGCGCGTCCGTCGCCTCGGCGCCTACACGCCGGCCTAAGAAAAAGGGCGGCGCCGAGACGCCGCCCTCATCTCAATCCCATGGGGTGGAGATCAGAAGACCTCGAACAGGCCCGCCCCGCCCATGCCGCCGCCGATGCACATGGAGACGACCACGTGCTTGGCGCCGCGGCGCTTGCCTTCCTGCAGGACGTGGCCCGCCAGGCGCGCGCCGGTCATGCCGAAGGGGTGGCCGATGGCGATGGAGCCGCCGTTGACGTTGTACTTGGCCGGGTCGATGCCCAGCTTGTCGCGGCAGTAGAGGCACTGGCTGGCGAAGGCCTCGTTCAGCTCCCAAAGGTCGATGTCGTCGATCTTCAGGCCGTGGCGCTCCAGGAGGCGCGGGATGGCGAAGACCGGGCCGATGCCCATTTCGTCGGGCTCGCAGCCGGCCACGGCCCAGCCCTTGAAGACGCCCATGGGCTCCAGGCCGCGGCGCTCGGCCTCCTTGCCTTCCATCACGACCACGGCGGCAGCGCCATCCGAGAGCTGCGAAGCGTTGCCGGCGGTGATGAACTTGCCCGGGCCGCGCACCGGCTGAAGGCCGGCGAGACCTTCAAGCGTGGTGTCGGGGCGGTTGCACTCGTCCTTGGCGACCACGTAGTCGACCACGGACTCTTCCTTCGTCTCCTTGTTGACCACCTTCATCTTGGTCTTCATCGGGACGATCTCGTCCTTGAACTTGTCGGCCTGCTGGGCCGCGGCCATGCGCCGCTGGCTTTCCAGCGAGTACTCGTCCTGGGCCTCGCGGCTGACGTTGTAGCGCTCGGCCACGATGTCGGCCGTGTCGATCATCGGCATGAAGATCGCCGGATACATCTCGGTCAGCTTCGGATCGAAGTTCTCGGCGCTGCCGATCCCGGGGTTCGGCATCGAGATGGATTCCACGCCGCCGGCCACCGCCACCGTCGCGCCGTCGTTGCGCACATAGCCCGCCGCCATGGCGATGGTCTGGAGGCCCGAGGAGCAGAAGCGGTTGACGGTCACGCCCGAGGTGGTGATCGGCAGGCCGGCCAGCAGGCCCGCCTGGCGGCCCAGGTTGCCGCCGCCGTGGGCCACGTTGCCCATGAACACGTCCTCGACCTCGGCCGGGGCCAGGCCCGAGCGCTCGACCGCGTGCTTCACCGCGTGCGCGGCCATCGAGACGGTGGGCGTCATGTTGAACCCGCCGCGCATGGACTTGGCGAGGCCCGTTCGGGCGTAGGAGACGATGACCGCTTCGCGCATTTTAAATGATCCTCCGGAACAATGATCGGGCGCTTTTAAACAAGCGTTGGAACCGGGGCGCAACCTTTGCATCCCGTGACGGAAATGGCTAGGGACGGGCCGCGCCTTCCAGCGCGCCTTCGCTCCTAAGAAAACCCGGGGGTGACACCGCATGGCGGCCGCAACACCGTTCCGCAACGCCTGTCTCGTGCTGGCGCTGGTCGCCGGGCTTTCCGCCTGCGGGCGCGGCGGCGACGGCGACCGCCCGCCCGAGCGCGGCGACGTGGCCGTGGCCCGGGTGAACGGCGGGACCGTCTGGGTCTCGGACGTCAAGCGCGAGGCGGTGGCCCAGGGGCTGATCGGCGAGGGCGAGCCGCTGGACCCGTCCTCGGACCTGTTCCGCCGGGTGCTGGACGAGGTGGTCGACCAGAAGCTGCTGGCGGCCGAGGCCCTGAAGCGCAAGCTCGACCAGGACCCGGTGGCCCAGCGCCGGCTGGCGGCCGCGCGCGACCGCATCCTGGGCGACATGCTGGTGGAGAAGGTGGTCGCCGACGCGGTGACCGAGGACAACATCCGCGGCCTCTACGAGGAGCAGCGCAAGCTCGCCAAGCGCTCGGAGGAGATCCGCGCCCGTCAGATCGTGGTCGCCACCGAGCCCGACGCCGAGGCGGTGAAGAAGCTGCTGGCCGCCGGCGCCTCGTTCGAGGCCCTGGCCATGGAGCGCTCCCGCGACGCGGCCACCCGCTTCAACGGCGGCGACCTGGGCTATTTCACCACCGACGTCATGCCGGACGTCTACGACACGGCGCTCAAGGCCGCGAAGCCCGGCCAGATCGTGGGCCCGTTCCCGGTCGAGGGCGGCTTCGCCCTGGTCAAGGTCGAGGACCGCCGCCTGGAGCAGCCGATCACCTTGGAGGCCGCCCGGCCCCAGATCGTGCGCTTCCTGACCTACGACCGCATCCGCGACCTGCTGGAGAAGCTGCGCGGCAAGGCCAGGATCGAAACTCTCGTCAAGCCGCAGGAGGGCGCGCCCCGCGCCGCTCCGCCGGCCGACGCGCCCAAGGCGCGCGGCGGGGCTCCCAAGCCACCGGTCCCGGACAAGACCGCCTCCAGCCCGACCCAGGGAAACCGCACATGACCCGCAAGCCCTCCAAGACCAAGGCGGCGCCCAAGCCGGTGGAGGTGGTCGGCCAGACCCTGGAACGGGCGCTCGACCCCCTGGCCAGCGCGCTCAAGCGCGCGGCGCTGAAACGCGCCGAGAAGCAGGCCCACGCCTTCGAGGCGCCGGTCGCGACGGCCGCCGCCAAGGCGGACAAGTCGGCCATGCCGGTCTCGCCGCTCGCCGTGCCGTTCCCCCGGATGCGGCCCATCGCCGGGGTCCAGATGGCGACCGGCCGCGCCGGCTTCTACAAGCACGAGCGCGACGACCTGCTGGTCATGGTGTTCCCCGAAGGCGCCAGCGCCGCGGGCGTCTTCACCCGGCACGGCGTGGGCTCCGCGCCGGTCGACTGGTGCAAGCGCCACCTGGAGGCCACCAAGGGCGAGGGCGCGCGGGCGCTGGTGGTCAACGCCGGCTGCGCCAACGCCTTCACCGGCAAGCCAGGCGCCGACGCCGTGCGCCGGGTGGCCGCGGGCGTGGCCAAGCGCTTCGACTGCCGCCAGCGCGACGTCATGGTGGCCTCGACGGGCGTCATCGGCGTCCTGCTGGACGACGCCAGGATCACCAACCGCCTGGCCGACATCGAGGGCCGGCTCACCGACGACGGCTGGGCGGCCGCGGCCCGGGCCATCATGACCACCGACACCTTCCCGAAGGGCGCCTACGCCGAGGCCACGATCGACGGGACGACGGTGCGGATCGGCGGCATCTGCAAGGGCTCGGGCATGATCGCGCCCGACATGGCCACCATGCTGGCCTTCGTGGTCACCGACGCGGCCATCTCGCCCGGCGCGCTCCAGGCGCTCGTCAGCCTCTACACGCGCAACACCTTCAACGCCGTGACGGTGGACGGCGACCGCTCGACCAACGACACCCTGCTGCTGTTCGCCACCGGCCAGTCCGGCGCGCCCCGGATCAGTCGCGCCGGCGACAAGCGCCTGGCCGACTTCCGCGACAAGCTGGAAGGGGTGCTGATGGACCTGGCCCACCAGCTCGTCCGGGACGGGGAAGGGGCCACCAAGTTCATCAAGATCACCGTCACCGGCGCCGAGACGGCCGCCTCGGCCCGCAGGATCGCCAAGTCGATCGCCGACAGCCCCCTGGTGAAGACCGCCTTCGCCGGCGAGGACGCCAACTGGGGCCGCATCGTCATGGCCGTGGGCAAGGCCGACGAGCCCATCGACCGCGACAGCCTGAGCGTGAAGTTCGGAGACCTGTGGGCGGCCCAGGACGGCCTGATCGCGCCGTCCTACGACGAGGCGAAGATGAGCGCCTACATGAAGAGGAAGGAGCTGGAGGTCACCGTCGACGTGGGCGTGGGCCGCGCCAGCTCCACCGTCTGGACCTGCGACCTCACCAAGCGCTACGTCGAGATCAACGGCGACTACCGGAGCTGACGCCGATGACCCACGCCATCGTGATCCAGACCGCCACGGCGCTGTTCGAGGAGGCCGAGCGGATCGCCGACGCGCTCCTGGAGGAAGGGCTGGCCGCCTGCGTCCAGATCCTGCCGGTCCACAGCCGCTACCGCTGGAAGGGGAAGATCGAGCGCCAGGACGAGCACCTGCTGCTCATCAAGACCCGCCGCGAGCTGTTCGAGAACGTCCACGGCCGCATCCTGGCCCTGCACGGCTACGAACAGCCCGAGGTCATCGCCATGCCGGTGGCCGAGGGCGATCCGGGTTATCTCGCCTGGATCGCGGAGGCGACGCCCCATCAGGCTTGAGGCGAGGCGCCGCACGCGGCGGCGCCTCGGCTCGTCAGTGGTTCGACCAGACGCCCGAACGGCCGCCGCCGCCGCGACGCGGGCCCTTGAAGGTCGGGCGCGCCGGCTTGTCGCCGGCCGCGCGCGCCGCGCCGCCTTCATGGCGGTGGCCGGGCCTGGCCTCGCCGTGGTTGCGGTTCGGCTTGGCCTTGTGCTGGCCGCGATGGGGCTGGGCCGAGCGTTCCGACCGCTCGGGCTTGCCGCCGGTCTCGGGCATGGCGGCGGTGGCCGCGCCGAGCTGGCGGTCGTTGCGGCGGTCGAACGAGGGGATGCGCTGACGCGTCACCTTCTCGATGTCCTTCAGCAGGTTGCGCTCGTCGTCGGCGCAGAACGCCACGGCCGAGCCGTCGGCGCCGGCCCGGGCCGTCCGGCCGATCCGGTGGACGTAGGCTTCCGGCACGTTGGGCAGTTCGAACTGGACGACGTGGCTGACCGCGTCGATGTCGATGCCGCGCGCGGCGATGTCGGTGGCCACCAGCGCGCGCACGTCGCCCGCCTTGAAGGCCGCCAGCGCCCGCTCGCGCTGGCCCTGGCTCTTGTCGCCGTGGATCGAGGCGGCCTCGACGCCCACCTGCTCCAGGGAGCGGGCCACGCGGTCGGCGCCGCGCTTGGTGCGGGTGAAGACGATCACGCGCTTGAAGCTCGCGTCGTCGAACAGCTCGGCCAAGAGGGCGCGCTTGCGCTGCTGCTCGACGAACAGGACGCGCTGGTTGATGCGCTCCACGGTCGTGGCCTGCGGCGTCACCGAGACCTTCAGCGGGTTGGGGTTGAGGATCTCGCCCGTCAACTTCTCGATCTCGCCCGGCATGGTGGCCGAGAAGAACAGGTTCTGCCGCTGGCGGGGCAGGAACTTCACGATGCGCCGGATCGGCACGATGAAGCCCATGTCCAGCATCTGGTCGGCTTCATCCAGGACGAAGGTCTCGACGCCTTCCAGGGTGATCGACTTCTCCTGAAGGTGGTCGATCAGGCGGCCGGGGGTGGCCACCAGCACGTCGACGCCGCCGGCCATGGCGCGCATCTGCGGGCCGTACTTCACGCCGCCGAAGATGATGGCGACCGAGAGGCCCAGGTGCCGGCCGTAGGCCTTGAAGCTCTCGGCGATCTGGGTGGCGAGCTCGCGGGTGGGCGAGAGCACCAGCACGCGGGCCGAGCGCCGCGGCGCGGGCCGGCGGTCCTCGGAGAGGCGGTGCAGGATGGGAAGGGCGAAGGCGGCGGTCTTGCCGGTGCCCGTCTGGGCGATGCCCAGCAGGTCGCGGCCGGCCATCACGCCGGGGATCGCCTGCGCCTGGATCGGCGTGGGCGAGGTGTAGCCTTCGTCGGCCAGCGCCTTGAGCAGCGGCTTGGCGAGGCCGAGGTCGGTGAATTGGGTCAAACTGTAGTCTTTCACGTATGCGCCGAACGCGGCCGCTCGGGCTTTCCGAGGGCCGCGGAAGTCGCGGGTCTTTGGGGAAGCGCCCCGCGTGACGGGCGGATCTATGAGAAATCGGTGGGCTCGACAGGCTGAGCCTCGTTTGAGGCCCCACGCGGCTGGAGCGCCGATCGCGCCGACTTGGGCGCAGGCCCGTACATCGGGGCCCGCCACGGTGAAGTCAACCCGCGCCGGCCATTCGGTGGCGGCCTGTGGCGGATATGGCGCGGTCGGGCTATTGGCCGGACATGACCAAGCCCATGGTGCTCGTGGCCGCCGCGGCCCTGATCGACAGCGATGGCCGGGTGCTGATCTGCCAGCGGCCCGAGGGCAAGCAGCTCGCCGGCCTGTGGGAGTTCCCGGGCGGCAAGGTCGAGCCCGGCGAGACGCCCGAGGCGGCCCTGATCCGCGAGCTGGAGGAGGAGCTGGGGATCAAGGTGGCCCGCGCCTGCCTCGCCCCCTTCGTCTTCGCCAGCCACGAGTACGAGAGCTTCCACCTCCTGATGCCGCTCTACCTGATCCGCCGCTGGGAGGGGCGCATCACGGCCCACGAGCACCAGGCCACCGCCTGGGTGAAGCCCGCCCGGCTGGACGACTATCCCATGCCCCCCGCCGACGGCCCGCTCGTCGCCTGGCTCCGGGACGTCATCTGATGAGGCAGGCGGCCGGCACGCTGGAGGTCCGTACGCCCGGCCAGGGCCTGCACGCGATCACCCGCGAGGTCGTCGCCTGGGTCGCGGACCAGGGCGTGACGACGGGCCTGCTCACCGTCTTCTGCCGCCACACCTCGGCCAGCCTGCTGATCCAGGAGAACGCCGACCCCGACGTCCGCCGCGACATCGAGGACTGGGTCGCGAAGGTGGCGCCCGAGAGCCCCGCCTACCGCCACCAGGACGAAGGCTCATCCCCTACGCATCCTTACTTCGCGGTCGCCTGACGCGGCGAGGAGGATCGACGTCAGGTCGCCCTGCAGTTCGGCCCGCCATTGGCCCCGGCCTTCGAGCGGGTGGATCACGACGGCGCGGATGACCTTGCGCAGCGCCTCGCGGGCCTGCGCCAGCTCCGCCGTGCCCTGGTCGGCGTTCTCGATGGCCTGTTGCAGCGCCTCGATCCGGCGGCGGTAGTTGGCGGCGGCCGAGGGGATCATCGGCACGATCTCGGCGCCGCGTGACAGCTCGTCGAGGCGGGCCTGCAGCTCGGCGGCGCGAGCCTCCAGCTCGGCGAGCTTGGCCTGCACGGTCGGGCCGGTGAGGATGCCTTCGGCCACCTGATCGACAAGCCGCGCGGCCCGGCGCCTGGCCTCGGCAAGGTCGCGCTCGACCTGGCCCTTCTCGACCGCCGCGCCCGCGCCCGCCTTGCGCCTGGCGGCGTGGTACTCGCGCACGGCCGCCTCGATGACGTCGGGATGCAGGAAGTCGCGGCGGACCTCGTCAAGGACCTGCCGCTCCAGCACGTCGGCCGGCGGGCTCCTGACGTTCGTGCAGCCGGCCAGCCCCTTGTTCATCCGGGTAAGGCAACGGTAGCCCCGGTTTGTCCCCGACGTGTGCATGCCGCCGCCGCAGACGCCGCAGCGTATCAGGCCCGAAAACAGGCGCTTGGGGGCATTGCCGGCCTGGGCGTTGCCGCTGGCGGCCACGCGCTCGGCGATGGCCGTAAGGCGGGCCTGGGCCTTGGCCCAGGTGGGCTCGTCGATGATCCGCAGCTCTGGCGCGGGCTGGCGGATCCATTCGGACGGCGGGTTGGCGCGCGTGGTCTGCCGTCCGGTCCGCCGGTCCTTGACCTTGTGTGTCCGGTTGAACACCCGCTCGCCGGCATAGAGATGATTGCGCAGGATCCCGTCGAGGTAGGCGGCCCGGCCGTTGACGTGGGTATAGGCCCACAGCCGCCCGCCCGGCCCCGGCACGCCCTCGTCGTTCAGCTTGGCGACGATCTGATACACGGTCAGGCCGGCGCAAAAGTCGGCGTAGATCCGGCGCACGACGGCGGCCTGCACCTCGTCGATCTCAAGAACGCCCCGGATCGGCTCGCCGGCTGCGTCATAGGCCAGCTTGCGGCGATAGCCGTAAGGCGGCTTCGAGGTGTGGCGGCCTGACATGACGACGCCGGTCAGGCCCCGGCGAACCTTCTTCCCCAACTCGTCGAGGAAGATGGCGTTCATCGTCCCCATGACGCCGACGTGAAGCATGCTCACGTCGCCCTCGGAGACCGTCGAAATCTTCACGCCCTGGGCCTTGAGGTCGTCGAAGATATCCCAGGCGTCGCCCCCCGACCGCGTCAGGCGGTCGAGGGCTTCGCAGATGACGACGTCGAACGGGCGCGGCCGGCGACGGGCGGCGGCCAGGAGATCGTTCAGGCCGGGGCGGTTCGCCATGCTCGCGCCCGAGATCGCCGCGTCGGAGAACTCGGCGACGACGGTCGCCCCGATCCGCTCGGCGTGCCGGCGGGCGGCGGCGAGCTGATCGGCAATCGAGGCCGCGTTCTGCAGCTCCGACGAAAAGCGGGCGTAGAGGGCGGCGCGCATCTAGTCGTGCGAACCCGGTTCGTCGTCACCCCATCCCCTGACCCTGATTGGTCCTGGGGTCTCTACGATGCGCAACAGAAGTCCACGATAGCGGGGCTCGCTGCCAAGCGTTATTCCCCCGCCATCGGGTTTGAACGTGCGATCACGGGCCGGCGCGCTGGCTTCGGCCTCGTGCTTGAGCATCTGCAGCTCATCAAGGGTTACGTCGATAAAGGCGGGCGGCTCCCAGATCTCGTCACGGGGGAGCGAGAGGCGACGCGCGATCTCGGCGTCTAGCTGATCGAAGGTCACGCTCACGAACGCTGTTCCTGGGCTTGCTGTGCGGCGCGAGCATCCTCCGCCGCCATCCAACGGGCAATAGCCTTCGCCGCCTCGAACACGGCTTCGCTCGGCCGGGGGCCGGGCGTCGTCTCGCGGTCCTGGGCGGGCGGCGGGCTCATGTCAGGCGGTTTGCCCGCGTCGTGGGGCGCGCGCCTGGCGCTGGCGGGCGATGGCCTCGATCAGGTCTTGCATCGCGGCGTCCGCCTCGAAGCCGGCGGCCGTCGAGTTGGGGGCGATCTCCTCGATCAGCGCCACGCGCCGGCAGAGCTTCGGCCAGACCTCGGCGGCCGTGGTCAGGGCGGCCATCCGGTCGGCGGGCTCGATGTGCTTGGACGCCCGCAGGACGCTCGTCGCGAATTGGAGGGCCCAGGGCCACAGCTCGGCGCAGGCGATCCCGACCGCGTCCTCGGCGGTTCCGCGCTGGCGGCGGACACTGGCGGCAAGCGCGTGATCGGCGCTCATGACGCGATCCGCTCGGGAAGGGGAAAGCCGAGGCTGTCGGCGCCCGTCCGCGCCACGACGCGGGACCGCTCGGCGACCGCGACGCGGAAGCCTCGGTAGTAGAGGCGGCCCTCGTGGGCGAACACCTTCATGCGGTCGCCGTGGTCGGCGATGGCCTGGGCGTCGGCGGGGGTCAGCTCGACCCGCTCGACCGGCCGGCTCGCTTCGAGCAGCAGGTCGATCAGCCGGTCTAGGCCCGTGTGGGGGGCGAGGCTCACGCGCGGCCCCCGATCCTGGCGGCCCCGGCCTGGGCGGCGAGGCCGGGGTTCAGCGCGACGCCTTCGGCTGCGGCTCTACCCCTCGCGTACTCTTCGCCGCCGCGCTGGCCGTTCCGCAGCGTCGTGGGTTGGAACTCAAGGCCCGCCGCCGCCAGGGCCTCGGCTTCCGTGCAGCCGTTCTCGACCGTCTTGGCCCGCAGGGCGCGGATCTTCGCCGCGATCTTCTCGCGCTCGGTCATGCCCGGACCTCGGGCATGGCGTCGTGGGTGCGGCCGTCGAGGAGGCGGCCGGCGGCGCTCTTGCCGACTTCGGCCATGATGCACCAACGCGGCCGGGGGGCGGTGGCGGGCAGGGTTTCGAGGGGGAAGGGGCCGCGTGTCACCGTGCCGTCGACGGCGAGGGCCAGGGCCGGCGGAAAGTCTGGCGTTTGGCCGTCCTCAGACCAGCGCACCGGGCGGTGCGAACCCCATTGCTTGAAGAAGAACGCGGTCGAAGTGATGGTGCAGTCGTCGCGGATCTTCCGAACCCATTCGGGGTGCATCGGCCGGGGTCCGTTCTCGCCGCCGACGATGACAAGGTCGATGCGGCGCATCGGCGTCGAGGGGGCGCCGATCTTCGGATCCGTGCTGACCGCCGGCAGAATTCCGCGGCCGTTGCACTGGTGGCAGCGCCCGCGCGGCCATCTGGCGAGGATCCCGGTTCCGCCGCAGAGATCGCAATGAAAGTCGACGCGCGGCAGGAGGAGCGGGCCGATAAGCGGCTCGGCGCTGATGAACCGGACCTGAGACGGCGTCTCGATCAGGTCCCGGATCCGGAAGTCTCGGTCTTGATCTTCGACCGACACGCCATGCCACACGTTCGTGAGGGGTAGGCGGCGCAGCCGGCCTCCATGCTCGCGCAGCTCGGCGGCGTAGTGCGGGCCGTAGCCGGCAGCGTGGAAGCGCCCGGTCTTGAGGTATTCGAGAGCGTGGCCTTGGATCCGCATGGCGGCGGTCGCGGCCTCGCCGCCGAACTCGCCCGAGTTCGTCCAATAGTCGCGCATCCGGCGGCTACGCTTCGTCAGGACTTGGAACGTGTGCTGCGGCGCGAGCATCATCGCCGCGTAGACCCGGTCAATCCAGCTCGTCGGCACGCCCTCGGCGAAGAGGTCGCCGTGGGCGCAGACGAAGATCTTCCGCGGCCGTTTCCAGCGGATCGGCTGATCTAGCCAATCCCAATTCAGGCGCACCTGACCGTTCCACACGGGCCCGGCCTTGGACGGCGTCGTGAGGCCGGCGCGCGAGGGGTGGTGTTGCAGCCGCCCGCCCGCGAGGCGCATGGCGTAGCAGTTGGCGCAGCCCGGCGAGACGACGGCGCAGCCCGTCACCGGGTTCCACGTCGCGTCGGTCCATTCGATCAGGGAGTTATCGGCCATCGGTCATGGCCTCCGCTCGGCCATCGACGATCCGCCGCGCGATGGCGTGCAGGATCGCGGCCGGGCCCGACCGCCGGGCGAGCCCAAGGATCCGGTAGGCGCGGCAGACCGCCTCGGCCTGGTTCTCGGCGTCGGTTAGGGCGTTGTGGTGAACCCCCTTGGCCCGGTCCGGCTTGACGCCGGCCGCCGCGTACAGGGTCCGCGTGCAGCGGACGTTCCAGAAATCCCACAGGACCGGGACGTGCACGGCCCTGTGAGCCGCCGACAGCAGGACCTCGTCGAAGTTCGCGCCGTGGGCCCACAGCTCGACCCCGCCGACATCGCGCCACCATGAGGCAAACTCGATCAGGACATTGAAGAGCGGGCGGGGATCGCGGGCCAGGGCTTCACGGGCCTCCTCGCTTTGGCGGGACCACCATTCGACCGTCGCAGGATCCTTCGTCAGGCCGGCGGCCTCGCACGACGCTTGGTCGATGACGCGATAGAAGCGGGAGCCCATGACCCCATTGACCGGGTCGAAGGCGACGGCGCCGATTGAGCAGATGACCGAGCCGGGGCGCGTGCCCATCGTCTCAAGGTCGACCATGACGTGATGGCAGGTTTTCAAGACTGGATCCTTTCGAGGAAGGTCAGGACGGCCGCGACGGCGGCGAGGTCGAGGAGGAAGGCGAGGAGCACGATCACGGCGACGCGGACTGGGAGCGGGAGCCGCTTGTGGGTGGCGGCCGGTTCCTGCGAACCGGGTTCGCGGTCGGCGGCGCGCGTGTCGGAACGGGTCCCCATCACGCCCTCCCGACCTGGGCTTGAACGTAGAGGCGCGGGCCCTCGTCGGTGCGCGCGAACCGGAGCTGAACTGAGCCTTCCCAGGTCAGGCCGGCCACCCAGGCGCGGTCGCCTTCGTCGGGGCCATGAAGCGGGCCGGCGTGCTCCAAGGCTTCGGCGGCGGTGTCGCCGCTGTTGTCCGGCCACCAGCCTTGACCCTCGCCGTGGCGCAGGAAGAACGTGGCCTTGCGGTTGCGGAGCGCCTGTTCGGCGGCCTGATCGAACCGCCACGCTCCGTCCCGCCAGACGCATTCGAGATCGGCGACGGCGGCGAGCGAGGCCGCGAAGATCTCGCCATCCTTCGCCGCCTCGGGCCGGTTCCAATCCGGATCGGGCTCGGCGAGCCATGCGGCCCAGGCGTCAAGCTCCGGGTCGCACGGCATGACCTCATCGGTGTAGTCGTCGAGGTAGTAGAGGAGGTCGCTCACGGCTGCGCCTCCGCACCTTCGCCCGCGCCGGCAAGGCGGCGCAGGAAGCCGGGGATCTCGGCGTCTTCGGCCTGGGCTTCCTCGCCGGCCGGCTCGTCGGCGGCGGGGGGTTTGCTGTCCTGGCCCAGGCCTTCCACCCGCACGAGCTCGGCGAGCTGCATCGCGCCGTCTTCGGCCCAATCGTAGCCGTCCGCGCCGTAGTCGATCCCCTCCTGCGCGAGGAAGGCGTCGAGGCCCCGGCCGGCGCGCTCGGTCGCCTCGAAGAGGGCTTCGCTCGGGTCTTCGGGAAGGTCTTCGCAGTCCTCGCCGAGGCAGTCGGCGACGATGGCGACGAAGCGGTCGCGGGGCAGGATTTCAGGCGGGGCCTTGGCGGCCGGGGCGTCGGGGTTCCAAGGCGTCCGGAAGAGGGGGCCCGAAGACAGCGCCCATCCGCCCGCGAAGTTGAGAGCGAGCGCCATCAAACGGCGGCGACCTTCCAGGCCGGCGCCCCGGTCCATGTTCGGCCGCCCCTCGCCGTCGACGAGCTGCGTGGCGTCATCGCGCGGGTTCTCTCCCGGCTGGATGGTGAAGGGCCCCTTCACGCCGCGCCCCGTCCAGAGTTCTCGGAAGCGCCGCCGGAACTCGTCCTCGGTGAGCGATTGATCGGCCTCGGGATCGCGGACTTGAGTTGCGATCTCGGCGACGATGTCCGCCTCAAGCTGCATGACCGCGTCGAGGAACGCCTTCTCGGCGTCCTTCTCCGCCTCTGCCGCCGCTTGCCGGGCGGCGGCCTCACGCTCGCGGGCCGCGTCCTGCTCGACGCGCTCGGCCCGTTCCTGGGCGCGCTTGTTCCGGGCGGCCTTGATCTCGTCCTTGATGCTGTCGGGGACCTCGAAGGGCCCGTTGAGCCAAGGCGTCGAATAGCCGGGATCGAGCCGGCGAAGCCCGAGTTCCTGGCGCAGCCCGTCCATGGCGTGAAGGCGCTGCGAGGCGGTCTTGAGGTCGCCGAACTTGAGTTCTAGATGCCGCTCGGCTTCCCAACTGACGCCGATCTGAAAGCGGCCCGTCTCGCCGCCGTCGTCGAGAACGTGACTGACCGTGGTCAGCAGTTGGTTGGGGTACTCGGTCAGCCGCTTGATCCGGCCGTCCTCGTCGAAGCGGGCGTCGGCGTGACACTCGGTCAGGCGGTCCCGCATGTAGTCGGTTCGCGGGATCGGGTCAGCCTTGACCTTGTCGAAGACCTCCAGCGCGAGGAGCCATTCGGCGGCCGGCAGGGTGAGGGGCTTCGGCTGCTTGCGGATCCACTCGGTCGCTTCCTTGGCCGAGATCTTGCCCCGCTCCAGTTCCGTGACCTTGATCGGCGGCAGCTTCTCCAGAAATTCAAGCCGCAGTTCGATGATGCGGACCGACTTGCCGACGACGAGGCTGACCGCTTCCTTGGCCGCCTTGAGCGTCAGGTTCGGGTCGGCCTGCATCCGCTTGTCGATCATCCGGCGGTAGGCGCGGGCGTCGTCCATCGCGGACATGTTGTTGCGGGCGACGTTCTCGATGGTCGCCAGCTCGAAGGCCTGATCATCGTCGAGGCCTTCGCGGATCACGGCCGGAATGGTCAGCTTGCCGGCGGCGAGGCTGCAGGCGCGGCGGCGCGCGCCCATGACGACGAGATAGCGGCCCGGCTCGGCGGGGTTCGGCCGGACCATGATCGGCTGCAGCACGCCGCGCGCGCCGATGGAGGCGGTCAGCTCGGCGTCGGCTTCCTCGTCGACGGCGCCGCGCGGGTTGTCGGGGTTGTCGTCGATCAGGTGCAGGGGAAGCTCGACCGCGGCGGTGTCGGGGGCGACGTCCGGCGCGCTCGGGGCCTGGGCGGTGGGTTCCGCGGCCGTGGGGGTCTTGGCCGTCTTCGGGGTCTTGGCGGCCTTGGCGGCGGCCTTCGGGGCGGGGGTCTTGGCCATAGGGTCAGGCTCCGGTGAGAGCGCGGGTCAGGCCCGCGAGCAGGGTCAGGGCGGCGAGCGCCAGGGCGACGAAGGCGAGGGGGGACCGGCGGCGGGGCGGAAACCACGCGACGGGCGCCGGGGCCTGGGGCCGGGTCACGACGCGGCCTCGAAGAGCTGCAGCAGCTCGTCGGCGAGATCGTGGGCGCCGTCGCGATCCCAGGACCAGCCGGGCGCGCCGTAGGCGATGCCGTTGTCGGCCAGGGTTTCGCTGACGTAGGCCTGGGCGAGCTGCAGGGCGTGGTCGCGGCGGCACGTCGAGCGCTCGACGAGGCGGTCGGCGAGCGCCGCCTCGAAGGCTTCGCGATCGAGCGCGCCGGGGGGCGGGGATGCGGTCAAAGGGCGGCCTCCAGGGTGCGGAGGGCGGCGCGGATCTCGCCCTCTCCGTTCCAGCGGTCGCCGAGGAAGGCCACGACGAAGCCGTCGACCTTGACCGCGATCCCCGCGAAGGGGTCGACGTCCGGGTGATGGGCGGTCTGAACCGCCAGGGCGAAGGGGCGGCCGGCGATCAGCTCGCGAAGGCGGGCGATCATGGCGCGGGTGTCCGCCAGGGCGACGGGGCGCCCCAGGGGCTCGATGATCGTCGGGCCCCGGATCTGGCGGGCCACGTCGAGGAGGTTGCGGGCGGCGCTCATGCGGCGGCCCCGATCCACGGCCAGCGGCGGGCCGCGTCGATCAGCTCGTCGATGCTGCAGGCCGCCGGGTCGGCGAAGCACCGCAGGCAGACGCGCTCGGCGTTGACGAAGGTCGGGCGGTCGCAGCGGGCGCACTCGGCGTGCTCGACCGGCGCCCCGGCGGGGCGGGCGACCGCGCCCATCACAGCGCCCCCACGATGGCGACGAAGAGCAGCGCGCCCAGGACGATCCCGGCCATGAGGTCGGGGAGGGCGACCAGCGGCCGGACGGGCGGGGGAACGGGCGCGGGGGCCGCCGCGCGGATCGCCTCGGCGAGGGCGGCCGGGCTGTCATAGACCGTGTTCTCGCCCCGGTAGACGACGAGAACGCGCTCGTCGGGGCCGGCGGCCTGGCCCTCGTGAGGGCGGCCGGCGATGGCTTGAAGCGGGAAGCGGCGGACCTGGCCCGTGGCCGGTTCCGGCGGGATGGCGGCGAACCCGGTTCGCGGCGGGTTGGACATGGAAGCGCCCCGAGCCCCCGCCGGTCCACGGCTAGAGGGGGGCCTAGCCTTTCCGGTCGCCCATCGACAGAACGGCCGGCGGGGGTCGACGCAGAGAAAGCAAGCGTTCGCTTGTTTCTGTCAAGTTTTAGATCAAGGAAAACCTTAAGTCGGCTTGTAGCCCCGCCGTGGCGGCGGGCTTGAGCGGTCTAGTTCTCGCGGTTGTTCGCCTTGAGGAAGATGGCGAAATAGGCCTCCAGCTCCTTGAAGCCCTCGGGCGTCATGTGGGCCGGGAACGAGATGACGACGTCGCCGTCGCTGACCGGGAACACCGCCTGCCGCAGCTCGGGATCCGGCGCCGTGGTCAGCTCGCGGGCGATCCGGGCGAGGCGGGCGCGAGGCGTGTCGCCGACGCCGGCCAATTCGGCGTCGAGATCGGAGATCGTGACGGGCGGGTTCGGCGCACGGCCGTCGCGGGCTTCGAGCGCGGCGTTCAGGGCCTCGATGATCTTGCGCTGCGTGGCCGGCTTCACGAGGCCGGGGACCTTCCCCGTCTCGATCATGCTGACGTACTGCGCCGTCAGGCCGGCGGCCTCGGCGACGTGCGGCTGTCGGAGCCCCAGGCGCTCTCGGATGGCTTTCAGGGCCTGGCCGATGGCCTGGGCGTCGGGGTCGATGCGGGCTTCCTTGGGCATGTAAGGAACATGCCGGTGCGCAAAGGCTTGAGCGAGCGAGGGAGCCATCGCATTTAGCCAATCAAGGGAAGACTTGCGGCTGTCAAGTTTTCACTTGAGCCCACGGGGCAAATCAGCAGAGGTTCCCCGGCCAAGACCTCCCGAGACGGACCCTTGGCCTACGACCTCGCCACCGCCGCCCCGCCGCCCGCGCCGCAACAGCGGCCGGCCCTGGCGCTTTGGCTGTTCGAGCGGGGGATCGACTACCGGGAGGCCGGCCGCGCCCTGGGCGTCAGTCACGAGATCGTCCGCCTCTGGTGCCTGCCCTTCGGCGACCCTGACCGGGTCGAGCCGCGCAAGGCCAACCGCGAGAAGGTCTTCGCCTACACGCGCGGCGCCGTGCCGCCCGACAGCTTCACGCCGCCGACCACGGGGGCTCGTGCATGAGCGGCGGCGCTTCCCCGGTCCGGCCCCGCTCGCACGCCCGGCACGCGGCGCAGAGCGAGTTCAGCAGGCGCGAGGCCCCAAACCGGGCGGCCGTAGCGCGGCGGGGTTCGTCCAGGCCGAGGAGGTCGACGGCGGTCGCGACTGCGGTTGTCGCCGCGCCGTCGAGAAGTCTACCGCAGGTTTCATGCGACAATGTGGGCGCTGTCCAAATCAGTGCAAGCATTGCAACTCTCAGTTCATCGTACAGTGCTACAGACGCCACGTACTCTATCCCCCCAAACGCTACCGATGCGGGTGTGTCCATTTGCGGTACACCAAAAGGGGAAATAACGGGGCGGGGAACGCGGCCAAGGGCCGCAGTTGAGCCTAACGAAATCTTAGCGGCGCCGAGGTCACGCGCGCGCGAACCCGGCGGGGTGCGGCATGGCTGATCCGCGAACCCGGTTCGTGAGCCGCAGCGCCGTCACCGGCGCTTACCACGCCGACGCGCGGCGGGCGTGGCTGCTGCTGATCGAGAAGGCGCGGACGGTCGCGCGCCCCGTGGTCGAGGGTCGCCGGCCCGACCGCATGGAGGCGGCGGCGCTGGCCGGCCTCGTGACCCGGCACAAGGCGGGGTTCCCGCCCGCGTGGCCCGCCGCCCAGGCCGCCGCGACGGCGTTCGCGGCGCTGCTGAAAGCCTTCGTCCTGAACGATTGGTCGCCGTGGTTGGCGGGGTTCGTCCTGGCCGGCGCGGACGCGCTCGACGCGATGCTCGTCGCCGACGCCCACGCCCACGCCGAGGCGGACCGCCGCCGGATCGGGGAGGTCGACTAGATGGAACCGACGAAGCTTCCAGCCTCGACGACAGGCGCGCTCGACGAGCTGTCGCCCGACGACGTCCCGGTGTGCCCGTGGTGTCGCCGCGATCCCGGCGAAGCGACGGTGACGCTCAACCAGATCTGCGAGGCGCAGGAGGCCGGGAACGTCCTGGGCTTCGTCGAGCGCGCGCCGGACGGGACCGCCCCGCGCGGGTCGCTCGAAGTCGACTGCCCCTGGTGCGTGCGGCCGTTCGTCATCGTCCTGCAGAGCCGGGCCGGATGGCGCTACGTGCGCTTGCTTCCCGTGCGGACGCCGACCGACGCGAAGATGCTGCGGGAGGGCGGGCGATGAGCGACGAAAAGATCGTTCCGCTGCCGACCATAGCCGCGTCCGACGCCATGATCGAACGGGAGGTCCGTCGCCAGGGCCGAAAGGCGAGGCCGGCCCAGGCGGGCGATCTGGTGGCGTACTGCGTCGACCCCGAGGCGGATACGTGGACCCTCGCGCCCGTCGCCTGCGTCGATGACGACGGGGTTGTCATGCGGGTCACGCGCCGCGACGGCAGGATCCGTTCGCTCTGGCGCGAGGCGGCGCTCGATGCGTTCTTCGTCATCCCCGCCGCCGACCACGATCTCGAACGCCTTCGGCTCGACCGCTGGCGCAAGTTTCGGGGGCTGGTGGCGTTGCGCGAGGCCGTCCGCCCATCGTTCCGGAGGCCGCCCTCATGATCTGTCAGCGGACCGGCTGCGGCCGGACGGCCACCCACGCGCCCCGCATATGCGTTCCGGCCTTCCCCGGCCGGCGGGGCGGGCGGATCGCCTGCGAGGCGGTGCTGACGCTCGTGTGCTGCGACGACTGCATCCTCGAAGTCGGGGCGGCGGATTTCGTCGCCTCGGGCGACCGGGGCCGGGACGCGCTGCGCCAGGCGCTCGCGCTGCAGGCCGGCGGGCGGTTCCTGCCCGACTTCGACGAGGCGTGGGTCGAGCCGGTGGCGCTGACGTCGCCCGATTGGGCGGCCGTCGAGCGGGCGCGGGAGCGCGCCGGGCGATGAGGGTCGAGCGCATCGGCGACGCGACGCTGTACCTGGGCGACTGTCGCGCGGTCTTGCCGACCCTGGGGGGGGGCTTCGGCGCCGTGGTCACTGACCCGCCCTACGGGATCGGCGAGGCGGCGGGGAAGAGCCGGTCGCGCAGCAATGCGGTTCGCGCGCGCGACTACGGCGACGACCCCTGGGATGACGCCCCCATTTCTGCGGAGCTGATGGCGACGGTCCGTGCGGCGGGGCGTTGGGCGGTCATCTTCGGGGGCAACTACTACGCCTTGCCCGCAAGCTCATGTTGGTTGGTCTGGGACAAGATGACGACGGGCGACTTCGCGGACTGCGAACTCGCATGGACGAACCTGCCGAAGGCCGTTCGCCGCATCCGCTACCTGTGGAACGGCATGGCTCGGGCCAAAAGGGAACCGCGCGGCGACCATCCAACCCAGAAGCCGCTCGGCGTCATGCGGTGGGCGCTCGACCACCTTCCCGGTGATGTGACGTCCGTCATCGACCCGTTCATGGGCTCGGGCACGACGGGCGTCGCCTGCATTGAGCGGAAGCTCCGGTTCGTCGGGATCGAGCGCGAGGAGCGCTATTTCGACGCCGCCTGCCGGCGCATCGCGGCGGCGGTCGAGGAGGCCATGCGCTCGCCTGGCCTGGGCCTCTCCGTCGAGCGCCCGCCGGCCGCCGTGCAGCCGTCGATCTTCGGGGGCGACGAATGAAGCGCCGCCCGCCGCCAAGCCCGCAGCGGGACCTCTTCGGCCGGCCGCCGGACGCGCCGCCGGACCGGACGCCCGTCACCGTGCCGCTTCGCGAGGTCGCCGGATCGTCGACCGACAAGGCCCTGTTCCTCGCCCCCATGCCCGGCGGGAAGGGCCGCGCGGGCTTCGCGCCACGATCCGAGGTCCGGCGCGGCGAGGGCGATCAGGCGCAGTTCTTCACCATGCCGCGGTGGCTCGCGGTCGAGCGGGGTTGGGTATGAGTAACCGGGCGCTGAACTGGGCGTTCGACAGCGGCCTTCCGAGCGGCCCGCGCTTCGTGCTGGTGGTCCTGGGCGACGCCGGCACGGATCATTCCGGCGAGGATTGGACGTGCTTTCCGTCCGTCTCGCGGATCATGGAAATGACCGGCATGGGGCGCTCGACCGTCGAGCGTCATCTGTCGTGGTTGTGGTCCGAGGGCTGGATCTCGCGCGAGCCGCGCAAGCGGAAGGACGGGACGCTCGGCATCAACGATTACGTGCTGCACCGCAGGCCCGAAACGCGGGCCGCGCTGAAGGCTGAACGGGCCTCGATCCCGGCCCGGCCGGGCCGCCGTCCAACCCTCAATATGAGGGATGGGGAAACCCTCAAATCGGCGGTTTCCAACCCTCAAATCGGCGATCAGCAAACCCTCAATTTGAGGGGGCAAGAACCCTCAGATGATCCCTCAGATGAACCCACATCGAGCGCGCGCGAGCCGGGCGACGATGGGTTCGACGAGGTCTGCAGGCTGTGGCCCTACAAGGGCCGGAAGTTCACCCGTTGGCCGGCGGCGCGCGCGGCCTGGGCGCGAGCCTGTCAGGTCGAGACGCCCGAACGGCTGCGCCATGCGGTCGAGGTCTGCGCCCGCGATCCCGACCGCATCAAGGGCGATCACGGCTGGCCGGGGCTCGACGTGTTCCTGCGGGACGAGATCTGGCGGTCGTACCTGCCGGGCGCGGCAGAAGGGCTTTCCGAGGGCGCGGCGGCGAAGCCGGTTCGCCGATTTGAGGGGCCGGGCGAGCTGCGGGCGGAAATCGTCGCTCTGACCGACGAGGGCTTCGCGGCGAGCTACCTCGACCGGGCCGCCTGGGATCCCGAGACGCGCACGATCCGGCCGCACGGCCGGACCGCCCACGCCAACCTGACCGCCCGAGCCGGGCGCATCATCCGCAAGCACGGGGCGCAGCTCGCGCCCATCGGGGAGACCGCATGACCGAACACGTCGACCTTGCGAGCCTGAACGCCGTGGCGGCCGTCGAGCACGCCGCCCAGGCCGCCCCGAAGCGGGTCCGCGAGGAGGGGCGCATCGACGAACGCCGGGCGGACGGGCCTTGGCTGGTGGTCATCACGAAGCCCAATCAGGAGAAGACCGCCAGGGCGAACCTGATCAAGCAGGGCTTCGAGGTCTACCTGCCGTTGCGCCTGCTCGACGAGGCCTCGGCCAAGCGGCGCGGGGTCGAGGCCGTGCCGCTGTTCCCCCGGATCATCTTCGCGCGGGCCACGCTGGACGCGGACCGGTGGCAATCCATCTTCTCGACCATCGGCGTCGCCCGCGTGATGTGCGATCCGTGGAAGCCGCGCGGCGTGACGCAGGCCTTTATCGACCGCATCAGGCGCGAGGAGGTCGACGGCTTCGTGAAGCTCGGGCTGCGGGACGCCTCGAAGCCCAGGCACGACCCCAAGCCGGCCGTCCGCGATCACCGCCAATGGCGCAAGCTCGGCGACGTGGTCGATGGGCTGTTGAGCGTCGGTGTTGACGAGGCCCGCAAATCAGTTCTCGTCTCGCTCCTCAACGAGGGCCGGGCGGCGCTGACCGCCGACCTTCGGAAGATCTAGGTTTCAACAGGCCGCAGGAGACGGTCGCGAACACGGATCAAGCACTCGGCTCGCGAAGCCGAGTGCGGTAGCCATGTGAGGCCCGCCCGGCAGACGCCCGGCGGGCCTCTTGCGTTCTGGCCTATGGGGCAGAGGCCGGGCTGCGGCCCAACGGCTCCCCGCCCCGACACGCGGCGCCCTGACGCCAAGGCCCCGGCCTCAACCCGCCCCTAGTGGGCGTTTCCTCCCAACTGGCGGCGCGTGGTGGCCCATCCGCCCGCGCCGCCGTTCTTGGGGAGCGCCCATGTCGACACGCCCCAAGGTGTTCCGCGCCCGACCCGCCAGGACGAAGGCGGACCGCGACCGCGAAGCCGACGCCCGGCGCGGCTCCTCGCACGCTCGCGGCTACGGGCCCCGGTGGCGCAGGGCCAGCGCCCGCCGCCTGCGGGACCATCCGCTCTGCGAGTATTGCGCCGCCGGGGCCTGGGGCGACCCGCCCCGCGTGCGCGGCGCGAGCCTGACTGACCACCTGTACCCGCACGGCGGCGATCAGGTGTTGTTCTGGATCGAGGCGCTGTGGGTGTCCTGCTGCGCCGACTGCCACAACGGGCCGAAGCAAGCCGCCGAACGGCGCGGACGCTCGACCCTCGACGCCCTGGCCCGCCACCTGCGCCGGCCGCTTCTCTGTGAGGTCATGCCATGAGCCAAGCCGCTGTCACCACGAGCGCGCCGATCTACCCGGCCTTCGTCAACTTCACCCGCAACCCGGACGGCACGGTGACTGTCACCGCGCGCGGCGAGCCCAAGTCGCACGAAGGCGTTCACGTCTGCGGCTTCGACGAGGACAAGGGCAAGCCCGGCCGATGCACGCCGGGCGACGACGCCTGCAACAACTACTGCAACATGGCCCCGGCCAAGGGGCCTATGGCCGACGCGCCCAAGCCGGCCACGGTTCACCGCGAGGGCCCGAGGTCGACCCTGACCCTGACCGCCGCCGAGTTCGACGCCCTCCGGGCGGCCGCCGCCGCCATCTGACCCCGCCCGGGGAGGGGGGGGCGAAAGTCTGGGGCCCCTCGCTCCGCGACCGGCGGGTTAACTCAAAAACTGCCGGCGCGATATTTGGCCCAGGTTTTTTTTAGGGAGGCTCGCAATGGGACGTCGCAAGCTTCCCGAGGAGCAACGTGCGCTGCACGGGTCGGTCAAGACCCGGAAGTCGCGGATCCAGCGGCAGGCGGAAGAGCGGGCGGCCGTGGCCGCCGCCATCGCCGAGCTGCCGGTCGGGACCGCGCTTCGGCCGCCGGGCGTGCTGCACGAGCCGCACCACGCCAAGGCGCTCGAAATCTGGAACGAACTCGGTCCCGAGCTGGAGCGCACGAACCGCCTGCAGCCGATCCACCGTCAGGCCTTCGCGATGTTCTGCATCTACATGGGCGAGTGGTGGGCGGCCTGCGAAGACCTCGCCACGGGCGGCCGGTCGCAGTCGGTCCCGACCGTCTCGGGCGGGGTCATGGAGCGGGACCGCCCGGCGGTCCGCTGGCGGGCCGAAGCCTTCGCGAACGCGCTGGAGGCGGCCAAGCAGTTCGGCCTGACGCCGCGCGAGGAGTACGCGCTGTTCAAGGATCAAACCGTAGTGGCGCGCGAGAACCCGTCGCTCTTCGGCAACCCGTCCGCGCCGGCCCCGGCCAACGACGAGCGGGACGCGCCCGCGACCTCCATCGGCGGCATGTCGCGGCTTAAGTCGGCGGGCCCGACGCAGACGCACTAGCCGCCCGATGGCTGCGAAAACGCCGAAGGCGGCCCGGCGGCCGGACCTGCCGGCATGGCTGGCGGCGGTCGCCGACGACCCGTCCTATGCCTGGGCGCTCAAGGCCTGGGATAAGGCCGCCAAGATCTCCGGCGCGTGGTTCGACCACGCCCTCGCCGACGAGATCGTCGAGGCCTGGCCGACGTGGTTCAAGCTGACG
Source organism: Phenylobacterium sp. (assembly GCF_046463815.1). GTDB lineage: Bacteria > Pseudomonadota > Alphaproteobacteria > Caulobacterales > Caulobacteraceae > Phenylobacterium. The sequence goes on along the minus strand of NZ_JBKBRO010000018.1, from coordinate 18,147 downwards.
CAGGACCGGTTCGCCGGCCTGCCGTTCAAGCTGGCGACCTGGCAGGAGATCGTCGTCCGCCTCATGGTCGGATGGCGGCGGCCGGACGAACAACTCGACCCGCGCACGCACGAGCCCGTCGTCTATCACGTCCGGATCTTCCGCCGGCTCTATCTGTGGATCCCGCGCAAGAACGGGAAGAGCGAATTCCTGGCCGCCCTGGGGCTGCTGTTCTTCATCGTCGACGGCGTCACGGATGGGGAGGGCTATTGCTTCGCCCGCGACGAGAAGCAGGCCGCCATCGTCCTGCGCAAGATGAAGGCGATGATCGCGCTCAACGACGAGTGGGCGAACGCGGTCATCACCCACAAGCGGTCGTTCTACGTCAAGCAGTTCCGCGCCGAGTTCGGCATGCTGACCGGGGCGGAAGACGGCAAGCACGGCGCCTCGCCGACCGTCGTCGTCGGCGACGAGATGCACGAATGGCGGTCGCGCGTGATCGCCGACACGCTGGAGGAAGGGACCGGCGCCCGGCTTGAGCCGGTGTTCCTGTACGGCTCGACCGCAGGGCCCAAGGGCAACAAGGCTGGCGACGAGCTGTGGGACGAAACCCTCGCCATCCTCGAAGGCCGGGTCGACGACGCCGAGACCCTGGCCGTCGTCTTCGCCGCCGCTGAGGGCGACGATCCCTTCGACGAGGCGGTGTGGCGCAAGGTGAACCCGTCGCTCGGGCTCTCGCCGACGCTGTCGTACCTGCGGAGCCGCGCGGCCAAGGCCAGGCAGAGCGCCACGGCCCTCGCGCGGTTCTGCTGTTACCACCTGAACATCTGGGTGGACGCGGCGGTCAGGTGGTTCGACGTCAAGAAGTGGGACGCCTGCGCGAGCGCGAAAAGCGCCTGGCGGACGTTCCCCGACGAGATGGACGGGCGGCGCTGTTGGGGCGGCCTCGACATATCGTCGACCACGGACATAACCGCGCTGGTCTGGTTGTTCGAGCCGACCGACGAAGATCCGCGGTGGCGGGTCATCTGCCGGTTCTGGGTGCCTGCCGACACCCTCGCGAACCGGGTTCGCGAACAACGGGTGCCTTATGACCGGTTCAAAGAGGCCGGCGCGCTGGAGACCACGCCGGGCGACTACGTCGATCAGGACGTCGTCAAGAAGGCGCTGATCGAAGGCTTCGAGCGGTACGACGTGCAGGGGGTCGGCTTCGACCCCTGGAACGCCCGGAAGCTGTTCACGGACATTCAGAAGGAACGGTCCGAACTCGCCGACGTGATGCACGAGCTGCGGCAGGGGATCCCGACCCTGGGCGAGCCGTCCAAGCACTTCGAGCGCCTGGTCTTGTCGGGCCAGCTCGACCACGGCGGAAACCCAGTCCTGCGCTGGATGGCGCAGAACGTCGTGGTCCGCTTCGACGAGAACATGAACTTCGCCCCGGCGAAGAAGCGCAGCCGCGAGAAGATCGACGGGATCTCCGCCGCCGTGAACGCCTGCGCCCTGGCCTTCCGGGGGCAGGAGGAAGAGGGGCCTGACTTGGACGACTTCCTAGAGAGCGGGGCGATGTACGCATGAGCTTCCTCGACGGTCTTTTCGGCCGGCGCTCGGTCAAGTTGACGGACGCCGCCGGTTGGTTTCGCGACACGAGCAGCAGCGCCGGCAAGCTCGTCACCCAAGAGACTGCGCTGCAGCTCTCGACGGCCTGGCGCTGTGTCCGCCTCCGGTCGCGCGTGATGGGCGCCATGCCGATCATGGCGCATGAGCGCCTGCCGGACGGAAGCTCGCGCCGGGCGAAAGGCTTCTGGCTCGACGACCTCATCCATGAGAGCCCGAACGTCGATCAGACGCCGGCCGAGTTCTGGGGTGGGATGGTCGCTTCGGTCGACCTCTGGGGAAACGCTTACGCCAAGATCGAGCGGATCGGCGAGCGGATCGTGGCCCTCAACCCGATGCGGCCGGACCTCGTCACCGTCTACCGCAAGGACGGCCAGCGCCGCTATCGCTACAGCGCACCGACGGGCATGCAGGACCTCGCCAGCCGCGACGTGTTCCACCTTCGCGGCTTCAACATCGGCGGCGACGTCGGCCTGTCGGCGATCTCTTACGGGCGTCAGACGCTCGGCCTTGGCCTCGCCTCCGAAGAGACGGCCGGGAACATGGTCGCCAACGGCCTGCAGATCTCGGGCTTTGTCGAGCTGGCGGACGGCACGAAGATGACGCCCGATCAGTCGAACATGCTGATCGACCTGTTCGCCAAGTTCATGGGCTCAAAGAAGGCGGGCAAGGTCATGCCGCTTCCGCCGGGCGCGAAGTTCCAGGGCTTGAGCATGAGCCCGGTCGACGTCGAACTTCTCAGCTCCCGGCGCTTCACCGTCGAGGAAATCTGCCGCTGGTTCGATACGCCGCCGATCCTGGCGGGGCATGCCGGCGATGGTCAGACGATGTGGGGGTCGGGCGTCGAGCAGATCCTTCTCGGATGGGTGACGTTGGACCTGGACCCGTTCCTGACCAACATTCAGCAAGCCGTCAGAAAGCAACTGCTCTCGCCGGTCGAGCGGCTGAAATACTTCGCGGAATACAATCGCGAGGCCCTGCTGCAGGCCGACAGCACGGCGAAGGCCGCCTTCCTGTCGCAGATGGCGCAGAACGGCTTCATCACCCGGAATGAGGGGCGGGCGAAGCTCAATCAGCCCCGCATGGAGGGCGGGGACGTCCTGACCGTGCAGTCGAACCTGATCCCGCTCGATCAGCTCGGGAAGACCCCGCCGCGCGCCGTGCAGCCCGCGCCTGGCGATCCCGTCAACTAGGCCGCTTCGCGAACCCGGTTCGCGAGCTTTCCCACAACTCAGAGCCGGCCGCCAAGCGGCCGAACGGAGGCGCATATGCTCATGCTCATCCACGCCGATCCGCGCGCCTATGGGCGCAAGTCCGAAGCGCCGAGCGATCTGCTTGTGAAGGCTTCCCACTTCGAGCTGTCGATCAAGGAAGACGGGCCCGAGGGCGCGATCAGCGGCTACGGCTCGATCTGGGACAAGGTCGACAGTTATGGCGAGGTCGTGATCGAGGGCGCGTTCAAGCGCAGCCTCGCGGCCTGGCGCAAGGCGAAGCGGCCGATCCCGATGCTTTGGCAACACCGCGCCGACAGTCCGGTCGGCGTGTGGGACGAGTTCGAGGAGGACGCGAAGGGCCTCAAGCTCGCGGGCCGCCTCAACCTCGAAACGCAGCGCGGGCGCGAAGCCTGGGCGGACGTCAAGATGCGGGCGGTCGGCGGCCTCTCCATCGGCTACTACGAGATCAAGGCCGACCCCTGGGATATCAACGCCCAACCCCGCAAGCTGGTCGAGCTGGACCTGCGGGAGACTTCGATCGTCACGTTCCCCGCGCTCAAGGAAGCGCAGATCGACGCGGTGAAGGCGCGTCTCGCCCGTGGGGAAAAGCTCACTCTTCGCGAGTTCGAGGCCGCCCTTCGGGAGAAGTTCCGGCTCTCGCGCTCCGACGCCGAGGAGATCGCCGCCCTCGGTTACAAGGCCTGGATCCAGCGGGACGCTGGTCAGGCGGCGGACGAAGTCGAGGGGCTTAAGGGTCTCTCGGAACACCTGGCGGCCTTCGAGCTGCCGACCTTCTAGGCGTCCCCGCCGGGCCTGCCCGGCCGCGCCGCAAACCTCACAACCAAGGATCACCACCATGAAGATCGCCTATCTGGCGATGGCCTTCGTCGCTGTCGCCTCTGCCGTCCTGTTCGGTTCCGACGTCGCCCAGGCGGCGGTCATGCTCGCCGGCGCCTCGCCGCACCTTCCGCCGCTCGACGGCGATCACCTGACGATGGCGATGACCGCTGCGGCGGCCGTTTCGCCGAGCGGCTTCCGCCGCAAGGAAGAGGACCCCGACGTCAAGGGCCTGGCGGTGCAGCTCAAGGACGCGACCGACAAGGTCAAGGAGTTCGCCGAGAAGGCCCAGAAGGAGGTCAAGGAACTCGGCAAGCTGACCGAAGAAACCAAGCAGGCCGCCGACCTCGCCATGATCAAGCACAACGAGATCTCGGCGCGGCTGACCGAACTGGAGCAGAAGATGGCCGGCGGCGGCGACGACAAGCCGCAGCGCGAGAAGTCCTTCTCGGCCAAGCTCACCGAGAGCGATGAGTTCAAGTCCTGGGTCGGCTCGGGCGGCAAGGGCCGGTTCAGCATGGGCGTCAAGGCGATCATCTCGTCGCTGACCACTGACGCTGACGGCTCGGCCGGCGACCTGATCGTGCCGATGCGTGTTCCGGGGATCATCGCCCCGCCGCAGCGGCGCATGACGATCCGCGACCTGATGACCCCTGGCCGCACGAACTCGAACGCCATCGAGTTCGTGAAGGAAACCGGCTTCACCAACAACGCCGCGACCCACACGGAGACGGCGGGCACGACGAAGCCGCAGTCGGAGATCAAGTTCGACGTCGTCGTGCAGGCGGTCTCGACCATCGCTCACTTCGTCCTGGCGACGAGGCAGATCCTCTCGGACGTGCCGCAGCTCCAATCGTACCTGGAGGGCCGCCTGCGCTACGGCCTGATGTACGTCGAGGAGAACCAACTGCTGAACGGTGGCGGCACGGGCACGGACCTGAACGGGATCTACACCCAGGCCACGGCCTACACCCCGCCTATCGTGCCGAGCGCGGCGGGCAACATGACGAAGATCGACGTCATCCGTCTCGCCATGCTGCAGGCGTTCCTGGCCGAATACCCGGCCTCGGGGATCGCCCTGCATCCGTCCGACTGGGCGGACATCGAGCTGACCAAGACGGAAGAGGGCGCCTATTTGTTCGCCAACCCGCAGAATGGGACCGATCCCCGGCTGTGGCGTCTGCCGGTTGTCGAGACGCAGGCGATGACGGTCGACAAGTTCCTGGTCGGCGCCTTCCAGCTCGGGTCGCAGATCTTCGACCGCGAAGACGCCAACGTCGAGATTTCGACCGAGGACAGCGACAACTTCCGGAAGAACCTCGTCACCATCCGTGGCGAGGAGCGGATCGCCTCGGCGGTCTATCGGCCGGAAGCCTTCGTGAAGGGCGACTTCAGCGACGCCCTCGCCGCCTAACCGGGCCGCGACGCCGGCCGGCGCCTCCGGGCCGCCGGCCGGTGCAGCCACGCCCGGACAGGAGATCGCCCCATGAAGCTGATGGCTCTCGATCAGATCCACGTCAGCGCCGTGCAGTCGGACAGCCTGCGGCCCGGCAAACAATTCGAGGTCAGCGACGAACTCGGTTCGCAGCTCCTCACCAAGCATCCGCAGGTCTTCCAGCGCCTCGATAAGCCGAAGGCTGCGGCCAAGCCGCGTCCGATGGCGAAGGTCGCGCGGAAGCCGCGGAACAAGGCCAAGCCCGCCTCGGCCGAGAAGTAGGCGCCGGGCGGCCTCGGTCGCCTCCGCCGTCACCCGGCGCGTCCGCGCCTCACCCTTAAGAGAGGAGAACGACCGATGCGTCGTTACAAGCTCACGCTCACCACGGCGGCGGACGGATCCGTCACCGGCTACACGCCCCGCGTCTCGGGCAGGATCCATTCGATCCAGTATGTGAAGGACGGGTCGAACGGCTACGCGGCCGGCGTCGACTTCGCCGTCACCGCCGAAGCGACCGGCGAGAACATCTGGACCGAAGCGGACGTGAACGCTTCGGCGGTGCGGTATCCCCGCGCGCCGACGCATTCGCAGGCCGGCGTCGCCGCCCTCTATGCGGCCGGGGGCACGGCTGTTCTCGCCCCCATCGGCGTCGCCAACGACCGCGTCAAGATCGCCGTCACCGCTGGCGGCAACGCCAAGGTCGGCGTCTTCCACGTCCTCGTCGATTAAGGCGGGGTTCGCCGATGATCGTCTCCGTCGTCACCGCGCCGCAGCCCGTCGTCGAGTTGGTCGAGGCGAAGGATCACCTTCGCGTCGACCACGACGACAGCGACGACCTGATCGCCGCTTATGTGCAGGCGGCGACGGCGCACATCGACGGGCCTGACGGTTGGCTAGGCCGGGCCTTGGGCGTGCAGACGCTCGAAGCCCGGCTCGACGCCTTCCCGTGCGGCGAACTGATCGCCCTGCCGTATCGCCCGCTGACCGAGATCGTCTCGATCAAGTACGACGACGGCGACGGCGCCGAGCGGACGGTCGACGCGGACCTCTACACCCTCGACCCGGCCGGGGCGCTCCTCGCCTACGGCGCGGCCTGGCCCGTGGCGCGGACGCGACGCGGGGCGGTGCGGGTCCGCTACGTCGCCGGCTATGCGAACGGGATCCCCGCCCCGATCAAGGCGGCGATCCTGCTCATGGTCGGCGATCTGTTCGCCAATCGTGAGACGGTTGGAGCGGCGGCGGCCAGGATCCAAATGACGACGACGGTTGAGAGCCTGCTCGCGCCATTCCGCGTCTGGAGCCTCTGACATGCGCGGCGGTGAACTCGACCGGCGGGTGACGCTGCTTTACGCGACGACGGAACCGAACGGGCTCGGCGAGGAGGTCGAGACCTGGCGGACGCTGGCGACGGTGTGGGCGTCGTACTCGCCGACGAGCGACGGCGAGCGGGTGCGGGCCGCCGAGGTCGCGGCCGTAATCGAGGCGCGGTTCCGGATCCGCTGGTCTAGGTCGTTGACCGCGCTGACGCCCAAGAACCGCCTTCGCTTCGAGGGGCGCGAGTTCAACATCATCGGCGTGAAGGAGATCGGCCGGCGCGAAGGCCTGGAGATCTCGGCGGCGGCGCGGGCCGAATGAAGTGGTCCCTCGATCTGGAGGGCTTCGCCGAGGTCGACAACGCCTTGGGTGAACTCTCCAAGGCGACCGGCAAGAACGTCCTGCGGCGGGTCGGGCGGCAAGCCCTGACGCCCATGATGGAAGAGGCGATCAGCCTCGCGCCGGACGATCCGTCGACCCCGCCGCCCAACGACCTGAAGTCTTCGTTCGCGATCTCGGAGCGCCGCCGGGCGAGCCGCTGGAGCGGCTTCACCCTGCGCGAGAACTTCATCGAGCTGTTCATGGGCCCGACCCGCGCCGGCTACCCGCAGGCGATGGTTCAGGAGTTCGGCGCCGAGCCCCACTTCGTCTCGAAGAACGCCGGCCGCAAGAAGGTCCGCGCCACCCTCGTCGAGGCGGGCCGCAAGATGCATCCGGGCCATGCGCCCAGCCCCTACATGCGCCCGGCCTGGGACCGCCTTTGGCGGCCGATGCTCGACGCCCTCAAGGGTCTGCTCTGGGTGGAGATCGAGAGGGCCCGGCAACGGGCCGCCCGCAGGCAAGCCCGCCTGATCGCCAAGCTAGGAGCCCGGCCAGAATGAACGATCCCGACTTCGAGGGCATGGAGGGCGCGCTCGTCGCGCTGCTGCTCGCATCCGATCTCGTGCGCGGCAAGGTCGGAAAGCGGGTGCATTCACCCGCCCTGCCGCAGGGGGCGCAGCTCCCCGCTCTCGTGATCCGCGTGATCTCGGGTGACGACGATTACACCCACAAGGGCCCCGACGAGCTGGCCGAACGCCGCGTGCAGATCGACGCCTGGGCCAAGACGAAGGCCGAAGCCCGCAGCGCGGCGCGCGCCGTGCGGAAGCTGCTTTCCGGGTTTCGCGGCGCCGTCGACGTCGCCGGCCAGGTGGTCGACCTGGGGCCGATCTTCGCCGCCGGCGACAGGGATTTGTTCGAGGGCGAGGCGCCCGACCGGAGGATCGGTCGGTCGCAGGATTTCACCGTCTGGGCTCGCGAGCCCGACCCCACCTAACCGGAGCTGACCACCATGACTGACGCTGTCCACGGGTTCGGAACCGTCTTCCAACGGGAGACGACCGTGCCCGGAACCTACGCCGACCTCGGCACGCCGTTCGACGTCACCGTGCCGGAGCTGACGCGCGATACGGTCGACGCCACCTCGCACAAGTCCCCGAACCGGGTTCGCGAGTTCATCTCCGGCCTTCGCGATCAGGGCGAGGCGGGCCTCGGGATCAACTACGTCCCCGGCGGGACGGCGTTCACTGACCTGAAAGCCGACTGGCTCGACGACGATCCGGTGAACTACAAGATCCTCTTTCCGAACGGCGAGAGCGTTTCGTTCTCCGCCTTCGTGACGCGGGTCACGCCGACCGCACCGATGGAGGGCAAGAAGACCCTCGTCGCGCGGTTCAAGCTGGCGGGTGAGGCGACGTGGTCGTAACCGCCGTCACCCAGCCGGCGCGCGGCGAGGTGACGTTCGAGGCGGACGGCAGGACGTGGCGCCTGCTGTTCGCGACGAACGCGCTCTGCCGGCTCGAAGCCCAGGTCGACGACGCCGACGAGATCAAGCGTCTGGTCGGCGATCTCGACGAGACGCCGCAGTTCAACACCGTGCGGGCGGCGGTATGGGCTGCGCTTCAGGACAACCATCCGGGGCTCAGCTTCGACGACGCCGGCCGCCTCGTCGACCACGTCGGGCTGCGGGCGATGGGCTCGAAGATCGGCCAAGCTATCGCGCTCGCCTGGCCCGAGGCGAAGGTCGGTGCGCCGGACCCTCGGAAGGCGCGGCGTCCGAAGGGCGGCCGGGGCTAGGGTGGGATTGGGACGCCATGCTCGGCCGGTGGGTCGAGCTTGGCCTTCCGGCTTCCGAGTTCTGGGCGCAGACGCCGCGCCAAATCCTGCTGATCTTCGAGGCGCAGGTGCGCCGTCGCGTGCGAGAGCACGACGAGCGCATGCATCACGCCTGGCACGTCGCCGCCCTGGTGCGGCTCGGCGTGGCCAGCCTCCTCGACCCCAAGGGCCACGAGTTCCCGCCGCTCGACCGCCTGTTGTCGACCGCCCAGGAAGCCCGGCGGCCGAAGACCGACGACGAGCTGCGCGAGCTGTTCATCGAATGGCTTGGCCCCCCGCCCCCCAAACCGGAGAGCTAGATGGCTTCGTCGATCATCGGCGCCCTGGCCGTGAAGCTGGGGCTCGACACCGCCGCTTTCGAAGCCGGGGCGGAGAAGGCCAAGGCAGGCACCCGCGACCTCAAGACCTCGCTTGGCGGGCTCGCCACCGCCTTCAATCCCATCGCCCTCGGCGCCGGCACGGCGACGTCGGTTCTGGCGCTTTTCACCGCCGGCCTCAATCGGGCCGTCGAGGCGGCGCAGCATTCCGACGATCTGGCGACGGCGGCTTTCAATATCGGCACCACGGCCGAAAAGCTGCAGGAGCTTCGGCATGCGGGCGAGGCGGTCGACGTTCCGGTCGACAAGCTGGAGGGAAGCCTGCGCAGCCTGAACTCGACGCTCGGCGCGCTCCGTACTGGCATCGGCGACGGCAAGATCCGCAAGGCCTTCAACGAACTCGGTATTCCGCAGGCCGCGCTCGATGGCATGAACGACGCCCTCGACCTGCTGCCGGTGCTGTCGGATCGGATCGTCGCCCTCGGCAACTACGCCGATCAGGTCCAGATCGCCAAGAAGCTCGGCGTCGAGGAGCTTCTGCCCCTGCTCTTGAAGGGGTCGCAAGGGATCGATGAACTGCGCCAGGCGGCGCGCGATCTGAACCTCGTGCTCGACGAAGAGACTGTTCAGAGCATGGCGGCGATGAACGAAGAGCTGCGGGTCGCCGACGAGCGCATCGCCGCCGCCAACCGGCGCCTGGGGGTCGAGTTCGCGCCTACCTTGGTTTGGATCAAGAACCTCGCGGCCGACGCGGCGGGCGCCCTGGCGAGCATGTTCGCGTGGTTGAACGCCTCGTCGACCGTTGATTTCCAGATCGAGGACAAGCTCAAGAAGGCGCAGGCGTACCGTGAGCGCGCCGACACGTACCGCAACGGCTCGTCCTGGGACGCCTATTGGGCGGGCGGGCTGTCGGTTCCGGAGGCCATGAGCGCGACGGCCCGTGAGCGCAGGGCCAGAGAGCAGGAGGCCGAGGCCGCGCGCCTTGACCGCGAGATCGAGCAGATGGTGCTTGACGCGGAGCGGAAGGCGAAAGAGGCGGCGGACCGCGCCGCCGCCGCTGCGGGCGGGGCGGCCTTCGACCGGAAGGGTGGTGGTGACGGCAAGGCCAAGAACCGTCTCTCGCCCGTCGATCTGCAGACCATAGACCGCAGCACCATCGTCGATCTCGGCACGGTCACGAAAGACGATCTGGTCGACCTGAGCGGCTTCACCGAGGGGCTTCGCGAGGCGTCCCGCAAGGGCGTTATGAGCGGGGTAAATCAGGCGCTCGAAGGGGAGCGCCAGCGGATCACCGATCTCTGGCGCTGGACGATCCAAGGCGGGGTCTCGGCCTTCGTCGAGGGGGGTGGCAAGGGCCTGATGAAGTACCTTGCGGACACTTTCCGACAACGCCTTGTCGAGCGCGTGACGGACGGGATCATGAACGTCATCGGCGATGCGCTTAAGTCGGGTGGCGGCGAAGGTGGCGGGGGCCTCATCCGCTCGGCGCTCGCCATCGGCTCGAAGATCTTCGGCTTCGCTTCGGGTGGCTCGGGGCGGGTTGCCGGGTCCGGCGGGCCCGACAGTCAGCTTGTATCCCTAGCCCTGACGCCGGGCGAACTGGTCAACGTCACGAAGGGCGATGCGCCGGTTCCGGGGCTGCAACAGACGTTCATCCTGCACGCCGAGGGCGCGGTGCTGGCCGGTGAGCTGATGGACGAAATGCGCCAGATCGGGGCGGCCGCGGCCGTTCACGGCGAGCTGCGTGGGGCCGCCCGCGCCGAGGCCAAGATGATGCGGCGCAGCCGCCAGCGGTTGAGGTAGGTCATGGCTATCGTGCTTCCGGCCAGCCCTGCGCCTGCCAGGGCCAAACCACGTCTCGTGCAGTTCGGGCTCGACCTGAAGCCGCCGACCGGGGCGGAGGCCCAGCGGGCTCTGCGTCTCGGCACCCGGTACGCGGTCGAGCTGGCCTATCCGCCGATGACGAAGGCGCAGTTCGACGATCTCTTCGGCGCCCTGCTGGACGCGGCCACCCAGGAGACGACCGTGGTCGCCGAGTATCCGCAGGGCGCAGGCGGCGGCGTCGGCGCTCCGCTGGTGAACGGCGGCGGGCAAACCGGCTCGACGCTCAACGCGGACGGGCTGACGGCCGGCGTCGCGATCCCGCGCGGCAGGTTCTTCAGCTTCCAGGCGGGCGGCCGTCACTACCTGCACGCCACGCGCCAGGCCGTCACGGCCAGCGGCGGCGGCGCTGCGGCCCTCCCCATCGGGCCCATGCTCCGGGCTTCGCCCGCCGATAACGCCGCGCTCGAATTCGTGGCCCCCAAGATCGAGGGTTTCGTGGGGATCGACGAGATCGCCTGGGACCACGACGAGGCGGGGATCTACCGCATCGCCTTCACCATCACCGAGAACGCCTGATGACGAGCCTTTCGCCCGCCCTCGACGCGCATCTCGCGCGGGCGCAGGTCACGCTCTTCGTCGCTGTCGAGATCGTCCTGCCGAGCGCCACGATCCGCCTTCTCGACGGCGCCGGCGTGCTGACCTTCGACAGCAGGACTTTCACCGGCCGCGACCCTGTTTATGGGGTGTTGGGCCCCATCGAGCCGCTGACGGACGGGCTCGACGCCGAGGCGCCCCGCGTAACGATCAGCCTTCTTCCCCCGACCAACACGGCGGCGGCCACGCTGGCGGCCCCGGCCGCCCAAGGCTCGGCGGTCTCGTTGTGGTTCGGCGCGGTCGATACCGCGACCGGCCTCGTGGTCGACGCCCCCGATCTCTTCTTCGTCGGCGAGGTTGACGTCCCGACGCTTCGCGTGGGGAAGGGCTCTCGGGTCCTGGAGTACGAAGTGGCCTCGGTCTGGGAACGGTTCTTCCGCAACGACGAGGGCGCGCGCCTGACGGACGCGTTCCATCAATCCGTGTACCCCGGCGAGAAGGGCCTTGAGTTCGTGACCGACGTGCAGCGCCAGCTGCCGTGGGGTGCGGACCTGCCGCGCCCCGGCGCGATCACCGACACGCGGACCGGCCCTCTCGACTACGCGCGGCGCTTCGGCGGCGCCGACCTCGTCTGACGGATCTACGCTCATGCATGAGACTATCCGACGCCGCGATGCGGCGCAGGCGGCGTTCGACCGCTTCAACGGCCGCGCCCTGGCGTGGGGCCGTGACGACTGCCTGCGGCTGGCCGCGTTCGACCTGCGCAAGATGGGGCGGGCGGTCAGCCTCGCGAAGGCCGGGTCCTATTCCAGCCTTGCCGGCGCGCTGCGGGCGTTGCGGCGAACCGGGTTCGCGACGCTCGCCGAGGCGGTCGACGCCGAGGGGCTGGTCCGCATCCCGCCGGCCGCCGCGCTGCCGGCGGACCTCCTCGGCGGCACGCCGCACGAGGGCGGCCCCTGGGTGGCCCTGGGCGTGGTGCTCGGCAACGGCCGGGTGCTCGGCTTTCAGAACGGGTTCTGCGGCGTCCTGCAGCCGACGCCGGAAGACCTCGCGACCGCGATCGCCTGGCGGGTGTAGCCATGCCTCAATTCGCTATCGCCGCCGCTGCCTGGATCGGGACAGCGGTCACGACCGTGACGACGTCCGCGACCCTCGGCGCGATGGCGGCGAACGCCGTCGCCGCCCTGGGCTTCGCGCAAGGGATCTCGGCGGGCCTGTCGGCGTGGTCGACCGTGGCCGCCATCGGCGCCGTGGCGCGCGGACGGCCGAAGATCGGCGGCTCCGGCGGCTCGCCGGCCGATTGGCGGGCGGACACGCGGGCCGGCATCCCGTATCCCATCGGGGAGACCGGCCTCGGCGGAAACATCGTGTTCGCCACCACGGCCGAGGCGAAGAACGCCCATCTGCTCTATCTCACCGTCCTGTCGGGCTGCGGGCCCATCGAGGGGCTGACCGGCTTCCTCGTGGGCGACGAGACCGTGACGTTCACGGGCGATAACGCCGATCATGCTCGCTATCACAACAAGATGTGGCGGAGGTTGCAGACGGGGTCGAACGTCCCGGCCGCCTTCGATCCGCCCGCCACCACGGTCGGGGCCTTGGCCGAATGGACGTCGGCGCACAAGCTCACCGGCCTGACGGCCGAATGGCTCGTTCTGGAGTACGATCAGAAGGCCTATCCGACCGGCACGCCCAAGACCCTGCGGGTCGGCAAGTGGGCCAAGGTGTACGACCCGCGCCTCGACAGCACCTATCCGGGCGGGTCGGGGTCGCAGCGGTCGGGCGACCCTTCAACCTGGACGTGGTCGGAGAACCCGTTCCTGCACGCCCTGACGTACTGCCTGGGCCGCTACCAGAACGGCAAGAAGATCCTCGGCCTCGGCGCGATGATCGCGATGATCGACGTCGCCGCCTTCGTGGAGGGCGCGAACGTCTGCGACGCGAACGGCTGGAAGATCGGCGGCGTCGTCTATTCGACCGACGACAAGACGGAAGTGCTGGCCGCCATGCTGCAGGCCGGCGGCGGCTGGCAGACCCGCCTCGGCGCGAAGATCTCGTGCGGGGTCAACGCGCCCCGCGTCTCCATCGCCACCCTCACCGGCGCGGCCCAGGCGGACGGCGAAGTGACGATCCCGGCGGCGCGCGCCTGGCGCGACCGCTTCAACGGCGTCATTCCGTCCTACCGCTCGCCGGCGCACCGCTACGAGATCGTGCCGGCGTCGAAGATCAGCGTCGCGACCTACCTCGCCGAGGATGGCGAAGACCTGACGAGCGAGCCCGAGTTCCCGCTCGTGCAGAGCGTCGATCAGGCGGCGCAGCTCGGGTGCTACGCCGTGGCGAACTCGCGCGAGTTCGGGCCGATCACCGTTCCCTGCAAGCCGCGCTGGTGGGGCTACAAGCCCAACGACTGCATCACGGTCGACGAGCCCGAGTGGGGTCTCAACGGTCAGAAGTGCCTAATCATCGAGCGTCATCGCGATCCCATGACCGGGATCGTCACGCTCTCCCTGCTGACCGAGACCGACGCGAAGCATCCGTTCTGCCTCGGCAAGACCGGGACCGCCCCGCCGACGCCGGGCCTGACCGGCTTCGATCCGAGCCTCGTCGACGCGCCGGGCGCGGGGGCGTTCACGTTCAACGGGGCGACCTTCACCTCGCCGGACGGGGACATTCCGGCTCTGACCGTGACCGGGACTTGCGACAACCCGCACGCGGTCGAGCTGGTGGTCCGCTATCGGCCGGTCGGCGCGGGCGCGTGGGCGACGTGGGGCCCGGTCGCGCTGCCGGCGTTCGGCGAGGCCGTGCGCGTCGAGATCACGGGCGTCACGCCGGGCACCGATTACGAGGCGCAGACCGCCTATCGCTCGATCAAGGGCGTCGCATCGGCGTGGACCGCTGAGGGCACGGCGACGGCCGGCGTGTTCAATCTGCCGTCCGACAGTCCGCCGCCGTCGCCGAACCTCTGGCGGAAACAGGACTACGTCCCGGCCGGTGGCGCGAGTTCCATCGACCCGGCCTTCGGCGTCTCGAATTGGGGCTTCCGCTTCACCTCGACGGCCGGGACCGTGACGGTTTCCGGGAAGATCTTCGGCAACAAGCCGGCGGCCCGCTACTCGGTCGCGCTGATCTCGAAGCTCACGACGGGCACGGGCACGGCGCAAATCCGCGTGGGCTTCCGCGACGCGGCGAACAATCCCATCGCCGACCTCGCCGACCAGATCGTGACGGTCGGCACGACGGCGACGCGCTGGTCGTGGGACATGCTCGGGTCGGACGATCCGGACTTCGTCAACGCGAAGTTCGTGATCTTCACCGAGGCGGGCGACGTGGCGGCCGGGAAGGTGGTCGACGTCGCCGACGTGATCGTCGTCTTCGGGGGCAACGCGCCGCAGGGCTTCGCGCCGTCTCCCGACGATCCCGAGGGGCTGCGGATCTACGGCTATTCGGGCGCGCTCAACGCGACCGTCAACAAGGTCTATCGGCAACAGACCGCGCCCGTCGCGGTCAGCGACGGTGACTTCTGGGTTGTGCTGGACGGCGGCGGAAACGCCATCGCGCTACGTCAGTGGAACGGCTCGGCGTGGATCAACCCCGCCGACCTGACGGCCAGCAACACGGCCGCGGCCATCGCCGGCCAGGGCTCGCTCGCCACCCAGAACGCGGCCAACTGGGGGAGCCAAGTCACCGGCGCGGGCAAGCCCGCGAACAACGCCGACGTGACGAGCGCCAACACGGCGGCCGGGATCGCGGGGCAAAGCGCCTGGGCGACCTACACGGGCGAGACGCCGAGCGGGTATCAGAACCGCGTCCAGAACATCGACGCGGCGGGCAACCTCACGAAGTGGACGGCCCTTGCGGGGATCAATGACGCCGGGGGCAACGGGATCACGTTCTCAAGCTTCCCGCTCACCTCCGATCAGAACAATATCTACGTCGCCGCCACGACGGTGAAGGGCATCGGCTACAGCCGGAACCTTCCGGCGCAGACGATCAGCGGCCTCACGGCGGGCGAGACCTATGGCGTCGTGTATTCCTGGAACGGGAACTACTTCGGCGCGATCTTCCCGAACCTGATCGACCTGTTCGTCGCCTCGCCCGACAAGTGGCTTCTCGTCGGCGTGATGCAGACCAAGAACTCGGGCGGTCTCTACGACTACGACGCTCCCGGCCAGCGGCCCGGGTTCCTCGGCGGCGACGCCAAGTTCAACACGCAATACGTCTGAGGCGGGGACCGTCATGGACACGTCGAAGCTTTCGACCGCCGGCATCGTCGACATCACGGCGGACCTCGGCGAGGACAACGTCGAGAACCGGATCTACCGCACGGCCAGCGGCCGGACGGTCAAGGTCAAGGTCCGCGAGATCAGGCCCTCGCCGTTCGGCTGGCGGGTGTTCCACATCAGCGCGTCGGACTGCGGCCCGGACGGCAAGGCGCTTCCCGCCGACGCCGGCCTGCGGATCGCACCGCTGCGGGCGCTGACGCATCACGCGGGCCCGGACGCCCCGGCGCTGGCCGAATGGCTCGAAGAGCAATGCCTTCGCGAGGCGGCCTTCCTCGAACTCTGCGTCGCCAACGAATACGCCGACGCCGGCCGCACCGGCGTCATCACCCCCGACGAGGTCTCCAATGGAACTGCTTGACGACAACGTGGTCGCGGCGGTGGACGCCATGCAGTCGTTCCTTGACGGCTCGGCGGGCGACCCGACCGTGTCGGTCGGCCTGCGGTCGATCCTGGCGGCCCCGCACCCGTCGCCGGTCCGGCGCATCGTGACGGCCGCCGAAGCCCTGTACGCGGAAGCGCCGGCCCTCCCGCTCGCGGGCGTGCTGCTATGCGCGCAACTGGCGCACATGGCCCAGGCCCACGGCTGGCACGTCCTGGGCCAGACGGGCCGGGCGGCGGGGATCATCGCCGCGTGCCGCCGCCGCCTGGGCGAACTGACCGAAGCCGAGGCGCCGGCCGAAGCCGACCCCGCGCCCCTGGCCGATCCGGCGAACCCGGACTAGCGCCGGCCCGATCCGATCCCCCGCGAACCCGGTTCGCGACCCTCGCGGGCCCGCGCCCGCACGGCCGCGCGCGCCGTCCCGCGCGCCTCAAAGGACCCCCGCTCATGTCTAAGTCCAACGCCTTCGAGAACGCCCTCCTGAAGCTGATCTTCAACGCCTCGGCCGTGACCGGCCTGGCGGACAATCCGGCCGTGGGCGCGCTGACGAACCTCTATGTCTCGCTCCACTCCGCCGACCCCGGCGAGGCTGGCGATCAGACGACGAGCGAAGTCGCTTACACGGGTTACGCTCGCGTCGCCGTGGCGCGGACGTCGGGCGGCTGGACGGTGACGGGGGCCACCGTGTCGCCCGCCGCGAACATCGACTTCCCGGCCTGCGCCGCCGGCTCGGTCAGCGCGACGCACTTCGGCATCGGCACGGCTTCGTCCGGCGCGGGGGTGCTCCTCTACAGCGGCCAACTTGTCGACGACGTTGGGGACCCCGCACCCGTGGCGATCTCGGCCGGCGTGTCGCCCCGCCTTCTGACGACGACCACCATCACCGAAGACTGACCAAGTCGCGGCGGGAGGTTCACGCATGGCGCAGCGCAAGCACTGGTCGGCGGAGGCGCTGGGCCAGGTCAGCAACTCAACGACGACGTGGGCGAACGTCGTCACCCTGAACGTTCCGGCCGACGAGCAGACCGCCGGGGCGGCATACGTCCTGTTCTGGTCGGTCGAACTGCAGAGCCCGAGCCAAGTGCAGGACGTCATGGTCCGGGTCGTGGTCAATGGTGTGGCCGGCGCCGAGGGCCGCTTTGACTCTGCCGAGACGATGAGCCCCGTCGACTACAGCGCACCCGGCGGGTTCGTGATCTTCTCGGCGGGCGAGACGCCGGCGGCGGCTACCTTTCAGCTCCAGTATCGTTCGGAGGCTGCTGGGGTTGCCTGCCTCGCCAAGCGGGCGCGTCTGACGTTGCTCGCGCTGGCATCCCTCGATGCCCATGTCGAGAACCTAGGCCGCCAGACGACAAACGTCAGGTGGTCGACGGCGATGCAGACGGCGGCGACCCTGACGTTCACACCCTCTAGCGCGGGCGACTATCTCATACTCGCGTCGGCGCTCATCGACGTGGCGGGGTTCTCCGTCTGCGAAGGGTATTTCGATCTCTACGACGGCGCCGAAGCGTCGCCCCGGCAAGGGGTCTACAAGAGGGCTGACACCGATGTGGTCCCCGTCGTGGCCATGTGGCGGCGCGACGGTATTTCCGGGCTCCAACAGGTCCGGTTCCGCTGGGCCGCCGACAACCATTCGAGCACTGCCCCTACGGTGGGGATTTCCGAGGTGCGGATCGTGGCCCTGCACCTCGATAGGTTCGACTCCGCCCATAGTGCGCTTCTCTCCGTGTCGAGCGAAGGGGCCGACGCTGCCGACGTCGATGCGCTGACCTTGTCCGGCATGGTGAGCGCCTCGCCACATTTGGCGCTCGCCGCCTGGACGACGATTGGCTCTAACTCTCCGGAGGAAACCGCCTTCGCCTCCTTCGTCGACAACGGAACGCTTGTCGGCGAGGTCGTGCGAGAACCGACGTCGTCGATCCCCTACAACAACAACGGCGGGTGGCCCGCCTTCGTTCACCGCGCCGTCACCTACGAGGCGGGCGCTCGAACCTGGAAGCTGCGGCGGCGGTCGGAAGCGACCTCCATATCCCGCATGTACGCGGGCGCGATGATCGCCGTTCTCGACCTCGGGCTTCCGCGCGCCGAGGCGCGGGGCCTGGCGGCGGGGACCTCGACGGCGCAGGCCAGGGCCCGCGCCTTCCACGGCCGCGCCGGGCGGGCGGCGGGCGCGGCGACCGCGACGGGCCGGCGAGGGTGGTTC
>NZ_JBKBRO010000017.1:0-95671 GCF_046463815.1 Phenylobacterium sp. | reverse complement strand
GTCGTGTTCATCGGCTCGTGCACCAACAGCCGCATCGAGGATCTGCGGTCGGCGGCGAAGATCGTTGAGGGCCGCAAGGTCGCCCCCGGCGTCCGGGCCATGGTGGTGCCGGGCTCCGGCCTGGTGCGCGCCCAGGCCGAGGAAGAAGGCCTCGACCAGATGTTCAAGGCCGCGGGCTTCGACTGGCGCGAGCCGGGCTGTTCCATGTGCCTCGGTATGAACCCCGACCGCCTGGCCCCCGGCGAGCGCTGCGCCTCGACCTCGAACCGCAACTTCGAGGGCCGCCAGGGCCGCGGCGGGCGCACCCACCTGATGAGCCCGGCCATGGCCGCCGCCGCCGCCGTCGCCGGCCATATCGCGGACGTCCGGGACTTCCTGTGATCGCCGCCGCCATCTCCGGGCTCGACCACGTCGCGCTCTGCGTCCGCGATCTCGACGCGGCGGTCCAGGGCTATCGCAAGCTCCTGGGCGTGGAGCCCAACTGGATCGGTGGGGACGGCGGGGCCCGCCACGCCTGGTTCCAGTTCCCGAACATGGCGCTGGACGTCATCAGCCCCCACGGCGAGGGCGCGTTCGGCGACCGCATCCGCGCTCATCTGGGCGCCCACGGCGAGGGGATCTGGGCGCTCGCGTTCACCGTGGGCCGCGTAGAGGCCGACCTCGCGCCGTTCGCCAGGCTGATGGCCCGGCGCGGCCTGCGCATGACCGAGCCGGCCCTCACCCGCTCGACCCACGACGACGGGCGCAGGCGCTACTGGCTGGGCTCCAATCCCCGCCCCGACGACACCGGCGGCCTGCAGGTGCTGCTGATCGCCCCGCCCCGCGACGGGACCCACTGGCCGATGTCGAAGCCCGCGGGACCCGCGCCGGTCACCCGGCTCGACCACGTGGTGATCCAGACGGCCAGCGCCGACCGGGCGCTCGCCGTCTGGGGGGCCAAGCTCGGCCTAGACCTTCGCCTCGACCGCGAGAACGCCCAGTGGGGCGCGCGCCAGATGTTCTTCAAGGCTGGCGAGACGGTGGTGGAAATCGCCGCCAGCCTGAAGGCGCCGCCCCCCGGAATCGGGTCCGACGCGCCCGACCGCTTCGGCGGCCTGGCCTGGCGGGTGGCCGATCCCGAGGCCGCGCGAGAACGTCTCGTCGCCGCCGGCTTCGACGTCTCGGAGGTCCGCGCCGGCCGCAAGCCGGGCACCTGCGTCCTCACCGTCCGCGACGCCCCCGCCGGCGTCCCCACCCTGTTGCTCAGCGCCGAACCCGCCCTCGAGAAAGCCTGATGGAAGCCTTCACCCGCCTCGACGCCAAGGCCGCGCCCCTGCCGCTGGCCAACATCGACACCGACCAGATCATCCCCAAGCAGTTCCTGAAGACGGTGGAGCGCGCGGGCCTGGCCAAGGGCCTGTTCTACGACTTCCGCTTCGACGAGCAGGGTCGCGAGAAGCCCGACTTCGTCCTGAACCGGCCCGAGTACAAGGGTGCGGGCGTGCTGGTGGCCGGCGACAACTTCGGCTGTGGGTCCAGCCGCGAGCACGCGCCCTGGGCCCTGATGGATTTCGGCATCCGCTGCGTGATCTCCACCAGCTTCGCCGACATCTTCTACGGCAACTGCTTCCAGAACGGCCTCCTGCCCGTGGTGCTGAAGGCCGAGGAGGTCCGCCAGCTCATGGACGAGGCGCGCGGCGGCAACCACGTGGTCAGCGTCGACCTGGAGGCCCAGACCGTCACCTCGCCGTCGGGCGCGGTGTTCACCTTCGAGATCGACGCCCAGCGCAAGGCCAAGATGCTGAAGGGCCTGGACGCCATCGGCGAGACGCTGGAGGCCGAGAAGGACATCGACGTCTACGAGATGAAGCAGGCGCTGGCCCAGCCGTGGCTGGAAGGCGCGTGAGCCGCCGGCCCCAAGACCCAGAGGATATGATGACCGACCTGCTGCTCCTGCCCGGCGACGGGATCGGGCCCGAAGTGACGGCCCAGGTGCGCCGCGTGGCCGAGCGCCTGGCGCCGGAGTTCTCCATCGACGAGCGCCCCTTCGGCGGGTCGAGCTACGACCAGCATGGGACGCCGCTGACCGACGAGGCCCTCGAAGCCGCCAGGGCGTCGAAGGCCGTGCTGATGGGCGCCGTCGGCGGCCCGCGGTGGGCCGGAGTCCCCCGCGACAAGCGTCCCGAGGCCGGGCTGCTGGCCCTGCGCGCCGGCATGGGGGTGTTCGCCAACCTTAGGCCCGCCCTCTGCTTCGAGCCCCTGGCAGACGCCTCGACGCTCAAGAGGGAAGTGGTCGAGGGCCTGGACATCATGATCGTCCGCGAGCTCACCGGCGGAATCTATTTCGGCAGCCCGCGCTTTATCGAGGAGCTGCCCGGGGGCGGCAAGCGGGCCGTGGACACCCAGGTCTACACCACCGCCGAGATCGAGCGGGTCGGCCGCATCGCCTTCGAGCTGGCCCGCGGCCGCCGCAACAAGGTGACGAGCTGCGAGAAGTCCAACGTGATGGATAGCGGCCTGCTCTGGCGGGAGGTGGTCACCGACCTGCACAGGCGCGATTACGCCGACGTCCAGCTCGAGCACATGCTGGCCGACAACGCGGCCATGCAGCTTGTGAAGAACCCCCGCCAGTTCGACGTCATCCTGACCGACAACCTTTTCGGCGACATCCTTTCGGACGAGGCCTCGCAGCTCACCGGCGGTTTGGGCCTGCTGCCCTCGGCGGCGCTGGGCGAGGCCGGCAAGCCCGGCCTCTACGAACCCATCCACGGCTCGGCCCCGGACATCGCGGGGAAGGGGATCGCCAATCCGCTGGCGGCCATCCTGTCGTTCGAGATGGCGCTGCGCTGGTCCCTGGGCCGCGCCGATCTGGCCGACCGCCTCTACGGCGCCGTGGTGAAGGCCCTGGAGAAGGGCGCGCGCACGCCCGACATCGGCGGTAAGCTCACCACCGTGCAGATGGGCGACGCGGTCCTGGCGGAGCTCTGAACCCGGAGGCGTCCATGGCCCACTGGCTGGTGAAGTCCGAGCCCAACACCTACAGCTTCGCCGACCTTGAGCGGGACGGCCGCACCGTCTGGGACGGCGTGCGCAACAACGCCGCGGCCCTGCACCTGAAGGCCATGAGGGTCGGCGACGAGGTGCTGTTCTACCACTCCCAGGAAGGCCTGGCGGTGGTGGGGATCGCCAGGGTCGCCCGCGCGGCCTTCCCGGACGCCAGCGATCCCTCCGGCCGCTTCGTGGCCGTGGAGCTGGAGCCCGTGCGGCCGCTGGCCAGGCCCGTGACGCTGACGGAGATGAAGGCCGAGCCGGCGCTTTCCGGGATGGCCATGCTGCGCCAGTCGCGGCTGTCGGTGTCGCCGGTCAGCTCCGCCGAATGGGCGACGATCCTGGGGATGGCTAAAGCCTGAGCCGCCAGGTCTCGCCGACCTCCTCGACGCCGAAGTCGTCGTGGGTCCAGGTCTCCTCGATCGTGAAGCCCGCGTCGGCGTAGATCCTGCGCGCCGCCGTCAGGACCGCATGGGTCCACAGCACCACCTCCCGGTAGCCGGCGGCCCGGGCGAAGGACAGGCACTCGTCCACCAGCCGGCGCCCCAGCCCCTCGCCGCGGGCGGCGGGGGTCAGCAGCAGCAGGCGCAGGCGGGCCACGTCCTCGGCCTCCGGCTCCTTCACCAGGAACACCGAGCCCAGCCGCTCGCCCTCGCGCTCGGCGATCCAGCAACGCTCGCGCGCGGGGTCGTGCGTCTCCAGGAAGTCGGCGACGATGCGCGCCGTCAGGGCCTCGATCCCGGCGCCCCAGCCGTACTCGCGGCCATAGACCTCGGCGTGGCGCTCGACGACCCAGCCCATGTCCCCGGGCTCGGGGCCTCGCAGGACGGCCGGCGGCTTCACGCGTCCCGGCGCCAGCAGGCGCTCGGCGTCGCCCAGGCCGCGGATCAGGCGGTCCTGCTCGCCGGGCGCCAGGGCCTTGACCATCGCCGCCACCCGGGCCGCCTGCCTGCGGTCGATCTCGGCGAAGGCCTCGGCGCCGGCGGGCGTCAGGTGCAGGCGCACGCTGCGGCCGTCGTCGGCCGAGCGCTCGCGGCGGACGAGGCCGTCGCGCGCCAGCTTCGCCAGGATGCGGCTGAGGTAACCCGGGTCGAGGCCGAGCTCGGCGCCCACCGCCTTGGGCGTCACGCCGGGCGTCTTGTCCAGCTCATACAGGACCCGGCTTTCGGCCAGGGTGTAGGGACCGCCCAGGAAAGCGCGATCCAGGACCCCGATGGCCCGGGTGTAGAAGCGGTTGAAGCGGCGGATGGCCGCCACGGTGTCCTGCGGAGCCGTCATGGAGCGAGGGAACGCTGAGAAGTTGACCGAGTCAACTATTTTGCCGGCCGCGACCGGTCGCCGCACGGCCCGGCGTTGCACTTCACGGGTAAATACAACCCCTTAGGGCGTCATGCATCCAGAGGTGGAAGAAAATCCCCGGCGCCCGGAAAGCTCGTGTTAACGGCGTTCATCGTTAAGCTTGCCCCGAACGGAGGTCCCAGGGGGCAGGCCGATGTCGCTCGACGGCGCTTCGCGCGCGCGTTTCAATCTGGACAGGGCGGCGGTCCTGCTGCTGGACGACACGCCCCTGGGCATGTCGATCCTGGTGCAGATCATCACCGGCCTGGGCGCCAAGACCCTCTACCGCTGCACGAGCGTCGAGCAGGCCCGCGAGGTGGCGTCGACCTACGAGCTGGACCTGGCCATCGTCGATGGCATGGCGCCCTCGGGCGTCGGCTACGACTTCGTTCGCTGGATGCGCACCGAGGCCAAGGAGCCCAACTGCTACACCCCGGTGCTGATCACCACGGCCCACACGCCGGCCAGCGACGTGGCGCGGGCCCGCGACTGCGGCGGGCACATCATCATCAAGAAGCCCATCGCCCCGAAGGTCATGCTGGAACGCATCCTGTGGGTGGCGAAGGAAGGCCGGCCGTTCCTGTTCTCCGGCAGCTACGTCGGCCCCGACCGCCGCTTCCGCAACGACGGACCGCCCGACGGCGTGGGCCGCCGCCGCGAGGACCTGATCGAGAAGGCCGACGACGCCGTGGCCGAATCCCAACCCCAACCGGAGGCCCGGGCGGTTTCATGAGTTCCGTGCGTTTCGTCTTCCCCAAGGTCCGGCTGGCCGAGATCCTCAAGACCCCGGGCGGACTGACGGTGGCCGAGGCGCTGGAGCGCGCCGAGGCGAACCTGGAGGAGATCCGGCCCACCTGCATCGCCGAGCTGGCGACCCTGCTGGAATACGCCGAGGCCGCCTTCGAGCGACTGGCCGAGGATTTCGACGACGCCGGCCTGGCCGACCTCTACGCCATCGCGGTGCGCGGCATCGGGGCGGGCGCCGTCTGCGGCGCGCCGGGCGTGGACGATGCGCTCACCAGCCTCTGCGACCTCATCGACCACCTGCGCACCACCGGCCACTACGACCGGCCGGCCGTGGGCGTTCACGTGCGCGCCTGGCGCCTGCTGATGAACCCGGACCTGCCGCTGGCCGGCGCCCAGCCGGTCCTGGACGGCCTGCGCAAGGTCAGCGCCCGCTACGCGGCCTAGAGTTCGGGCCCAAGGCCGCCTCACGTCTTTCGGAAACGCCCGCCCTGGCTGGCCATGAGCGCCAGGGCCCATTCGTCCGGGAGCAGCTTGGCCGCCGCGGCGATGGCCTTGTTCGGCGCGCCGGGGACGCAGACCACGCGCCCGGCCTCCACCGCCTCGTAGCCGGCGGCCGCCACCTCGTCGGCGCCCAGCCACAGCCAGGACGGGGTGGATGCGCTGACCATCGCCCGGGTGCCGTTCACGTCGTGGAACTCGGTGAAGGTGAAGCCGGGGCAGAGCGCGGTCACGTGCACGCCCTCGTTCGCCACCTCCAGCGACAGGCTCTGGGAGAACTTGATGAGCAGGCTCTTGGAGGCGGCGTAGAGCGTATGGCCGGCCGCGCCGGGAACCAGGCCCGCCAGCGAGGCCACGTTGACGATCCGCCCGAAGCGCCGCTGGACCATGCCCGGCAGGACGCGATGGGCCAGTTCGCAGGGGGCGGTCACCATCACCTGCAGGAAGGCCGCCTGGTCGGCCCAGCGGGTGTCGGCGTAGGTCCCGGGCAGGCCGTAGCCGGCGTTGTTGACGAGGGCGTCCACGGTGCGGCCGTGGGCGGTGAGGTGGTCTAGGATCTGGCCCGGACCCTCGGGCTGGGCCAGGTCGGCGGCCACCGTCAGGGTCTCGACCCCGTAGCGCAGGCGGATCTCCTCGGCGATCTGGTCGAGCCGCTCGGTCCGGCGCGCGGTCAGCGCCACGTCGTAGCCGTGGCTGGCCAGGATCCGCGCGAAGGCGGCGCCGATGCCGGCGGAGGCCCCGGTGACCAGCGCAAGTCTGCGGTCCATGTGGTGAAACCCCCTCTCGCCCGACGCGGATGAAACTACGTGGCCCGGCGGCGGGCGCAACCCGCGCATTGAACCCCGTCTGGTTTGGGTGTATCGGCCCGCCCGCGTGACGGCATGGGGCCGCCCGAAGGGAACACTCTAGAGTTCCGTTCCCGGAGACGATGGATGGCTGAACCGGCCGGCGCTCCCGACAACGGAGCCCAGGGAACGCATCACGCGCCCAAGGACAAGTTCTGGGCCCTGGCCCTTGGCTCGGTCGGCGTCGTGTTCGGCGACATCGGCACGAGTCCGCTCTACGCCATGCGCGAGGCGCTGCACCATTCCCGCAGCGGCGGAACCGCCGAGCTGGCGGTCCTGGGCGTCGTCTCGCTGATCACGTGGGCGCTGATCCTCATCGTCACCGTCAAGTACGTCGTCTTCCTGATGCGGGCGGACAACAAGGGCGAGGGCGGCACGCTCGCGCTCATGGCGCTGGCCCACCGGGTGACTCCCGGGAAGCGGTCCGCGATGATCTTCTTCCTGGGCGTGGCCGGCGCGGCGCTGTTCTACGGCGACGGCATCATCACGCCCGCGGTCTCGGTGCTCTCGGCGGTGGAGGGCCTGCGCGAGGCGCCCGGCGCCGGCCACCTGCTGGCCCCCTACGTCCTGCCGATCTCGGCCGGCATCCTGGTGGGCCTGTTCCTCGTCCAGTCGCGGGGAACGGCCAGCGTGGCCCGCTTCTTCGGGCCCATCACCGCCGTGTGGTTCCTGGTGCTGGCCGGACTCGGCGCCTACCACATCGCCGACGACCTCTCGATCTTCCGGGCGCTCTCGCCGCACTACGGCGTGCTGTTCCTGATCGACAACGGCTTCCTGGGCTTCGTCATCCTGGGCAGCGTGTTCCTCGCCGTGACCGGGGCCGAGGCCCTCTACGCCGACATGGGCCACTTCGGCAAAGGCCCGATCCGGGCCGCCTGGGCCGTTCTGGTGCTGCCGTCGCTGCTGCTCAACTACCTGGGCCAGGGCGCCCTGGTGCTCTCCCGCCCCGAGGCGCGGGCCAACCCGTTCTTCGAGATGATCCCCGAAGTCGCCTACTGGCCCGTGCTGCTGCTGGCCACCACGGCCACGGTCATCGCCAGCCAGGCCGTCATCACCGGCGCCTTCTCGATGACCCAGCAGGCCGTCCAGCTCGGCCTCTTCCCGCGCATCGACATCCGCCGGACCAGCGAGACCCAGGCCGGCCAGATCTACGTGCCCCAGGTGAACACCTTCCTGCTGGTGGGCGTGCTGGTGCTGCTCGTCATGTTCCGCACCTCGTCGAACCTGGCCGCGGCCTACGGCATCGCCGTCACCGGGGCGATGTTCGTCGACACCCTGCTGTTCTTCTACATCGTCCGCTACATGTGGAAGCGGCCGACCTGGCAGGCGGTCGCCGCCTCGGCGGCCTTCGGCGCGCTCGACGTGGTGTTCATCTCCTCGAACCTGCTGAAAGTCCCGCAGGGCGCCTGGCTGCCCCTGGTGCTGGGCGCGGCCCTGGTGGTGGTCATGTGGACCTGGACCCGCGGCACCCAGATCCTGACCGACAAGACACGCCGCGACAGCGTCACCATGGCCGAGCTGGCCGACATCCTGAAGGCCCGCGCCCCGCACCGGGCGCCGGGCACGGCCATCTTCCTGACCTCGGACCCCGAGACGGCGCCCGTCGCCCTCATGCACAACCTCAAGCACAACAAGGTCCTGCACGAGAAGAACATCATCCTCACCGTCGCCACGGCCGAGACGCCCAGGGTCAAGGAAGAGGATCGCGTGCGGATCGAGCCCATGAACGAGGACTTCAAGAAGGTCTTCATCACCTACGGCTTCATGGAGAGCCCCAACGTGCCCAAGGCGCTGGGGCTGTGCCGCAAGCTGGGCCTGAAGTTCGACATCATGGCCACGAGCTTCTTCCTGGGGCGGCGCTCGGTGGTCCCCTCGGCCCAGTCGGGCATGCCGCTCTGGCAGGACAAGCTCTTCATCTTCCTGATGAAGAACGCCGCCAACCCCACCGACTTCTACAAGATCCCCCCCGGCCGCGTGGTCGAGCTCGGCACCCAGGTGACCGTCTAGATGCTGGGCCTGCTCCCCTATGTGGGCGACGGCCTGTGGATCCTGGTGATGGCCGCCATCGCCTCGACGAGCCGCGCGGCCCTGGCCCGCATCCCCCGCGGCGTCCGCATGCCCCTGCCGTTCGCGCCGCGCGCCGGCGCCCGGCCGCGGGGTCCGCGCGACGCGGCCTTCGCCCTGGCCATCGGCGCGCCGCTGCTGGTGGGCCTGGCCCTGCTGATCTTCGGCCGGCTGGCCGAGACGCCGGACAAGGCGATGCTGATCTTCCTCGTCCGCACGGCCACCGCCCCCCTTTTCGCCCTGGCCCACATCGCCTGGCTGCGCGGCGCCCTCCGGACGCTCGAGGACGAAGGCGCCCTCAGGCCGTGAGACTTCGCCCTTGAACGCGAGCGCCCGGCGCCCTTAAAGGCGCGCGTTCCCGCGTATCCGCACCTCATTTGGCAAGGTCCCCTCCCGCAATGGCCGACAAGCCCGTCAAGAAGGTCGTGCTCGCCTACTCCGGCGGCCTCGACACCTCGATCATCCTGAAGTGGCTGCAGACCGAGTACGGCGCCGAGGTGGTGACGTTCACGGCCGACCTGGGCCAGGGCGAGGAGCTGGGCCCGGCGCGGGAGAAGGCCTTGATGCTGGGCATCAAGCCCGAGAACATCTTCATCGACGACCTGCGCGAGGAGTTCGTCCGGGACTTCGTGTTC
Source organism: Phenylobacterium sp. (assembly GCF_046463815.1). Taxonomy (GTDB): domain Bacteria; phylum Pseudomonadota; class Alphaproteobacteria; order Caulobacterales; family Caulobacteraceae; genus Phenylobacterium. The sequence goes on along the minus strand of NZ_JBKBRO010000017.1, from coordinate 86,517 downwards.
CCGATGTTCCGCGCCAACACGGTCTACGAGGGCCAGTACCTGCTGGGCACCTCGATCGCCCGGCCGCTGATCGCCAAGCGCCAGATCGAGATCGCCCGCCAGGTCGGCGCCGACGCCGTCTGCCACGGCGCGACCGGCAAGGGGAACGACCAGGTCCGCTTCGAGCTGGGCTACTATGCGCTGGAGCCCGACATCCGGGTGATCGCGCCCTGGCGAGAGTGGAACTTCCGGAGCCGCGAGGCCCTGATCGACTTCGCCGAGAAGCACCAGATCCCGATCAGCAAGGACAAGCGCGGCGAGGCGCCGTTCAGCGTCGACGCCAACCTGCTGCATTCCTCCTCGGAAGGTAAGGTCCTCGAGGACCCGGCGGTGGAGGCCCCCGAGTTCGTGCACATGCGCACGATCTCGCCCGAGGCGGCCCCCGACAGGCCCACGGTCATCACCATCGACTTCGAGAAGGGCGACCCCGTGGCCATCGACGGCCAGAAGCTGTCGCCCGCGGCCCTGCTGACCAGGCTGAACGAACTCGGCCACGACAACGGCATCGGCCGCCTCGATCTGGTGGAAAACCGCTTCGTCGGCATGAAGTCGCGCGGCGTCTACGAGACCCCCGGCGGCACGATCCTGCTGGCCGCCCACCGGGGCATGGAGAGCATCACCCTCGACCGGGGCGCCATGCACCTCAAGGACGAGCTGATGCCGAAGTACGCCAGCCTGATCTACAACGGCTTCTGGTTCGCCCCCGAGCGCGAGATGCTGCAGGCGGCCATCGACCACTCGCAGGCCATGGTCTCGGGCCAGGTGCGGGTGAAGCTCTACAAGGGCAACGTCACGGTCATCGGCCGCACCTCGCCCTATTCGCTCTACGACCAGGAGCTGGTGACCTTCGAGGAAGGCGCCGTGGCCTACGACCACCGCGACGCGGCGGGCTTCATCAAGCTCAACGCCCTGCGCCTGCGGGTCACCGCCAACCGCGACCGGCGCCTGGGCAAGCCCCTGCCGCCCGCCGGCGGCGAGCACTTCAAGGGCTAGCTGTCCAGCCGGTTGTAGGGATAGCGGTCGCGGATCTCGGCCTGGAAGAACCGCCCCTTGGACGGGGCCTCCAGGAACGAGCGATGCACCTCGCCCGGCACGCCCACGTAGACGTAGCGCTCGCCGCCCTCGAAGCGCACCAGGAGCTTCGAGCGCTGGGCGTCGTAGTCGATCTCCCGGATGGCTGCGGATTCGACGTCCATCGGCGCTCTCCCAGCGGTTCGGTCTCGCTCCTAAACGCCGGGGCGGCGGCGGACGGTTCCCCTTTCGCCCGGGAGGCGCCAAGCTCGCCGGCAAATCGGGGGGAGACCGAAGACCATGCAGACCCACGCCTACGTCGCCATCGTCACCATCCTGGCGCTCCTGACCTATCTCTGGATGGGCCTTGCGGTCGGCGCCGCGCGCCGCAAGTGCGGCATCGCCGCGCCGTGCATGACCGGGGACCCCGCCCTCGAGCGCGCGATCCGGGCCCACTCCAACACCCTGGAGTGGCTGCCGGTCTTCCTGCCGTCGATGTGGCTGTTCGCGCTCTACTGGAGCGACCTCGTGGCCGCGGCCCTCGGCCTCGTCTGGATCGTGGGCCGCATCGCCTATCAGCGCGGCTACGTCGCCGACCCGGCGAAGCGGGAGATCGGCTTCCTGATCCAGGCGCTCGCCACGGCCATCCTGCTGTTCGGCGCCCTGGGCCGCGCGGTGTGGGTGCTGGCCGTCACGGGCTGAGCCCAGAACTTGCGCCAGATCATGGCGACCACGATTGCGACAAGGTGTTGTGCCATCTAGCCTCGGTATCGAGGGACATCTTGCGAGTTCGAGACAGGAAAATGTCGAAGAAATCAGCCGCCGTCGCCATCGGCCTGGCCCTGGCCGCCGGCCTGGCGGCCTGCGCGACGCCTACGCCGTACCAGCCGAATATTCCCGGTCAGGCCCAGTCGGGCGGGTATTCGGAGATCCAACTGGAAGCCAACCGCTTCCGGGTGAACTTCCAGGGCAACACGCTCACCTCGCGCGAGACCGTGGAGGGCTACCTGCTCTACCGCGCCGCCGAGCTGACGGTGCAGCAGGGCTTCGACTGGTTCAGCATCGTGGACCGGGCCACCGACCGGCAGACCCGCACCTACGTCGAGCCCGACCCGTTCTACCGGCCCTGGTACGGTCCGACCTACGGCTACTGGCGGCCCTACTGGCGCTACTACGGCCGGAGCTACGGCTGGCGGACCTGGGACCCCTTCTGGGGCGACCCCTTCTGGGCCAACCGCGTCGACGTGCGCACGGTGGACAAGTACGAGGCCACCGCCGAGGTCGTCATGGCCAAGGGCGCCAAGCCCGCCGACGACCCGCGAGCCTTCGACGCCCGGGCGGTGATCGACAACCTGCGGCCCCGGATCCGTTATCCCGAGCCGAAGTAACGGCCATGGGCGGGGCCGTCAGGCCTCGCCCATTCGCGCCATCAGGGCCGCCGTGAGCGCCTCGCGGCGGTCCCACAGGTCGCGGTACCAGGCCACGCGGTCGGCGATCTGGTCGGCGAACATCCGCTCCTCGCGCACATAGGCCCAGGCGTTGCGCGCCAGGCGCAGGCGTTCGCCTTCGTCCTCCAGCAGCCCGCCCAGCATCGCGGCCCAGTCCCGGGGCCGCCGGGCGATCAGGCCGGTCTCGCCATGCCGGAGGGTGGCGGCGTAGACGGTCGGCGAGGCTACCGTGACGCAGCCGCGCGCGGCGGCCTCCAGGAATTTCACGTCGCTCTTGGCTTCCATGAACGGCCGGTCGTCGACGGGTGAGAGCGACACGGCGCAGGTTCCCATGAGGTCGAGGTAGGCGTCATAGGGCAGGATGTCATGCAGGCGCTTGCGGGCCGTGGGCAGGGCGTCGAACACGGCCCGGTCGCCCACGACCTCGAACTCCGCGTCCGGAAACCGTGCGACCACCGGCGCCAGCGAGCGGGCGACCGCGACCGCGACCGGACCGCGCTGCACCGCCCCGTAGAACACCCGGCGGGGGCGCTCCTGCGGCTCCGGCCCCAGCTCGAAGACGGCGTTCGGCGCCACCCGGACCTCGGGGTTGACGGCCCCGAACAGCTTCGCCAGCCGGGGCGTCGAGGTCTGCACCGCGTGGGCGAAGCGGAAGCGCGCCCAGTCGGCCTCGTCCACCGCCCGCCCGGCCGTCCGGGCCACCAGCTCCGGGTGGTCGTCATGCTCGACCACCGCCACCCAGCCGCGGCGGATGCATTCGGCGATGCCGGCGCGCCAGGCCGCCGCGTCGCGCACGGACGGACGCTGCAAGATCACGACCCGGGCCAGGTCCGGGGGGACCTCGGGGGGTCTGAAGGGCGGGGCGCGGAAGGCGAACACGAGGCCGGGGTCGGTGCGCAGGGCGTGGGCCGGGAGCCGCGTGCGCACGTCCAGCAGGTCGCGGGCGAAGGCGACGAAATGGCAAAGGAGCGGGGCCGGCCCCGGCCCCTTGCGGCCGACGAAGACCAGGCCCTGACGCGCCACGGCCTCCGACAGCGACGCGGCCTCCGCCGAAAGGTCGCCCGTCCGGTCGTCGAAGAACTCGGCGGGCGGCGCGATCAGGTGCAGCCGCAGGAGCGAGACGCCGGCCGCCGCCGCCGCCGCGATCAGCGCCTGGGCCCGCTCGGGCGGACCGGGCGGCACGACGGCCGTGACGGTCCCGCCGGGCGCCAGCGCGGCGGCCAGGTCGGCGTCCAGGGCGCCCAGGTCCTCCAGGACCAGGGCCTCGACGGTCCCGGCGTCGAACCGCGCCCTGGGGTTCCGCGCGAGGTGGGCGGCCTCGAACGCCCGGGCGTCGCGTCCGACGTAGCTCAAGGCCCGCGCGGAGACGGGCGTCCGCGCCAGCAGCGCCTGCTGATGTTCGGACAGGATCTCGGCCATGACCCCTGCCTAGCGGGTTTGCCGGCCAAGGGGAATCGGCCGGGCGCGGCTAGCGGACGGCGGGCGTTGCGGCCTCAGCCGTAGACCGCGTCCCGGACATCGGTGACGAAGCGTCCCGCCATGCCCTCGAAGGCCGTGTTGGTCAGCGCCACGACCGAGAGCCTGTTCACGGGATCGACGAACCAGCTGTGGCCGTAGACGCCGCCCCATTGCAGCGTTCCCGCCGCTTGCGGCGTGCCGGTGGGCTCCGGATCGCGGAGCACCGCCCACCCGTAGCCGAAACCCCAGCCGGGGCCCTGCGTTTCCGCCTGCGGGCCAACGTGGTCGTCCATCATCATGGCGACGGTCTCGGGCCTCAGGAAGGGCCCGCCGCCGTTGCGGATGGCTTCCAGCAAGGTCAGGACATCGGCCGCCGAGCCCGCCATGCCGGCCCCGCCCGACGGATAGGAACTCCCAATGAGAATGCGGTTCGGCGAGAACCGGACGGCGCCCTCCCAGAGCGGTGCGACGACCACGCCCTCCATCCGGACCGGCCCCGCGGGACCGTCGGCGTAGGGCACGGCGAGCCGGGCCGGATCGGCGAGGGAAAAGCCAGCGTCCGCAAGGCCGAGGGGGTCGGTCACTTCGTCCCGAACGACGCGGTCCAGGCGCTTGCCAGTCGCGGCCTCGAGCACCGCGCCGATCACGTCCGTCCCGAGCGAATAGCGCCAGGCCGCGCCCGGTGCGAACGCCAGCGGGGCTCGCGCCAGACGATCCAGGTTCTCGTCGAGGGCCAGTCCAGGCTGGTCGAGGCCGTCCGAAACGTCGAGCCGGTGATAGGCGCCGTCGTCAGGCTCGAGGAAGCGATAGCTCAGGCCGGAGGTGTGGGTCAGGAGCTGATGCAACGTGATCTCCGGACGCGACCCGTCCGGCAGGGCGGGACGGAACGCCGGCAACCATCGGCTGACGGGCTGGTCCAGGGCGATCGCCCCCCGCTCCACGAGCCGCATCGCCGCCGCCGCCACGAAGGGTTTGGACACCGAGGCGAGCCGGAAGATCGCATCCTCGCGCATCGGCGTCCCCGCCTCCCGGTCGATGAACCCGGCGCCGCGCCCGTAGGCGATCTCGCCGTTCCGGGCGACGATGACGACCGCGCCCACGAGTCTGTTGTCCGCGATGGCGCTGTCGATGGCGCGGTCGAGCCTGGATCTGAGGGAACATTGCTGACTCACCGGGAAATCTCCCATATTATCACAACGATCACTACACAATATCCGGCTGCGGTGAGTTTCCACAATGGTCGATGTGACAATTAGCAGAGCGCCGGCGCGTCGGCGCGGCCGGCCTCCGGCGTTCGACCGGGCGAAGGTGTTGGCGAAGGCGGGCGAGACCTTCTGGCGGCTGGGCTACGAGGGCGCGTCGATCGTGGACCTGACGGGCGCCATGGGTATCACGCCGCAGAGCCTCTACGCCGCCTTCGGCTCGAAGGCCGAGCTCTACCGGGAGGCGCTCGGCTGGTATGGCGCGGCGTTCGCGACGCTGCCGGACGAGAGGCTTGCGGCGCCCGGCGCGCTCGACACCCTCGCGGAATGGCTGGAGGTGCAGGCGGCGCTATTCACCGGCCCGGCCCATCCGCCCGGCTGCATGATCTCCACCGCCATGCTCGCCTGCGCGGTCGAGAACGATCCCGTCGCCCGGATGGCGTCAGATATGCGCGAAGCGGCCGTGGCGCGCATCCGCGAGCGGCTGGAGCGGGCGAAGGCGGAGGGCGAGCTGAACCCCGGCGCCGATCCCGGCGCGCTCGCCCGGTTCGTCGGCGCGATCATCCAAGGCATGTCCGTGCAGGCGCGCGACGGGGCGAGCGAAGCGGACCTTGTGGCCGTGGCCCGCCTTGCTGGCGAAGAACTGGCCCGTCAGCGGGCCTGACCCCGCCCGGCGCCCGAGCGCCGCCGAAAAGCAGAACGCCGCCCCGAAGGGCGGCGCTGTATCGCTGTTTTTCCCGAGGAAAAATGGAGCGGGCGAGGCGATTCGAACGCCCGACCCCAACCTTGGCAAGGTTGTGCTCTACCCCTGAGCTACGCCCGCGCTCCGCGGAGGTCGGTGACGGCCTCCAATTGCGAGGCGGGCCTTATGGCAGACGGCTTTTCGCTTTGCAAGCGGCCTCGCGCGGCATTTTTTCAGCCGAATTTCGGGGCCTTCAGGCGGCGCTTGTTGACGTGGCCCTGCGGGGCGGGCGCGACCTCCTCCGGGAACTCGCCCTTGAAGTAGTAGCGCTGCCAGGCCTCCTTGGTGGCCTCGGGGTCGCCGCGGAAGATCTTCTGGTTGAACTCGCTGCGGTGCTTCTCCCAGACGTCGTACTGGTGGCGCAGCTCCGGGTTGGAATCCAGGCGCCGGATGACCGGCTGGATCTCGTGCAGCGGGTGGTCCTGCAGCAGGGTGATGAAGCAGAAGGGCTCGCCCTTCTCGAACCTGACCTTCCCGGGCCGGGTGAAGATCCAGTTCATGGTGAAGGGGAAGGGCAGCCAGTCGGTTTCGACCACGCCGGCCAGGGGCTGGATGCCGTCCTTCACGTGATTGGGCGGGCCCATGACCATCATCGACCAGCCGGGCGGGGTGCGGAACAGGTATCCCGCGTGAAAGGTCAGCACGCCGTGGCTGAAGTGGCTGGAGGCGAGCGTGTGGAAGTCCGGGTGCGGGTGGTCCGGCGTCAGCTTTATGTCGTTCTGGTGGATGCCCCCTGTCCACTCGGCGGTGAACCCCACCGGCGAGAGCAGCTCCCAGCCCGAGGTGTTGGCCATCGAGAGCGGCAGGCAGCGGTAGGGATGGCGGGCCGAGAACCGGTCCATCCAGGCGCGGTCGGGGCGGCCGGGGACCAGCTCGGGCGGGTTGCGGGAGACGGGATAGCACTCGAGTTCCATGGGCCAAGACCCTTAATGCCCCCCTCGCCTTCCCGTCCAGTTCGGCTATTGGAGCCGCCATGCCCATGACGCGCGACGAACTGCTGGCCTTCCTCGGCGAGATCGGGGTCGGGCAGACCACCCACGACCATCCGGCCGTCTTCCGCGTGGAGGAGGGCGAGGAGATCAAGGCCCGCATCCCCGGCGCCCACACCAAGAACCTGTTCCTGAAGGACGCCAGGGGCCAGCTCTGGCTGGTCTCGGCCGAGGGCCACGCCGTCATCGACCTGAAGCGCCTGCACACGGTGATCGGCTCGGCCCGCCTGTCGTTCGGCAGCGCCGGGCTGATGGAGGAGGTCCTGGGCGTCACGCCGGGCTCGGTCACCGCCTTCGCCCTGGTCAACGACAAGGACCGGCGCGTGCGTTTCGTCCTGGATCGCACCCTGGCGGAAGCGGACCTCGTCAACTTCCACCCGCTGACCAACACCGCCACCACCACCGTGGGCCGCGAGGGCTTCCGGCGCTTCCTGGCCGCCGTCGGCGTCGAGCCGATGGTGGTGGACTTCGAGGCCATGGCCGTGGTGGAGATGGCGGCGCGTTGAAGCGGGCCGCACTTGCGACCATCTTCCGGTCGAGGCGTTCTAGCGGCTCAGCAGGACACGACAGTTAGGACAGGGATTTTCGGGCCATGACCCTGATCGGGGAGACCGGCGGCGCGCCGGCCGGCGGCGTGAACCTCGCCGACATCATCAAGGACGCCACCGACGCCAGCTTCATGGCCGACGTCGTCGAGGCCTCGAAGACCACGCCCGTCATCGTCGACTTCTGGGCGACCTGGTGCGGGCCCTGCCGCCAGCTCGGCCCGGCGCTGGAGAAGGCCGTCGCCGCCGCCAAGGGGGCGGTGAAGCTGGTCAAGGTCGACATCGACAAGAACCCGGCCTACGCCGGCCAGCTCCGCGTGCAGTCGATCCCGGCGGTGTTCGCCTTCGTCGACGGCCGCCCGGTGGACGGCTTCATGGGCGCTCTGCCCGACAGCCAGGTGAAGCAGTTCGTCGACCGCCTGGCCAAGCAGGGCGGCGGCGGCTCGCCCATCGACCAGCTCCTCGACATGGCCCGCGAGTCCCTCGAACTCGGCGACCCGGGCGGGGCGGCCCAGGCCTACGCCCAGGTGCTGCAGGCCGAACCCCAGAACGTGAAGGCCCTGGGAGGGCTCGCCCGCCTCTACCAGAAGTCCGGCGACCTTGAGCGGGCCCGCGAGATCCTGGAGATGGCCCCGGAGGGCGCCAAGGACCCTGACCTGGACGGGGTGCGCGCCGCCCTGGCCCTGGCCGCCGAGGCGCCGTCCGAGACCGCCGCCTTCGAGCAGCGGATCGCCGCCGATCCCGACGACCACGAGGCCCGCTTCGAGCTCGCCAAGGGGCTCGCCGCCGGCGGCTTCATGGCCGAGGCGGTGGACCACCTGCTGGAGATCGTCGCCCGCGACCGGACCTGGAACGACGAGGCGGCCCGCAAGCAGCTCCTGACCGTCTTCGAGGCGGCCGGGCCGATGTCCGAGGTGGCCAAGCAGGGCCGGCGCAAGCTCTCGTCGATCCTGTTCAGCTAGGGCGGAGGGCGACGTGGCGGCCTACCGGCGCTTGAGCGACCTGCCCCAGGTGATCCCGGTGTTCCCGCTGGACGGCGCCCTTCTGCTGCCCGGCGGCGACCTGCCGCTGCAGATCTTCGAGCCGCGCTACCTGAACATGGTGGACGACGCCATGGCCGGCGACCGGCTGATCGGCATGATCCAGACCAGGCCCGGCGGCGACCGGGTCCGCCCGGCCCTGCAGGCCGTGGGCTGCGTCGGCCGGATCACCAGCTACGCCGAGACCTCGGACGGCCGCTACCTCATCACGCTCACCGGCGTCTGCCGCTTCGACGCGGGCGAGGAGCTGATCCTGCGCACCCCCTACCGGCAGATGCGGGTCCGTTACGACCGCTTCGAGGGCGACCTCGCCCGGGACGAGGCGGCCGAGGCCTCGGAGGCCGCCCGGGCGAAGTTCGCCACGGCGCTCAAGCGCTACCTGAACCGGCGCGAGCTCGACATCGACTGGGAAACCGCCAGCACCGCGCCGCTGGAGGCCCTGGTCAATTCGCTCAGCATGGGCCTGCCGTTCGAGCCGGCCGAGAAGCAGGCGCTGCTGGAGGCCCCCGACCTCACCGGGCGCTTCGAGACCCTGACCGCGCTGCTGGAGATCGATTCCAGCGAGCCGGATGACGATCCCCAGCCGTTGCAGTAGAGGGTGGCCATGGAAGACGCCCTGCCCGCTCTGGAAGTCGACGTGGACCCGCGCCTGCTGGAGGTCCTGGTCTGCCCGGTGACCCGCGGACCGCTCGAATACGACCGCGCGAAGCACGAGCTGGTCAGCCGCCAGGCCCGGCTCGCCTACCCCATCCGCGACGGCGTGCCGATCATGCTCCCCGAGGACGCCCGCGAACTGGGCGAGGGGGAGTAGCTACAGCGCCTCGCCGCGCAGCAGCCGGGGCAGGTCGCCGACCGCGCCGCCGGCCTCGTGCATGAAGAACCGCCGCGCGGGCCCGATCCGGTTGACCGCCGCCATGCCGACGCCGCGCGCCAGCCGGACCAGCGGGTTGTCGTTGGAGAACAGCCGCACGAAGGCGTCCATGCCCGCCGAGAGCGTCACCGTGTCGAAGCGCCGCCAGGCCGCGTAGCGCTCCAGGACGACCTCGGAGCCGATGTCCTCGCCCAGGCGCGCGGCGTCCACCAGGGTCTCGGCCAGGGCCGCGGCGCCCTTCAGGCCCAGGTTCAGCCCCTGGCCGGCGATGGGGTGGACCCCGTGGGCGGCGTCGCCCAGCAGGGCTGTGCGCGGGGCCGTGAAGCGCTCGGCGAGCTGCAGGCTGAGCGGATAGGTGAAGACCGGCCCCTCGACGCGCACCTCGCCCAGGAACTCGCCGAACCGGCGCTCCAGATGGGCCTGGAAGACCTCGGGCCGGGCGGCCTTCAGCGCGTCGGCGCGGGCCGTGCTCTCGGTCCACACCAGGCTGGCGCGGTTGTCGGTGAGCGGCAGGATGGCGAAGGGCCCGCCTGGCAGGAAATATTCGTGGGCCACGCCCTCGTGCGGCCGCTCCAGGCGGACCGTGGCCACGACGCCGGTCTGCCTGTACGCCCAGCCGATGACGCCGATGCCGGCCGCCTCGCGGATCACCGAGCCGCGCCCCTCGGCCCCCACCACCAGGGGCGCCGATAGAGTGCGTCCGTCGGCCAGCGTCACCGTGGCCAGCCTGGGTCCGAACGCGGCGCCCGTCACCCTGACGGGGGCGATCACCTCGATGCCGGCGTCCTGGATGGCCTGGGCGAGGCCCGCGCGGGTGCGGCGGTTCTCCAAGAGGTAGCCCAGGGGCTCGCCCTCGGACCGGTCGGCGATCTCGGCGGAATCGAAGCGCAGGAAGAACGGCGTGGGCCCGCCCGTGGACGCCCCCGGCGTGCGCCCGTCGGTGACCAGGATCTGCTCGATCGGCTGGGCGTGGGGATCGAAGGCCGGCCCCAGGCCCAGGGCCCGCCACTGCCGGTAGGCCGCATAGGCGATGGCCGAGGCCCGGCCGTCGAAGGCCGGAGCGAGCTGGGCGTCGAAGGGGACGGGATCGACCAGCACCGGCTTCAGCCCGCCCCGATGCAGGGCCAGCGCCAGGGTGGCCCCCGCCATGCCGGCGCCGGCGATGATCACGTCGGCCTGAGTGCTCTTGGTCATGGCCCGTGGTTACGCCACGAAGCCGGCCCGGCGTCCAGTGGCGCGAGAGGGGAAGCATTGGCGCGAGCGAGGCTCCCCTCCTCTCCCCCCGCGCAGCGAGAGGGGAGAGGGTAGGGTGAGGGGCGACGCCGACCTGTCCGCCGCCCTGCCGGTTCAGCCAGAACCCACCGCCGGCCGCTCCCCGCCGCAAGCCTCCAGGATCGTCAGGCAGACCCCCTCGCGGTTGGTCAGCACCGCCGAGTTCCAGAACCGGATCACCCGCAGGCCCAATCCCTCGAGGAACGCCGTCCGCCGCGCGTCGTAGTCGGCCTGATCGGCGTGCTGACCGCCGTCGAGCTCGACCACGAGGCTCGCCTCCACGCAGAGGAAATCGACGATGAACGGCCCTTTCGGAACCTGACGGCGCCAGCGCCGGCCGCCCAGGCGCCGAGCCCGCAAGGCGTTCCACAGCCGCGCCTCGGCCTCGGTGTCTTCCCGGCGCATCGCCCGCGCCCGGTCACGCGGGGTGGTGTCCTTCAGCGTCTTGAACGTCGCCATGGCCGAAGAGTGGGTCATGGCTGGACCAGCGTGCAAGCCTTGCCCCCTGCGTCGCCCCTCTCCCCAACCTCTCCCCTCTCGCTTCGCGGGGGGAGAGGAGGGCGCTATCAGCTCCCCAGAAAATAATCTGGACGTTTCGGTCCAACTTTCACTTGTCGGTTACCGCTCCCGTCCCTATGTGGCGACCGATTGGACTGCGCAGTCCATTTTTGAGTTCTTCCCGGGATACGAAGTCATGGCGGGATTGCCCAAGCGTTTGGTTCCCATCGTCGCGGGGGGCGTGGCCACGGTCGCGGTCGCGGTCGGCGGCGGCGTCTGGTGGATGGACAAGCAGCGGTTCGAGACCACCGACAACGCCTTCGTCCAGGCCGACAAGGTGACCATCGCCCCCCTCGTCGACGGCTACGTCGCCGAGGTGCTGGTGAACGACAACGCGGCCGTCCGCCCGGGCCAGGTGCTGGTGCGAATCGACCCCGCCACCATCAAGGCCAAGCTGGCCCAGGCCGAGGCCAACGCGGCCGCCCTGGAGGCCGCCGTCCGCCAGGTGGACGACAAGGCCCGGCTGGAGCAGGCCCTCATCGCCCAGAAGTCGGCCGCGGTGGAAAGCGCCGCCGCGGAAGCCCAGCTCGCGAACGCCGAGCTCTCCCGCTACGGCCAGCTCGCCAAGTCCGGCTGGGTGTCCACCCAGCGGGCCCAGACCGCGCGGGCCGCCGAGCGCCAGGCCAGCGCCGCCGTGGAGCAGGCCCGCGCCGCCCTCGAGGCCGAGCGCCGCGCCGCCGCCGCCCTCGATTCGGCCCGCGCCCAGAGCCTCGCCCAGGCCGCGGCCGCCCGCGCCGCCGTCGAGCAGGCCCGCATCGACCTTTCCCGCACCGAGATCCGCGCCCCGGCCGCCGGCGTGGTGGGCGCCCGCTCGGTGCGTCCCGGCCAGTACGTCCGCACCGGCTCGGCGATGATGAGCCTGGTGCCGCTGGGCGACGCCTATGTGGTGGCCAACTTCAAGGAGACCCAGGTCGCGCGCCTGCGCATCGGCCAGCCGGTCGAGATCCACGCCGACGCCTTCGGCAAGGAGACGCTCAAGGGGCGCATCGACAGCTTCGCCCCGGCGACCGGGGCCGAGTTCGCCCTGATCCCGGTGGAGAACGCCGTCGGCAACTTCACCAAGATCGCCCAGCGCCTGCCGGTGAAGATCGCCGTCGACCCCGGGCAGCCCCTCTCCGGGGCCCTGCGGCCCGGCCTGTCGCTGAAGGTCAAGGTCGACGTGACCCGCGACACGGGCCCCAGCTTCGCCGAGGCCGGCCGGCTCCCGGCCCTCTACGCCCGCGAGGGCGCGTCGCGCTGAACCCTGGCCCCGTGATCCCCAGCTCATGACCCCCGTCTGATGACCGACGCCGTCCTCCATCCCGACAGCGGCCGCGCCCAGGCCCCGGCCTATCTCGGGTCCGACGGCGAAGCCGTGGACTGGGTGAAGATCTTCCTGGGCTTCGGCGGCATGGTGCTGGGTCAGTTCATGGCCATGCTGGACATCCAGATCGTGGCCAGCTCGCTCGTGCAGATCCAGGCCGGCATCGGCGCCACCAGCGACGAGATAAGCTGGGTGCAGACCATCTACCTCCTGGCCGAGGTGGTGATCATGCCGCTCACCGCGTACCTGACCAAGATGTGGGGCACGCGGCCGTTCTATGTGATCGCCGTGATCGGCTTCATGGTCACCTCGGTGGCCACGGGGCTTTCGACCTCGGTGGGCGTGATGATCGTCTTCCGCGCCCTGCAGGGGATCTTCGCCGGCGCGATGATCCCGCCGATCTTCGCCACCGCCATGACCGTCTTCCCGCCCGAGCGGCGGGTCACCGCCAACGTCATCGTGGGCCTGATCGTCACGCTGGCGCCCACCGTCGGCCCCACCCTGGGGGGCCACCTGACCGAGGCCCTGGACTGGCGCTGGCTGTTCTTCATCAACGTGCCGGTGGGCGCGCTGGTGATCTTCCTGGTCGGCCGCTACGGCGATTTCGACCGGGGCAACCCCGACCTCGCCAAGGGCATCGACTGGTGGGGGCTGGGCCTGATGACCGTCTTCCTGCTCTCCATGCAGTACGTGCTGGAGGAGGGCAGCGACGAGGGCTGGTTCCAGGACGACCTGATCCTGTGGCTCACCGTGGCCGCCGTCCTCACGGGCATAGCCTTCATCTGGCGCCAGCTCTCGTACCGCCAGCCCATCGTCTCCTTCACCCCGTTCCACGACCGCAACTTCTCGCTCGGCATCGTGATGATCTTCATCTCGGGCGCCAGCCTGTTCGGCGGGACCTTCCTCCTGCCGATCTTCCTGGGCCAGGTGCGCGGCTTCTCCTCGGCCGAGGTGGGCACGACCATGCTGGTCTCGGGCCTGTCGATGTTCCTGAGCGCGCCGATCGCCGGGCGCCTCATCCGCATGGTCGACGTCCGCGTGGCCATGGTCGTGGGCTTCGCGCTCGCGGCCTGGGCCATCCAGCTCGGGGTGCGGGTGACCGACCAGTGGGGTTTCCGCGAGTTCTTCGTGCTGCAGGCGGTGCGCGGGTTCGGCACCATGATCGCCATGATCGCCGCCCAGCAGATGGCCGTCTCCACGCTGTCGGTGACCGAGATGAAGGACGCCTCGGGCCTCATCAACCTGGTGCGCAACGTGGCCGGCGCCATCGGGCTGGCCATGCTGTCCACCATCCTCACCCACCAGAGCGCCGTGCACTACGCCGACCTGGCCTCGGCGTTGAGCGTGGCCAATCCCCAGGGCGCGGCCATGTTCGAGGGCCTGACCCAGATGATGACGGCGGGCGGCCTGGCCGACCCCGAGGGCGCGGCCCGCAAGGCTTTCAGCTTGATGATGCACAGGCAGGCCGCCACCCTGAGCTTCGGCGACGCCTTCGGCGTGCTGGCCCTGGGCTGCTGGGTCGCCGCGGCCCTGGCCGTCTTCGCCAAGCCGGGCAAGGGCGTGTCGCTCCAGGGCGGGGGCCACTGATGGCCCGCCTTCCCGGACAGATCGACCTCGCCAAGAGCGAGGCCATCCTGGACGCCGCCCTGGCGGTGATGGTCGAACGCGGCATCTCCGCGCCCATGGAGGAGATCGCCCGCCGCGCCGGGGTCTCCAAGCAGACGATCTACAACCACTACGGCTCCAAGGCCGAACTGGTCCGGGCGCTGACCGCGCGCCGGGTCCACGAGCTGGTCGCCCCGCTGGCGACCGAAGAGGGCGTCGCCGACCCGGCGCGCGCGCTGGCCGGCTTCGCCCGCGTGCTGCTGGGCAAGCTCCTGAACGACCGCAGCTCGGCCTTCCTGCGCGTGGCGATGATGGGAGCCATCGAGGCGCCCGAACTGGGCCGGGCGGTCTGGGAGGCCGGTCCCCGGACGAGCCGCCGGCGCCTTGCCGAATTCCTCGACATGGAGACCCGCGCCGGCCGCCTCGCCTGCCCCGACCCCTGGCAGGCCGCCGAGTTCTTCGCCGGCATGGTGGTGGGCTCCTACCAGACCGCCGCCCTGCTGGGCGTCGACCGGCCGCTCACCGACGAGATGGTGGAGCAGGTGGCGACCGAAGCCGCCGCCCGCTTCATGCGCGCCTACGCGCCCCTAGACCCTCCCCCTCGGGGGGAGGCGGCGCGAAGCGCCGGAGGGGGTTGAAGCCCGCTGAGCCTCAGCCTTCCTCGTCCTCCGAGAAGCCCATGATGTGGAAGCCGGCGTCGACGTGAACCACCTCGCCGGTGGTCGACTTGCCGAGGTCGGACAGGAGCCACAGCGCGCAGCCGGCGACGCCCTCCATCGAGGTGTCCTCCTTCATGGCGCTGAGCGAGCGGCCCTTGGCCAGCATGCCGCGGCCGCCCGAGATGCCGGCCAGCGACAGGGTCTTCATGGCCCCCGGCGAGACCGCGTTCACCCGGATGCCCTTCGGCCCCAGGTCGCGGGCCGCGTAGCGCACGGCGGCCTCCAGCGCGGCCTTGGCCACGCCCATGGTGTTGTAGTTCGGGATCGCCCGCTCCGAGCCCATGTAGGTGAGGGTGATGATCGAGCCGCCCTCCTCCGGCATCATGGCCGAGGCGCGCCGGGCGCAGTCCACGAAGCTGAAGGCCGAGATGTTCATGGCCCGCAGGAAGCCCTCGCGGGTGGTGTTGTCCACGAAGCTGCCCTTCAGCTCGTCCTTGTTGGCGAAGGCGATGGCGTGGACGAAGAAGTCGATCTGGCCGAAGGCGTCCTTCACCGTCTGGAAGGCCGCGTCCATGGCCGCGTCGTCGGTGACGTCGACGGGAGCCAGAACCTTCACGCCGATCTCATCGGCGAGCGGCTGCACGCGCCGCTCCATGCCCGGCAGGTGCAGGAAGGCGATCTCGGCGCCCTGGGCGGCCAGCTGGCGCGCGATGCCCCAGGCGATGGACTGGTGGTTGGCCACGCCGGTGACGATCCCCTTCTTGCCCTTCATCAGGGTCCCGGTCGGCATCTGGTAGTCGTCGGCCACGTCGTTCTCCCTCTCGTGGTCGCAGTCTGGGAGGGGTTTAGGCCGGTTCAGCCGGATGTGTCACCCCCGGCGCAGCGCGTCCGGATCGTGGCCCAGGGCGCGGACACGCTGCTCCCAGCGCTCCAGGGCGCGGTCGTAGTAGTCCATGATGCAGGGGTCGCAGCCGCGCCCGCAGCACTCCTCCCGCGTCGGCTCGCGCGGGGGCGCAGGCACGCCCGCCGGCCAATCGGGAGGCGGCTCGGCCAGGATCAGACCCTGGCCATCACGAGGCAGCCGTTGGCGCCGCCGAAGCCGCCCCGAAGGGCTAGATCCTGGACATGACGAGACATCCGTTCGTCCCCCCAAAGCCGAACGAGTTGCTCATCACCGTCTCCAGCTCCCGGTCCTCGCGCTTGCGCACGATGGGCAGGCCCTCGAAGGCCGGGTCGAGGTTCTCGATGTGGGCGCTCTCGGCCACGAAGCCGTTGTTCAGCATCAGCAGGGAATAGATCGCTTCCTGCGCGCCGGCCGCCCCCAGGCTGTGGCCGGTCAGGGACTTGGTGGACGAGATCAGCGGCGCGGCCTCGCCGAACACGGCGCGCACGGCCTCCATCTCCTTCACGTCGCCCACGGGCGTGCCCGTGCCGTGCGGGTTCAGGTAGTCGATCTTCCGCCCGCCAAGGCCGGCCATGGCCAGCTTCATGCAGCGCGCCGCGCCCTCGCCCGAGGGGGCCACCATGTCGAAGCCGTCGGAATTGGCCGCGTAGCCCACGATCTCGCCGTAGATCTTGGCCCCGCGGGCCTTGGCGCGCTCGTACTCCTCCAGCACCACGATGCCCGCGCCGCCGGCGATGACGAAGCCGTCGCGGTCGGCGTCATAGG
This sequence comes from Phenylobacterium sp., assembly GCF_046463815.1. Classification (GTDB taxonomy): domain Bacteria; phylum Pseudomonadota; class Alphaproteobacteria; order Caulobacterales; family Caulobacteraceae; genus Phenylobacterium. Next base: position 70,106 of record NZ_JBKBRO010000017.1, on the reverse strand, counting down.
CGCGGCTGGCCACGGCGGGCCGGTCGTTGAACTTCGAGCTCATGGCGCCCATGGCGTCGAAGAGCACGCTGAGGGTCCAGTCCAGCTCCTCGGTCCCGCCGGCGAACACCACGTCCTGCTTGCCCATCAGGATCTGCTCGTAGGCGGTGCCGATGCAGTGGGTGGAGGTGGCGCAGGCCGAGCTGATCGAGAAGTTCAGGCCGCGGATCTTGAACCAGGTGGCGAGCGTCGCCGAGGGCCCGGAACTCATGGCCTTGGGCACGGCGAAGGGCCCGACGCGCTTCGGGCCCTTGGCGCGGGCGATCTCGGCCGATTCGACGATGGCCCGGGTGGACGGTCCGCCCGAGCCCACGATCAGGCCGGTCTTCTCGTGGCTGACCTCGTCCTCGCCGAGGCCCGAGTCGGCGATGGCCTGCTCCATGGCGATGTGGCCGAAGGCCGTGCCCTGGGCCAGGAAGCGGGCCGCTCTGCGGTCCACCATGGCCTCCCAGTCGATCCGGGGCGGGGCGTGGACCTGGCAGCGGAAGCCGAGCTCGGCGTACTCCGGCGCGGCCACGACGCCAGACTTGGCGTCTCGCAGCGAGGCCAGGACCTCGCCCGCGTTATTGCCGATGGACGAGACGATCCCCATCCCGGTGATCACGACGCGGCGCATCAGGCCGTTTCCTCCGAACGCTTCTTGCTGTGGGTCAGGCCAGGTCTTCGGCGCGGAACAGGCCCACCCGCAGGTCCGTGGCCTCATAGATGGGCTTGCCGTCGGCCAGGAGAACCCCGTCGCCCACGCCCATCACGAGCTTGCGCATGATCATGCGCTTCAGGTCGATCCTGTAGGTGACCTTCTGGACCTTCGGCGTCACCTGGCCGGTGAACTTCACCTCGCCGACGCCCAGGGCCCGGCCCTTGCCGGGCGCGCCCGACCAGCCGAGGAAGAAGCCCACGAGCTGCCACATGGCGTCCAGGCCCAGGCAGCCGGGCATGACGGGGTCGCCGATGAAGTGGCAGGCGAAGAACCAGAGGTCGTCGCGGATGTCGAGCTCGGCCTCGACATGGCCCTTGCCGTGGGCGCCGCCGTCGGCGGTGATGTTCGTGATCCGGTCGAACATCAGCATCGGCGGGGCCGGGAGCTGGGCGTTGCCGTCGCCGAACATTTCACCCCGGCCGCAGGCCAGGAGCTCGTCGAGCGTGAAGCTGGAGGGCCGGGTCGCCACGTCGCGCATCGGATTTTGGCCTTTGGAGAACAAGGGGCTCCGGGCCTAGCACAGGCCCATGCGCGCCCTCAACGGCATTGCGGGGCCTCGGCGGTTCCCCACAGGGCGCCTTCGCGGACCCAGCCGGCGGCGTTGTCGGCCTTCACCTTGCACCAGCCCTTCTCGCAGCGGACCAGCGAGGCGAGCGCCCGGGCGCGCAGATAGGCGACCGGCCTGGCGTCCGGCTTGGGCCTGCGCAGGAGCGCGGCCGCCCGCGGCTGGACGTTGATCACGGCCCGGCGGCCGTCGGTCACCCGCCGGTGCACCCAGGCCAGCCCCCCCTCGGGATCGCAGACCCGGCGCCACTCCGCCGTCTCGGCCACCACCTGCACCGGCAGGCCCTTGGCGCGGTAGACCCAGAGCAGCCGGTGGTCGTCGCCGGGGCCCGCCCGGGCGTTCACCTTGCCGAACTTCAGGGTGACATAGCGCGGCACCGGCAGGCCCGACGGCGTCGGCCGGTCGGCGGCCAGGACCCCCGTCGCCACGACGAGGCTCAGGGCCGCGCCCAGCAGCGCCGCGAACTTCGGCGACCCCGCGCCCAAAACCCTCACGACGCCTTCACGCCCTTCGCCTCGCCTTGGCCGTGGGAGCCCCCTTTGCTAAGGGTCTCCCCGAGAGATCGCCGCGCGCCTCGGCGCGGCGCAGGAAACGTCCCCTTTTCAGTTCGCCTCCAGCTTTTTGCAAGAATGCCCGCCCGCAAGCCGAAAGTCATCGTCACGCGAAAGCTGCCGGACTCCGTGGAGACGCGGATGCGGGAGCTGTTCGACACCGAGCTCAACCTCGCCGACGCGCCCATGGGCCGCGAGGCGCTCATCGACGCCGTCGGGCGGGCCGACGTGCTGTCGCCGACCATCACCGACCGGATCGACGCCGAGCTGCTGGAGCACGCGGGCGAGCGCCTGAAGCTGATCGCCAACTTCGGCGCGGGGGTCGACCACATCGACGTGGCGGCGGCCCAGGCGCGGGGGATCACCGTCACCAACACCCCGGGCGTGCTGACCGAGGACACCGCCGACCTCACCATGGCGCTGATGATGGCGGTGGCCCGCCGCATCGTCGAAGGCGCCAACGTGGTCCAGGCCGGCGGCTTCTCGGGCTGGGCGCCCACCTGGATGCTGGGCCGCCGGATCACCGGCAAGCGCCTGGGGATCATCGGCATGGGCCGGATCGGCTCGGCGGTGGCGAGGCGGGCCCGGGCCTTCGGCCTGCAGATCCACTACCACAACCGCAAGCGCGTCAGCCCCCGCATCGAGGAGGAGCTGGAGGCCACCTACTGGGACAGCCTGGACCAGATGCTGGCCCGCATGGACATCATCAGCGTCCATTCGCCGCACACGCCCGCCACCTACCACCTGCTCTCGGGCCGGCGGCTGAAGCTGCTCCAGCCGCACGCCATCCTGATCAACACCGCCCGCGGCGAGATCATCGACGAGGACGCCCTGGCCGACCTGCTGGCCGAGGGCAGGATCGCCGGCGCCGGCCTCGACGTCTTCGAGTTCGAGCCCCAGGTGAACCCCAAGCTGCTGAAGCAGCCGAACGCCGTCCTCCTGCCCCACCTGGGCTCGGCCACCGTTGAGGCCCGCGTGGACATGGGCGAGAAGGTGATCATCAACATCAAGACCTGGATGGACGGCCACCGCCCGCCCGACCGCGTCCTGCCGCAGATGCTGTAGGCCTCCCTCCCCACACGGGGGAGGGAAGGCCTTTTCCCTCAGAACCGCCCCTGCACCCCGACCCGGAAGGCGGTCGTGGAGAGATCGCCGCGCCCGGCCGTCCCGCTGACGCCGGCCACCGCCGTCAGGCCCGCCTGGAGCGGCGCGGCCACGCCCACGCTGTAGGCCAGGTAGTCCCCGTCCGGCCGGTAGGTCTCGGTCGTGAACGGAACCGGCGATCCCTGGGCCATGACCCACATCTCCGGGGCGTCGTCCTTCAGCTCGACCCGGTAGCTGGCCCGGGCGAAGGGCCGCACGCCCCAGTCCGTCGCCCAGGTGAGCTCCGCGCCCAGCGCGGCGTGGACGCTCTCCAGCGTCTGGTCGCCGAAGATCATGCGGGTCGAGCGCTCGCCCTGCTCGCCGTAGCCGTCGACCTTCACCTTCTCGTAGCGGACGCCGACCGTCGGCCGCAGGCGCAGCGGCCCGGCCCCGCCGGCGAAGGCCGCCTCGACGCCCGCCGCGAACAGCTTGCCGTCGGTGTCGCCCGTCTCGATCCGCTCGGCCGGGCCCAGGACCACCCGCCGCTCCACGTCGTCGAAGGCCATGCCGCCATAGGTCACGTCCGCGGTCAGCTCGAAGGGCCCGCGCGCGACGCGCGCGAAGACCGCCGCGGCCAGGGTGCGGGCCTCGTAGCCGCCGGTGTCCTGGCCGAAGTCCGCGTCGGCCTCGACCCAGGTCAGGGCCGCGCCCAGCGACGCCCCGCCGCCCAGGCCGTACTCGGCCCCGAAGACCGCGCCGACGCCGTCGCTCTCCAGGCCCGTCGCGCGGGAACCGGCGTCGAGGTCCAGCCAGTCGCCGTGGGCGGCGCCGAACACCGTCCAGGCGCCCCGGGGCGAGACCGCCGAGCCCGCGAACTGGGTGGCCAGCGCATCGCCCAGGCCCTGCAGCGCCGCCTGGCCGGCCAGGGGCAACTGGCCGACCTGGTTCGGAGCCCGCAGCGCCGCCAGCACCGCGCCGGCCTCGATCTCGTGGACCACGCCGGTGAAATGCACCCCGTCGGCGAACAGGTAGGTGCGGTTGGCGTCGGGGGTCACATAGCTGTCGGGCAGGCAGGTGAACGACTCCACCGCCGAGCCCCGGCAGGCCGGGTCGGTGACGTTGACGATGCCGAACTCGGCCGGGTTCGCCTCGATCTCGGCGATCAGCGCCGCGATGTCGACGTAGAGCACGTTCACGCCGGCCGCGCCGATGGCCGCCTCATAGCGGGTGTTGAACACCTCGAAGCGCGGCACGCTGGTGGTGACGATGGTGGCCTGGCCCGCGTCCTCGATGCGCCGGAGCTGGCCCGCCAGCGCCTGGGCCGCGCCGTCCAGCACCGCGAGGTCGGCGTCGGTGAAGTCCAGGCCGTTGGACTGGGTGAAGAAGACGTCGTTGCCGCCGCCCTGGATGATCACCAGCGTGTCGCGGCCGAACGCGCCGCCGTCGGCCAGGAAGCTGTCCACCTGGTTCACCACCGGCTTGCGGGTCAGGCCGCCCGGGCCGATCGGCCGCGTCTGGGCCACCCGCGCGCCGCCCTCGGCGTAGTTGGTCCCGCCCGCCGCGCGGGGCGTGAGCTCCAGGCCGAGGCCCGCGGCGATGGTCTCGACCCAGATCGGGTCGGGGTTGGTCGTGAAGCTGCCGGCCCCGGCCGGCGCCCTCGCGGCATAGGCGCCCCCGTCCGAGATGCTGTCGCCGAAAACGACGACCTGGTTGAAGCGGGAAGGTTCCTGGGCGGCGGCCGGGCCGGCGAAGGGGGCGGCGAGGCCGACGGCGGCGGCGGCGCGGAGCAGGCGGATACGAAGGGACATCTAAGGCTCCTGAACGGGAAGGAGCCGGACCCTGGTCCGCGACTTCAGCGGGCGTGTGTGCGCCGCGTGAGCGAATGTGACAAAGCTTTGCGGGCCGGGCCCGCCGCAGATGCTCTGACCCTTCCCTCCCCCACGTGGGGAGGGTGGCGACCCGGACCAAAGGTCCGAGGGAGACGGGTGGGGGAGTGTTGTGACAGGGCGCTGAGCCCAGGGATTGGCTTCCCCACCCTGCCCGCCTGCGGCGGGCTGTCCCTCCCCATCAAGGGGAGGGAACGCCCCCGCATACCGGGCAGGCCGGGTCGCCCGCCACCCGCACCGTCCGGGTCTCGGCCGCGAGCGCGTCGTAGATCATCAGCCGCCCGGCCAGGGGATCGCCCGCCCCGGTGATCAGCTTGATCGCCTCCAGCGCCATCATGCTGCCGATGACCCCGGCCAGGGCCCCCACCACGCCCACCGCCGTGCAGGTCTCGGCGTCGGGCGGAATCTCGGGCACCAGGCAGCGGTAGCAGGGCTGGCGGCCGAACACGCCGACCTGCCCCGTCCAGCGGCCGATGGCGCCCGACACCAGCGTCTTGCCGTGGCGCACGCAGGCCTCGTTGACGCAGAACCGCACCCCGAAGTCGTCGGTGCCGTCCAGCACCAGGTCCACCCCCTCGACCAGGCGGTCGGCGGTGTCGGGGCCGAAGGCGCCGTTGTGGCCGGCCACGAAGACGTGCGGATTGAGGGCGGCGAGCCGGTCGGCGGCGGCCTCCACCTTGGGGCGGCCCAGGTCCTCCTCGGCGTAGATCACCTGGCGCTGGAGGTTCGAGCGGTCCACCTCGTCGGGATCGACCAGGATCAGGCCGCCCACCCCCGCCGCCGCCAGATAGAGCGAGGCCGGGGCGCCCAGGCCGCCCGCGCCCACCATCAGCACGCTCGCGCCCTTCAGCTTCTGCTGGCCCGGCCCGCCGACCTCGCGCAGCACCAGGTGGCGGGCGTAGCGCTCGATCTCCTCGTCGCTGAAGCTCATGGATCGGTCGTGTCCTGCTTGACCTTGGGCGCCGCGCTGCTCAGATCGCGGGCATGTCGAATAGCTCAACCTTTCCCGGCCAAATAAGCCAAGAGTGGCACGGGACCACCATCCTCGCCGTCCGCAAGAATGGAAAGACCGTGGTGGCCGGCGATGGGCAGGTGTCCATGGGCCCGACCATCGTCAAGGGAACCGCGAAGAAGGTGCGCACCCTGGCGGGCGGGCGGGTGATCGCGGGCTTCGCCGGCTCCACCGCCGACGCCTTCACCCTCATCGAGCGGCTCGAAGCCAAGCTCGAACAATATCCCGAGCAACTCGCCCGGGCCTGCGTGGACCTGGCCAAGGACTGGCGCACCGACCGCTACCTGCGTCGCCTCGAGGCCATGCTGATCGTCGCCGACAAGGCCCAGATCTTCACCGTCACCGGCGTCGGCGACGTGCTGGAGCCCGAGAACGCCGTGGCCGCCATCGGCTCGGGCGGCAACTTCGCGCTCGCCGCCGCCCGCGCGCTGATGGAGACCGACCTCGACGCCGAGGAGGTCGCCCGCCGCGCCATGCGCATCGCCGCCGAGATCTGCGTCTATACGAACGGGGAGCTGACGGTTGAGGTGCTCTAGCCTGGCGCTCGCCCTCGCCTTCCTCGCCGCGCCCGCCGCCGCCGAGGAGATCACCCCGGCCCCCGTGGTGGCGGCCGAGCGCGCCTTCGCGGCCGACGGCCTGGAGCTGGGCGTGCGCGACAGCTTCCTGAAGCACTCCGCGCCCGAGGGGATCGTCCTCGCCCCCGAGCCGCGGCTCGCCAAGGCCGTCTACGAGAAACCCCAGCCCAAGGGGCCGCCGCTGGTCTGGTGGCCGCTGTGGGCGGGAATCTCCCGCTCGGGCGACCTGGGGTTCACCACCGGGCCCTACACCTTCGACGGCCAGCCGCGCGCCTGGTACTTCACCGTCTGGGCGAAACAGCCGGACGGGTCGTGGAAGTGGCTGTTCGACGGCGGCCCGCCCAGCACCATCGAGGGCGCCGCGCCCAAGGACTCGCCCGTGACCTACGCGAGGCTGGCCGCCCGCGAGGCCGGCTCCCCGGCCAAGGCGATGAGCGAGGTGACCGCCGCCGAGGCCGCCCTGCACGCGGCCGCGAGGACCGACGTGAAGGCCGCCTTCCTGGCCGTGGTGGCCGACGACGGCCGGATCACCGGATCGAAGGCCGCCCCCCCTACCACCCGCGCCGCCCTGGAGGCCGAGCTCGCCACCCGGCCCGCGTCGATCGCCTATGCGCCCCTCGGCGGCAGCGCCTCGGCCGCCGGGGACTTGGCCTGGACCTACGGCGCGGCCAAGTGGACGGTCGGCGAGGCCGAGAAGCGTGGCCACTACGTGCGCATCTGGCGCAACGACAAGGCCGGCTGGCGCCTCCTGTTCGACGAACTGCTGGAAGCCCCGCCGCCGCCCAAGACCTCTTGAGCTGGTTCCAGGCTCTCCCTCCTCCCCCATCGGGGGAGGGGGACCGGCCGAAGGCTGGTGGAGGGGGGCCTGACATGAGGCTCGGCGCTCCCGGCAAACCCCCTCCCCCATGCTGCGCATGGTCCCCCTCCCCCATCGGGGGAGGAGAGGGGGCCTCAGCACCGGAGACGCGCAAAGCCTTCGCCGCGCGCGGATTCATGACTATCTAGCGGGCGACATGACCGAGTTTTCCCCCCGCGAGATCGTTTCCGAGCTGGATCGTTTCATCGTCGGCCACCCCGAGGCCAAGCGCGCCGTGGCCGTGGCCCTGCGCAACCGCTGGCGCCGCCGGCGCGTGCCCGACGACCTGCGCGACGAGGTGACGCCCAAGAACATCCTGATGATCGGGCCCACCGGCGTCGGCAAGACCGAGATCGCCCGCCGGCTGGCGAAGCTCGCCCAGGCGCCCTTCCTGAAGGTCGAGGCCACCAAGTTCACCGAGGTCGGCTACGTCGGCCGCGACGTGGACCAGATCGTCCGCGACCTCGTGGAAAGCGCCATGCAGATGGTCCGCGAGAAGCGCCGCGCCGCCGTGCGCGCCCGGGCCGAGGCCGCCGCCGAGGAACGCATCCTGGACGCCCTCACCGGCCCCGGCTCCACCGCCGCCCGCGAGGCCTTCCGCAGGAAGCTGCGGGCCGGCGAGCTGGACGACAAGGAGGTGGAGCTCACGATGGCCGACACCACCTCGCCCTTCGGCCAGGTGGAGATCCCCGGCCAGCCCGGCGCGTCCATGGGCGTGCTCAATCTGGGCGACATGTTCGGCAAGGCCTTCGGCGGGCGGACCAAGGTCCACAAGACCACCGTCTCGGGCGCCTGGGCCCCGCTGATCGCCGAGGAGAGCGACAAGCTGCTCGACCAGGAGGCCCTGACCCAGGAGGCCCTGGAACTGGCCGAGAACCAGGGCATCGTCTTCCTCGACGAGATCGACAAGGTGGCCAGCCGCTCCGACCGGGCCGGCGCCGACGTCAGCCGCGAAGGCGTGCAGCGCGACCTGCTGCCGCTGATCGAGGGGACCACCGTCTCCACCAAGCACGGGCCGGTGAAGACCGACCACATCCTGTTCATCGCCTCAGGCGCCTTCCATGTGGCCAAGCCCTCCGACCTCCTGCCTGAGCTGCAGGGCCGCCTGCCGATCCGCGTGGAGCTGAAGGCCCTGACCCGCGACGACTTCCGGCGCATCCTGACCGAGCCCGAGGCGAACCTGATCCGTCAGCACCAGGCCCTGCTCGCCACCGAGGGCGTGACGCTCGCCTTCACCGAGGACGCCATCGACGCGCTGGCCGACGCGGCCGTCACCGTCAACGGGGCGGTGGAGAACATCGGCGCCCGCCGGCTCCAGACCGTGCTCGAGAAGGTGCTGGAGGAGATCAGCTTCACCGCCGCCGACCGCTCCGGCGAGACGGTGACGATCGACGCCGCCTACGTGAAGGGCCGGATCGGCGAGCTCGCGGGCGACGCCGACCTCTCGAAGTTCATCCTGTAGGCCGCGGCATGTGTGGTGTCTGCTTCTCGCGGCGGGGTCTGCTGACGGGGCTGGGCGCGCTGTCGCTCGCCGCCTGCACCGAGAACGCCGCCACCGGCCGCAGCCAGCTCGTGCTGGTGGACGACGGCCAGCTTTCCGCCATGGCCGACCAGGCCTGGCGCGAGATCGCCGCCAAGGTCCCGCCCGTGCGCGATCCGGCGGTCCAGGCGCGCCTCGCCCGGATCGGCGCGCCGCTGGTGAAGGCCGCCGGCCGCGAGGACCTTCCCTGGTCCTTCACGGTGCTGGACAGCCCGGAGTTCAACGCCTTCGTCCTGCCGAACGGCAGGGTGGGCTTCTTCCGGGGCCTCTTCGAGTTCGCGGGCTCCGACGACGAGATCGGCTCGGTGCTGGGTCACGAGATCGGCCACATCGTCGCCCGCCACCCCGCCGAGCGGGTCAGCCACGAGCTCGCCGCCCAGGCGGGCGTCGCCATCGCGCAGATGCTGGTCTCGGACAGCGCCGGCGAATGGACCGACGAGATCGGCGCGGCGCTCGGCATGGGCGCGGTGTTCGGCGTCATCCTGCCCTATTCGCGCAAGCACGAGCTGGAGGCCGACCGCGTGGGCGTCGAGCTGATGCGCAAGGCCGGCCTCGACGCGCGGGCCGCCGTCACCTTCTGGGAGCGCATGGCCGGCCGGTCCCAGGCCCAGCCGCCGGAGGTGCTCTCCACCCATCCGGCCGACGACCGGCGGCTGGCGGCCCTGAAGGCCGCCGTCGAGGGCGCCTAGGGCGCGGCCCGGGCCCTCAGCGGCCGCGCTTGGCCCGCCAGATGGCGTCCTCCAGGGCCCGGGCGAACTCGGCCCGCTCCCCGGGGCTGAGCGCCGCGGCCACCGGCGTCTCCCGGCCCGACAGCGCCAGCCTCAGGCCCAGGACCCGCCCGTCCTGCGCGTCGGTTTCGACGTTCACGCGGGTGAAGGCGGTGGGGCTTTCCCAGACCACCCGCGACCAGCGCGGCGTCTCGTAGGTCACCACCACCTGGTGCGGCGTCACCCGCACCCGCTCGACGTTGCGGGCCGCCCGGAAGCTCGCCAGGAAGGCCACGACGATGGCCACGAGGTCGATCCCCAGGAACAGCGGCACGAAGTGGGCGCCCATCCGCATGAACACCGCCGCCGAGGCCACGTTGGCCACCGTGACGACGCTGATCAGCAGGATGAACCCCCGCTCGGACAGCGAGCGGTTCGGCTTGATCTCCGCGTCCATGTAGAGGGCCGACATCATGGTCCCGCCAGCATAGCCCCTTCCCCCCTGGCGGGAGAAGCCGGCGCGCGCCATCTTCCGCCCCCATGGCCAGGCGCTCCCGCAAGACCCTGAAACCCGCCGAACAGGCCCGTCTCGTCGAGCTGTTCTCCCGCTTCGAGTCGCTGGAGAGCGATCCGCGCACCGAGCTGGACTATTCGAGCCCCTACACCCTGGTGGTCGCCGTGGCGCTGTCGGCCCAGGCCACCGACGTCTCGGTGAACAAGGCCACGGCGAAGCTGTTCGCCGTCGCCGACACGCCGGAGAAGATGCTGGCCCTGGGCGAGGAGGGCCTGAAGCCCTTCATCTCCTCCATCGGCCTCTTCAACACCAAGGCGAAGAACGTCATCGCGCTGTCCCGCATCCTCGTCGAGCAGTACGGCGGCGAGGTGCCCCTGGAACGGGACAAGCTCCAGGCCCTGCCGGGGGTCGGCCGCAAGACCGCCTCGGTGGTGCTGAACGAGCTCGGCGTCGAGCCCGCCGTCGCCGTCGACACCCACGTCTTCCGCGTCTCGCACCGGCTGGGGCTGTCCGACGGCAAGACCCCCGACGCGGTCGAGGCCGACCTGCTGGCGACGATCCCCGAGCCCTACCTCACCCGCGCCCACCACTGGCTGATCCTGCACGGCCGCTACACCTGCACGGCGAGGCGCCCGAAGTGCGGGCAGTGCCCCGTCGCCGACCTCTGCCCCTCGCGGCATCTGTTCATCGGGACCTAGCCGCGGGCGGCCTTTGCCTGTAATCGGCCCGCACGCGCCTGCCCGGGGGAAGAAGTCCAGCAATGCCAGAGCTCTACGACGTCGCCGCCATCGGCAACGCCATCGTCGACGTGATCGCGCCGGCCACCGACGAATGGATCGTGGAGCAGGGGCTCGACAAGGGCGCCATGATGCTGGTCGACCAGCAGCGGAGCCAGGCGCTGTATTCGAAGATGCAGCCAGGCCTGGAGGCCTCGGGCGGCTCGGCGGCCAACACCATCGCCGGCCTCGCCAGCTTCGGCGGCAAGGGCGCCTTCATGGGCAAGGTGGCCGACGACCAGCTCGGCGCCGTCTTCGCCCACGACATGCGGGCCATCGGCGCCCGCTTCGAGAACGCCCCGCTCGTGGGCGGCCCGGCCACCGCCGTCTCGATGATCAACGTCACCCCCGACGGCCAGCGCACCATGTGCACCTTCCTGGGCGCGTCGGTGGAATTCACCGACGACGACGTGGAGCCCGCCGTCATCGAGGCCTCGAAGATCGTCTACCTCGAAGGCTATCTGTTCGACGCCGAGGCCGCCCGGCGGGCCTTCGCCAAGGCCGCCGCCCTGGCCCACGGCTCGGGCCGGATGATCGCGCTGACGCTGTCCGACAGCTTCGTGGTCGAGCGCCACCGCGCCGCCCTGCTGGGCTTCATCGAGAACCAGGTGGACCTCCTCTTCGCCAACGAGGCCGAGGTCACCGCCCTCTTCCAGACCGACAGCTTCGATCAGGCCGTCTCGGCCCTGCGCGAGCGCGTGAGCCTCGCCGCCGTCACCCGCAGCGAGCGGGGCTCGGTGATCCTCTCGCGGGGCGAGAGGCTTTCGGTCGCGGCCGAGCCCGTGGAGAAAGTCGTGGACACGACGGGCGCGGGCGACCAATACGCAGCCGGGTTCATGTTCGGCCTTTCCCGGGGGCGGCCGCTGCAGCAGTGCGGCAAGCTGGCCTCGCTGGCGGCGGCCGAGGTGATCTCGCACTACGGCCCCCGGCCGCAGGTTCCGCTCAAGGACCTGGCGGCCGCCAAGGGATACTGAGGGTTATGAGCCGCACGGCCGACGTCCGCCGCGACACCAAGGAGACCCAGATCCGGGTGAGCCTCGATCTGGACGGGACCGGCGTGTCCGAAATCTCCACCGGGATCGGCTTCTTCGACCACATGCTGGAGAGCTTCGCCCGCCACGGCGGCTTCGACCTCAAGGTCGAGACCAAGGGCGACCTGCACATCGACATGCACCACACGGTCGAGGACACCGGCATCGTCATCGGCCAGGCGTTCAAGCAGGCCCTCGACGGCTTCAAGGGCGTGCGCCGCTTCGGCCACGCCTACATCCCCATGGACGAGACCCTGTCGCGCTGCGCCATCGACCTCTCCAACCGGCCCTACCTGATCTGGAAGGTGGACTTCCGCACCCCCAAGGTCGGCGACATGGACACCGAGCTCTTCAAGGAGTTCCACCACGCCTTCGCCATGAACGCCGGGGCGTGCGTGCATCTGGAGTGCCTGTACGGAACCAATTCCCACCACGTGGCCGAGAGCGGCTTCAAGGCGCTGGCCCGGGCGCTGCGCCAGGCCGTCGAGCTCGACCCCAAGACCCACGGCCACGCGCCTTCCACCAAGGGCGTGCTCTAGTCACGACGGCCAGGAAAAGTGGGAGCCGGTTTTCCGCCCGGCCGCGTGACAGGAAAGGACTCGACTGATCCCATGCAGAGCGTCGCCCTGATCGACTACGGGTCGGGCAACCTTCGCTCGGCCGAGAAGGCCCTCGTCCGCGCCGCCGACGGCCGGGCGGACATCGTCGTGACCAGCGATCCGCGGGTCATCGCCGCCGCCGACCGGGTGGTGCTGCCGGGCGTGGGCGCCTTCGCCGCCTGCATGGCCGCGCTCCAGGCGCGCGAGGGCGTGGTCGAGGCGATGACGCAGGCCGTCCGGGGCCGCGGCGTCCCCTTCCTCGGCATCTGCGTGGGCATGCAGCTCATGGCCACGCGCGGGCTGGAGTTCGGCGAGACGGCGGGCCTGGGCTGGATTCCCGGCGACGTGCGCCGCATCGAACCCGCCGATCCGGCCGCCAAGGTCCCGCACATGGGCTGGAACGCCCTGCTCGACGTGGTCGACCACCCGCTGTTCCGCAGCCTGAAGGACGGGCGCCCGGTCTATTTCACCCACTCCTTCGCCTTCTTCCCGCAAGACTCGAAGGACGTGGCCGCCTATGTGGACCACGGCGGACGCTTCCCGGCGGCCGTCGTCCGCGCGAACATGGCGGGCGTGCAGTTCCACCCGGAGAAGTCGCAAGGCGCCGGCCTCTCCCTCCTCGCCGATTTCCTGGAGTGGCGCCCTTGATCCTCTATCCCGCGATCGACCTGAAGGACGGCCAGTGCGTGCGCGTCCTGCACGGCGACCTCTCCACGGCCACGGTGTTCAACACCGACCCCGGCGCCCAGGCCAGGAGCTTCGCCCAGGCCGGCTTCCACTGGGTCCACGTCGTCGACCTGAACGGGGCCGTGCAGGGCAAGGCGGTCAACGCCGCCGCCGTCGAGTCCATCCTCTCGGCCGTCTCCATCCCCGTGCAGCTCGGCGGCGGCATCCGCAGCCTGGCCGACATCGAGCGCTGGATCGAGGCGGGCGTCTCCCGCGTCATCCTGGGCACGCTCGCGGTGAAGGAGCCCGAGGTGGTGCGCGAGGCCGCGCGCCTGTTCCCCGAACAGATCGCCGTCAGCGTCGACGTGCGCGCCGGCAAGGTGGCCGTCCAGGGCTGGACCGCCGACAGCGACCTCGACGCCATCACCGTGGCCCGGCGCTTCGAGGACGTGGGCGTCGCCGCCCTGATCGTCACCGACATCGACCGCGACGGCACGGTCATGGGCTTCAACGTCGAGGCCTTCGGCGCCATGGCCGACGCGGTCTCGATCCCCGTCATCGCCGCCGGCGGCCTGGCCTCGGTGGACGACCTCGTGCGCCTGAAGGCCCGCAAGGGCACGCCGATCGCCGGCGCCGTCCTCGGCCGGGCGCTCTACAACGGCGCCATCGACCCGGCCCAGGCCCTGCAGGTGGCCGCCTGATGCTCAACGTACGCGTCATTCCGTGCCTCGACGTGAAGGACGGGCGCGTCGTGAAGGGCGTGCAGTTCGTCTCCCTGCGCGACGCCGGCGATCCGGTGGAGCAGGCCCGGGCCTATGACGCCGCCGGCGCCGACGAGCTGATGTTCCTCGACATCACCGCCAGCCATGAGAACCGCGGCACGATCCTCGACGTGGTGGCCCGCACGGCCGACGTCTGCTTCATGCCGCTGTCGGTGGGCGGCGGCATCCGCACGGTGGAGGACGCCCGGCGCCTGCTGCTGGCCGGGGCCGACAAGATCAGCGTCAACACCGCCGCCGTGAAGGACCGCGCGCTCATCTCGGGCTGCGCCGACGCCTTCGGGTCCCAGGCGACGGTGGTGGCCATCGACGCCAAGAAGGTGGCCGACCGCTGGCGCGTGTTCATCTACGGAGGCCGCGAGGACACCGGCCTCGACGTGGTGGACTACGCCCGGGACGTCGTGAAGCACGGCGCGGGCGAGATCCTGCTCACCTCCATGGACCGCGACGGGGCCAAGACCGGCTACGACCTCGACCTGCTGCGCGAGGTGACCCAGGCCGTCGGCGTGCCGGTGATCGCCTCGGGCGGGGCCGGGAACGCCCGGCACATGGTCGACGCCGTCCGGGCCGGGGCCGACGCCGTGCTAGCCGCCTCGATCTTCCACTTCGGCGAGGTCTCGATCGGCGAGGTGAAGGCCGCCATGGCCGCCGCCGGCATCCCCGTCCGCCGCACGGAGCTCGCCGCCTGATGGGACACCAGCGCTTCGCCCAGGTCATCGGCCGCCTCGCCGCCACCATCGAGAGCCGCCGGGGCGCGGATGCGTCCAAGTCCTACACGGCCCAGCTCCTCGCCGACCTCGACCGCGCCGCCAAGAAGCTGGGCGAGGAGGCGGTGGAGACCGTCATCGCCGCCGCGCAGGGGGACCGCGACGCGCTCACCGCCGAGAGCGCCGACCTCGTCTACCACTGGCTGGTGGTGCTGGCCGCCGCCGGCGTCTCCCTCGACGAGGTGGCCGAACGCCTGGAGGCCCGCGAAGGGACCTCGGGCCTGGCCGAGAAGGCCGCGCGCAAGGGCTAGCCCCATCCTCCGCCGCAGGGGGAGGCGGCCCGAAGGGCCGGGGGCCCACGAGCCTCGACCCTCAACCCCCTCTGCCGCTCCGCGACAGCTCCCCCTGTGGGGGAGCATCTCACCCCCCCTCGGCTTCCGCTTCAGCGCCACATAGAGCGCGCCCGCCCCGCCGTGGCGGCGGTGGGCTTCCGAGACCCCGGCCACGATGTGCGCCAGGTGCGGGGCGGCCAGCCATTCGGGGGCGGCCCGGCGCAGCACCCCGTCGCCCTGCACCCCCTTGCCGGTGATCACCAGCACCGAGCGGCAGCCGTCGTCCCACGACCGGGCCAGGAAGCGCTCCAGCGCCGCGCGCGCCCGGTCCTGGGTCATCCCATGCAGGTCGATGCGCCCGCCGATGGGGTCGCGTTCGCGGGCGATGCGGTGCTTGCGGTTGGGCTCGATGGGATCGACGCCCTCCCGCGTGCTGGCCGGGGCCTTGGGCGGGAGGGTCCTCGGGTCGATCCGCGCCGGCGCGTCGAGGCCTTGGGCGGGCGTTTGCGCCGAAGGCCCCTTGGGAGTCGCCCGGCCGGGAAGGGGATGGACCGTGGCCGCCACCAGCGACCAGATCCTCTGCTCCTCCGGCTTCAGCGGCCGTTTCATCGCGGGACCAGCCGGTACATCCGCAGCACATGCCGCACCCGGCCCGCCTCCGCGCCCGCCGCCGGACCCTCGCCCAGGTAGAGGTCGGCGCGCACCTGGCCCTTGATGGCCCCGCCGGTGTCCAGCGCCGTCACCATGCGCCGGTAGGCGGGGAAGGCGCCGGCCAGCAGCGGCGCCTCGGCGTCCAGCCAGAAGACCTCGCCATAGGTGTTGAACGCCGGGTCGACGGCGATCGCCCGCCCGGCCGGCAGGGGCACGCCCGCCGCGCCCACCGGCGGCTTGCCGTCGTCGGGCGCCAGCCGGAAGAAGGCGTAGCGCGGGTTGAGCCGCATGATCTCGTCGGCGGCCGGCCCCCGGTTGGCGGCCAGCCACAGCCGGATCGCCTCGCCCGAGGCGCCGTCTGGCGGCAGCAGCCCCCGCTCGCGCATGGCGTTGGCCACGCCCACGAACGGCCGGCCGTTGTTGGCGGCGTAGAGCGCCTTCATCCGGCTCCCGTCCTCGAAGGTCAGCACCCCCGAGCCCTGGATCTGCAGGAAGAACAGCTCCTCGGGCCGCATCCAGGCGAGCGCGTCGGTCGGGGGACGGGCCTCGATCTCGGTGCGTTCGGCGTAGGGGCCGGCTCCGGGGAGCAGGTCGGCGGGCCTGGGCCGCACCGGCGCGCTGAACTCGGCGTCCCGCGTCCGGCGCGCCTCGTAGACGGGGGCGAAATAGGCGGTCAGAACGCCCTCGGCCGGCAAGGGCAGGGCCTCGAAGTTGGCTTCCAGGAAGGCGCGGGCCTCGGGACCGGTGCGCGGCTCGCGGATCGCCGCCCGCGCGCAGGCCGCCCTGAGCGCGTCGGTGCGCGCGGCGTGGCAGGTCCGCCGCCAGGCCTGGAAGGCGGCGAGGTGGTCCTCGGCCTCCCAGCCGGGCAGTTCGGCGAGCGCCAGGCGCCTCGGCGGCGCCGGCGTGGGCGGCTCTGTCGGGGCCTGCGGCGGGGGCCGCGGGGCGGCTGGCGGAGGGCCGCCCGGGGGCTCTCCGGGCGTGGCGCAGGCGGCGAGGATCAGACCAGCCAGGAGAGCGGCCGGAAGGACCGCCCGAACCGGACGCATGTTCAAGGCCCTACGCCTCCGCGGCGTCGACGTGGATCAGCGTCCAGTTGGGGTCGCGGCTCTTGAGATCGCGTTCGAACGTCCACAGCTCGGCGGTGCGGCGGTCGTCCACGGCCTCGCCCTCGGGGCCCTTGGAGCGGCTGCGGAACTCGGCCAGGAAGCGGACGGTCACCCGGCCCAGGTCGCCGGGGCCCACGTCGGCCTTCTCCAGGTCGGCGCGCGGGGCGTGGAAGAATTCGACGCTCTCGGTGCGCCCTTCGGTCTCGCGCTGGGCGATGGCGGCCTCGAAGCTCGCGAACACGTCCGGCGCCAGCAGGTTCTTCAGCGTGGCGCGGTCGCCCTCGGCGAAGGCCCGCACGATCATCTCGTAGGCCTGCTTGGCGCCCGACAGGAAGTGGCCGACATCGAAGCTGGGGTCCAGCGCCTTCACGGCGGCGAGGCCCGTCAGCGCCACGCCGTCCTCATAGGGTTCGGGGGCGCGGTCCGCCTGGCGGACCGGCCCCGGGGCCGTTTCGGCGGCCGGCCGGTCCTCCGGCTGGCGTCCCACGCGCCGGCCCAGCACCGCGTAGAGCTGGTAGAGCACGATGGCCGCGAGGCCGGCGAAGATGATCAGCTCGAGGACTTGCAACGCTCTGCCTTGGTTGAGGACGAAGGGGGGTCGTCCAGCGGCACAATATAGGCTTCCCGAACGCCGCCGTCAGGGGCGGCGTTGCATCCCCGGAGGCGCCATGTTAGCCGGGCCGCCCGATAGGACGCGTTTTCCCGCGTTTACAACAGGATTCAAGCCAAACCATGTCCGAAACCGACGCCGGCGCGCTGGGCGCGCCCGAGGGCCCCGGCATCCGCATCCTCGCCCAGTTCATCCGCGACCTGTCGTTCGAGAACCCGCGCGCGCCCGAGGCGCTGCGCGCCAGCCAGGCCCAGCCGCAGATCGACCTCGGCGTCGAGATGAACGCCCGGGGCCGCGAGGACGGCCTGTTCGAGGTGGACCTGAAGCTCTCGGCCAAGGCCCTGCGCGACGACGGCCCCCTGTTCGTGGTCGAGCTGCTCTACGGCGGCGTCTTCCAGATCGCCGGCGTCCCGGCCGAGGAGATGGAGCCGGTGCTGCTCATCGAGTGCCCGCGCTACCTCTTCCCCTTCGCCCGCCGGATCATCGCCGACGTCACGGCCGAAGGCGGCTTCCCGCCCTTCATGCTCGACCCGATCGACTTCGCCGGCGTCTACGCCGCGCGCAAGGCCCAGGAGCAGGAACAGGTCGGCCACGCCTAGTATCTTCCCTCCCTTAATGGGGAGGGACGACTCGCCGCAGGCGAGCGGGGTGGGGAAGCGTCTCGTAGGGCGGTGCGTTTCGGACGGCCCGCCAATCCCGGATCGCCGCGTCCGGTCGTGACTCCCCCACCCGTCCGGCGCTCCGCGTCGTCCACCCTCCCCATTAAGGGAGGGAAGTCAGAGCCCGAACCTGCCCCAGAGCTCCTCGCTCTTGACCACCTCGCGGATGAAGGCGGCGTGCGCCGCGCGTTCCTCCTCGGTGGAGAGCGGGGCCAGCGGCCGGGGCCGCGCGCCATAGGCGTTGCGGGTGGCGGCGTGCACCGCGCCGGCCGCCGCCGAGGCGGTGAGCTCCAGGCGGCGTTCGCGGCCGCCGCGCAGCTCCAGATAGACCGCCGCCAGGAGCTTGGTGTCGATCAGCGCCCCGTGCTTCTCCCGCTCGGCCAGCGAGATCTTGAAGCGCTTGCAGAGCGCGTCGAGCGAGTTGTGCATCCCCGGGAAGCGCTGCTTGGCCAAGGCAAGCGTGTCGATCCAGCGGTGCTCGGGGATCTCGGCCCGGCTGCAGTTCGTCAGCTCCCAGTTGATGAAGCTCCGGTCGAAGGCGGCGTTGTGGGCGATCAGCGGCGCGTCGCCGATGAAGTCCAGGAAGGCGTCGACCACCTCGGGATGCTCGAACCGCGGCTTGCCGCGCAGGAAGGCGCTCGACAGGCCGTGGATCTTCTCGGCCTCGGCGGGCATGTCGCGGCACGGGTCGATGTAGACGTGCAGGCTGCGGCCGGTGGGGACGAAGTGCTCGATCTCCAGGCAGGCCAGCTCGACCAGCCGGTCGCCGGCCCTGGGGTCGAAGCCGGTGGTTTCCGTGTCGAGGACGATCTCGCGGGCCATGTCCCTTCCATGCCCCGCTTCGCCCGAAGCCTCAAGCGGGACTGGCGCCGCAGGCCAGATAACGAACCACAGAATACACAGAAAACACAGAAGGTTAGCTCGCCCCGACTTCCGTGTGGTCCGTGTATTCCGTGGTCTATCCCTCGGGCCGGCCTCGCCGGCCGGATTTCAGTCCCGCCGCCCTGCGGCGCGTCAGCGCCCGTCGATTTCAGACCACGAAGAACACGAAGGAACACGAAGGTCTCCGGCCAAGCCCTTTCGTGATTTTCGTGCCTTTCGTGGTTCAATCGCCTCAAGCCGGGCCAGCCGCCGCAGGCGATCCTTGGAAACCGCGGAAAACGCAGGAATCGCGGAAGCTTAGGTCGCGAACCCATTCTGCGTCCTTCTGCGTCTTCTGCGGTTCAATCCGCTTTCCGCAGCGCCGCGATGATCTCGGCGACCTGTTCCCGGGCGGCCTCCAGCCCCCGGCCGGTGTCGACCACGAAGTCCGCGCGGGCGCGCTTCTCCGCGTCCGGGGTCTGCTGGGCGAGGATGGCGTCCAGCCGCTCCGGGCTCATGCCCTCGCGGGCCAGCACGCGCTCGCGCTGCATCTGCGGCGGCGCCGAGGCCACCACCACCGCGTCCACCGCCTTGTCGCCGCCGGTCTCGAACAGCAGGGGGATGTCCAGCACCACCATGTCGGCGCCGTCGGACCTGGCCTTCTCGAAGAAGGACGCGCGGTCCAGGCCCACCAGGGGATGGACGATGGCGTTCAGGCGCTGAAGGGCTTCGGGGTTCCCCAGCACCCTCTGGCGCAGCGCCTCGCGGTCCACCGCGCCGTCCTTCACCACGCCGGGGAAGGCCTCGCCCACGGGGCCCACCGCCGCCCCGCCCGGGGCGTAGAGGGCGTGAACCGCCGCGTCGGCGTCGTAGACCGGCACGCCGGCCTCGCGGAACATGGCCGCGGTCGTGGACTTGCCCATGCCGATGGAGCCCGTCAGGCCGATGATCTTCATTGGCCGAGCGCCTTCAGGGCCAGGGCGCGGACGTCCACCTGGGCGGTCGGCGGAGCGACGCCATAGAAGGCCTCGAACGAGGGGACCGCCTGGCGGACCAGCATCTCCAGCCCGTCCACCGTGCGCCGGCCGAGCGCCCGGGCCTTGGCCAGGAACGGCGTCTCCAGGGGCTTGTAGACCATGTCCATGACCACCGCCGTCCCGGGCGCGGCCTCCAGCGGGGCGTCCAGCATGCCCTCGCCCGCAAGCCCCGCCGAGGTGGCGTTGATGACCGCGCTCACGCCGTCGAAGGCGCTGGCCGCCGCGTGCAGCGGGCAGGCCACGACGCCGCGGCCGATCGCGCCGGCGACCGCCTCGGCCTTGGCCAGCGTCCGGTTGACGATCCGCACCTGCGGCGCGCCGGCCGCGATCAGGGCCGCCACCGCGCCGCGGGCCGCCCCGCCCGCGCCCAGCACGGCGATGGGTCCCGCCTTCGGATCGAACCCCGGCGCCTGGGCTTCGAAGGCGCCCAGCAGGCCGATCCCGTCGGTGTTGTCGGCGGCGATGGTCCCGTCGCTTTCGAACGTCAGCAGGTTGGCGGCCGCCGCCATCTCGGCCCTGGGGCTCACCACGTCGGCGCAGGCCAGCGCCGCCTCCTTGAACGGGACGGTGACGTTCAGCCCGCGGATCGCCCCGCCCCGGAAGGCCTCGACGAACACCGCGAAGCGGTCGGCGTCCGGCGCGAAGGCCACATAGACCCCGTCGAGGCCGGCCGCCTCCAGCCAGGCGTTGTGGATCAGGGGACTGAGCGAGTGGCGCACGGGATGGCCCGCCACGCCCGCGACCAGGGTTCTTCCGGTGATCGGCGGCTTCGTTCGGGCCGGGTTCATTCTGGCAGGGCTCCGTGGCGGCGCAGCAGGTCCAGCAGGCCCCACAGCGGCAGGCCCAGGATGGCGAAGTAGTCGCCTTCGATCCGGTCGAAGAGCTGGGCGCCTGGGCCCTCCAGCCGGTAGCAGCCCACCGAGCCCAGGGACTTCTCGCCGTCGCGGGCGAGGTAATCCTCCAGGAAGGCGTCCGAGAAATTGCGCATGGTGAGCGTGCAGCTCACGACCTCGCGCCAGATCGGCTCCCCGTCGCGGGCCACGACCACCGCCGAATGCAGCTTGTGGGCTTCCCCGCGCAGGGCCTTCAGGCGCTCGCGGGCGGCCTCGATCGTGTCGACCTTGTCGTAGAGCCGCCTGTGATGCTCCAGGGTCTGGTCGGCGCCGATCACCAGGACGCCGGGCCACGCCCGGGAGACCTTGATCGCCTTCAGCTCGGCCAGGGCGTCGGCCACCTCCCGGGGGCGCGCGCCCTCGGCGGTGAGCGAGGCCTTGGCGGCCTCCTCGTCCACGCCGGCGCCGACCGCCTCGTAGGGCACGGCGGCCCCGTCCAGCACCGACCGGCGCGCGGCGCTCTTGGACGCCAGGATGATGGGAACGCTCAACCCAGGACCTCCACCTGACCATGCCCGCCGTGCAGCAGGTTCAGCACCGCCGCGGCCGTCTCCTCCACCGAGCGGCGGGTGACATCGATGGTCGGCCAGCCGTGGCGCTCGTAGAGCCGGCGGGCGTGGATGATCTCCTCGCGCACGGCCTCCACGTCGATGTAGCTCGACTCCCGGTTCTCCTTCAGGCTGAGGAGCCGGTTGCGGCGGATCTGGATCAGCCGGTCGGGCGAGATGGTGAGGCCCACGATCAGCGTGTTCTTCATGGTGAACAGCTTCTCCGGCACGGGCCGTCCCGGGACCAGCGGCACATTGGCGGCCCGGATGCCCCGGTGGGCCAGGTAGATGCAGGTGGGCGTCTTGGACGTCCGCGAGACGCCCACCAGAACCACGTCGGCCAGGTCCAGGTCCTGACCCCCCTGGCCGTCGTCGTGGCCGATGGCGTAGTTCAGCGCGTCCATCCGGTTGAAGTAGTCGTTGTCGAGCCGCAGGTGGGCGCCGACCCGGCTGGTCGTGGCCGCGCCCAGGTAGCGCTGCATGGCGCTGACCAGCGGGTCGAGGGCCGGGATGCAGGGCATGTCGAGGCGACGGCAGCCGTCCTCCAGCATCTGGCGCAGCTTCTCGTCGACGATGGTGTGCAGGACGATGCCCGGCGCCTCCTGGATGTCGCCCAACGCCCGCTCGAGCTGCCGCTGGGAGCGGACCAGGGCGTAGATGTGCTCGATCGGCAGGACGTTCTCGAACCGGGCGCACACGGCGCGGGCCATGGCGTTGAGCGTCTCGCCGGTGGAGTCCGACACGAGGTGGACGTGGAAGTAGGTGGCGAGCCGCGGCGGGCTGGATGTCGGCAAGGAGGGTGCGCCCACGAAGTTGGGGATGAATTCTGTGGACCCACTCTTAGCGAACGCGGACGGCGATGGGGATAGAGCCGTTGCGTCAGCCGTCCCTCCCGGCCGGCGGGGGACAGGCGGGACGAAATGGGCCGTTTACGCTTCATTAACGAACAGGCCCGGCGACCGGGGCGCCGATCCGGCCAGGCTGTCGACAGCCGGGGCGCCGGGCGCCGGAGACTCCCGTTCCTACCCCCGGAGGTTAATGGAATCTTAAGGGCGGCAGGCGGGGTTGGCGGGCTGTCCCCGCCATCCACAGGCCGGGAAAACCGGCGCCGGCGGGTCTGGACAGGCTGGGGAGGAATTGCGGACGGCCGTGGGCGCCGCCGGGTTATCCACGCCGCCGACAGGCCCAACCTCTCCTGTCCCAATCTTTTTCAGGATTCTTAAGGTTTGGAGGGAGGAAGGGCGTCCCCCTCCTGGACCCATCCTGACCCGTCCGGGCCTTGAGCCTTCCGGCGTCCCGCGCTTTAAGGCGGCATGATCCAGACAACGCCCAAGCTCCTCCGCGCCCTCGCCGGCGAGACCCTGGAGCGGCCCCCCGTCTGGTTCATGCGCCAGGCCGGCCGGTCGCTCCCGGAGTACCGTGAGCTGCGCGCCAGGGCGCCCGACTTCATCGCCTTCTGCCTGCACCCGGAGATGGCCGCCGAGGCGACGCTCCAGCCCATGCGCCGCTTTCCCATGGACGCCGCCATCGTCTTCGCCGACATCCTGCTGATCCCGCTGGCGCTGGGCCAGAAGGTGTGGTTCGAGGCGGGCGAGGGGCCGCGCCTCGGCCCGTTGCCGACCATCGAGGCCCTGCGCGGCGAGGTCGAGGCCTCCACCGGCCGCCTGGCCGCCGTCGGCGAGACCCTGAGCCGCGTCCGCGCCGGGCTGGAGCCCGACCGCGCCCTGATCGGCTTCGCCGGCGCCCCCTGGACGGTCGCCACCTACATGCTGGAGGGCAGGGGCTCCGAGCGCGAGGCCGCCCGGATCTACGCCTACGAACATCCCGACGAGCTCGACGCCCTGCTGGACGTGCTGGTGGACGCCACCGCCCGCTACCTCGTCATGCAGGCGAAGGCCGGGGCCCAGGCGCTGAAGCTGTTCGAGAGCTGGGCCGAGGGGCTGTCCGAGGACGTCTTCGAGCGGATCGTCGTGCGGCCCCACGCGGCCATCGTCGAGAAGGTGCGCGCGGCGGGCGTCACCGCCCCGATCATCGGCTTCCCGAGGGGCGCGGGCGCCGAGGTCGAGACCTACGCCGAAGGGGTTCCGGTCGAGGGGATCGCGCTGGATGTCCAGGCCACCGCCGCCTTGGGCCGCCGGCTCCAGGCCCAGGGCCGCTGCATCCAGGGCGCGCTCGACAACCTGCTGCTGCGGGCGGGCGGCCCGGCGCTCGACGCCCGCGTCGACCAGCTCCTGGAACAGTGGGGCCAGGGCCCCTGGATCTTCAACCTCGGCCACGGCGTCATGCCCGACACCCCCATCGAACACATCGCCCGCACGGTGGAGCGGGTGACCGGAAAGGCCCGCTGGTGAAGAAGCTCGCCGTCGTCCTCTTCAACCTGGGCGGACCGGACGGCCCGGACGCCGTGCGGCCGTTCCTGTTCAACCTGTTCCGGGACCCCGCGATCATCGGCCTGCCGGCGGTGGCCCGCTATCCGCTGGCGGCCCTGATCTCCACGACGCGGGAGAAGACCGCCCAGGCCAACTATGCGGTCATGGGTGGCCGCTCGCCCCTGCTGCCCGAGACGGAAGCCCAGGCCCGCGCCCTGGAGGCCGAGCTTTCCCGCCGGGCGCCCGCCATCGAGGCGAAGGTCTTCATCTCGATGCGCTACTGGAAGCCCTTCGCGAAGCAGACGGCGAAGGCGGTGGCGGCCTTCCGGCCCGACGAGATCGTGCTGCTGCCGCTCTATCCGCAGTTCTCGACCACGACGACGGCCTCCTCGCTGAAGGACTGGGCCCGCGTCTACAGGGGCCCCGGCCGCACCCGCACGGTCTGCTGCTATCCCACCGCGCTGGGCGTCGTGGAAGCCTATGCGAAGACCATCCGCGAGACCTGGGAGAAGTCCGGAAAGCCCAGGAAAGTCAGGCTGTTGTTCTCGGCCCACGGTCTGCCGCAGAAGGTTGTGGACGCAGGCGACCCCTACCGCGCCCAGGTCGAGGCCACGGCCGCGGCGGTCGCCCAGCGCCTGCCCGGGATCGACGACTGGCAGGTCTGCTTCCAGAGCCGGGTGGGGCCGCTCAAGTGGCTGGAGCCGGCCACCGAGGACGCCATCCGCCAGGCCGCCGCCGACGGCAAGGGCGTGCTGGTCAGCCCCATCGCCTTCGTCTCCGAGCACGTCGAGACCCTGGTCGAGCTCGACCACGAGTACGCGGCGCTGGCCAGGTCCCTGGACATGCCCTTCTACCTGCGCGCGCCCGCGCCGGGGGTGACGGAGAGTTTCATCAGCGCCCTGGCCGACGCCGTGCTCTCGGCCCCGGAGCGGTCGCCGGTCGCGCCGTTCGGGCCCTGGCTCTGCCCGGCCGGACATGGCAAGTGCGCCTGCCGGGAGGAGAGACAAGCATGAATTGGCCGGACTTCCTGAGCTACGACCTGCTGCGCGGCCTGCACATCATCGCCGTGATCGCCTGGATGGCGGGCATGATGTACCTGCCCCGGCTCTACGCCTACCACACCGAGACGGCGCCCCCCGGGACCCCGTTCGACGCCCACTTCCAGGTGTGGGAGGCCAAGCTCCTCAGGATCATCATCAACCCGGCGATGACGGTCACCTGGCTGCTCGGCGCCACCCTGATCTTCTGGCACGTCTATGCGGCGGGCGAGGGCTGGGGCTTCCTCCTCCGGCCGTGGATGCTGACCAAGCTCGCGGTGGTGACGGCGCTCTCCGGCTGGCACGGCTTCCTGGCGGGGGCGCGGAAGAAGTTCGCCGCCGGCCAGCGGCCGAAGTCGGCCAGGTTCTGGCGCGCCACCAACGAGATCCCCTTCCTGCTGGCCGTCGTCGCCGTGCTCGCCGTCACCCTCCAGTTCGGGGCCCGCTGAGGGGAAGCCCTGGCGCCGGCCCATCGGCCACCCCACATGAGCGTGTGACGCCCGATCCGCTTGACCGGCCGGGCGGCATGTGGTTCCGCTGGACCCACGCGTCGCGGAAAGCGGCGCGCCCCGCCTTTCCGCCGCCCCCTGCGCGGCTCTCGCGCAGCGGTCCGGCTCCCAAGAACGTCCACATCGGCGCCCCAGGCCGTCCCCCCGGGGTCATTCCGCAGGCGCCGCCAGCTTCTTCCCGGCCCGCGTCCGGAATCCGTCCGGCCGCGCGCCAATTCCCAAGTAGATTCAAATGCAAGACGACACCCAGGACTTCCCGGAAACCGAGACCCCGGAAACCGAAATCCCCGAGCTTGAGGCGCAGGCGGCTGCGGCCGAGGAGGCCGACGCCGCCGCCGAAGCCGACGAGGCGTCCGACGAGCCGTCGGAAGCCGCCAAGGCCATCGCCGCCATGGGGCTCACCCGCATGAGCCTCCAGGAGCTGAAGGACAAGTCGCCGGCCGACCTGCTCAGCTTCGCCGAGCAGCTCGAGGTCGAGAACGCGAACTCCATGCGCAAGCAGGACATGATGTTCGCGATCCTCAAGACGCTCGCCGAGGAGGGCGTCGAGATCTCCGGCTCGGGCACGCTCGAGGTGGTGCAGGACGGCTTCGGCTTCCTGCGCAGCCCCGAGGCCAACTACCTGCCCGGCCCCGACGACATCTACGTCAGCCCCTCGCAGATCCGGAAGTTCGGCCTGCGCACCGGCGATTCGGTGGTCGGCGCCGTCCGCGCCCCGCGGGAGGGCGAGCGCTACTTCGCCCTCGTCGCCGTCACCCAGATCAACTTCGAGGCGCCCGAAAGCGTCCGCCACAAGGTCCTGTTCGACAACCTGACCCCGCTCTATCCCGACGAGCGGCTGAAGATGGAGATCGACGATCCGACCCTGAAAGACCGCTCGGGCCGGGTCATCGACATCGTCGCCCCCCTCGGCAAGGGCCAGCGCTGCCTGATCACCGCCCCGCCGCGGGTCGGCAAGACGGTCATGCTGCAGAACATCGCCAAGTCGATCGAGACCAACCACCCCGAGTGCTACCTGATCGTCCTCCTGATCGACGAGCGCCCGGAAGAGGTCACCGACATGCAGCGCACGGTGAAGGGCGAGGTTATCTCGTCCACCTTCGACGAGCCGGCGACCCGCCACGTCCAGGTGGCCGAGATGGTCATCGAGAAGGCCAAGCGCCTGGTCGAGCACAAGCGCGACGTGGTCATCCTGCTGGACTCGGTGACCCGCCTCGGCCGCGCCTACAACACCGTGGTGCCCTCCTCGGGCAAGGTGCTGACCGGCGGCGTCGACGCCAACGCCCTGCAGCGGCCCAAGCGCTTCTTCGGCGCCGCCCGGAACATCGAGGAGGGCGGCTCGCTGACCATCATCGCCACCGCGCTGATCGACACCGGCAGCCGGATGGACGAAGTCATCTTCGAAGAGTTCAAGGGCACGGGTAACTCGGAAATCGTCCTGGACCGCAAGGTGGCCGACAAGCGCATCTACCCGGCCATCGACGTGCTGAAGTCCGGCACCCGGAAGGAGGAGCTCATCACGCCGAAGGAGCACCTCCAGAAGACCTACATCCTGCGCCGCATCCTGAACCCCATGGGCGCCCAGGACGCCATCGAGTTCCTGCTCGACAAGCTGCGCCAGTCCAAGAACAACGACGACTTCTTCCAGTCGATGAACACCTAGCTTTTTCGTGTTCTGAAAAGCTGAATGATTTCAGGGGCTTCGGAAGACCGGAGCCCCTTCGCTTTGGAAAATCGCCTCTGTCGCGAAATTAGCGCCGCCAACCGTACGGGAGTGCCTCTCCCTGCGCGACAGAGAGGGGCCCTTTCCCTCCCTTGATGGGGAGGGACGACTCGCCGGCAGGCGGGCGGGGTGGGGAAGGGTCTCACGGGACGCCGCGGTCCAGACGGCCCGCCAAACCCCAACCGCCCCGCCCGGTCCCGACTCCCCCACCCTGGCCTTCGGCCTGTCCCTCCCCACAAGGGGGAGGGAAGATGCTCACGGAACCAGCAGGCTCGCGCCGACCGTCGCCCGGCTCTCCAGGGCCTCGTGGGCCTGGCGCGCGTCGGCCAGCGCGAAGGTCTGGCCGATCTCGATCTTGACCCTGCCCGTGGCGATCATCTCGAACAGGGCCGCCGCGCTCGCCTCCAGCTCCTCGGGCGTCGCCACGTAGTCGAACAGGGTCGGCCGGGTGAACACCAGGCTTCCGCCCCGCATCAGCCTCAGCGGATCCACCGGCGGGGCCGGGCCCGAGGCGTTGCCGAAGGCCACGAACCAGCCCCGGCGGGCGAGGCTGCCCAGCGTGCCCTCGAAGGTGTCCTTGCCCACGGAATCATAGGCCACGGCCACGCCCTGGCCGCCGGTGATCCGGCGGACCTCGGCGGCCACGTCCTGCTCGCGGTAGAGGATCACATGGTCGGCGCCCAGCGCGCGGGCCCGCTCGGCCTTGGCCTCGGAACCGACCGTGGCGATCACCACCGCCCCGATGGCCTTCAGCCACTGGACCATGATCTGGCCCACCCCGCCGGCGGCGGCATGGACCAGCACGAACTGGCCGGCCCGCACCGGATAGCACCGGCGGACGAAGGCCTCGACGGTCATCCCCTTCAGGAACGAGGCCGCGGCCACCTTGAGGTCGACCTGCTCGGGGACCTTCACCGCCCGCTCGGCGGCGACCACATTGGCCTCGGCGTAGCCGCCGAAGCCGCCCAGGTAGGCCACCCGGTCGCCGGCCTTCAGGCGGGTGACGCCATCGCCCACGGCGTCCACCACCCCGGCCGCCTCGCCGCCGGGGATGCAGGGCAGCTTCACCGGATAGAGGCCGCCCCGCTGGTAGGTGTCGATGAAGTTGATCCCCGAGGCCGCGTGCCGGACGCGCACCTGGCCGGGGCCGGGCTCGGGCGTCTCCACCTCGACCAGCTCCAGGACCTCGGGCCCGCCGGTGCGGGCGAACTGGACGGCGCGCATCAGGCCCCGGCCTTCTCGGCGAGGTTCTTCTTGAAGAAGGCCAGGGTGCGGGCGTTCGCCGTCGCCGCGTCGCCGGCGTGATAATGCTCGCCGCCCTCCCGCGCGAAGGCGTGGTCGCGGCCGGGATAGGTGTGGATCTCGATCAGCGGGTGGTTCTTCAGCGACTTGAGGATCAGCTCCTGCGCCGCCTTGGGCACGAACTGGTCCTCCTCGGCGATGTGCATCAGCAGCGGCCGCGACAGCTTGTCGGCCTCGCCGACCCGGCTCTCGATGCCCACGCCGTAGTACGAAACCGTCGCGTCCGCGTCGGTGCGCGCCGCCGTCAGGAAGGCCAGCAGGCCGCCCAGGCAGTAGCCCACCGCGCCCACCTTGCCGTTGCAGGCGGGGTTCCCGCGGACCTCGGCGATCGTGGCGCGGATGTCGCGCAGGCCCTGGTCCACGTCGAAGGCGTTGAACAGCTCGAAGGCCCGCTTCCACTCGGCCTCGGACTTGTCGGTGATGTCGATGCCGGGCTCGATCCGCCAGAAGAGATCGGGACAGACCGCCAGATAGCCCTGGGCCGCCAGGCCGTCGCAGATGTCGCGCATCACCTGGTTCACCCCGAAGATCTCCTGGATCACGACGATCGCCGGGGCCTTGGCCGCCGCCGGCCGGGCCACGTAGGCGCTGAAGCTGCCGCCGTCGGCGGCGGTGATGGTGATGCGTTCGCCCATGCCTGGGTCTCCCGTGTTCGATGCCCTTCGGACGTTGCTACTAGCGCGGGGAGGGCCCCTGCGGCCATATGGAACCGAGCACGGGAACATGACGCCATGAAGATGACCATCGAAGTCGACTGCACGCCCGAGGAGGCCCGCCGGTTCCTGGGCCTGCCGGACGTGAGCGGCCTGAACGACCACCTGGTGCAGGAGATGGGCAAGCGCATCGACGCCAACGTCGCCATGCTCAATCCCGAGGAGTTCATGAAGAACTGGATGAGCTTCGGCGCCGGCGCCCAGGACCAGTTCCGCAAGATGATGGAGGCCGGCCTCGGCGGGTCGGGCCCCAAGGAATGACCGACACCATCTTCGCCCCGGCCACGGCGGCGGGCCGGGCGGCGGTGGCGGTGGTGCGGGTCTCGGGGCCCCGGAGCGAGGCGGCGGTGCTGGCCCTGGGAGGGGATCTGCCCGAGCCCCGTCGGGCTGCGGTGCGCCGGCTGTTCGATGGCGAGGGCCGGCCGATCGACGAGGCCCTGGTGCTGTGGTTCCCCGGCCCCGGCAGCTACACCGGCGAGGACGCCGCCGAGTTCCACGTCCATGGCGGGACGGCCGTGGTCGGCGCCCTGGTCGACGCCCTCGCGGGCCTCGGCCTGCGCCTGGCCGAGCCGGGCGAGTTCACCCGCCGGGCCTTCGAGAACGGAAAGCTGGACCTCGCCCAGGCCGAGGGGGTGGCCGACCTGATCGACGCCGAGACCGACGCCCAGCGCCGCCAGGCCCTGGAGCAGCTCGGCGGCCGGCTCTCCGAGGTCCAGGCCCGCTGGCGCGAAGCCCTGACCGAAGCGCTCGCCATGTTCGAGGCCGCGGTGGACTTCCCCGACGAGGAGGTGCCGGCCGACGTCGCCGCCCGCGCCCGGCCGGTGCTGGAGGACCTGGTCCGCGAGATCGAGGCCGCCGCCGCCGACGCGGCGCGGGGCGAGCGGGTGCGCGAGGGCTATCGCATCGCGCTCGTGGGCGCGCCCAACGCTGGCAAGAGCACCCTGCTGAACGCCCTGGTGGGCCGCGAGGCGGCCATCGTCACCGCGCAGCCGGGCACCACCCGCGACGTGATCGAGGTTCCGATGGTGCTGGGGGGCTACAAGGTCCTGCTCGCCGACACCGCCGGCCTGCGTGACACCGACGAGGAGATCGAGGCCGAGGGGGTGCGGCGGGCGCGCGCCTGGGCCGAGGGCGCGGACCTGCGCCTGTGGCTGGTGGACGGCTCGTCCGACGAGATTCCCGGCCTGCCGGACGAGGTGCGGGAGGGGGACCTCTGCCTGATCGCCAAGCGCGACCTGCCCGTGGGCCCGGCCGGCGCCTGGGCCGCCGAGGTCGCCCGCCGCATGGGCATCGCCGCCGCCGAGGTCACCGCCCGGGGGCCCAGCGACGTGGCCTGGCTGAAGCAGACCCTGACCGAGAAGGTGGTGGAGGCCCTGGGCGGCGCCGAGACGCCGGCCGCCACGCGCCTGCGCCATCGCGAGCTGCTGGCCGAGGCGGCCACGCGCCTGCGCCAGGCGCTGGCCCAGGAGGAGCACCTGGAGCTCGCCGCCGAGGACGTCCGCCTCGCCGCCCGGGCCCTGGACCGCATCACCGGCCGCATCGACCCCGAAGCCGTGCTGGGCAGGATCTTCGCGACCTTCTGCATCGGAAAGTGAGCGCGAAGCGACCCATCCCCGCGAAGGCGGGGATCTGCGCGCAGCGACGCCCTTCTCCTCTCCCCCGAGCGCGTAGCGCCGAGAGGGAGAGGGCAGGGAGAGGGCCAGCGCGCGCCTGTCCGCTACAGCGGCGAGAGACGCTGTTTCACGTGAAACACCGGAAAACCCCACGCCCGGGCCCGGGTGTCCGCGCGGCTGGAGAGAAACCGCGCGGACCTGCCGTGGCCTTAGGCAGCGCTGGCGCCCGCGCCCCGGAGGCGGGGTGTGTGGGGGGCTCGCGCGACCGGGTCGGGTATGCGCGCGGGGCCAGCGCGGCTCACTTGGGCGGGCGCCGGCCCAAAGCCAAGGTCCGGGCGTCGGAAAACCCACTAATGCCGTAGGGGTAAATTGACGCACCCGCGATAGCCGGCGCCGCGCGAAGCGTCGCGGACGTTTCACGTGAAACACGGACGGGCTTCGACTATATGAGCCGCCTCATGACCCAGTGGGACGTCATCGTCATCGGCGGGGGACACGCCGGCTGCGAGGCCGCTGCGGCGGCGGCGCGCTTCGGCGCGCGCACCCTGCTGCTCACCCACAAGGTCGAAACCATCGGCGAGATGAGCTGCAACCCGGCCATCGGGGGCCTGGGCAAGGGGCACCTGGTTCGCGAGATCGACGCCCTGGACGGCGTCATGGGCCGGCTGGCCGACCGGGCTGGCATCCAGTTTCGCATGCTGAACCGCTCCAAGGGAGCGGCGGTGCGGGGTCCGCGTTCGCAGATCGACCGCAGGCTCTATCGCGAGGCGATGCAGGCCGAGCTCGCCGCCACGCCGAACCTGACCATCAGGGCCGAGGCGGTCGAGGATCTGATCGTCGAGGGCGGCCGGGTGAACGGCGTCGTGGGCGCCAGCGGCGAGACCTATCCCGCGGGCCGGGTGGTGCTGACCACCGGCACCTTCCTCAAGGGCGTCATCCACCAGGGCGATACCCGCATCCCGGCCGGCCGCATCGGCGACGCCCCGGCCATCGGGCTCTCGGACCGCCTGTACGCCCTGGGGCTTTCCATGGGCCGGCTCAAGACCGGAACGCCCGCGCGCCTCGATGGCGCGACCATCGCCTGGGAGCGGCTGGAGATGCAGGACGCGGACGCCGAGCCGATCCCGTTCTCCTTCCTGACCGAGAAGATCACCGTCCCGCAGATTCAGTGCGGCATCACCTGGACGACGGAAGAGACCCACCGGATCATCGCCGAGCGCCTGGACGAGAGCGCGGTCTACGGCGGCCGGGTCTCGGGGCGGGGGCCGCGTTACTGCCCCTCGATCGAGGACAAGGTCGTCCGCTTCCGCGACAAGACCAGCCACCAGATCTTCCTGGAACCCGAGGGCCTGGACGACACGACCGTCTATCCGAACGGCATTTCCACCTCTGTCTCCGCCGAGACCCAGGACCTGTTCCTCAGGACGATTCCCGGCCTGGAACGGGTGGTGGTGAAGCGGCACGGCTACGCCATCGAATACGACTACGTGGACCCCCGCGAGCTCTATCCGACGCTCGAGGCCAAGCGCCTGCCGGGCCTCTACCTGGCCGGCCAGATCAACGGCACCACGGGCTATGAGGAGGCGGGGGCCCAGGGCCTGGTCGCCGGCCTCAACGCCGCCCGCGCCGCCTCGGGCGCCGACCCGGCCCAGTTCGCCCGGGACGAGGCCTACATCGGCGTGCTCATCGACGACCTGGTCACCCGCGGCGTGACCGAGCCCTACCGGATGTTCACCAGCCGTGCCGAGTTCCGCCTGACCCTGCGGGCCGACAACGCCGACCAGCGGCTGACGGGGAAGGGGATCGACCTGGGCGTCGTCGGCTCCGCCCGCGCCCGGGCGTTTCACGTGAAACAGGAGGCCCTGGCCCAGGCCCGCGCCCAGGCCCACGCGCTGCGCCTCACGCCGGCCCAGGCCCAGAGGGCCGGCCTGCCGGTGAAGGCCGATGGCCAACTGCGCGATCTGCTTCAGCTCCTGGCCTATCCGACCATCGCCTTCGAGGACCTCGCCCGCGTCTGGCCGCAGATCGGCGACTGGCCTCCCGCCGTGCGCGAGCAGATCGAGATCGACGCCACCTATGCCGGCTATCTCGATCGCCAGGCCGCCGACGCCGAGGCCTTCCGCCGGGACGAGGACCTGCGCCTGCCGGCCGACCTGGACTACGCCGCCATTGGCGGCCTTTCCAACGAGGTGCGCGAGAAGCTGGCCGCCGTCCGGCCGCTGACGCTGGGCCAGGCCGCCCGCATCGAGGGCGTCACGCCGGGCGCGCTCACCGCGCTTCTCGCCCACGTCCGCCGCCGCGCCGCGTGAGCCAGGTCACCGACGCCCAGAGCTTCGCCGCCGCCGCCGGCGCGACGGACGCCCAGGTGGCCGACCTGGCGCGCTTCCTGGAGATGCTCGCCGCCGGCAATGCGGTCATGAACCTCGTCGGCCCCAAGACCCTCCCCGACTTCTGGAACCGCCACGCCTGGGATAGCGCCCAGCTCCTGCGGCTGGCCCCCGACGCCCTCGTCTGGGCCGACCTTGGGGCCGGCGCGGGCTTCCCGGGCCTGGTCCTGGCCATACTGGGCAAGGGCCGGCCGGGCTTCCATGTCCACCTCGTCGAGAGCATGGCCAAGCGCTGCCGCTTCCTCACCGAGGTGGTGAACACCCTTGAACTGCCGGCCACGGTTCACAACGAGAGGGCGGAAAACCTCGACTTGGCTGTGGACATCGTCACCGCGCGGGCTTGTGCGCCGCTCGTCCGCCTGTTGGGGTACGCCCGGCCCTACCTGAAGTCGGGCGCGGTAGGCCTGTTCCTCAAGGGACAAGATGTAGCAGCCGAGATGTCCGAAGCCGCTAGATCTTGGGAGTTCGAGGCGGATGTCATACCGTCCAAGAGCGACGAGCGGGGCCGGATCGTGCGGGTGAAGCGTCTGGGAAGGGAACGGGGCCGTGGCCGCAAAGTCTGACCGGGCCTTACGCATCCTCGTGGTGGCCAACCAGAAGGGCGGGGTGGGCAAGACGACCACCGCCATCAACCTGGGCACCGCGCTCGCCGCCGTCGGCGAGAAGGTGCTGCTGATCGACTCGGATCCCCAGGGCAACGCCTCCACGGGCCTCGGCGTCGGCCGCGCCTTGCGCAAGAACACCCTCTACGACGTGCTGATGGGCGAGAAGGCGGTGCTGGACGCCGTCGTGAAGACCTCGGTGCCGGGCCTCGACCTCATTCCCGCCGACCCGGACCTTTCCGGCGTGGAGCTTGAACTCGGCCAGCGGTCCCGCCGGTCGTTCAAGCTGCGCGACGCGCTCTCGCCGCTGCGCGAGAGCGGCGCCTACACCTACGTCCTCATCGACTGCCCGCCGTCGCTGAACCTGCTGACGGTCAACGCCATGGCCGCGGCTGACGCCGTGCTGGTGCCGCTGCAATGCGAGTTTTTCGCCCTCGAGGGCCTGACCCAGCTCATGCGCACCATCGACCTGGTGCGCGGCAGCCTTAATCCGGCCCTGGAGATCCAGGGCGTCATCCTGACCATGTACGATCGGCGCAACTCGCTGTCGGAGCAGGTGGCGAGCGACGTGCGCGCCCACTTCGGCGAGACGGTCTACCAGACGGTGATCCCCCGCAACGTGCGGGTCTCCGAGGCGCCGTCGTTCGGCAAGCCGGCCCTGGTCTACGACCTGAAGTGCGCCGGATCGCAGGCCTATCTGAAGCTCGCGCGCGAAGTGGTGCTGCGCGAGCGTGACCGCCGCAGGCGCGCGGCGGCTGACGCGGTGGTGTGAGACGATGGCGGAAAAGCGTGGACTGGGCCGGGGCCTCTCGGCGCTCCTGGGCGAGGCCGAGGACATCGAGCATGCGGTCGATCCGCAGGCCGGCGTGCGCGAGATCCCGATCGAGCTGATCCACCGCAACCCGGACCAGCCGCGCCAACACTTCGCCGAGGCCGAGATCGCCGAGCTCACCGCCTCGATCCGCGAGCGCGGGGTGCTGCAGCCCATCCTGGTGCGGCCTTCGCCCCGGGCGCCCGGCGAGTACGAGATCGTCGCCGGCGAGCGCCGCTGGCGGGCCAGCCAGAAGGCCGGCCTGAAATCCGTCCCGGCCCTGGTCCGCGACGTGGGCGACGACCTGTCGTTCGAGATCGCCGTGGTCGAGAACGTCCAGCGCGCCGACCTCAACGCCATGGAGGAGGCCCGCGCCTACCAGGCCCTGATGGCCCGCCTGGGCTATACCCAGGAACAGGCCGCCGAACGGGTCGGCAAGAGCCGCAGCCACGTGGCCAACACCCTGCGCCTGCTGCAGCTCCCGCCGGCCGTCCAGGAGCACGTGGTCTTCGGCCGCCTCTCGGCCGGCCACGCCCGGGCGCTGCTCTCCTCCGACCAACCCGAACAGCTCGCCGATCGGATCATCGAGAAGGGCCTGTCCGTGCGCGACGCCGAGGCGCTGGCCAGGCCGCAAGGCGCCGCCGCAGCCGAGCCGAAGAAGGCCAGCGGCCCGAAGCGGTCGAAGGACGCCGACACCGCGGCGCTGGAAGCCGACCTTGAGGACGCCCTCGGCATGAGCGTCGACGTCGCCGACCGCGGCGGCGCCGGCGAGGTGAAGATCCGCTACGCCACCCTCGAACAGCTCGACGAGATCTGCCGGCGTCTGACGCGGCGCTAGAGTCCCAGGCGTCTCGCCCGACCTGCCACGGTCAGCGCCAAGCGCTCAGCGATCAGGCGGTCGGGGGAGCCGGCGGTCTTGCACGCCTTGTCGGCGGCCAGCACCTCGGACTGGATGCGGTCGAGCTCGTCGAGCGTCCAGGCCCGCGCCTGGCGCAGGAACTCCCGCTCCTGCTTCCAGAACACGCCCGAGGCCTTCGCCGCCTCCTGCAGGCCCGCGCCGCTCTTGTGCAGGGTGAGCGCGCGGCGGAGCTTGCCCAGATGCATGCCGATGGCCCTCACCGCGGCGGGGCCGGTCTCGCCCTCCTGGGCGGCGCGGCGGATGCCGGCCTGGGCGTCGGCCAGCTTGCCGCCGAAGGCGTCGGCCGCGGCGTCGAAGAGGCTGGCCTCGGGCTCGACGCCCAGGAAGCCCTCCAGGTCGGCAGGCGTCCCCACCGTGTTGCTGCCCGGGCCGAGGTAGAGGGCCAGCCGCTCGATCTCCTGCCGCGCCACGCCGCGCTCCTTGGGCATGCGGGCCACGAACAGGGCGAGCGCGTCGGCGCTCAGGCTCACGCTGTCGCGGGCCAGCGTCTCGCGCACCAGCCGGGCCACGTCGCCGGGCTCGTCCTCGTAGCAGGGGATCACTGCGGCGCCGTTCGCCTTTTCGGCGGTCTTCCGCAGGGCGGAGTCGCGGCCGAGGTTGCCCGCCTCGATCAGGAAGAAGGCGTCGGGATTGAGCTCGCCCGCCGCGTGGCGCTCCAGGGCCTCCGCCGCCAGCTTGTCGATGGCCGGCTTCTCGGAGGACAGGCGCAGGCGGACCATGCGCCGCCCGCCCATCAGCGACTGGGCGGCGAGCTCGCCCTCGAGCCGGGGCGGATCGTCGGCGACGTCTGTCTCGGTGAGGATCGCCACGTCGAAGGGATCGTCCGGGCTGTCCACCACCTTGGCGGCGAGCTGGTGGCCGCGGTCGCGCACCACGCCCAGGTCGCGGCCGTAGATCAGCGCGGCGCGGACGCCGGCGTCGGGCTTCGACAGGAACCGCTCGATGTCGGGTCGGCGGCTGAGGATCACGGCCTCAGCTCTTGGTCTTGGCGCCGTCGGCGAGCCAGACCGCCAGCTCGAGCTGGATGCGCCGGGCGGCCTCGGCGGCGGCGCGGTCCTGGGCGTCCTGCTGGGCCGAGATCGAGGCGTAGGGCTGGTCGGCGGAATCGTAGGTGAGCTCCACCCGCACCCGGCCGCGCTTGGCAACCGCCCCGGTTGGCTGCGCCCGCAGCTCGTAGTCGGCGACCAGTACGTATTCGTAGCGGGTCGCCACGTTGTCGATGCGCACGCCGCGCGGATAGCGGGATTCCCCGAGCGCCAGTTGCATGGTGTAGGCGCTGGGCCCGCCGTGGTTGCGGCCGAAGGCGTCGTCCAGGTGCTGGCGGATCAGGTAGCCGGCCCGGCCGTCGGGCGCGACCACGTCGATCGCCGCGAGGCTCGAAGTCACGCCCGGCTCGGCGTAGAGGGGCGTGAACCCGCAGCCCGACAGCGCGGCGGCCGAGAGGCTCAGGGCGGCGAGGAGCGCGGCTCTCTTCATGCGGCCACGATATTCACGATCCGGTCCTTGACCACAATGATCTTGCGAATGGTCAGGCCTTCCAGGCGCGCGGCGATTTCGGGATCGGCCAGCACGATCTTCTCGACGTCGGCCGGCTCGGCGCCAGCCGGCGCGGAGATTTCGCCCCGCCGCTTGCCGTTCACCTGAACGGGCAGGATCTTCACCGCGTCCTCGGTCAAGGCCGGGTCGAACGCCGGCCACGGAGCCTCGACGACCATGCCCTGGCCGCCGATCCGGGCCCAGCATTCCTCGGCCAGATGCGGCGTGAAGGGGGCGATCAGCCGGGCGAAGGCCAGCAGGGCCTCCTGGCGGGCCGCCAGCAGGGCGGGCGAGGCGTCCTTGGCGGGCGCCCCCTTCAGCGCGTTCAGGAACTCGTAGAGCCGCGCGATACCCGAGTTGAAGCGGAAGGTGTCGATGGCCTCGGTCACCGCCTTGATGGTGCGGTGCGTGGTCTGGCGCAGCGCCTGGGCCGCCGGATCATCGCCGCCCTCAACGGTCACGCCCTCCGGCTGACTGTCGAACTCGTCCCAGACGCGGTTGACGAAACGCCAGGCCCCTTGGACACCGCCGGTGGTCCATTGGACGTCGCGCTCGGCGGGCGAGTCCGACATGACGAAGAGGCGCGCCGCGTCCACCCCGTAGACGTCGAAGATTTCCTCCGGAGCCACGGTGTTTTTCTTGGACTTCGACATCTTCTCGACGTCGCCGATGATCACGGGCTCGCCGGTCTCGACCAGGCGGGCGCGGCGGGTCTTGCCCTCGACCACCACCTCGACCTCGCCCGGCTCGGCCCAGTCGCCGTTCTGCCTGCGGTAGGTCTCGTGGGTGACCATGCCTTGCGTGAACAGGCCGGCGAACGGCTCGCGGACACTGACCATGCCCTCGTCGGCCAGGGCCTTGGTGACGAAGCGGGCGTACAGCAGGTGCAGCACGGCGTGCTCGATGCCGCCGATGTACTGGTCGACCGGCAGCCAGTAGTCGGCGGCGGCCTTGTCGATCGGCTCGGCCGCGTCGGGATTGGCGAAGCGGGCGAAGTACCAGGAGCTGTCCACGAAGGTGTCCAGCGTGTCGGTCTCGCGCGTGGCGGGGCCGCCGCAACCGGGGCAGGTGGTGTGCTTCCAGGTTGGATGGCGCTCCAGCGCGTTGCCGGCCTTGCCGAACTCGATGTCGGCGGGGTGGACGACAGGCAGCTCGCTCTTCGGAACCGCCACCACGCCGCATTTTTCGCAGTGAACGACCGGGATGGGGCAGCCCCACGCGCGCTGGCGCGAGACGCCCCAGTCGCGCAGGCGGTAGACCGTGGCGCCCTCGCCGTCGCCCTGCTCCTCGATGCGGGCGATGGCGGCGGCCTTGGCGGCTTCGATGTCCAGGCCGTTCAGAAAACCGGAATTGATGATCGTGCCGGGGCCTGTGTAGGCCTCGTCCAGCAGCTTTTTCAGCACCGCGTCGGCCTGGGCCTCCTCGGGCGGCAGCACCACCGGCTTCACCGGCAGGCCGTACTTCCGAGCGAAATCGAGGTCGCGCTGGTCGTGCGCCGGGCAGGCGAAGATCGCGCCCGTGCCGTAGTCCATCAGGATGAAGTTGGCGATCCAGACCGGCAGCTCCCAGGTCGGATCGAACGGGTGCTTCACCGTCAGGCCGGTGTCGAAGCCCATCTTCTCGGCGGTCTCGATCTCGGCCTCGGAGACCGCGCCCTTGCGGCATTCCTCGACAAAGGCCTTGGCCTTCGGGTCCTTGGACGCGACCAGCGCGGCCAGCGGATGGTCGGGGGCGATGCCCACGAAGGACGCGCCGAACAGGGTGTCGGGCCGGGTGGTGTAGACTTCCAGCCCGGTTTCGAAGCCCGCCGGCGCCTGGCCGGCGAAATGGAACCGGAAGCGGCAGCCCTTTGACCGGCCGATCCAGTTCTCCTGCATGACCCGGACCTTCTCGGGCCAGCGGTCCAGCTTCTCCAGGTCGTCCACCAGTTGGTCGGCGTAGTCGGTGATGCGCAGGAACCACTGGGCCAGCTTGCGCTTCTCCACCACCGCGCCCGAGCGCCAGCCGCGGCCATCGACCACCTGCTCGTTGGCCAGCACGGTCTGGTCGACCGGGTCCCAGTTGACGACGCTTTCCTTGCGATAGACCAGGCCGCGCCTGAACAGGTCGATGAACCAGGCCTGCTGCTTGCCGTAGTATTCGACGTCGCAGGTCGCGAACTCGCGCGACCAGTCGATCGACAGGCCCAGCTCCTTCAGCTCGGCCCGCATCCGGGCGATGTTGTCGTAGGTCCAGGCCTTGGGATCGACCCCGCGCTCCATGGCGGCGTTCTCGGCCGGCAGGCCGAAGGCGTCCCAGCCCATGGGGTGCAGCACCGAGAAGCCCCGGGCCCGCTTGAAGCGCGCGATCACATCGCCCAGGGAATAGTTGCGCACATGGCCCATGTGCAGGCGTCCCGACGGGTACGGGAACATCTCCAGCACATAGTACTTGGGCTTGCCGGGCTCCATGACGGCGCGGAACGCCTGCGCCTCGTCCCAGCGCTTACGCCACTTGGGCTCGGTTTCCTTCGGATTGTAGCGGGCCATGGCCGGGCCTTTGGACTGGAGTGACGGTTCCGGTCAACGGCCGATTGGTTTTGCGGCGGCGCGCCGACCTTCGAAGGCGTCCGGGGCGATCAGCCCCGGATGTTCGAAAGCCGGAGCTGGCGCGCCCGCGACAGGATCGAGTTCTCGATGTCCGTCTCGGTCTGGGTCGCAGCGGGCGCGTCCACCCAGTTCCCGGCCGCGTCGCGGGTCTGCTTGAAGACGGCCACGTTCAGGCCGTCGGCGCGCAGCCGCGAATCCAGGATGTACACGGTGCACTTGAAGCGCTCGTCCGGCTTCTCCGGATTGACGTACCAGTCGGTGATGATCACCCCGCCGTAGGGGTCGGCCGAGGCCAGGGGCATGAAGGACAGCGTGTCCAGCGTCGCCCGCCACAGGTAGCCGTTCACGGAGATGGCCGGCTCGGCCGTCTTGGCGCCGCCGCGGCCGAACAGGCGGAAGCCGCCGCCACCCTCTTCCTGGGTCTGGAACGTCTTTGGGCCGCTCGAGCAGGCGGCCAGCGCCAGGGCGCTCAGGGCCGCAGCCCCCACCAGCAGGCCACGCTTCCAGTCACCGCGCACAAACGGCATATGAATCCGTCTCCCAAGATGTTCCGCGGACGCGCCGGGCGTCCACGGCGCCGCCCCGCGCCGCGCCCTCTATAACAATGCGATCCTTGGCGCCAAACAGGAATCGCGTGGCTCCGCCGCCACATATCCGGGCGATCTTGCTCGATAGGTGATCGGAGTCGCCGGGAGTCGGTTGACCTCGCCCGCTCCCCTTCTCTAATCGCTCACGAGCTCGCGAACCTGTGCAATGCCAGGGGCTGCGGGATTGGGGCTCAGGGGCTATATGGTGCGTATGTCGGTTGGCCGGATCAGCGCTGTGATCGCGACCGCCGCCCTTCTGGGGGTGGCGGCCGGCGGCGCGCACGCGGCCGACCGCGCGGGCGACCCCGCGGGCGACAGGGGCAAGCGCATCGACTTCACGGTGAAGTCGGAGCCGACCACCGCCATGCCGGGCGCCGGGGCGATCACCAAGTTCGACGCCAGCAAGGGCCGCTTTGGCATCACGCTCGGCCTGAAGCAGCCCGAGGCGCGGGAATCCACCCTGAACGACGTGCAGGCGGGGGCCTACTTCCGCATCACCCCGTCTCTGCGGGTCGGCGGCTCGGTGACCCTGGGCGAGCAGGAGCTGACGCCGCGGGCCAACCAGGCTCGGCCTGCCGACCAACCCAAGGTCCGGCTGGAAACCGCCTTCAAGTTCTAAGGCGCGTCCCGGGCCGCAAGGCCTTCCACGCCCGCCAGTCCGACGAGGCCCGCGTCCAGCAGACGACGGGCCGTCTTGTCATTGACGCCGCCCAGCGCATAGGCCGGCCGCCCCGCCGCCCGGACCAGGGCCGCCAAACGAATGGGTCCCATGGGCGCGCCGGCCGAGGGGCTGCGCGAAGGGAAGACGGCCGAAACCACCACCGCGTCGGGGCCCGCGGCTCGCGCGGCCCGCACCGAATGGGCGGCGGCGGTGACGATCCAGCCCGGCCGGGCGCGCTTCAGGGCAAGCGCGCGATGGGCCATGCGCTCGGGCAGATGGACGCCGTCGGCGCCGACCCTGGCCGCAAGCCGCTCGTCCTGGCCGATCAGGAGCCTTAGACCCCGCTCGCGCGTCACGGCCTTCAGGGCGCGCGCAGTCGCTTCGGCGTGAGGGGTTCCGAAGGTCCGATAGACCACCGCCGCCCCGCGAGGCAGCCGGCGGGCGACGGCCACGGGATCCGGCGTCCGTCCGGGATCGGTGAAGAATAGCAGGCGGGGCAGGCTCTTCCCCGCGCCGCCGGGGCGCTTTAAGAGCCGGGCCGTCCGCTCCATGGTCCAGAACCCGCCCGAAATGGCCACGCCTCCTCCGTCTTACGCTGACGTCGTGGCCCGGATCGCCCGCGCCGCGCAAGCCTGCGGCCGCGATCCCGCCGGCGTGACGCTGGTCGCCGTCTCCAAGCAGCAGCCGTGGGAGGCCGTCGAGCCGGTGGTCGCCGCCGGCCACAAGGTGTTCGGCGAGAACCGCGTCCAGGAGGCCATGGCCCGCTGGGAGGGACGCAGCCAGGGCCTGGAACTGCATCTCATCGGGCCGTTGCAGTCCAACAAGGCCAAGGAGGCGGTCGCCTTCTTCGACGTGATCGAGACCCTGGACCGGCAGAAGCTGGCCCGCGCGCTCGCCGCGCAGACCCAGAAGCAGGGCCGCATGCCCAGGCTCTATGTGCAGGTGAACACCGGCGAAGAGCCGCAGAAGGCCGGGGTGGTTCCGGCGGAGGCCGACGCCTTCATCGCCGCCTGCCGGAAGGATTTCGGACTCACGATCGAGGGCCTGATGTGCATCCCGCCCGTCGACGAACCGCCGGGGCCGCATTTCGCCCTCTTGGCCAAGATCGCCGGCCGAAACGGCCTCTCCAAGCTTTCCATGGGCATGAGCGACGATTTCGAGACCGCGGTCCGCTTCGGCGCCACCAGCGTCCGCGTGGGCTCGGCCCTGTTCGGAAAGCGGGCGAGCGCCTAGGCGGCCGCGACCGCCGAGATCTCCACCGCGTCCCCCGGCTGCGCCCGCGCCAGGAGGTCCTCGAGGTCGGCTCGCGCGATCGCCACGCAGCCCTGGGTCGGCGGATAGTCCGGCCGGTTCAGGTGCAGGAAGATGCACGAGCCCAGGCCGGGAAAGGGCGGGTCGTCGTTGTGTCCGAGCACCACGACGATGTCGTAGATTTCGTCCTCGCGCCAAAGGCGCTCCGCGCTGGCCGGGTAGGGCAGCTTGACGTGGCGATTGTAGGCGGGGTCGGCCGGGTCGTCGCACCAGCCGTCGTCCGGCGCCATGGCGTGCACCCGAAGCTCGCAGGCGGGCGGCGGACCCCTGTCGGGCCGGTACCAGACCTCCCGGATCGGCCACACCCCGGCGGGCGAGGCGCCGTCGCCCTCG
This sequence comes from Phenylobacterium sp., assembly GCF_046463815.1. Lineage (GTDB taxonomy): Bacteria > Pseudomonadota > Alphaproteobacteria > Caulobacterales > Caulobacteraceae > Phenylobacterium. The sequence continues at coordinate 27,822 of NZ_JBKBRO010000017.1, read as the reverse complement.
CGCTTGTCCGGCGCGGGCCTCACGCCGGCCGGACCCAGGGCGCAACGCACCTTGCGTTCGCCAAGATCGAGCCACCCGTCCGCGGTCGCCGTGAAGATCAAGTCGCAAACCCTTTGCCCGAGACCCCGCATATGGTGTTTGTTCTAACCATGGCTCAACGCAAGACCCTCCTCATCGTCGATGATGACCAGGACCTTCGCGGGGCGATCGCCGAACAGCTCCAGTCCGAGGGCTTCGAAACCCTTGAGGCGACCACCGCCGGCGACGGCGTCCGCATCGCGGGCGAGACCAGGCCCGACCTGGTGCTGCTCGACGTCGACCTGCCCGACATGGACGGGCGCGAGGCCTGTCGGCGCATGCGGCAGAACGGCGTGACCGCTCCCGTCATCATGCTGACCGCGGCCGCCGCCGACGAGGACACCGTCCAGGGGCTGGAGGCCGGCGCCAACGACTACGTCACCAAGCCCTACAAGTTCGCCGTGCTGCTGGCCCGCATCCGCGCCCAGCTGCGCAGCCACGAGCATTCGGAGGGCGCCGTCTTCAGGCTCGGGTCCTACGAGTTCCGGCCGGCCGCCAAGCTCCTCGTCGACGAGAAGCAGAAGAAGATCCGGCTGACGGAGAAGGAGACCAACATCCTGAAGTACCTCTACCGGGCGGGCGAGAAGGCCGTCAGCCGCGAGGAGCTTCTGGCCGAGGTCTGGGGTTACAACGCCGGCGTCACCACGCACACGCTGGAGACCCACGTCTACCGCCTGCGCCAGAAGATCGAGCCGGACCCCGCCAACGCCAGGCTGCTGCTGACCGAGGCGGGCGGCTATAAGCTGGCGCCGTAAAGTCCTGAGCGCGATCTGATCGCAAAACCGGCGCCCACTTTTGCGGATCGCGCTTTAGAGCACCAGGTCGGCCGTCACCGGCGCGTGGTCGCTGGGGCGTTCCCAGGCGCGGACGTCTTCGTGCACGCGGCTGGCGGCGGCCCCCAGGCGGAAGGCGGCGTCCCTGAGCCCCGGCGTGACCAGGATGTGGTCGAGCCTGAGCCCCCGGTTCGAGACGCGGAAGTCGGCGGCGCGGTAGCTCCACCACGAGGCCATCTTGGTCGGCTCGGGCGTGGTCTCGCGAGGCAGGTCGATGAAGTCGAGCGAGGCCTTGAGTCTGCCGAAGGCCTCCACCTCGATGGGCGTGTGGCTGACGATCTTCGACATGTAGCGGTGGTTCCAGACGTCGAACTCGCCCGGGGCGACGTTGAGGTCGCCGACCACGGCGAGGGGCGCGGCCCTGTCGCGCTTCGACAGCTCGGCCGTCAGCTTCTCGTAGAAGTCGAGCTTGTGGTCGAACTTGGGGTTCTCGGCCCGGTCCGGAACGTCGCCGCCGGCCGGGATGTAGAAGTTGTGGACCTCGACGCCGGCCACGATGCCGCCCACGCAGCGGGCGTGGCCCTCGCGGCAGACATCCAGCTTCGGCGCGTCCTCGATCGGCAGGCGTGAGGCGATGGCCACGCCGTGCCAGCCCTTCTGGCCCGCGATGCGGACGTGCGGCAGGCCCATGTCCCTGAAGGCGTTCAGCGGGAACTCGCCCTCGCGGCACTTGATCTCCTGGAGACACAGGACGTCGGGCGCCTGCTCCTGGACGAAGCGGGCGACCTGCTCGACGCGCAGGCGGACGGAATTGACGTTCCAGGTGCAGAGACGCAGGCGCATGGCCCCCACTTAAGCCCTCCCGCCCGCTTCGGAAACGTGGCGAAAAGAAACGCCCGGGCGATGGCTAGGCGCCCGGGCGTGGGAAAGTTCGTCTCTCATGCCGCCGCCGGGAGGGGATAGGTTCCGGCACGGGTTCCTCGGCGCGCACCGCGCGTCGACGACGTAGTGGCAATATCGTCACAGTATGACAGAAAGTCAAAGGCTGATGCGGTAAAGCTTGTGTGTGATCAACAAATCACACTTTTCCGCGCCCCACGTTCTTCGGTCGGGGGTCCTTCAGGACGAAAAGCGACGAGTCCAGGCCCGAGGCCCGCTGCAGGCCCTGGAGCTGGATGCGGGTCTGGCGACCCTGGGCGTCGGTGACCGTCCAGCCCAGCAGCTCCATGGGCCGGTCGCGGAAGGTCAGCATGATCTGGCCGGCCGTGCGCTTGTTCCCGTCCCGGGCGGTGATCGAGAAGCCGTCGGCCATGCGCGCGACGCGCGTCACCGTCACGCCCCGGTCGAGGCGGATACTCTTGGCCAGGAAGACGGCGAGCGGCGTCGCCGACAAAGGATACTTGTCGAAGGTCTTCAGCCGCGTGTCCTGCACCGAAACGGTGCCGCCGTCCGAGACGACCAGCAGGCCCGAAGGCGCGTCGTAGTCGAAGCGGGCCTTGCCCGGGCGCTTCAGGAACACCTCGCCGCCGACCGCGCGGCCGCGCGAATCGGTCTGGACGAAGCGGGCGCGGGCCTCGGTGAGGCTCTCCAGATAGGCGGCGGCGCGGTCCACCAGCGCCTTGTCGGCGGCGGAGAGAGCGGTCTGCGCCAGGGCGGGGCCGGCGAGGGGGGCGGCGCAGAGCGCCAGCGCCAGGCTGCGGCGGGTCAGGTCCATCGGGAACTCCATGCTTGCGCTTCCTATCGCGCGCAAGCGGCGGCAATAGGGCTCGAAAGGGGCGGCGCCTGCAACGCTCCGGCTAGCACGGGTGTTCCGAAGCCATGGGCGCGATCGAGGATCTGGAGCGAAGGATGGCCGAGGCGGCCGAGGCCGGCGACTTCGAGACCGCCGCCCTGCTGCGCGACGCCATCGGGCGGCTGAAGCGCGGCGAGAGCAATCTGGTGGAGCAGCAGCCCGGCCGCATGGGCCTGGGCTCCAGCCAGGAAATGTATCGCCGCGATCCCGCGAAGCCGCTGCCGAAGAAGCCAGACCCGATGACCAGCGGCCACAAGCCTGGCGGCCGGCGCCGGACCTAGGGCGCGGCGCTGGCCAGGATCTCGCGCTTGCCGGCGTGGTTGGCGGGACCCACCACGCCCTCCTGCTCCATCCGCTCCATGATCGAGGCGGCGCGGTTGTAGCCGATCTGCAGGCGGCGCTGGATGTAGCTGGTCGACGCCTTGCCGTCGCGGGTGACGATGGCCACGGCGCGGTCGTAGAGGTCGTTGGCGTCGCCCGTGTCGCCGCCGAAGCCGAGGTTCGGGCCCTCCTCGTCCTCGTCGCCGCCGGCGGTGACCTCCTCCAGGTACGAGGGCTGGCCCTGGTCGCGCAGGAACTTGGCCACGGCCTCGACCTCGCCGTCCGACACGAACGGGCCGTGCAGGCGGGTGATCCGGCCGCCGCCGGCCATGTAGAGCATGTCGCCCTGGCCCAGGAGCTGCTCGGCGCCCTGCTCGCCCAGGATGGTGCGGCTGTCGATCTTGGAGGTGACCTGGAAGCTGATGCGGGTCGGGAAGTTGGCCTTGATGGTGCCGGTGATGACGTCCACCGACGGGCGCTGGGTGGCCATGATCAGGTGGATGCCGGCGGCCCGCGCCATCTGGGCCAGCCGCTGGACGGCGCCTTCGATGTCCTTGCCGGCCACCATCATCAGGTCGGCCACCTCGTCGATGATCACGACGAGATAGGGCATGGGCTCGGGGATGATCTTCTCGGATTCGAAGATCGGCCGGCCGGCGTCGTCGAAGCCCGTCTGGACGGTGCGCTCGAAGTGCTCGCCCTTGGCGACGGCCTCCCGGGCGCGTTCGTTGTAGGAGGCGATGTTGCGCACGCCGATCTTGGACATCCGCCGGTAGCGGTCCTCCATCTCGCGCACGGTCCACTTCAGGGCGACGATGGCCTTCTTCGGATCGGTGACGACGGGCGCGAGCAGGTGCGGGATGCCATCGTAGACCGACAGCTCCAGCATCTTGGGGTCGATCATGATCAGCCGGCACTGCTCGGGCGGCAGGCGGTAGAGGATCGACAGGATCATGGCGTTGACGCCCACCGACTTGCCCGAGCCGGTGGTGCCGGCGATCAGCAGGTGGGGCATCTTGGCGAGGTCGGCGATGTAGGGTTCGCCGCCGATGGTCTCGCCCAGCGCCACGGGCACGACCTGGCCGCCGCGCTCGTATTCCGGGGCGGCCAGAAGGTCGCGCAGATAGACCGTCTCGCGCCGCTGGTTGGGCAGCTCGATGCCGATGGCGTTGCGGCCCGGGACCACCGAGACGCGGCAGGCGGCGACGCTCATCGAGCGGGCGATGTCGTCGGCCAGCGCCACGACGCGGGCCGATTTCACGCCGGCCGCCGGCACCAGCTCGTAGAGCGTTACCACGGGGCCCGGGCGGATCTGGTCCACCTGGCCGCGGACGCCGAACTCGGCCAGCACGCTCTCGAGGAGCTGGGCGTTCTGGTGGAGCGCGCCTTCGTCGAACTGGGCGGCGCGCGGCTTGGACTTCGCCAGCATGGAGAGCTCGGGCAGCTTGAAGCCGCCCGGCTGGACGAACTCGAAGGTGGCCTGGGCCTCCTTCTGCTCGCGAGCGCTCTCCTTCGGCGCGGGCTTGGGCGCCTTCACCTTGGGCGCGGACGCTTCCACGCCGGATCCCGCCTGCGGCTGGGCGATGGCGGGCGCCTCGTCGGCGTCGAAGGGCGCGCCCTCGGGGATCACGCTCTCGAAGGCCTTCCGGCGCGGCGCTCGGGCAGGCCGCTCGACCGGGGCCTCGGCCTTCAGCTTCGGGCGGGCGGCGGCGTGCGCGACCCGGCTCGCCGCATCGCCGATGGCTCGGAGGTCCACGCGGGTCAGGCCGATGGCGTAGCCGAAGGCCGCCAGGCCCCCGAGGGAAAGCGTCACGCCGGCGATGATCTGGGCGAAGGGGACCCTGGCGTAGGCGATCAGCGCCGAGAGGCCGTTCAGCAGGGAGTCGCCCCAGAAGCCGCCCAGGCCCTTGGCCAGCGGCCAGGCGGCCGGGGGGGCGGGCCAGGCCAGGGCGCCCGCGAGGGTCATGACCCCCACCAGGCCCAGGAGGCCGCGCAGCCGAAGCCGCAGGCGGTTCGCGTCGGGTTCCGGGTCCGCCACCCGGGCCAGGCCCAACACCACCATCAGCAGGGCGAACAGGCCGGCGGCCGCGCCCAGGGACTGCACGCCGATGTCGGCGATCACCGCGCCCGCGCCGCCCAGCGCATTGGCGGGTTCGGCCGGGCCGGCCGCGTTCAGGCTGGGGTCGGCGGCGTTGTAGGTCGCGAAGGCGACGGCCAGGATCACGCCGAAGGCGGCGACGAGGCCCCCGCGCAGGCGCGCGGTCGCGGGGTGGTCCCAGGCGAGCTTGGCGATGTGGAGGACAAGCTCCACGCCGGTTTTCCGCGCCGCCCGCGCCATGCCCTGGTCACCCCTGAATAGACGTCCGTCTCCCGCCTGTTTGGGCCCGGGACGGTTAACGGGCGTTTACTCTGCGATGCCGCTTCCGCTCCGCGGGCGGCCGCATTAGGGTCCCGCGCCATGACCTGGTCGATGCCCCGTCCCGTCCTGCACATCGTCGCCGCCGTCATCGGCGTGGCGGCCCTGGGCTCGTTCGCCGTGGGGATTGTCACCGCCGATGCGCCCGCCCGCCTGCCCGGCGAGCGCGCGGCCGAGGCCGGCCAGGTCATCCAGGCCACCGAGGCGGTGCCGCTGGCCCAGGAGCGGATCGAGGGTCCGCCCCCACCTCCCGAGCTGACGCCGGAGGAGAAGGCTCGGATCGAGGAGGAGAAGAAGGCTAAGGCCGAAGCCGAGGCCGCCGCCAAGGCCGAGGCCGAGAAGGCCGCCCAGCCGCCGCCCGCCGCGGCGCCGGCCCAGCCGCCGGACAGGATCGGCGAGGTGCTGGACAAGGCCCAGTCGCCTCCGCCGCCCGAAGAGCCGGTGTTCTGACGAGGCGGATCGTTCCGAGGCCGCATCCGCGATGGCCGCGCCCGAGGTTCCGATGAAGCCTTTCGCCCTCCGCCGGCTCGCGGCCGGCGAGCGCGAACTCTGCGCCGAGGTCTTCGGGCCCGCCCTGGACGCCGGCCGCGTGCGCCTGTTCGCCCTTCCCGCTTGGACCCGCGCCTTCGTGGCGGGGCCGGCGCTGATCGTCTGGCCGGCGCGGACGGCCAGGGCGGACTTCGCGGCGCCGCACGTCCCCTTGCGGGATCAGGCGACGTTCGTGCACGAACTCGCCCACGTCTGGCAGGCGCAGCACGGCGTCTCGCTTCTCCTGGCCAAGCTCAAGGCGGGCGACCGGCCGGCGTCCTACGCCTACGACCTCGCCCAAGGCCCGGACTTCCAGGAACTGAACATCGAGCAGCAGGCAATGGTGGTGGAGCACGCCTTCCTCGCCTCGCGGGGCGGCCATGCGCCGCACCCGCCGGAACTCTACGCGAACGCCCGCTCGGCCTGGCGGCGGGCTTGAGCCATGTCCTTGTCAGGATTGGGGACATTCGCACTTGCGGGGGCCCCAAGTTTCCCCATATCGGCTAGCGACGCTGGTTTCCGGGGCGAAACGCCTCCCGGGGACCAGCCGAGACCTGATCGAACCGGGGGCGTCGCAATCCGAAGGGCGCTTCGCTAGAAGGCCCACCCGCGGCGTCCGCCAACAAGGAGCGAGCAAGACTCTCACATGAGCAAGATCATCGGCATCGACCTCGGCACCACGAACTCGTGCGTGGCCATCATGGACGGCAAATCGCCGAAGGTGATCGAGAACGCGGAAGGTTCCCGCACGACCCCCTCGGTCGTGGCCTTCATGGAAGACGGCGAGCGGCTGGTCGGCCAGCCGGCCAAGCGCCAGGCGGTGACCAACCCCACCAACACCTTCTTCGCGATCAAGCGCCTGATCGGGCGCCAGTTCTCCGACCCGACGGTTGAGAAGGACAAGGGCATGGTGCCCTACGAGATCGTGAAGGGTCCGAACGGCGACGCCTGGGTGCGCGCCCACGGCAAGGACTATTCGCCCCAGCAGATCTCGGCCTTCATCCTGCAGAAGATGAAGGAAGCCGCCGAGCAGCATCTCGGCGAGAAGGTCGAGAAGGCGGTCATCACCGTTCCCGCCTACTTCAACGACGCCCAGCGCCAGGCGACCAAGGACGCGGGCAAGATCGCGGGGCTTGAGGTCCTGCGCATCATCAACGAGCCCACCGCCGCGGCGCTCGCCTACGGCCTCGAGAAGAACGAGGGCAAGAAGATCGCTGTCTACGACCTGGGCGGCGGCACCTTCGACGTCTCGATCCTCGAGATCGGCGACGGCGTGTTCGAGGTGAAGTCGACGAACGGCGACACCTTCCTGGGCGGCGAGGACTTCGACCTGCGGATCGTCGACTACCTGGCCGACGAGTTCAAGAAGGAGCAGGGCGTCGACCTGCGCAAGGACAAGCTCGCCCTCCAGCGCCTGAAGGAAGAGGCCGAGAAGGCCAAGAAGGAGCTGTCGAGCGTCACCCAGTACGAGGTGAACCTGCCCTTCATCTCGATGAACCAGTCGGGTCCGCTGCACCTGAACATCAAGCTGTCGCGCGCCAAGCTCGAAGCCCTGGTCGAGGACCTGATCAACAAGACCGTCGGCCCCTGCGAGCAGGCGCTGAAGGACGCGGGCCTGAAGAAGTCCGACATCGACGAGGTGATCCTGGTCGGCGGCATGACCCGCATGCCCAAGGTCGTCGAAACCGTGAAGGAGTTCTTCGGCCGCGAACCGCACAAGGGCGTGAACCCCGACGAGGTGGTGGCGCTGGGCGCGGCCGTACAGGCGGGCGTGCTGCAGGGCGACGTCAAGGACGTGCTGCTGCTGGACGTGACCCCGCTGACCCTGGGCATCGAGACCCTGGGCGGCGTGTTCACCCCGCTCATCGAGCGCAACACGACCATTCCGACGAAGCGCAGCCAGGTGTTCTCCACGGCCGACGACAACCAGTCGGCGGTGACCATCCGGGTGTTCCAGGGCGAGCGCCCGATGGCGGCGGACAACAAGCTGCTGGGTCAGTTCGATCTGGTCGGCATCCCTCCGGCTCCCCGCGGCGTGCCGCAGATCGAGGTGACCTTCGACATCGACGCCAACGGCATCGTGAACGTCCAGGCGCGCGACAAGGCGACCAACAAGGAACAGTCGATCCGCATCCAGGCCAACGGCGGCCTCTCGGACGCGGACATCGAGGCCATGGTCAAGGACGCCGAGTCCCACAAGGCCGACGACGAGAAGCGCAAGGCGGCCGTCGAGGCCAAGAACCAGGCCGACGCGGTCATCCACTCGACCGAGAAGGCGCTCGCCGAACACGGCGACAAGGTCTCGGAAGGCGATCGGAACGCCATTCAGAGCGCCCTCGACGACCTGAAGGGCTCGCTGGAGTCGGGTGACGCGGAAGCCATCTCGGCCAAGACCCAGACGCTGATTCAGGCGTCGATGAAGCTGGGCGAGGCCATGTACAAGGCCCAGCAGGACGCCGCCGCCCAAACCGGCGGCGAAGGCGCCCAGGCTTCTTCGGACGATGTGGTCGACGCGGAGTTCGAGGAAGTGGACGGCGACGAGAAGAAGTCGGCGTGACAACGCGTCCCCTGGCGCCCTCCGCCCCTGCCAGCGAGGAGGGCGCCATTGGGGACGTCGCCCCCGTCTTCGCGGGAAATGTCGCCCTCGCCCACTCGGCTGGTGTAAGCCTTGCAGTCGGGCGGGGGCCCACCCACTTCAATTCCAGCCTGATTTTGAGCGCCTGACAGTTCGATGCGGGACTATTACGAGATCCTGGGCGTCACTCGCGGCTGCGACGAAGCGGCCCTGAAGGCTGCGTTCCGCAAGCTGGCGATGGAGCACCACCCGGACCGCAACGGCGGTTGCGAGGAGGCCGCCGGCCGCTTCAAGGAAATCAACGAGGCCTATTCGGTGCTGTCCGACCCGCAGAAGCGGGCGGCCTACGACCGCTTCGGCCACGCCGGCGTGAACGGCATGAACGGGGGCGGCCCCGGCGGCGCCCAGTTCCACGACGTGCATGACATCTTCAACGAGGTGTTCGGCGACGTCTTCGGCGACATGTTCGGCGGTCGTGGCGGCCGCGGGGGTCGTTCGGCGGGTCCGGCCCGCGGCGCCGACCTGCGCTACGACCTGGAGATCACCCTCAAGCAAGCCTACGCCGGCGCCGAGGTCGAGATCACCGTGCCCGCGACGCTCACCTGCGAGACCTGCGAGGGGTCGGGCGCCAAGCCGGGCACGGGCCCCACGACCTGCACCACCTGCCACGGCGCGGGCCGCGTGCGGGCCACCCAGGGATTCTTCTCCATCGAAAGGGCGTGCCCCCGCTGCGGCGGCTCGGGCCAGATCGTGCTGGACCCCTGCACGGATTGCCACGGCATGGGCCAGGTTCGGCGCGAACGGACGCTGGCCGTGCGCATTCCGCCGGGCGTGGACGATGGCGCGCGCATCCGGCTGGCCGGCGAAGGCGATGCGGGGCAGCGCGGCGGGCCGCGCGGCGACCTCTACATCTTCATCTCCGTGCAGCCGCACGAACTGTTCGAACGCGACGGCCTGGACCTGCTGTGCACCGTGCCGGTGCCGATGTGCGTGGCCGCCTTGGGCGGTGAGATCGAGGCGCCCTGCCTGATGGGCGGCGAGAACTGCGACGGGAACTGCAAGGTCACGGTCAAGGTCCCGGAAGGCGCCCAGACCGGCAAGACCGTCCGCGTGAAGGGCCGGGGCATGCCGTCCCTGCGCTCGCGCGAGCGCGGTGACCTGGTGGTGGAGCTGTTCATCGAGACCCCCACCAAGCTGACCCCCCGCCAGAAGGAGCTGATGCGAGAGCTCGCCGGCCTCTGCGGAGAGCAGCAGCATCCGAAGTCGGCCACCTTCATCGGCAAGGCCAAGCGCTTCTGGGACGAGGTGACCGGGGCCTGAGCCCGCCGCCGGCGCCGGTGCGACGCCGCGCCGCGCCAATAGATCGATTATTGCGACAATGCGCCACGGACGGCGCTCATATTGAGTAACTGGCGGCGGCCAAGGGTGGTTCTTGCCCCATATTGAGTAGTGGGCGGAATATCTCCCCGCACTCCCCCAGACTAGGTCGACGGCCTCTTCCCAAAGCCGGGCCGTCGTCTTGCCGATCTACACGCTTCCGCGCGCGGGCCTGCTCGCGCTCGTCTTGTCCCTCACCGCCCAGATGGCCTGGGCCGCGCCGTCCATGCCGGTCGGGCGGACCGGCCTGCCGCCGGTGGGCTGGGTCGCGTTCTGCGCCGAGCGCCCGCTGGCCTGCGGGACCGATGCCGAGGCCGTGCGCGCCGGGGCGGCCCGGGCCCGCGCCGAACGTGAGGCGCTGCTGGGCGGCCGCCCGCTCCCCGAAGCCCCTCGGACGCCGGTCCCGTCGGCCGCGGCGGCGACCCCGGCTCCGGCCGATCCTCCGATCCTCTCGCCGGGCGTCTGGGCCCTGCTGGTCTCGGTCAACGCCAAGGTGAACCGGGACCTGCGGCCGCGAGCCGACACAGGCTCGGCGGACGACTGGTCGCTGCCCCTGCAGGACGGCGTGGGCGTGGGCGACTGCGAGGATTACGCCCTCGAGAAGGCCCAGGCGCTTCTCCGGGCCGGCCTGCCCCGCAGCGCCCTCAACCTGGCGCTCGCCACCACCGAGACGGGGGAGTTTCACGCGGTGCTGCTCGTCTCGACCCGCGGCGGCGACTTCGTGCTGGACAACCGGACGGACGAGGTCCGCCGTTGGGACCAGGTTCCCTACCGCTGGCGCGCCCGCCAGGTGGGTGGCGAGCCCTTCGCCTGGGCCACCGCGCCCCGCGCCGTCGGCGGGGCCGACAGCCGCGCCGGACGCTGATCGCCGCTACTTAGCCCTGGGCTTCAAGGCCACGAGCACATTGCCCGGCTGCTGGCCGAAGGCGGCGTAGCCTGAGCTGACGAAGACGAGGCCGTCGCCGGCGAAGATTCCCGCCGCGTCGATCGAGCCGCCCGCCCCGGCCAGCCCGTTCACCGCCTGATAGGCCTGGGCGGTGTCGTAGACCCCCAGCACGTCGCCCTTGGCGGCGTCGAAGACCCACAGGCGACCGTCCAGCGATCCGGCCAGCACCGCCCCGTCGATCACCAGCGGCGGGGCCGACAGGCCGTACTTGCCCGCGCACGTCGGCATCCGGGTCTTGCGGTCGCCCTCGCAGTCGGGGGCGGCCTTCCACTGCCAGGCGACCTTGCCGGTGGCCACGTCGATGGCGTGCAGGCCGGCGGCGGACCTGTCGGCCGGCACGTTGGGGTCGCTGATCGGCGCGAACACCCGCACGCCGTCCGTGGCGATTCCCCAGTGGACGCCGCCCAGCGGGGTGCCCGGCCCGAACTGATGGCGCCACAGGACCTTGCCGTCGCGGGCGTCCAGGGCCCAGACTTCGCCCGACTTCTGGCCGGCCAGGATCACGTCGCGGCCCTTGCTTCCCTTGAAGATCACCGGCCCGCCGCCGAAGTCGTGGTCGCGGAGCACGCTGCCTTCGTTCGCGAAGAAGCAGTTGGGGTTGAGCGGCCGCCCCGGCGCGGGCGGCCCCACGGGGCACGACATGTTCCAGACATCGTTGGCCAGGGCCTGGAACACCCACTTCTCCCGGCCCGTGGCCAGGTCGATGGCGACGACGGCGTCGCTGGTCTTGGTGGCGGGCGGCGAGGTGTTCTCGCCGGTGGCCGTGTAGACGACCCCCTTCTTGAGATCGACGGCGGGGCTGGACCAGATCGGCGCGCCCGAGGGCCCGTAGGTCTCGACGCCGTGGGAGGTCTTGCGGCCCAGCGGCTTGGCGTCCTCCATGGTGTGCCAGGTCCACAGCGTCTTGCCGGTCGCGGCTTCCACCGCGACGATCGCCCCGTGGCTCTTGCAGCATTCGAAGGTCGGCCGCATGGCGTTGGCCACGTCCATGGCCGACACGGGCACGATGATCTTCTCGCCGGCGAACAGGGGCGAGCCGCTCAGCGGCACGTTCTTGTCGTGGCGGGGGTCGACCCGCCAGGCGATCTTGCCGGTCTTCGCATCGAGCGCCACGAGCTGGCCGGCGTTGTCGCCGCCCACCACCGCCAGCGGCCCCTTCGGTCCCAGGCGGCCCACGGCCAGGCTGTTGCGGATCGGCGACGGAAGCTCCGAGGCCCACTTCACGCAGCCGGTCCTGGTGTCCAGCGCCAAGACGTAGTTCGTCTGGCCGGCGGGATAGAACAGGGTGGAGCCCACCACTACGCCCTGGCTGCGCAGGCTGCTGGTGCGCGGGAAGGCGAAGGTCCAGGCGACCTCGAGGTCCGCGACATCCCGGGTCTTCAGGCCCGCCTGGGCGGCGCTCATCCGCCGGCCGTTGTCCTGGCCGACTCCGAAGCCGAGCTGGGCGGGCGGACCCGACAGGTCCACCTCGCGCCTGTCGGGTGCGCACATGGCCTTTTCGATCCACGCGGTCCCAAGCGGCCCTTCCGGTGCGGCGAGGTATTCGACGAGCTCGCGCATCTGGCGCCGCGTGAGCTGGTCGCCCACCGGCTTCATCACGCCTGTGGTGAGGGCGGTGGTGAGCGTCTGAGCGCTCATCTTTCGCAGGTTCGCCACCGGAGCCGCGCGGCTGCCGGGCTCGGGCTTGTCGTGGCAGGCGGCGCAGTACTGGTCATAGACCAGCTTGCCGGGCGTGGGGGCGTCGTCCGGCGCCTGGGCGCTGGCCAGCCGGCCGAAGCCGAGACCCGCCGTCAGGGCCAGGGCGGCGACCGCCGCCGCGGCCGCTCCGCCCCGCGTCGTCCGCGTGAAGACGCCCATCGCATTCCCCCCAGAACATACCGGCCGTTCGACGGCTCGCTCTCGGCGGACGCTAGCCGCCGACCGTGAACGCAAGATTGCCCGGCTGAAATCCTCGGGCGCAAGCCTCGTCCGGTTTGCCGGACGCCGCGCTTTCGGCTAGAGAGGCGGCCCGCTGAAGACGCACCCGTAGCTCAGCTGGATAGAGCGTTGCCCTCCGAAGGCAAAGGTCACACGTTCGAATCGTGTCGGGTGCGCCAGCGGACTTCACCGAAGCTTCGCGCCCAAGCTTCCCAAGAGGACGCGCATGCGCTATGCCGCGCTCGCCCTGTCTGAATGGTGAGCATTCGCGATGCGCGCCCCGCGCCTGATCTCGAAGACCATGATGATTACCACCCGCCATCACGGACGGGGGCGATCCCGCGCGGCCTGACGACCCGCCAGATCGAAGTTTCCACCCCGCTCCGGCCAGGACGCGGGGTTTTTTAATGGGCCCTTCCCGGCCGGAGCCGTCCTTCAAGGAAAGGTTCCCCGATGTCGAAGTTCCCCAGAACGCCCGCCGAGGCCGCCGAGCGGTTCGCCGCCGCCCTCCCCGCCGCGCCCGCCCGCGTGGAGGTCCGCCTGGACAGCGCCCAGGGGATGCCGGGTCTGTGCGCGGTCGAAGCGGTGCTCGGGCGGGCATGGCCGGCGGGCGCGGCCAAGGAGCTCGTATGGCTGACACGGGCCGCCGACACCGATCGGGACCAGCTCGAACTGCGCGCCTACGGCCCGGCCAACGAACTGCTGGCCGAGGCGGTGCACGAGTTCCGGGGCGGTTGAGGTTCCCCGGCCGGGCCATCGCCGTTAGACGAAGGTCGATCTCCCGTTCGGCCGCGCTTGCGGGCAGTGTGGGGTCTTGGGAACGGGGGCTGCAGAACCCTCGCCCGTTCACTGCACCCCGTCAGCGGGGGTCATCGGAGGGCGCCATGAGCAACACCACCTATTCCCCGACCGCGGTGGACGCCGAGCATACGGTAGACCGGAACGACCGGCTCGTGATCGGCGCCTCGTCGGTCGGCGCTGTCTTCGAATGGTACGACTTCTATCTGTACGGCTCACTGGCCAGCTACATCACGACCCACTTCTTCTCGGGCGTGAACGAGACGACCGGCTACATCTTCGCCCTCCTGGCCTTCGCGGCCGGCTTCGCCGTGCGACCGTTCGGGGCGCTGGTGTTCGGCCGCCTCGGCGACCTGTGGGGCCGCAAGAACACCTTCCTGGTGACCATGCTGCTGATGGGTCTCTCCACCTTCGCGGTGGGGCTCCTGCCGTCCTACGCCCAGATCGGCGTGGCCGCCCCGGCCATCCTCATCCTCATGCGCCTGGTCCAGGGCCTGGCCCTGGGCGGCGAATACGGCGGGGCGGCGACCTACGTCGCCGAGCACGCGCCGCACGGCAAGCGCGGGTTCTACACGAGCTGGATTCAGACCACGGCCACGCTCGGCCTGTTCCTGAGCCTTGCGGTGATCCTGGCCACGCGCCTGGGCATGGGCGAGGACACCTTCAAGGAATGGGGCTGGCGGATCCCGTTCCTGGTCTCGATCCTCCTGCTGATGGTCTCGATGTGGATTCGGCTGAAACTGCAGGAGAGCCCGGCGTTCCAGCGCATGAAGGAAGAGGGTAGGGGCACGACCCAGCCGCTGAAGGAGAGCTTCGCGCGCTGGGGCAACCTGAAGATCGTCGTCCTGGCGCTGGTGGGCCTCACCGCGGGCCAGGCGGTGGTCTGGTACACCGGACAGTTCTACGCACTCTTCTTCCTCGAGAAGATGCTGAAGGTCGATGGCGCGCTCACCAACACCCTGGTGGCCGTGGCGCTGCTGATCGGCACGCCCTTCTTCGTCCTGTTCGGCTGGCTGTCGGACCGGATCGGCCGCAAACGGATCATCCTGGCCGGCTGCCTGCTGGCCGCCCTGACCTACTTCCCGCTGTTCAAGGCGCTCACCTGGGCGGCCAACCCCGACCTCGCGCGCGCCGCGGCCTCCAGCCCGGTGACGGTGATCGCCGATCCCGCCGACTGTTCGGTGCAGTTCGACCCCGTCGGCAAGACGGTGTTCAACAGGAGCTGCGACATCGCCAAGTCGTACTTGGCCAAGGCGGGCGTCACCTATCAGAACCAGGCCGCGCCTGCGGGCGCCGGGGCCCAGGTGAAGGTCGGCGACCAGGTCATCGCCTCGTTCCCCGGCCAGACGCTGCCCAAGGCGGAGTTCAACGCCCGGAAGACGGCCTGGGAGAAGAACATGGGCGCCATTCTGGCGGCGGCGGGCTACCCGGCCAAGGCCGACCCGGCCAAGGTCAACAAGCTGGGCGTCGTCGCCATCCTGACCCTGCTCGTGATCTACGTGACCATGGTCTACGGCCCGATCGCCGCCATGCTGGTGGAGCTGTTCCCGACCCGGATCCGCTACACCTCGATGAGCCTGCCCTACCATATCGGCAACGGCTGGTTCGGCGGCTTCCTGCCCACCACCGCCTTCGCCATGGTCGCGGCCACCGGCGATATCTACTACGGTCTCTGGTACCCCGTGGTCGTGGCGGCGATCACCTTCGTGATCGGCGCCCTGTTCATCCGCGAGACCAAGGACGTCGACATCCACGACTGACTGATCATCGCCGTCGTGGCCGCCTACATGGCCGCGTTGTTCCAGGCGGCTTGGCCGGGCGACCGCCGTTCGGGCTCAGCCCAGGCCCTGCAGATGGCTTCGTCGGGCCGGCGCGGTTCTTGGGCAGGTCGGCGAACTGGATGCCGTTGTCGGTCGGCGCCGTGTGGATCTGGTGGGGGACGGCCGCGACCAACTCGTCGAGGAACGCCCTGGCGCCTTCAGTGGCCCGCTTCACCCGGCGAGCGAAGGCGTACTTCGACGTCCTGTCCACGGCCACAAAGAGGTGGAGCTCGCCGTCCTCGGTGCGCACCTCGGCCGCCAGCACGGCCGAGCGAGGAGCCTTGGGTCCCATCGGCGCGTCATGCATGAAGTCTCGCCCGCGCCACTCGCGCACCGTCCTGCGGTTCAGCCCGTCCCGCTGGGCTTCCTCTTGGATCGGAGCCTTCGATCGCCGTATCGCCGCTCGGATGGCGTGCGTGGCCGTGGCGCCGCCGTGGAGCATCTGGCCCATAGCTCCTGCCGGTGTGAGCACTCGGCTAAGCCGAGCCCCCACGCCGTGGGACCAGACAGCTAAGCGCCGCCCACGGCCCGCAGCACCCGGAACAGCCGGTCCACCTCCACGGGCTTGGGCACCACGTCGTCCATGCCGGCGGCGCGGTACTCGGCCACCTGGTGCTGCATGGCGTTGGCGGTGAGCGCCACGATCGGCGTGCGGCCGCGGCCCTCCGCCGCCTCGCGGCGGCGGATGACCCCGGTGGCCGTCGGTCCGTCCATCTCGGGCATCTGGACGTCCATCAGGATCAGGTCCCACGGCTCGCGCTCCCAGGCCTCCACGGCGGCCCGGCCGTTAGGCACCACCACCGGTTCGACGCCCAGCTGGGCGAGCAGCGTCTTGAGCACCAGCTGGTTCATGCCGTTGTCCTCGGCCACCAGCACGCGCAGCAGCGTCTCGTCGGGCACGATCTCCGGCGCCGGCTCGGCGGCGGGTTCCTCGACCTTGCCGATCCGCTTCAGCGGCAGGCGTACAGTGAAGGCCGCGCCCTTGCCCGGCGCGCTCTCGACCGCGATGGAGCCGCCCATCATCTCCGCCAGGTCGCGGCAGATGGCGAGGCCCAGGCCGGTGCCGCCGAAGCGCCGGGTGGTGGAGGCGTCCCCCTGCTCGAACTTCCTGAACAGCTGGGGGGCCTTGCCGGCGGGTATGCCGATGCCGGTGTCCTTGACGACGATCCGCAGCTCGCCGCCCCGGCGGCTCACCGCCACCTGGACGGAACCCTCCTCGGTGAACTTGAGGGCGTTGGAGATCAGGTTGTGCAGGATCTGGCGCAGGCGCAGCGGGTCGCCCAGGTAGACGCCCTCCGCCGGCCCGGAGACGTGGACGCCGAAGTCCAGGCCCTTGGCGGCGGCCACGGCGGCGAAGGTGGCGTGGGCGCCCCGGGTCAGCTCCTGGATGTCGAACTGGGTTTCCTCCAGTTCGAGCTTGCCGGCCTCGATCTTCGACAGGTCCAGGAGGTCGTTGAGGATGGCGAGCAGGCTCTCGCCCGACTGTCGGATGACGGTCAGCCGCTCGCGCTGGTGGGGCGGCAGGTCGTCCTCCATGGCCATGGCCTGGGCCATGCCCAGCACCCCGTTCAGCGGCGTGCGGATCTCGTGGCTCATGGCGGCCAGGAAGGCGCTCTTGGCCTGGTTGGCGGCGTTGGCCTCCGCGGCGGCCAGCGCCAGCGCCCGCTCCGCCTGGCGCCGGTGCGAGACATCGCGGAGGATGGCGGTGAAGATCAGCCCCTTGGACGTGTTCAGCCGCGACAGGCCCACCTCGAGGGGAAATATGTCGCCGTTCTTGCGCAGGCCCGAGATGTCCTCGCGGGCGCTCATGCGGCGGCTCGCCACCGAGCCGCTGGCGAACGCTGCGACGTGCCCCCGATGGGCCTCGCGATGGGCCTTGGGGATCAGCTGCTCGAGCTGCTCGCCCAGAACCTCCTCGGCCTGGTAGCCGAAGATCGCCTCGGCGCCGGGGCTGAACAGCAGGATCCGGAGCTTCTCGTCGACCACGACGATGCCCTCGGACGAGATGTTCAGGATGCCCGTAAGCACATCCTGCATGCTGTCGCCCAGCCCCGCGCGCAGCAGCAGCGAGCGGCGTAGCATCGACCGCGCCCGGCGGCCCTGGCGGGCGATCGTCTGGCGCAGCCTTGGTTCGCTGGTCTTCCCTTGGGAAGCGCTCATGCTGGGCGGTCTCCTGAGAGCCGGGGCGCCGGCGTCGGCTCAGGTGACCTGATTTGCCAGCCAGGCGGCAGCCTCATCCGCACGCGGCCCGCAACGCCACCTGCGGCCCAGTTCCCGCCGCCCCCGGGGGGATTTTGGACCACCCAGAGTGGAAATTTCGAGCCCCAAGGGGCAACGACCCGGAGGGGTGTGGCCTGTTGTCGCATGCCGCCGGTTCAAGCGCAGTTCGACAGGGAATCCGGCCCGGCCGGACCGTTGGCGCAGCTTCGGTCCAGGCACTCCGCCGCCAGGGTGCAGGCGGCGGGCCGGCCGCGCCGGCTGCGCGGCTCCAGGCGCTGCAGGTCGCGCATCGTCGCCAGCAGGCCCAGGGCAGAGGCGGGGGACAGGAGCTCGGGCTTGAAGCCGTCGCGCAGCGCCGGTTCGTGCGCGAAGGCCGCGCCGTCGTCCGTGAACACGCCGCAACACAGGCTCCAGTCGGCGAACTGGCGGCTGACGATGGCGCGGCTGTCGAGCAGCTGCACGTCGGTGTGCCTGGGGTCGAGCAGGATCGCGCCGTAGACCTGGCGCACCGCGTCCTTGTCGCCCTCCAGCACCTGCAGGAAGCGGCCGTTGCAGGCGAGCAGCGCGCCCGTCACGCCGAGGGCGGCGTTGCGCTTTGCGGCCGAGTCCGTGATGGCGTCGACCGTGTCCCGCAGGCTCGCGCCGGGCTCCGCCTTGATCCGGCTGTGGTAGATCAGGCGGTGAAGAAGCTGGGTCTGAGGGGCCGGTCCCGGGGGGGGCCGCGACGATCGGCCGCTCCCGGACGCCTTGGCCGGCCCGGCCCTCCGGCGGCCGGCAGACGCCGATCCCGCCTTCCTCGCAGGCCTCGAAGAGAATCCCGATCTCCCCGAAGGCGCCGACGATCGCGTTCAGGGTGCGGATGTTCGCCTCGACGGGCCCCCGAATGCGTTCGAGCCGTTTTATCGTCTCCAGACTGAGGCCGCAGCGGCGCGCCAGTTCCGCCTGCTCTATCCGGGCCAGGGCCCGCCCGGCCCGGATCTGTTCACCAGTGAGCGAAAGCGAGCGAAAGGGCATGCATCCTCCAGTATATCGAAATGCACTTCAGGCGCATTTTGGCCTCTGGCGCCAGAAACCATAGGTTTCCGGGGCCCGGATTACACCCTAGGGAGCAGAACAAACCTTACTGGACCTTTGCATGCGTCGAGAGATTGCCTCCACCCACCGCAAGTAGTCTGGTTAACTAATAATTCGCCTAATAATAATATCTCGTTTTTCTGAAGTACGACCCGGCCTCAAGCAGTCGCGAGGCGGGCGACGAGCTTTGCGGAGCGGCCGTGACGGCCGTCAAGGGAGGTGAGCCTTGGCGTTGGTGGAGGGGGGCGTGGCTGCCGATGTGCGGACGCGCGTTATGGTGGTGGACGATTCCGCCGTTGTCCGGGGCCTGATCGCGAAACAGTTGGCGGCCGATCCCCGCATCGACGTGGTCTGCACGGCCTCCAACGGCGAGCTGGCGCTCCGGGAGTTGGAACGCCACGACGTCGACATCGTCGTCCTCGACATCGAGATGCCCGTGATGGACGGAATCACCGCCCTGCCGCTCATCCGCGCCCGGCGGCCCGGCGTGCGGGTGATCATGGCTTCGACCCTGACCCGCCGGAACGCCGAGATCAGCCTGAAGGCGCTGCAGCTCGGCGCCTCCGACTACGTGGCCAAGCCGGAGACCGGCCTTGCCGGCGCCCAGGAGTTCCAGCGGGAGCTGCTGTCGAAGATCGCCGCCCTCGCCCCGAAGCGCCGACCGGCCGCGGCGGCTTCGGCCATCCAGGCGGCGTGGCCCCGCACGCCTCTGGTTACGCGCCCGCGCAAAGGGCGGCCTCAGGTCCTGGCCATCGGCGCGTCGACGGGCGGCCCGCCGGCGCTGCTGCAGGTCTTCGAGGCGATCAAGGGGGCGATCTCGCAGCCGATCCTGCTCACCCAGCACATGCCCGCCACCTTCACCGCCCTGCTCGCCGAACAGCTCGCCCGCGCTGGCGACCGTCCTTGCGCGGAAGCCCAGGATGGCGAGCCGGTGCTGGGCGGCCGCTGCTACGTGGCCCCGGGGGGCTGGCACATGACCGTCGAGCGTGACGGGGCGGGCGCCGTCATCCGCCTGAACCAGGATCCGCCCGAGAACTTCTGCCGTCCCGCGGTCGATCCCATGCTGCGCAGCGCCGCCAGGACCTATGGGCCGGGGGTCTTGGCGCTGATCCTGACCGGGATGGGCGCCGACGGCGCCAAGGGCTGCGCCGCGGTCGCCCAGGCGGGCGGCCGGTTCATCGTCCAGGACGAGGCGACGAGCGTCGTGTGGGGGATGCCCGGCGCCGCCGCCGCCACCGGCCTCGCCGAAAGCGTCCTGCCCATATCGGAGATCGGACCATGGGTTCGACGTGCTGCGGAGGCGGCCCAATGACCGGCCCGGACTTCGAGCACTTCTGCCAGTTCATCCGCGCGCGGTCGGGCCTCGTGCTGACGCCCGAGAAGGCCTACCTGGTCTCCAGCCGCCTGGCGCCGATCGCCCGGGCGGAGGGGCTGCCCGGGGTTCCAGAACTCCTCGCAAGGCTGCGCGCCGGCGCCCCGGAAGCGCTGGTCCAGCGCTGCGTCGAGGCCATGTGCACCCACGAGTCCTTCTTCTTCCGCGACGGGGCGCCCTTCGAGCAGCTCGCCCAGCGGGTGCTGCCCCAACTGATCGAAGCCCGCCGCGGCGGAAGCCGGTCCCTCAGGATCTGGTGCGCGGCCTGCTCGAGCGGCCAGGAACCCTACTCGGTGGCCATGGTGCTCCAGGAACTCGCCGCGCAGCTTTCCGGATGGAAGCTGGAGGTGGTCGCCACCGACCTGTCCGAGCCGATCCTGACGAAGGCCCGCAGCGGCCTCTACAGCGACTTCGAGGTCAACCGGGGCCTTTCGCCCGAGCGGCTGAAGCGCTGGTTCGTACGCGAGGGGAAATCCTGGCGCATCTCGCCCCAGCTGCAGCAGGTGGTGTCGTTCCGCACCCATAACCTGCTGCACGGCGTGGGCGGCCTGGGCGCCTTCGACGTCATCTTCTGCCGCAATGTGCTGATCTATTTCGACGTGGCCCAGAAGCGGACCATCCTGGCCGACCTGGCCCGGATCCTCGCCCCCGACGGCGCGCTGTTCCTCGGCAGCGCCGAGACGGTGCTCGGCGTCACCGACGCGTTCGAGCTCGCGCCCGGCGCGCGCGGCCTCTACCGCCCGGCCGCGCCCAGGGCGCTCGCCCGCACGGCCTGACGACGAAGGCCCGGCTGGAGTCTGACGCCGGGCCGTTCGTCTCCCAAACAGCGGACAAAAGGAAAGGCCCCGCAGCCGTCGGGCTGCGGGGCCGAAGCTTCGGCGGGGAGCCGAGGCTACTTCTTCATGAATTCCTCGATCTCGGCGCGAAGCTGATCGAGTTCCTGGGCCTTGGTGGCCAGGAGGTTGGTCGCGCCCAGCATGTCGGCGGCGGCCTGGGCGTTCTGGCCCGCCGCGTCCGTGACGCCAGTGATGTTGGACGAAACCTCGCGGGTGCCGGCGGCGGCCTCCTGGACGTTGCGGGTGATCTCCTGGGTGGCCGCGCCCTGTTCCTCCACCGCCGAGGCGATGGCGGCCGAGGCCTCGTTGGCCTGCTCGATCGTGCGGCGGATGCTCTCGATGGCCGAGACCGCCGCGTTGGAGGCCTTCTGGATCGAGCCGATCTGCTCGGCGATCTGCTTGGTCGCCTTGGCGGTCTGGTCCGCCAGGTTCTTGACCTCCGAGGCCACCACCGCGAAGCCCTTGCCCGCCTCGCCGGCGCGGGCCGACTCGATGGTCGCGTTGAGCGCCAAGAGCTTGGTCTGGGAGGCGATCTCCTGGATCAGGCCCACCACCTCGCCGACGCGGTCGGCCGAGTCGGCCAGACCTCGCATCGTCTCGTCCGTCGAGAGCGCCTCGTCCACCGCCTGACGGGAGATGCTGGAGGACTGCTCGACCTGACGCGTGATCTCCTGGATCGAGGCCGACAGCTCCTCGGCGGCCGAGGCCACCGTCTGGACGTTGGACGAGGCCTCGTCAGAGGCGGCGGCGACGGCGGCCGCCTGGTTGCTGGTCTCCTCGGCGCTGGCGGCCATGGTCTGGGCCATGCCGCGCATGTTGTTGGCGGCCTCGGCCACCTCCTGGCTGAAGTCGTTGACCTTGGCGATGAAGCGGAGCTGTTCGGTGATGATGTTCCAGGTCAGCATCACCGCGAGGTATTCGCCGCCGTCGCCGCGCAGGGCCTGGACGTTCAGGTCCAGGTTCTCGCCGCCCAGGCTGATGGTCGCGCGGTGGGGCAGGTTGTTGGGGTCGGCCAGCAGGCGGCGCTGCATCGACGGGTTCTTGTGGAAGATGTCGATGCTCTCGCCGATCAGCTTGTCGGCCGGGATCGGCAGGTGGGCCTGCAGCCCCCTCAGCGTCTCGACCGTCCGCTTGTTGATGTAGTTGATCCGCAGGTCCTGCGGATCGCAGACCATGACGTTGAACGGCGCCACGTCGAGCACCCGGCTCAACCGGTCGTTCTCGACCTCGCGGCGGACCTGCTCGGTGATGTCGGTGGCGTACTTGACCACTTTGAACGGCCGCCCGGAGGCGTCCATGATCGGGTTGTAGGAGGCCTGGATCCAGATGTCCTCGCCCGACTTGGTGATCCGCTTGTAGCGGCCCGCGTCGTACTCCCCTCGGCCCAGCTTTTCCCAGAACGCCTTGTATTCAGGGGAGGAACGCTCGGCGGGGTCGACGAACATCGAGTGGTGCTTGCCGCGCACTTCCTCTGCCGAGTAGCCGAGCGCGCCCAGGAAGTTGGCGTTGGCCTCGATGATCGTGCCGTCCAGGTGGAACTGGATGACGGCCTGGGCCTTGCTGATCGCGGCGAGCTGGCCCGCGGCGTCGGCGGCCGCGAGCTTCTCGGCCGTGATGTCCGAGGCGTACTTCACGACCTTGAAGGGCTTGCCGTTCTTGTCGAAGATCGGGTTGTAGCTGGCCTGGATCCAGATCTCGCGGCCGCCCTTGGCGATGCGCTTGTACTGGCCCGCGTCGAACTCGCCGCGGCCCAGCCGATCCCAGAAAGCGCGGTACTCGGGCGTTCCCTTCTCGGCGGGGTCCAGGAACATGCTGTGATGCTGCCCGCGGATCTCGTCGATCGTGTAGCCCAGGGCGTTCAGGAAGTTGTCGTTGGCGTCCAGGATCTTGCCGGTGGTGTCGAACTCGATCACCGCCTGCGAGCGACGGATCGCGTCGATCTGCCCCTTGTAGTCCTCCAGGAGCGCGGCCTGGTCTTCCGCCGCCTCCCAACGTTCCTGAACTGCGCGCGCCATGGCGTTGGTGCCGGCCATCTGATCCTCCGTATCCCGGTTGAGCACGTCGGCGCGGGCGGATTCCGCCAGGGCGCCGGCTTCAGCGATGTCGTCGTCGTCGGCGCCCAGCTCGCGGAGGGTTTCCGCGAGATGTCCCACCACGGCGTCGAAGTGACTGTCGTCCAGGCCCGCCGCGGCGAGCCTGCGATGGGCCAGGCGAAGATTCTGGCCGGTGTAGATGTTCGGACCCCCCATCAGCATGGTGAGGAACGCGCGTTGGCGCTCCACCTGCCTGGGCATGTCCACCTCGCCGAAGAAACCGGAGATCCGGTCGTCGGCGAGAATCTTCTGGTAGAAGATGTCGACGGCGGCCTCGACCGCCGGCGCCCCCCCGAGCCGCTCGAACAGGCTGGGGGGCGATCGCCTCCCGACCTTTCTCGCGGCGGCCGTCTTGCTGGTCATCACGTCCCCCTGGCTAGACCCGCAAAGTAAGAACCGGCCCGGCTGGCCTGATCGTCACCCGCTCACTCAGGGTGGCGCCGCCATCAACACGCGCGCGGCCAGCATCCGGATCGGCTGCTACTTCAAGAAACATGTCCCGAGGCCGCCTCATGCCGCCGCCTCGGCGGGCTCGCCCTCAGGCTCCCGGGCGACGGCTGCGGCGGCGGCGCTTCCGGCGCCCGCCGCCCCCAACGGCCGGCCCAGGGTCAGCACCTCCTCGACCTTCAGCACCAGGAGCAGCTCGCCTTCCAGGCGGTAGAGGCCGCTACAGACGCCCCGCCAGTCGCCCGAGAGCGTTACCGGCGGGGGTTCGTGCGAAGAGGCGGGCAGCCAGAGCACGTCGCCCACGTCGTCGACCAGCAGGGCGTAGAGTTCGCCGTTCCGCTCGACGATCACCGACATGAAGCCTTCGCCGGCGCCGCGGGGCTCCATGCCGAGCCGGCGGCGCATGTCGATGGCCGTCACGATGCGGCCCCGCAGATTCAGCGAGCCCGCCACCTCCGGCGGGCCCAGAGGAACGCGGTTGATGGCCGTCTGGGCGATGACGTCCTGGACCTGCAGGACGGGGACGCCGAACGCCTGGCCCCCGATCCGGATGGAGACGAGGCCTTCGGTCGCCTCGGCGGTCGCGATGTCGGCTGTCAGGCTCATGCGGCGCCCTTCATCTCGTCCAGCGCGCCCGAGACGGCGGCCAGCAGGGTGGTGGTGTCGAAGGGGCCGCCCGACCCCTGAGGATTGTGCAGCGCCAGGCTCAGCAGCGGGGTGCGGTGCCAGTCCTTCGCCTGGCCGAACGCCTGGGCGAAGGCCCGGACCTGGGCCTCGCCCGCGCCGGTGTCCGCCATGATCAGGTGGAAGTGCTCGCCGCCCTGGTAGAGCGTCAGCGCCGCGTTTGGATCGGGGACGACCGTGACGTCGTAGCCCGCCTGCGACAGCAGGGGCCGCAGCAGGAGCTGGGAGAACGGGCTGCCGTCGATGACCAGCAGCCGCTTCAGGCTGGCGGCCGGGCCCGGCGGCGGCGCGGCCGGGCGCGGCGGCGCGGCGGCGCCCTGGCTGGCGGGCGCATCGTCGTTCACCGCCCGCGCCCAGTAGTAGCCGACGTCGATCAGTTCGGTGGCCTTGCCGCCGATGATCAGGCTGCCGGCCGCGCCGTCGTTGCGGGAGGCCAGGTCGGAGTCCACCGAGCTTTCGACGATGTCCACGATCTCGTCGACCAGCAGGCCGATCGCCCGATCGCCCTGGGCGAAGACCAGCAGGGGGCGCCGAGCCGACCCTTCCCAGGTCGCCGCGGGCTGGGCGTCTGCCCCCACCACCGGCATGAGCCGGCCGCGGTACTGGATGACGGTGCGCCCGTCGACGCGCTCGATCTGGTCGGCGGCGAGCTCCTCGATGCGCGAGACGGTGGCGAGCGGCGCGGCCTTCAGCGCCTCGTTCGCCGCCCGGAAGACCAGCAGGGCCGCCGAGTCGCCGCGGCCGGCCTGGGCCGAGGCGTCGGCGTCGTCCAGGGTCGCGGCCCCGGCCTGGCCGGCGCCCGCCTCCACCGAGATGCCCTTGGGGTCCAGGATCAGGATCACCGAGCCATCGCCGAGGATGGTGGCGCCTGAATAGAGCTTCAGGTGGCTCAGCACCGTGGCGACCGGCTTGACCACGATCTCCTCGGTGTCGAACACCCGGTCCACGATCACGCCGAAGGTGAAGGCGCCCACGCGGGCCACGAGGATGCAGGTCTCGCCCGAGGGCTCGCCCACGGGCTCGAGGCCGAGCAGGGTCTGCAACGGCACCAGCGGCAGCAGCCGGTCGCGCAGGCGCAGGACCGCCGAGCCGTCGATGTACTCGATCTCCCGGCCCGAGGCGCCGCTGGCGCTGACCAGCTCCACCACGCAGGACTGGGGCATGGCGAACCGCTCGCCGCAGCATTCCACGATCAGCGCCGAGACGATGGTCAGGGTCAGCGGAATCCGGATGGTGAAGCGCGTCCCGGCGCCCTCCACCGAGTTGAGATCGATCGCGCCGCCGATCTTCTCGATGTTCGTCCGCACCACGTCCATGCCGACGCCGCGGCCCGAGACCGAGGTCACCTGGGAGGCCGTCGAGAAGCCGGGCAGGAAGATCAGCTCGCGGGCGTCGGCGTCCGACATCTGCTCGGCCTGCGCGGGCGTCACCAGCCCGGAGGAAACCGCCTTGGCGCGGATCTTGTCCGCCGGCAGGCCGCGGCCGTCGTCGGAAACCTCGATGACGATCGCCCCGCCCTCGTGGCGCGCCTGGAGGGTGATGCGGCCGGTGTCCGGCTTGCCCGCGGCCCGACGCTCGGCCGGGGTCTCCAGCCCGTGATCCGCCGCGTTGCGGATCATGTGGGTGAGCGGGTCCTTGATCAGCTCCAGGACCTGCCGGTCGAGCTCGGTCTCCTGGCCGTGCATGACGAGGTCGATGCTCTTGCCGAGATCCTGGGCCAGGTCGCGGACCAGGCGCGGCAGCTTGGCCCACGCGCCGCTGATCGGCTGCATGCGGGTGGTCATCACCCCTTCCTGCAGCTCGCTGGTCACCTGGTTCAGGCGGTTCAGCGGCGCGGCGAAGGGGCTCTCGGGCTCCAGGCGCAGGGTCTGGATGAGCTGGTTGCGGATCAGCACCAGCTCGCTGACCACGGTCATCAGGTGCTCCAGCGCGTCCACGCTCACCCGGATGGTCTGCGCCGCCCCGCCGCCCTCGGTCGTGGCGGCGGGCTTCGCGGCCGGCGGCTTGGCGGGCGCCGGGGCCGCGGCCCCGACGACAGGTTCGACGACGGCCTCGACGACGGGCCCGGGTTGCGGGGCCTCGGGCTCCACCGCCGCCACGATGTCCGGCGCCTGGGGTTCGACCGCCGGCTCGGCGGCGGCCGGTTCGCCTGGCAGCGCCAGGGCCTTCAGCTCGGCGATCGCCGCCGCACCCACGTCCAGGTCGTGCAGGGCTCCGGCCACCACGTCGAAGGCGGCTTCCAGCGCCGCGTCGCCCGGGGCGGCCTCGGCGAGGGCGCCCAGGCCGCTGGCGAAGGCGCCCGTGGCCTCGCCCTTGCGGGCCAGCGCGCACAGGCTGTCGCGCACCGCGGCCAGCAGGCGGTCGGGATCGGCCTCTCCGAACAGCGGTGCGAGGGCCGGATCGCCCTTCAGCTTGGGCAGGGCCATTTCAGCCGCGGCGTCCAGCGCCGCGTCGCCGCCCAGCCTTTCGATCAGGCTGCGGCCGTCCTGGGTTGCGGCTTTCGGCGCCTCCGCGGCCGGAGCGGCCGCGTCGGCCTCCATCACCGCCTCCAGGCGGGCGATCAGGGCGCTGTCGTCGCCCTCCGGTTCGGCGCCGGTCGCCGCCAGCGCATCCACCAGCGACCGAATCAGGTCCACCGTGTCGAGCACCGCCGACACCGCCGTCGGCGTCACCGGGACGACGCCGTCCCGGAAGCCGCCCAGAACGTTCTCCGCGGCATGCGCCACCGTCTGCAGGCGCATCAGCCCCAGGAAGCCGCAGGTGCCCTTGATCGTGTGGATCAGGCGGAAGATTCCGCTCAGGGTCTCCGGGTCCTCCGGCTGCTGCTCGAAGCGCACGAGCTCGCTGTCCAGCGCTTCCAGGCCCTCTCGCGTCTCCGCGATGAAGTCACTCACCAGATCGTCCAACGCCGCCCCCCGGTCGCAAACGTCCACCCTGTTCGGGCGGTGTAAGGCGGCGGCTGAAACGGTTAATGCGAGGCTAACGATAAAGTATAAGCCGCAGCAAATTAGGACGCCTCCTCCCCATTTTGGGTAACGTGCAGACTATCCCGCGCGGAGGTGTAGAAAAATCTCGACCTGATACAACCTAAATCATCTTACAGGTCACGAAATTGCACCTCAGGCGTCGCGGTTTACACTCCACGACCCAAGTGTTCGGCGCGCAGTGGCCGCATGGTTACTCTTTGTTATCCGTTTCGCGAATTCCGTTGTCCGGAGCCTGGCGACACAGGTTCGAGGAAGGGACGGGGCATGGCGGTCGACAAATCCATGAACGTGCTGGTCGTCGACGACTACAAGACGATGATCCGGATCATGCGCGGGCTGCTGGACCAGCTCGGCTTCAAGAACGTCGATGACGCGGTCGACGGGACGACCGCGCTCGAGATGCTGAAGCACAAGGACTACGGGCTGATCCTGTCGGACTGGAACATGCAGCCGATGACGGGGTACGAGCTGCTCAAGGCCGTCCGCGCCGAGCCGCGCACGAAGAACACGCCCTTCGTGATGGTCACCGCCGAGGCCAAGACCGAGAACGTCATCGCGGCCCGCCAGGCGGGCGTGAACAACTACATCATCAAGCCCTTCAACCTCGCGGTGCTGAAGCAGAAGCTCACGACCGTCTTCGGGGAGCTCTAGGGTCCAGACTCATAACCACCAGATGACGATGGCGGCGAGGCAGACGGCTGCGGCGTAGGTGCAGGCGAGCTTGTCGTAGCGGGTGGCGATGCGTCGGAAGTCCTTGAGGCGGCAGAA
>NZ_JBKBRO010000016.1:0-108494 GCF_046463815.1 Phenylobacterium sp. | reverse complement strand
ACAAGCTCAAGCACTTCCGTCGCTTCGCCACCCGCTACGACCGCCGCGCCGACCACTTCCTCGCCTTCATCCACCTCGCCGCCATCATGCTCTGGCTACGCTGAATGTGGATTCGTCCTAGACCGCGCGGAACGCATCCCGCCATGCGCTTGCCCGACCCGCGTTTGCTCAAAGCGGGTATGGGCTCCGGTTGTGTTTGCTCAATGCGGGTAACGTTCCGCTTGCGCAGACTCGCCCGTGGTTAATGGTGTGTCCATAGTCCGCGAACAGCCACGGGCGTTCCGGGCCTGGGGACGGGGTAAAACGGCGGCGTGGACGATCTCCGGACAGATGAAGACGACAATCCGCCGCTGACGCGACGAGACCGCGCCCTCGGCCTGCTGTCTTTCGCCTTCATCCTCGACGAGGTCGCGACCGGCATCGAGTCGTTGGCCCCGTTGGACGCCATGCTGGTGATGGCCATCAACCAGGCCAACATCGCCCCTCTGACCCGCGAGCCGCTGGCCCGCATGCGCTACGGCCGCATGGAGGCGGCCGCGCCCGACGCCCGCCGCCGGCCGGTGAGCATCAACGCCGTCGCCGCCTCGCTGCGCCTCCCCTTCGAGACCACCCGGCGCCGCGTGCGCCGCCTGCAGGACGCCGGCGCCTGCGCCGCCGTCGAGGGCGGGGTCATCGTGCCCGAGGAATTCCTGACCTCGCCGGGCTACGTCCAGTCGGTGTTCGAGAACCACAACCGGCTGCGCGCGTTCTTCTACGAGGCCAACGCCGCCGGGCTCGTGGACGAGCTTCCGCGCTCGGCCTATCCCCCGGAAGCCACGGTGCCGGTCCGGGCCGCCGCCCGCCTGCTGTCGGACTACATGCTGCGGACGCTGGACATGGTGATGGGGATCACCGGCGACGTCGTCGGCGTCCTGGTCCTGCTGGCGGCCCTGGGCAGCCTGGACCACCCCCAGAGCATCGCCGCCATCGCCCAGCGCCTGCGGATGCCCCCCGAGACCGTACGCCGCCATGTTAACGAACTTGTCGACCGCGGGCTGTGCGTCCGTGACCAACGCGGCGTCGACGTGCCGGAGGAGTTCCTCGACCGTCCCCTGTGGCGAGCTTTCCTGCGGGACAACGCCGTCAACGTGCAGCGGCTCTTCGCCGGCTTGGCCGAACGGGGGGTGATCGAGGCCTGGTTCCGGCTGACCCCGCCGATGCGGGCCGACGTCAGCCAGGCGCGCTCGTCGTCGGGTGCGTGATCACGGGCGGCGCGATCACCATCGCCGTCGCGAACGCCAGGGCCGAAACCGCCAGGAACGCCGCCGCCGAGACGGCCGGCCACAGCCGCTCCGGCCGCTCGGGGCGCGCGAGCAGCGCCCGGGCCCGGGCCATGGCGTCAGCGTCCAATGCCGAATCGTTTGCGGCCATGGCCCAGCATCCCGCTTGGCGGATGCCTCGGCAAAGCCTAGATGGGTCGCATGATCCTGGTGATCGACAACTACGACAGCTTCACCTACAACCTGGTTCACTATCTGAACGAACTGGGGGCGGAGACGCATGTCGTGCGCAACGACGCGCTCACCGCCGAGGAAGCCCTGGCCCTGAAGCCCGAGGCCGTCCTCCTCTCGCCCGGGCCCTGCACGCCCAACGAAGCGGGCGTCTGCCTGTCGCTTTTGGCCGCCGCGCCGGCCGACCTGCCGATCCTGGGCGTCTGCCTGGGCCACCAGTCCATCGGCCAGGCCTTCGGCGGCGAGGTGGTGCGCGCCAAGGCCCTGATGCACGGCAAGACCAGCCAGGTCCACCACAACGGCAAGGGCATCTTCGCCGGGCTGAAGAAGCCCTTCACGGCCACCCGCTACCATAGCCTCTCCATCGAGCGATCCCATGTCCCGCCGGACCTGGAGGTCACGGCCTGGACGGACGACGGCGAGATCATGGGCGTGCAGCACAGGGCCCGGCCGGTGTTCGGCGTGCAGTTCCACCCGGAATCCATCGCCACCGAGTGCGGCCACGAGCTGCTGGCGAACTTCCTCGACATCGCCGGCGTGAAGCGGCTGGCCGAGGCCTGACGCGGCCCCGATGTCCGACGCCTTCAAGCCGCTCCTCTCGCGCCTGGCCGACGGCGCGACCCTGTCGGACCACGACGCCGATACGTTCTTCTCGGCCTGCCTGCGGGGCGAACCCACGCCGGCCCAGGTGGGCGCGGCCCTGACCGCCATGCGGATGCGCGGCGAGACCCTCGGCGAGATCGCCGCCTGCGCCCGGGCCATGCGCCGGGCCGCCATCCGCCTGCCGGCCCCCTTCCCGACCATCGACGTCTGTGGCACCGGCGGCGACGGCTTGCACACGCTGAACATCTCCACCGCAGTGGGCTTCGTCTGCGCCGGCGGCGGGCTGAAGGTGGCCAAGCACGGCAACAGGGCCATGTCGTCCAAGTCGGGCGCCGCCGACGTGCTGACCGAGCTGGGGATCAACATCGCCGCCCCGGCCGACCGGCAGCTCCGGGCCCTGGACGAGGCGGGCATCTGCTTCCTCTTCGCCCCGGCCCACCACAGCGCCATGCGCCACGTCTCGCCGATCCGCGCCGAGCTGGGCTTCCGCACGATCTTCAACCTGCTGGGCCCGCTCACCAATCCGGCCGGCGCAGAGCGCCAGGTGGTGGGCGTCTACGCCGAACGCTGGGTGAAGCCCCTGGCCGAGGCCCTGGGCCTGCTGGGCTCCGAGCGCGCCTGGGTCGTCCACGGCGGCGGCCTCGACGAGATGACCACCACGGGCGAGACCAGCGTGGCCGAACTGCGCGATGGCAAGGTGCGCCTCTTCACGGTCACGCCCGAGGCGGTCGGCCTGCCCCGCGCCGCGCTCGCCGACCTCACGGGCGGTTCGCCCGCCGAGAACGCCCAGGCGCTGCGCCGCCTGCTGGACGGCGAGACCGGGCCCTACCGCGACATCGTGGCCCTCAACGCCGCCGCCGCCTTCCTGGTGGCCGAGAAGGTCGAGACCCTGCGCGAGGGCGTGGAGCTGGCCGGGCAGGTGCTGGACGACGGCCGCGCCAAGGCGGCGCTCGCCAGGCTCGCCGAGATCACCGCCCCATGAGCGACATCCTGGCCAGGATCGCCGCCTACAAGCGCGACGAAGTCGCCGTCCGCAAGGCCGCGCGCCCGACCGTCACGCCGGCCGCCGACGCCCCCCGCGGCTTCCGCGCCGCGCTGGAACGCGCCCATGCCCCGGGCAAGCTCGCCCTCATCGCCGAGATCAAGAAGGCCTCGCCGTCCAAGGGCCTGATCCGCGCGGACTTCGACCCGCCGGCCCTGGCCCGCGCCTACGAGGCCGGCGGTGCGGCCTGCCTTTCCGTGCTCACCGATGAGCCCAGCTTCCAGGGCCGCGACGACTACCTGGTCGCCGCCCGCGCCGCCAGCGCCCTGCCCTGCATACGCAAGGACTTCCTGGTCGATCCCTGGCAGGTGGCCGAGAGCCGCGACCTGGGCGCCGACGCCATCCTCGTCATCCTGGCCATGGTGGACGACGCGCTCGCCGTCGACCTGATGGCGGAGGCCCGGCGCTTCGGCATGGACGCCCTGGTCGAGGTCCACGACGAGGCCGAGATGGCGCGCGCCGGAAAGCTCGGCGCCGACCTGGTGGGCGTCAACAACCGGGACCTGCGAACCTTCACCGTCGACCTGGCGATCACCGAACGGCTCGCCGCCCTGGCGCCCGCGGGCGCACTCCTGGTGACCGAGAGCGGCATCTTCACCCCGGCCGACGTCAGCCGCCTCGAACGCTGCGGCGCCAAGGCCATGCTGGTCGGCGAAAGCCTCATGCGTCAGGCCGACGTGACCGCCGCGACTCGCGCCCTGCTGGGGTGAAACGCCGGGTGAGTCGCCGCCCCGGGTGGAGCCTGCGACAAATTCCCCTTAGTTTTCAGAGATAACGTCGGTAACTTGACATTAATCCGGAACACCTAGAGAACATCCACAGGTTTTCGCTTTGTTCCGAGGGTCGCCGCCATGCTCACCAAAAAGCAGCATGAACTGCTCATGTTCATCCATGAGCGGATCAAGGAGACGGGCGTCTCCCCGTCCTTCGACGAGATGAAGGAGGCGCTGGACCTGGCGTCCAAGTCGGGCATCCATCGGCTCATCACCGCCCTGGAGGAACGGGGCTTCCTGCGCCGCCTGCCCCACCGGGCCCGGGCGCTGGAGGTGGTCCGCCTGCCGCAGGAGGCCACCGCCGCCGCCCCGCCCAAGGGACGCGCGCCCTTCAAGCCCCAGCTCGTCGACGCGGGCCAGGCCGTGCCGGCCGCCGCCAACGACACCCGCGAGCTGCCGATCCTCGGCAAGATCGCCGCCGGCACGCCGATCGAGGCCATCCAGCAGGAACGCGACCGCCTGCCGGTGCCCGAGGCCATGCTGGGCGCGGGCGAACACTTCGTCCTCGAGATCCAGGGCGACTCCATGATCAACGCAGGCATCCTGGACGGCGACTTCGTGGTCATCCGCCGCACCGACGCCGCCAACTCGGGCGACATCGTGGTGGCCCTGGTGAACGGCGAGGAAGCCACCCTCAAGCGCCTGCGCAAGAAGGGCGCGTCCATCGCGCTCGAAGCCGCCAACCCGGCCTACGAGACCCGCATCTTCGGCCCCGACCAAGTGGCCGTGCAGGGCCGTCTCGTGGGCCTGATCCGCCGCTACCACTAGGTCCGGGGATCGAACCCCCACGTCCAGGGCCTGCGGCCGCGCAGGTCCTGGGCCCAGACGATCCGCCAGGCGCCGTCGGGCCGTCGATAGAGCTCGGCCGAGCCGCCGGCCCGGAAGTCGGCCCCCGTCAACACCAGGGACGCGCCGCAGCTCTCCGGACGGAAGTCGTTCCTCAGCACCACGATCTCGGCCGAGGCGCACAATGCTTCGAGCCGGCCCGCCTTGAAGGGTCGCCGCAGGTTCCAGGCGGCGGCCAGGGAAACCGGCGCTGTCGACCCGGGCGCGCAGCTCCAGCGGTCGCAGGCGAAGCGCGCGTCCCGTTCCGCCTCCGAGATCAGCGGCGAAAGCCCCCGCCGCCTCGCCCATAGCTCCGCCCCGAACAGCTTGACGTCCGGCCGCAGCAGCACGGCCGACTTGCCCTCGCGCACGGCCACGGCGGCGCCGTCGGCGGCGATCCACACGTCCGGCGCCGCGGGCCTGGGCGCCCACAGCACGGAAAGGGCCAGGGGAAGGCCCGCCCAGCGCAGAGTCCCACGCCACAGGCACACGAACAGCAGGCCCAGGAACGACGCCGCCAGGGTCCAGCCGGGCGCGCTCGGCACGACCGCCTGGGCCAGCGGCGCGCGGGCGGCCAGGCCGGCCACGCCGGTGATCAGGTCGATGGCGAACCCCGCGACCTCCAGGGGGAGCTTGCCGAGGCCAAGGGGCGCGAGCGCCGCGCCCAACGCCAGGGCCGGCATCAGCAGGAACGACGAGATCGGCGCCGCCGCGAGGTTCGCCAGCAGCCCCCAGGTCGAGACCCGGTTGAAGTGCTGGATGGCGAAAGGCCCGGTGGCGGACCCCGCCACGAAGCTCACCGCCAGGCTGGCCGCGATCCAGGTTCCGGCCGCCTGGGGCGCACGGATCCACCAGGGCGCCTCGATCTCGCGCACCGGCCTGGGCCAGGCCTCGGCCAGGGCCACCAGGGCGGCTGTGGCGGCGAACGACATCTGGAATCCCGGCTCGGTCACCGCCTCGGGCTGCAACAGCAGGACCCCCATGGCCGCGAGCGCCAGCGCGTGCAGACTGATCGCCTGCCGGTCCACCAGGATCGCGGCGAAGGCCACCGCCGCGGTGATCGCCGCCCGCTCGGCCGGCGGCGGCGCGCCCGACAGAACGAGGTATCCCCCGACGGCGGCCAGGCCGAAAACCGCCGCCAGCTTCTTGCCCGGCGCGCGCAGGGCGAGCCACGGCCAGGCGGCGATCAGGAGGCGCGCCGCGGCGAAGGCGAAGCCGCCGACGATGGCCATGTGCAGGCCGCTGATCGAGATGATGTGGGCCAGACCCGCCGCCCGGAGGTCCTCCACCTGCTCTGGCGGGATGTAGGCTTCGTGGCCCGTGGTCATGGCCGCGGCCAGGCCGCCGGTCTCCGGGCCCAGCGTCTGCACGATGCGCTCGGTCAGGGCCCAGCGCAGGGCGTTGATCCGCATGGCGAGGGCCAGCCGCCAGGGCGGCCGCCCATCCGGCGTCCACGCTTCGGGCGCCCGCAACGCCAGCCCCACCGCGCCGACGCTCTCGAACCAGGCGTCCCGGGCGAAGTCGTAGGCGCCCGGGCTGGCGGGCGGCGGCGGCGGATTGAGGATGGCCAGCAGGCTGACCGCCTCGCCCGGCCTGGGCAGCGGCGTCCCGGGCCGGAGCGTCACGCGGAGGCGGATGGGCGTCGCCTCGGCTGGCCAGGTCGCCACGCGCGCCGGCGCGATCAGCAGGCGCTGGCCGCCCTGTCCCGGCGGGGCCACGTCCAGCACCCAGCCTTCCACGACCTGTGGCCGGGCGCCGGTCAACGCCACCGGCGCCCTCACCGCCTCGGTCCGCAGCTTGGCGACCCCGAAACCGCCCATGGCGAACGCCATCAGCACCAGCGTCGCCAGCAGAGCCCGCCCCTGCGCCCACCGCGCCGCGCCGGCCAGCAGCGCCGCCGCGAACCCGATCGCCAGCCAGGCGACCCAGACCTGGGGCTCGCGCGGCAGGCCGAAATAGAGGGCGCAGCCCGCGCCGAACGCCACCGGGGTCCAGAGCGTCCAGCGGTCGGCCTGGGCCGCCGCCTGGTCCTGGAACAGGACGCGGAGCCTTGCCGGACTCGCCGCGTTCCGAATCCGCGTGCTAAGAGGCGCCGCTCCGACACCCCCCAGACGCGCGCCTTCCGCCGCCGCCTCAACAGACCCTCCGAGCTCTATGTCAGACCGCCCCGTCCGCACCCGGATCGCCCCCTCGCCCACCGGCATGATGCACATTGGCACAGCGCGGGTCGCGCTGTTCAACTGGCTTTACGCCCGCCACACCGGGGGGCAGTTCCTGCTGCGCATCGAGGACACCGACCGGGAGCGCTCCACGGACGAAGCCGTGAAGGTGATCTTCGACGGGCTCGCGTGGCTGAACCTCCAGCCGGACGAGCCGCCGGTCTTCCAGTTCGCCCGGGCAGAGCGCCACCGGGCCGTCGCCGAGGAGCTGCTGGCCCGCGGCGGCGCCTATCGCGACTACATGACGCCCGAGGAGCTGGAGGCTGAGCGCGAGGTCGCCCGGGCCGAGGGCCGTGTGGTGCGCTCACCCTGGCGCGACGCCTCGCCAAACGACGCTCCCGCCCGTCCCTTCGTCGTGCGTCTCAAGGCCCCTCAGGAGGGGGAGACCGTCATCCTGGACGCCGTCAAGGGCGAGGTGCGCTTCCAGAACAAGCAGCTGGACGATCTCATCCTGCTGCGGACCGACGGCACGCCCACCTATAACCTCGCCGTGGTGGTGGACGATCACGACATGGGGATCACCCACGTGATCCGCGGCGACGACCACCTGAACAACGCCGCCCGCCAGACCCTGATCTACCAGGGCCTGGGCTGGGAGACGCCCGTCTGGGCGCACCTGCCGATGATCAACGGGCCGGACGGCAAGAAGCTGTCCAAGCGTCACGGGTCGCAAGCGGTCAGCGAGTTCGACGACATGGGCTATCTGCCCGAGACCATGCGCAACTACCTCGCCAAGCTGGGCTGGGGCCATGGCGACGACGAGATCTTCTCGGACGAGCAGGCCATCGCCTGGTTCGACATCAAGGACGTGGTCAGCGCGCCGGCCCGGCTCGACTGGGACAAGCTGAACCACCTCAACAATCACTACATCCGCCAGGCGGAGCCCGCCCGGCTCGCGGGGCTGGTGAAAAAGATCCTGGCCAGCCGCGACGTGGCGCTCACGGCCGGCGACATGGCGATCGTCGAGCGGACGATCCCGTTCGTGCGCGACGGAGCCAAGACGACCCTGGAGCTCGCCGACAACGTGATCTTCGCGCTCAAGCGCCGTCCGCTGGAGCTGCCCGAGAAGGCCAAGGCCCAGATGACCGAGGAGATGACCGGCCGTCTTTCGCGGTTGCGGCAAGCTCTGGAGGCGGTCGAATTCTGGGACGTCCCGAGCCTCGAGGGGGCCTTGCGCGCCTTCGCCGAAGCCGAGGGCGTGGGCCTGGGCAAGTTCGGTCCCCAACTGCGCGCCGTCCTCTCGGGCGGAGCGCCCGCGCCCGACCTCGCCGGCGCCATGGTGGCGCTTGGCCGCGACGAAAGTCTGGGAAGGCTCGACGATGCGCTTTCACGCGCGGCGTAAACCGTTATAAGGCCGCTCCGAACGAGCGTTTTATCTCGCATCCGCGAAAGGGGTCCGCATGGGCGAAACGGCGAAGATCGGCATCGGGGGCAAGGGCGTTGAACTTCCGGTCCTGAAGGGGACCGCAGGCCCGGACGTGATCGACATCCGCAAGCTGTACGCTGAGACGGACACCTTCACCTACGACCCCGGCTTCACCTCGACGGCGTCCTGCGAGAGCAAGATCACCTTCATCGACGGCGACCAGGGCATCCTGCTGCACCGCGGCTACCCCATCGACCAACTGGCGGAACAGTCGAACTTCCTGGAGGTCTGCTACCTCCTGCTGCACGGCGAACTGCCGACCGCGGCCGAGTACGCCAAGTTCGAGCACAACATCACCTACCACACGATGGTGCACGAGCAGTTCGATCGCTTTTTCATGGGCTTCCGCCGGGATGCTCACCCGATGGCGATCATGGTCGGCGCGGTCGGCGCCCTCTCGGCCTTCTACCACGACAGCACCAACATCGATGACCCGGAACAGCGGATGATCTCCGCCCACCGGATGATCGCCAAGATCCCGACCATCGCGGCCCGCGCCTACAAGTACTCGCTGGGCCAGCCGTTCGTGTACCCGCGCAACGACCTCTCGTACGCCGAGAACTTCCTGCGCATGTGCTTCTCGGTTCCGGCCGAGGACTGGAAGCCGAACCCGGTCCTGACGCGCGCCATGGACCGCATCTTCATCCTGCACGCCGACCACGAGCAGAACGCGTCGACCTCGACCGTCCGCCTCGCCGGCTCGTCGGGCGCCAACCCGTTCGCCTGCATCGCCGCCGGCATCGCCTGCCTCTGGGGCCCCAGCCACGGCGGTGCGAACGAGGAAGCCCTCAACATGCTCAAGGAGATCGGCTCGGTCGATCGCATCCCGGAGTACGTCCAGGGCGTGAAGGACCGCCGCTACCGCCTCATGGGCTTCGGCCACCGGGTCTACAAGAACTACGACCCCCGCGCGAAGGTCATGCAGAAGACCTGCCACGAGGTGCTGGCCGAGGTCGGTCACTCGGACGACCCGCTGCTGAAGGTGGCGATGGAGCTCGAGAAGATCGCGCTCAACGACCCCTACTTCGTGGAACGGAAGCTCTACCCGAACGTCGACTTCTACTCGGGCATCACGCTGCGCGCCCTGGGCTTCCCGCCCGAGATGTTCACGGTGCTGTTCGCGCTCGCCCGCACGGTGGGCTGGATCGCCCAGTGGAAGGAAATGATCGAGGATCCGTCCCAGAAGATCGGCCGTCCGCGCCAGCTCTACACGGGCGCCGCCCAGCGCGACTACGTGGCCGTCGAAAAGCGCGGCTAAGCCGCTCTTTTCCCAAGCATTTCCAGAACTGCCTGCGCGGCGGCCTCGTTCGGATCGGGGCCGCCGCGTCCCATTTTTGCGAGGGCCTCGTACTGCCGCTCGACCTGGCGGCGGCGCAGCTCGGCGTCGTCCAGGCGCAGCGCCACTTCCCGCGCCAGGGCCGGGCCGTTGCAGGCGTCCTGGATCAGCTCCGGGGCCACGAAGTCCTTGGCGGCGATGTTGAACAGTGTCACCCACTTCGTGCGGATCAGCCGCTTGAGGATCGCGTAGGTCAGCGGCGCCAGCCTGTAGCCCACCACCATCGGGCAGCCGGCCAGCGCCAGTTCCGTCGTGACCGTGCCAGAACAGGCCAGCGCCACAGTCGCGGCCTTCATGGCGTCCAGCTTGGCCTCCTCGCCCTCCAGCACGTGAGCCCGGTGCGGCCAGCCCGCCACCCGCGCCCTGACGGCGTCGGCGACCGTGGGCGCCGCCGGGACGACGACGTGCAGGTCCGGCCAGTCCGTCTTAAGCCGCATCACCGCGTCCTCGAACGCGGGCAACACGCGGGCGATCTCGCCGGGCCGGCTGCCCGGCAGAACGAGCAGGATCGGATCGTCCGGCCCGGCCCCGATCCGACGCCGCAGGCGGTCTGGGTCGGCTGCGCTGAAATCCACCGCCAGCGCCGAATTCCCCACGAAGGTCACCGGCAGGCCGGCGGCCTCGAAGTACGGCGCGTCGAAGGCGTGGATCGAGAGCAGCCGGTCAAAGGTCTCGGCGGTCGTCTTCGCCCGCCCCGGCCGCGAGGCCCAGACCTGCGGCCCCACGTACTTCACCAGGGGCAGTCTGGGATCGTGCTTGCGGAGCGCCTTGGCGACCCGGAGCGTGAAGCCCCAGGAGTCGATCAGGACGGCGATGTCCGGCTTCTCCCGGGCCGCCAGGGCCGCCGTCTCCCGGACCCGCCGCACGACCTTGGGATAGGCCGCGAGCCCCTCCAGCAGCCCCAGGACCGACAACTCGGCGATGTCGAAGGGGCTGGCGAGGCCCTCGGCGGTCATCCGTTCGCCGCCGACGCCCACGAAGCGGACACCCCCGCCCAGGCGGCGCTTCAGCGCCCGCATCAGCCCGGCCCCCCGGTCGTCGCCGGAAGCCTCGGCGGCGACCAGCATCACGGTGAGCGGGCGCGCGCTCACGGCGTGTCGGCCTCCACGCCCAGGACGAAGACGCCCAGCGCGTCGGCCTGCTCGATCACCGCCTCGCGCTCCAGCACCAGCAGGCGCCCCGCCTCCCCCACGATGCCGGCCAGGCCCGCGCGGGCGACCGCCTGGACCGTGGCCGGGCCGATGGTGGGCAGGTCCACCCGGGTCTCCTGGATCGGCTTGGGCGCCTTGGCGAGCACGCCGACGCCCGCACCCGGGCGTCCGCGCAGATGGGCCGGCAGGTCGGCCACCCGCGACAGCATGGCGTCGGTGCCCTCCTGGGCTTCCACGGCCAGGACGAGGCCGTGGGCGACGACGGCCGCCTGGCCCACGTCCAGGTGTCCGATGGCCCGGGCCACCTCCAGCGCGCGCCGCGCGTCGGCCATCTCGTCCTCGTCGGGAACGACGCGGCCGAGCGCCCCGGCGGGCAGCGACAGGTCGTCCATGACCTCGTGCGCGCCCTCGACCTCGAAGCCTTCGCCCTCGAACTCCTCGACCAGCAGGCGCAGCAGAGCGTCGTCGCCCTTGCGCGCGGCGGCGATCGCCCGCGGCAACAGTTTCAGCCCGCGAAGATCGGGCATGAGGCTCGTGAAGTCCGGCCGCGCCACGATGCCGGCCAGGCAGACCGCCTGGCAGCCCGCCCGCTTCAGCGCCTTGATGCACTTGCCGACCTCGGCGATCCCGACCTCGGCCCCAGCGTAGGGCGCCAGCGCCTCGCCCGCGAAACCCTTCAGGCGGATCACGAACAGAGGCCGGCCGGAGCGGTCGCAATGCTCGGCGATCTCGACGGGCAGGCCCCCGCCGCCGGCGATCAGCCCCAGCTTCTTCATCAGAGCTCGCGTTCGGGCAGGCAGAGCGGCCGGCTGGCGTCGGCCCGGATGAACTCGATGATCTCCATGACCTCGGGGCTGTCCGCATAGGTCTGGGCCGTGTCTTCCAGGCGCTCCTGGAACGTCCCCTCGTCGGCGAACAGCAACCGGTAGGCCGCCCGCAGGGTGTTGATCGTCTCGCGGTCGAAGCCCCGGCGCTTCAGGCCCACGAGGTTCAGCCCCTCGAGATGGGCGTGGTTGCCCCACACCGAGCCGTAGGGGATCACGTCCTTCACCACGGCCGCCAGGCCGCCGATCATGGCGTGGCGGCCCACGCGGGTGAACTGATGGACCGCCGCCAGGCCGCCCACGATCACATAGTCGCCGACGTGACAGTGTCCGCCGAGCGTCGCCTGCTTGGTCAGGATGACGTTGTCGCCCACCACGCAGTCGTGCCCGACATGGGACTCGATCATGTAGAAGCCGTTGGAACCCACACGGGTCACGCCGCCGCCGTTCACCGTCCCGATGTTCATCGTGGCGTGTTCGCGGATGATGTTGTTGTCGCCGATGACGAGCTGGGTGTCCTCGCCCTTGTAGCCGGTATGCTGCGGCGGCCCGCCCAGGACGGCGAAGGGATGGACCTGGTTGTTGCGCCCGAGGGTCGTGCGTCCCTCGACGACCACGTGGGCGTGGAGGCGCGTGCCGGCACCGATCCGCACCGCCTCGCCCACGATGCAGAACGGACCTATGACCGCGTTCTCGGCGATCTCGGCGCTGTCGGCGACGATGGCGGTGGGATGGATCTGGGCCAAGGCGATCAGGTCTCCACGACCATGGCGGCGAACTCGCACTCGGCGGCGACCTTGCCGTCGACCAGAGCCTGGCCCGCGAACTTGAACACGTCGCCGCGGTGGCGGACGACCTTCACCGGCATGCGCACCACATCGCCTGGCCGCACCGGCGAGCGGAAGCGGCAGTTGTCGGCGGACATGAAGAAGATGGCCTTGCCCGCCGTGTCCACCTCGAGCGACTTGGACATCAGGACGGCGCCCGTCTGGGCCATGGCCTCGATGAGCAGCACGCCCGGCATGACCGGATAGTCCGGGAAGTGCCCCTGGAAGAAGGGCTCGTTCACGGTCACGCACTTGATGCCCACGATGGACTCGCTGGGCTTGTACTCCTCGCAGCGGTCCACGAGCAGGAACGGGTAGCGGTGCGGGATCCGCGCCAGCACCTCGGTGATGTCGATCTGCGTGGGGTCCTGCCCCACCGGCGCCTTGCGCGTCATTCCCCGTTAGCCCCCTCTGCGGTTCGCCGACCGGGCGAGCCACGCCGTTTCCTTCAGCCACTCGCGGATAGGCCGGGCCGGCATGCCGCCCCAGGTCTCGCCCGCGGGTATGTCCTTCATCACCCCGGCCGCCGCGCCCACACGGGCGCCCGCGCCGACGGTCACATGGTCGGCGACGCCCGCGCGGCCGCCGAACTGGGCGCCGTCGCCGATCGTCACGCTGCCGGATATGCCCGTGTGGGCGGCCATCACGCAATTACGGCCCACACGGACGTTGTGGGCGATCTGCACCAGGTTGTCGATCTTGGTGTTCTCGCCGATCACCGTGTCGTCGTAGGCGCCGCGGTCCACGGTGCTGTTGGCCCCGATCGTCACGCCGTCCTGGATGATCACCCGACCGAGCTGGGGGATGTCGATCAGGCCGCGCGGCCCGACGGTGGCGCCGAACCCCGGCTCTCCGATCACCGCCCCGGCCAGGATGCGGACCC
This sequence comes from Phenylobacterium sp., assembly GCF_046463815.1. Taxonomy (GTDB): domain Bacteria; phylum Pseudomonadota; class Alphaproteobacteria; order Caulobacterales; family Caulobacteraceae; genus Phenylobacterium. The sequence goes on along the minus strand of NZ_JBKBRO010000016.1, from coordinate 95,095 downwards.
GGTCGCCCACCAGGGCGAAGCCGATGGTGACGTTGGCGCCGATGTCGCAGTCGCGCCCGATGGCCACGCCGGGGCCGATCACCGCATTGGCGCCGACACGTGTGCCCCGACCGATGGAGGCCCCCGGCCCCACGACCGCGCCCGCGCCCAATCGGACTCCCGGCTCAAGGGCGGCGTCAGGGGCGATCGCCTCGCCCACGCCCGCCCTGGGGCGATGCAGCCTCAGGGCCGCCAGCGCATAGGCCGCGTGGGGATTGGCGCAGACCAGCGCCGCACAACCCGCCGGCAGCAGGCCCGCGTCCCGGTCCTGGACGAAACAGGCTCCGGCTCGGGGGTCGAGGTCGCCCGCGTGCTTGCGGTCGCTCAGGAAGGTGACGGTGTCCGGTCCGGCATGGGCCAGGATGGCGACGGCGCGGATCGGTCGGTCGCCCGCCTCGGGGGCGCGCAGCTCGGCCCCGGCCAGCCTGGCCAGTTCGGCCAGGGGTGCGGGGCCCAGGTCTTCGAAGAAGCGCGGATCGGGCATGGTTCGCCTTGCGAGCTCGACCCGCGTCGCTTCGGTCCTGGATTACCGGCGTTGCTGAGTCTGGGCCGGCGCAGTCTGCGCAGGCGCGGGCTGCTGGTCCAGACGTTCGCGGTCGAAGGCGAACTGGGTGATCTTGGCGTTCAGCGCCGTGACCACGCCCGCGGTGATGTCCATCGCCGGATTGCCGATGACCACGGCCTCGCGGTTCAGCAGGACCGAGCACTGGCGCTGCTCATAGACCTGACGGATCAGCGGCTCCATCTCCTGGCCCACGCGGCCCAGGGCCTTCTGCTCGGTCACCTGGACCTCGCGCTCGCGCTGGGCGGCCTTGCGCTGCAGGGCGTTGGCGCGGACCTGAAGGGCCGAGGCCCGCTGCTCCAGCGTCGTGCGGTCAAGGGTGGCGCGCTGGCTTTCGAGGGTCTTGCTCTCGTTCTCGATCGCGGTGCGCTCGCCGTTCAGCTCGGCGTTCACCTGCTGGATGATCTGCTGCATCCGGGTGTCGACATACTTGCCGACCGACGAGCCGGCGATGGCGCCTTGCACCGACAGGATGCAGACGCCCGGGACGGCCGGGCCGTGGGTGACCGGCGGCGGCGCGTTGGTCTGGGCCACGGGCGGGGTCTGGGCGAAGGACTGGCCGGCGACGGCCAGGGCGGCGGCCGCGGCGCAGCCCGCCACGGCGAAGGTCTTGAAGTTCATATGATTCCTAGAACCTGGTTGAGGTGGAGAACCGGAACGTCTCGGTCTTGTCGTAGTCCTCTTTGGCCAAAACGCGGCTGAAGTCGAACCGGATCGGACCCATGGGCGAACGCCAGTGGACGCTCAACCCGGCGGAAGCGCGCAGCGACAGGTCGTCCTTGACGGCCGGATCGCGCGTGCCGAGCGGGCAATCGGTGGTGCCCGGCGCCGGGCACTGCTTGTCCTCCTTGTCGAGGAGGCCGAGCGTACCGACGTCGGAGAACAGCGACGCCTTGATGCCGTACTGCTCGGGCAGGAAGGTGGGGACGGTCAACTCGACCGTGCCGATGGCGTAGGCCTTGCCGCCCAGGGCGTCGGCGCGGGTGAAGCTCAGGTCGCGCGGACCGATGCCCGCGGTCTCGAAGCCCCGGAAGGTGTTGCCGCCCTTGTAGAAGCGGTCGTTGATCCGGACGGTGTCGCCGCCCCAGCCTTCGACGTAACCCGCAGAGGCCACCAGGCTCAGGATGAAGTCGCGGGTGAAGCCGTGATACCAGCCGCCCTCGGCCTCGGTGCGGATGAAGTTCACATCGCCGCCGAGCCCTGCGAAGTCCTGGGCGAAGTCGACGTAGAAGCCCCGGGTGGGGTTCAGGTAGTCGTTGCGGCGGTCGAAACGCACCCCGTAGCCCACCAGCGAGGTGATGAACCTGCCCCGCTGGTCGCAAAGGGTCAGCGACAGCACCGGGTTGTTCGGGTCGCAGTTCAGGTCGGAGATGTCGATCTCGTCCTGGCGCAGGGTGTAGCGCAGCGAACCGCGGGCGTTGAGGCTGAGCGGGAAGTTGGCCCGAAGCGTCGTCCCGACCGTGGTGTTCTCGTAGGCCAGGTAGTCCGAGTAGTCGTAGCGGTAGCCGTAGACGTCGATGCCGGCGGCCACGTCGCGGCCCATGAACCGGGGCTCGGTGAACGAGAAGTCGAGCTGCTGGCGCAGCGAACCCACCGAGACGCGGGCGCGCACGTCCTGGCCGCGGCCGCGGAAGTTCCGCTGGCTGATCCCCAGGTCGAGCACGAGCTGGTCCACCGAGGAGTAGCCGGCGCTGAACGACAGCTCGCCCGTGGGCTGCTCCTCGACGCGCACCTGCAACGCGGTGCGATCGGGCGCCGAGCCGGGGATCTCGGTGATGTCGACGTTCTTGAAATAGCCCAGCCCGCGGATCTGGCGCTTCGAGCGGTCGACCAGGGCGCGGTTGTAGGCGTCGCCCTCCACCACGCTCATCTCGCGGCGGATCACGTAGTCCAGGGTCTGGGTATTGCCGACGATGTCGATGCGATCGACGTAGACCCGCGGCCCTTCGCGGACCTGGAAGGTCACATCGACGGTCCTGGCCTCGCGGTTGGGCGTGTAGCGCGGGCGGACGTCCACGAAGGCGAAGCCCGCGGCGCCGGCGGCGAAGGTCAGCGAGTCCGTGGCCTGTTCGATGGCCTCGTCCTGATAGGTCTGGCCGGTGCGGATCGGCAGCAGCGACGCCAGGACGTCCTTGTTCAGCTTCTGGAGCTCGGTCTCGACCTCGACCTTGCCGAAGTCGTACTTGGGCCCTTCGTCGACCGTGTAGGTGACCACGAAGCCGTTCTTGTCGGGCGACAGCTCGGCCACGGCCGAGGAGACCCGGAAGTCGTAATAGCCGCGGTTGCGGTAGTGCTTGCGCAGCTGCTCCTTGTCGTACTCCAGGCGGTCGGGGTCGTAGTTGGCGTTCGAGGAGAAGAACTTGTACCAGCGGCTCTCCTCGGTCACGACCACGTCGCGCAGGTCGTTGTCGCTGAAGGCCTTGTTGCCTAGGAAGTTGACCGAGAGGATGCCGCTCTTGGGGCCCTCGTCGATCTTGAAGATCAGGTCCACGCGCTTCTGCGGCAGCTCGATGATCTGCGGCTCGACCGTCGCCGAGATCCGGCCCGAGCGCCGGTAGAGCTCGACGATCCGCTGGACGTCGCCCTGGGCCTTGGCGCGGGTGAAGATGCCGCGCGGGCGAACGCTCACCTCGTCGCGCAGCTTGTCTTCCTTCAGGCCCTTGTTCCCCTCGAAGATCACCCGGTTGATGATCGGGTTCTCGTCGACGGTGATGATGAGGTCCCCGTTCTGGAAGTCGATCTTCACGTCCGAGAACAGGTCGGTGCGGAACAGCGCCTTCAGGGCCAGGTCGATTCGCTCGGGCGTGACCTGGTCGCCCACCTGCACCGGCAGGTACGAGACGACCGTCGATTGCTCGATGCGTTCGTTGCCCTGGACAAGGATCCGCTGGACCCGTCCCCCCTGCTCCTGCTGGGCGAAGGCCAGCGTCGGCGTCACGAGAGCGGTCGAACCCAGGAGAAGGGCAAGGCCGGAGGCGAGCGCAGCGCTGCAGGCGCGGGTCTTGAGCATCGAATCAGCCGTTTTGTGGGACCGAGGGCCTAGGAGAATAGGCCGCCGAACAGATTGAACACACGCAGGCGCTGCAAATCGTTCCAAGTGGCGAACAACATCAAACCGAGGACGAGCGCAAGGCCTACCCGGTAACCTGCGGCTTGAACCTTGGCGGCAAGAGGGCGCCTTGCGACCGCTTCGTAGGCGTAGAACATCAGGTGCCCGCCATCCAGCACCGGCACCGGCAGCAGGTTCATGAAGCCGATGCTGACCGAGATCAGGGCCGCGAGCTGGATCAGGTTGAGGCTCGCCCCAATGACCATCTGCCCGACCGAGAGCGCGCCCTCGGCGCCGAGCTCGGCGACGTTCTTGGTGACGCTGGCGATGCCCAAGGGCCCGCGGAGCTGGTCCGCGCCCACCTGCCCCGTCACCAAGCGGCCCAGGTAGTAAACGCTGGTCTCCAGCGTGCTCCAGGTGCGCTGCACGCCGCCGGCCACGGCCTGGACGGGCCCGTAACGGACGCGCTGGAAGTCCTCCGCCCGCTGCGCCGGAATCAGCCCCAGGACGCCCACCCGCTGCTCGCCGGCGACCGCATCCTTCTGCACCTCCCAGCGCGGGGTGGCGACCAGGGTCACCCGCGCCCCGCCCCGCTCGACCACGAAGCTGGTCGGCACCTCGGCGCGGACGCGGACAAGCTGCTGCACCTCGTCGAAGCGGCGCACGGCGCGGCCGTTGGCCTCGACGATCAGGTCGCCCGGCCGGAAGCCAGCCACCGCCGCGGGGCTGTTCGGCGTCACCTGGGCGACCCGGAACGGCAGCACGAGCTCGCCGAAGCTCATCAGCAGGGCCGCGAAGATGGCGATGGCCAGCAGGAAGTTGGCGGCCGGGCCGGCGGCCACGATGATCGCCCGCTGCCACAGCGGCTTGAAATGGAAATACTGGGAGAGGCTCCCCTCGCCTTCCCGCTTCACCACCTCCCGGCGCATGGCGGCGAGGTCCTCGGCGTCGGGGATCGAGGCCATGTTCTCGTCGCCCGCGAAGCGGACGTAGCCGCCCAGCGGCATCCAGCCCACGCGCCATTCCACGCCGTGGCGGTCGCGCCAGCTCGCCAGCGCGCGGCCGAAGCCGATCGAGAAGCGGTCGATCTTGGTGCCGAGCCAGCGCGCGGCCAGGAAGTGGCCCAGTTCGTGGACCGTCACCACCATGCCCAGGACGAGCAGGAACGGGACGACGTAGAGCAAGGCGTTCTGAAGGAACTGCATCGGGAACGACTCCATCACGCCCTGGCGGCCCTTGAGGCCAGGCCGCCCACCACGTCGTCCGCCACCCGGCGGGCCTCGGTATCGGTCATCCTGGCGCACTCCACGGCGTCCGGGCCGTCCGCTGCGAATTCCATGCCGTCCAGACGCTCCAGCGTTTCCGAGACGACAGCACTGATGTCGAGGAAGCCGATGCGCCGGTCAAGGAAAGCCGAGACGGCGCGCTCGTTCGCCGCGTTCATCGCCGCCGGCGCGTGGCCCCCCGCCCGCAGCGCCTCCTTGGCGATGCGCAGGGCTGGGAAGCGGTCGAAATCGGGATGCTGGAAGGTCAGCGGCGTCTGGGTCAGGTCCAGCTTCGGCGCCGGCCACGGCAGCCGGTCGGGCCAGGCGAAGGCGCACGCGATCGGCGGCCGCATGTCGGGCGGCCCCAGTTGGGCCAGCGTCGAGCCGTCGGCGTATTCCACGAGGCTGTGGATGATCTGCTGGGGATGGACCAGGACTTCGATCCGCTCCGGCGGCATGGCGAACAGATAGGCGGCCTCGATCACCTCCAGGCCCTTGTTCATCATGGTCGCGGAATCGATCGAAATCTTGGCGCCCATCGAAAAGTTCGGGTGGGCCAGCGCGCGCTCGGGCGTGGCCGCGGCCATCTCCTCGCGCGTGGCGTTGCGGAACGGCCCGCCCGACGAGGTGAGGATCAGTCGCGAGACCTGGTCGGCGACCTCGGGGTCAAGGACCTGGAAGATGGCCGAATGCTCGGAGTCCACCGGCACGACCGCGCCGCCGGCCATCCTGGCCGTGCGCAGCAGGGCCGGTCCGGCGCAGACCAGGCTTTCCTTGTTGGCGAGCGCGATCACCGCCCCCGCCTTGGCCGCCGCGAGCGTGGGCGCGAGGCCGGCGAAGCCGACGATGGCCGACATCACCCACTGGGCCTCGGCCGCCGCCGCATCCCGCACGGCGTTGGCGCCCGCGGCCGTCTCGATGCCGGAGCCCTTCAGGCGGTCGCGCAGGGCCGGCAGGCCCGCCTCATCCTCGATCACCGCGATGCGCGGGCGCCAGCGCAGGGCCTGTTCGGCCAGCCGCTCGACGTTGCGCCCGGCGGTCAGGGCGACGACGTCCACGTCCACCTTGGCCTGTTCGAACAGGTCGAGGGTCGATACCCCGATCGAGCCAGTGGAGCCCAGGACGCTGACCGTGCGCGGCAGGTTCAATGCCATCCCCATATGTTGGCGAGCCGGACCAGGGCCATCACGACCACGGCGAACATAAGGCCGTCCACGCGATCCAGCAGCCCGCCGTGCCCTGGAATGAGGTCGCCGGAGTCCTTCACGCCGAAACGGCGCTTCAGCATCGATTCCCAGAGATCGCCGGCCATGGTGGCGAGGCCGACCGAGAGGCCGACGAGCGCCGCGGCCGCCAGGTTGAGTTGGAAGACGCTGAAGAGCGCCATGGCGAATCCGGCCAGGGCCGAGGCCGCGAGGCCGCCGACGAAGCCGGACCAGGTCTTGTTGGGAGAGAACCGGGGCCACAGCTTGGGTCCCTTCAGCAAGCTGCCGACGGCGAAGGCGCCGATGTCCGCGGCCCAGGTGGCGGCGAAGAGCGTCATCATCCACCAATGGCCCTGGTCGGTGGCCCTGAGCCAGACAAGGCAGATGGCGGCCGGGGCGATGTAGACGACCCCGAACGCGGCGTCGGCGGGCCGCTCGGCCACCCCCCGCGCCACCAGGGCGGCGGCCAGGGCGCCCAGCGCGGCCGCCGTCCACGCCAACAGGTCCTGGTCCTGGTAGGCCAGGAAGACGCTGGCCAGCACCGCCGCGGTCACCGCGGCCGAGACGCGGGTCGGGGCGACCGGCGCGCTCATCCCGCCCCATTCCAGGGAGAGGAGCGCCACGCCCACGGCGATCAGCACGAGATAGGGCCAGCCGCCCACCCATGCGGCGCCGACCGCGGCCGGCGCGATCACCACGGCCGAGGCGATCCGCAGGCCGAGGTTGGACCAGTCGAACCGCTTAGCCGGCGGCGAGGACGTCATCGGCCACGATCGCGCCATAGCGCCGGTCTCGCGCGGCGTAGTCCGCCAGCGCCGCCCTCAGGTGTTCCTTGCCGTAGTCGGGCCAGAGCACGTCCTGGAAGACGAGTTCCGCATAGGCGGCTTCCCAGAGCAGGAAGTTCGAGAGGCGCTGCTCGCCCGAAGGCCGGACGATCAGGTCCGGCGGCGGCGAACCGGCGGTCGCCAGGAGGCTCCCGAAGCGTTCCTCGGTGAGATCGGCCGGGCTCGCGCGGCCGGCGGCGACCTCCTCGGCGAAGCGACGGGCGGCGTCGGCGATGTCGGCCTGCCCTCCGTAGTTGAAGGCGATGTTGAGGAAGAACCGGTCGTTGGCGGCCGTGCGGTCCTGGGCGTCCTCGATGATTCTGACGAGATCGCTCGACAGTCCCTCGCGGCGGCCGATCACCCGGACGCGGACCCCTTCCCGCTCAAGCCGCGCGATGTCGGTCTCGAAGTAGCGCTTGGGGAGCGCCATCAGTTCCGCCACCTCGGCGGCGGGACGGCTCCAGTTCTCGGTCGAGAAGCCGAAGACCGTCAGCCAGCGGATGTTGAGCTCGGGCGCGGCCGAGACGGTGCGCTTCAGCGCCTCGACGCCCTCGCGGTGGCCCAGCGTGCGCGGCAGGCCGCGCTGCTTGGCCCACCGGCCGTTGCCGTCCATGACGACGGCGACGTGCAGGGGCCGGCCTTGCGCCTGGTCGGCAGGCGCGCCCGCGTGCGGGATCTTCTCAGGGGCGGCCATGGCGTCTGGGATATCCAAGGGTGCGGCGGCGGACGCGCGCGTCAGACCTGCATGATCTCTTGTTCTTTGGTTTTCAAGGCTTCGTCGATGCGCTTGATGGCTTCGTCCGTGAACTTCTGGATCTCGGCCTCCATCCGCTTCTCTTCGTCCTGGCTGATGACGTTGTCCTTCTGCGCCTTGCGAAGGTCCTCGTTGCCGTCGCGGCGGATGTTGCGGACGGCCACCCGCTGCTGCTCGGCGTAGCGGCCGGCGATCTTGGCGATTTCCTTGCGTCGCTCCTCGGTGAGCGGCGGGATCGGGATGCGGAGGGTCTGGCCGTCGACGACGGGATTGAGCCCCAGGTCCGACTGCCGGATCGCCTTCTCGACCGAGACCACCATGCCCCGGTCCCAGACGTTGACCGAGATCATCCGGGCCTCGGGCACGGAGACGGCGGCCACCTGGTTGAGCGGCATTGACGAGCCGTAGGCGTCCACGTGGATCTGGTCGAGCAGACTGGCCGAGGCCCGGCCGGTCCGCAGCGAGGCGAACTCCTCCTTCAGCGCCGCGACGGCCTTGTCCATGCGGTCCTTGTACTTGGAAAGCACCGGCTTCTCGGCGGTGGCCATGCGGATCTCTCCCGTGGGATGTCAGTGGCGTTGGAAACTAGGGCGTCAGGCGATGGTCGTGTAGACCCCTTGCCCCTTGAGCACCTGGAGGAAATTGCCCCGCTCGCGGATGGAGAACACCACGATCGGAATCTGGTTGTCGCGCATCAGGCTGACCGCCGAGGCGTCCATGACCCGCAGGTCCTTGGCCAGCACGTCGGTGTAGCTGAGCGTGTCGTAGCGTTCGGCGGACGCGTCCTTCTTGGGGTCGGCGGTGTAGACGCCGTCCACGCTGGTGCCCTTGAACAGCGCCTCGCAGCCCATCTCGGCGGCCCGCAGCGCCGCGCCGGAATCGGTCGTGAAGAACGGCGCGCCGACGCCGGCGGCGAAGATCACCACGCGGCCCTTCTCCAGGTGCCGGATCGCGCGCCGGCGGATGTAGGGTTCGCAGACCGCCTCCATCGGGATGGCCGACTGCACGCGGGTGTAGACGCCGATCTTCTCCAGGGCGGCCTGGAGGGCGAGCGCGTTCATCACCGTGGCGAGCATGCCCATGTAGTCGGCGCTGGCCCGCTCCATGCCGCGCCCCGCCAGCGAGACGCCGCGGAAGATGTTGCCGCCGCCGATGACCAGGCAGAGCTGCACGCCCGTGCGCACCACCTCGGCGATATCCTCGGCCGTCCGCTCCAGGGTGCCCGTGTCGATGCCGAAAGGCTGGTCGCCCATCAGGACCTCGCCCGACACCTTCAGGAGCACGCGGCTGTAGCGGGGTTTGGTCATGTCGGGTCCGGAGATTCTCTTAAGCGGTCACTAGATACATCAAGGGCGCGGCGCGCGTCGAACGCGCCGCGCCCTCAACGGGTCGTTTTGGGTCGAGCCTAGGAGGCGCTCGTCATCGAGGCCACTTCGGCCGCGAAGTCGTCCGCCTTCTTCTCCACGCCTTCGCCGAGGGCGAAGCGCACGAAGCCCTTCACGCTCACGGGCGAGCCCGACTGCTTGGCCGTCTCCTCGATGAGCTGCTCGATCGTCTGATCGGGGTTCATCACGAACGGCTGCTTCAGCAGGACCACTTCTTCCTGCCACTTGCGGATCCGGCCCTCGACCATCTTCTCGGCGATCTCGCGGGGCTTGCCCGACTCCATCGCGGTCTGGGTCTGGATCTCGCGCTCCTTGGCCACGGCCTCGGGGTCGAGGTCGTTGGAGGTGAGCGCCAGCGGCGGGGTCGGCGTGCCGGCCACGTGCATGGCGATCTTGCGGCCGACATCCTTCAGCACGGCCTGGTCGCCGGCGCCTTCCAGGGCCACCAGCACGCCGAGGCGCGCCACGCCTTCGCCCTGCACGTTGTGCAGGTAGAGGGCCACGGCGCCGTTCTCGACGCTCAGGCGTTCGCTGCGGCGCAGACGCATGTTCTCGCCGATCGTGGCGATCAGTCCGGTCACGAGGTCGCCGATCACCTCGCCCTCGGCCGTCTTGGCCTCGTGCAGGGTCTCGAGCGCCTGGTGCGCCAGGGCCGTGGCCGCGATGCGGCGGGCGGCGTCCTGGAACTTCTCGTTCCTGGCCACGAAGTCGGTCTCGGCGTTCAGTTCGATGAGCACGCCGGTCTTGCCGTCGCCGCTCACCAGGCCGGCCACGAGGCCTTCGGCGGCCGCGCGGTCCGACTTCTTGGCCGCCTTGGAGAGGCCCTTGGTCCGCAGCCAGTCGGCCGCGGCCTCGATATCGCCGCCGTTCTCCTGCAGGGCCTTCTTGCAGTCCATCATGCCCGCGTCGGTTTTTTCGCGCAGTTCCTTGACCAGCGCAGCGGTGATCTCCGCCATGGTCGGCTCCTTCAGTCTGGAATCGGACGAGCCCCCATCATGAGGGCCCGCCATCAGAGTTTCGTGTCAGCGAAGCGCCCGCGGGGGCGCTCAGCCGGCCTGTTCTTCGCTCGCCGCATCCGCCGCGGGAGCTTCGGCGCCGGTCATCTCGGCTTCGAGGGCCGCGGCTTCCGGCGCGGTGACCTCGGGTTCAGCCGCCGGTTCCGGCGCTAGCTCGCGGGCCAGCATCGGCTCGATCGGCGCTTCCGAGGCGCCCAGGTCGACGCCCGAGGCCGCCTGGCCGGCCGCCAGGCCGTCCAGGATCGAGTCGGCCATCAGGTCGCAGTAGAGCTGGATGGCGCGCGCGGCGTCGTCGTTGCCCGGGATCGGATAGGTGATGCCGTCCGGGTTGCAGTTGGTGTCCAGGATGGCGATCACCGGGATGTTCAGCTTGCGGGCTTCCTGGATCGCGATCGCTTCCTTGTTGGTGTCGATCACGAACATCAGGTCGGGGATGCCGCCCATGTCCTTGATGCCGCCGAGGCTCAGCTCCAGCTTGTCGCGCTCGCGGGTGAGCTGCAGCAGCTCCTTCTTCGAGCGGCCCTGGCCCTCGCCGGCCAGCACCGTCTCCAGCTCGCGCAGGCGGGCGATCGAGCCCGACACGGTGCGCCAGTTGGTGAGCGTGCCGCCCAGCCAGCGGTGGTTGACGTAGTACTGGGCGCAGCGCTTGGCGGCCGTGGCGATCGGCTCCGAGGCCTGGCGCTTGGTGCCCACGAACAGGATGCGGCCGCCGCCGGCGGCGACTTCGCGCGCCTTCACCAGGGCCTGGTGCATCAGCGGGATCGACTGCGACAGGTCGATGATGTGGATGTTGGAGCGCGCGCCGAAGATGTACTTGTCCATCTTCGGGTTCCAGCGGTGCGTCTGGTGGCCGAAGTGGGCGCCGGCTTCGAGCAGCTGGCGCATGGAGAAATCAGGCAGAGCCATCGTCTGTATCGTCTCTTTCTTCCGGTTGACCGCCGCAGGCAAACCCTCCGAAGAGGACCGGAACGGACCAGGACGGGATGTCTCCCCGGCCAGGCCGAACGCCCGCGTGTGGATTGAAGCGGCGCATGTAGGGGGAAAGCGCCGGAAAATCAAGTCGTCGCGGGGCGGCTACGGCCGGCGCGGCGTCTGCGAGCCGTAGACCGATCCCGGCTTGTAGGGCTGGTAGGGCTTGAAGGGCTCGGGCGCCTTCGCCTGGGGGAGCGGCGCCATGGGCGCATAGACCCTAGGCGCGGCGGGCGCGCCCAGCGGGGGCTTGGGCTTGTAGGCGTCGGCCAGGGAGGGCGCCGTCGGCGACTTCGGCCGCGACTCTTTGGCGCCGAACATCCCGTAACTCTGGGCGGCCGCTGGCGAGAACGCCGCCAGGCTGGCCACAACCGCCAACAGGGGGGCAAGGCGTCTCATCTCGGGCTCTCCGCACAACCTCGACTAGTAGATCATATTCACTGCAATGGCCGGCGTCACCGTCGCCTGCCGCCCGGCGATCGCCGGGATGACGCGGACGCCGAACAGGAAGCCCAGGGTCGGCGAGACGTTGTACTCCACGGCCGGGGCCACGGCGAAGCTGTCGTGGGTTCCCGTGTCGTAGGCGATGAGCTCCCCGGCGGGGCCCACGCCGCTGACCTTGATCGGCTCGTCGTGGCGATAGACGAGGTCCAGCGCCAGCACCCAGTTCCGGGTGGCGCTGTATTCCATGGCCGCGTCCACCAGCACCGAGGCGCCCGGCTTGGCCCGGCCGCGGAAGCCCGCGGGCGTGCCGTAGACGCTGTCGTCCCGCACGTCGGTCGCCCGTGACGCCGTCGCGGACGTGTTCAGGCGCAGCCGCACGATCCGCCCGTTCGGCGCCCAGGCGTAGGTCTGGGCGTAGACCCCCAGGGTGGTCGCGTAGGCCCCGCCCCCGAAGCCGTCGGCGGCCCGGCCGTCCAGCCGGTCGTACTTGCCCGTCGGCAGGGTCTCCTGGAGCACCACGGAGGTCGTGGGAACCCAGCTCCCCTTGCGGAACTCGGTCAGCCGGTACTGCGCCTGCACCGTCACGTCGCCGAGGCCCACGTGCGAGCTGTTCCGCGCGCCGTCCGGGCGGTTGTACGAGAAGGTCGGGATCACCCCCACGGTCACCCGGTCGTTCAGCCCGTAGAGGATGTAGGTCAGGTTGCCGAGGCTGTCGCCGTCGTCGCCGCGCACGTCGAACAGATAGGGCTCCACCAGCCAGCGCCCCTTGGGCAGCGTCGCCGCGCCCGAGGCCAGCATCGGGCCGGTCCACCACGCGTCCTCCAGCGCCTGCTCGGCCCGAGGGCCAGGTTCGGGAATCCGTTCGGTGGCGGAGGCGGCGGCCGGGACGGCCGCGAGGGCCAGGAAGGCGGCGCAGGGGAAGGATCGGCTGTCGAAGGTCATGTCGCGACTCAAGGGAAGGTGGCGGAACGCGGGTCTCTAGGCAGCCTCTAGCCGCCCGTCTGGCGGCTTTCGGACGCGATAGGCGCCGCCATGGGCGCCGCTACAGGTCCTCGACGAAGACGACGCCCGGCGCGGTCTTCAGCGCGCCGCGCACGGCGCCGTCCAGGGTGAACCGGCCGGGCAGCTTCAGCTCCACCTCCCGGCCGACCTCCAGGGCGGCGACCAGCACGATCTCCCCGCCCCGCGGATTGACAACGCCCTCCAGCCGCTTCTTCAGCGCCTCGATCTCGGCGCTGCGCGGGGCCACGTGGACGCGCAGGCCCGCGACCACATTCTCGACGGCCTTCTCCACCGGCTCCACGTCGTCGCCGAAGAAGCGCACCTCGCCCTCGTTGGCCTTGGCCCGCACCTTCAGCGCCACCGCCCGTCCGGGCTCCAGCAGGTCGCGGCACTTGCGCAGGGATTCCGGCGGGAACAGCACCTCGTACTCGCCCGTCGGGTCCGACAGCGTCACGAAGGCGAACTTCTCCCCGGTGCGCGACGGCCGCTCCTGCTTGCGGCGGATGACGCCCGCCATGCGCAGGGCCTCGGCCCCGGCCACCGCCTTGGCGATGGCGTCGGTGAGCAGGTCGGTGCGCCGCCGGCGCAGGGCCTCGACCATGTCCTCCAGCGGATGGCCCGAAAGGTAGAAGCCCACCGCCGCCAGCTCCTCGTCCAGCCGCTCGGTCGGCGTCCAGGGCTCGGTGCGCGGCATCTTGCGCTTCTGGGCCTCGACGAGGTCGCGGTCGCCGTCGCCGAACAGGCCGCCCTGGTCCGACTCCCGCTGGGCGGCCACGGCCTGCCCCACGCCCACCAGCAGCTCGGCGGCCTCCACGAGCTGGGCCCGGTTCGGATGGATGGCGTCGAAGGCCCCGGCCCGCGCCAGGGTCTCGAAGGTGCGCTTGTTGACCTGCTTGGGGTCCACGCGCTCCACGAAGTCGAAGATGTCCCGGAACGGCCCGCCCTCGCGGCGCACCTGCACCACGTGCTCCATCGCCTGCAGGCCCACGTTGCGGATCGCGCCCAGGGCGTAGAGCACCTCGCCGTCCTCCACCTCGAAGTCGGCGCCCGAGCGGTTCACGCACGGCGGGCGGATCTTCACGCCGAACCGCTTGGCGTCCTGGTAGAACACCGACAGCTTGTCGGTGTTGGCCATGTCGAGGCTCATCGAGGCGGCGAAGAACTCGACCGGCGCGTTCGCCTTCAGCCAGGCCGTCTGGTAGCTGACCACGGCGTAGGCGGCGGCGTGGGACTTGTTGAAGCCGTAGCCCGCGAACTTGTCCACGAGGTCGAAGATCGCCCCCGCCTGGGCGGCCGGCACGCCCTTGGCCTCGGCGCCTGAGACGAACAGCGCCCGCTGCTGCTCCATCTCCTCCTTCTTCTTCTTGCCCATGGCGCGGCGCAGGAGGTCGGCCTGACCGAGGCTGTAGCCCGCCAGGATCTGGGCGATCTGCATCACCTGTTCCTGGTAGACGATGATGCCGTAGGTCTCCTTCAGAACCCCCTGGAGCGTGGGGTGCAGGTAGTCGATCTCCCTGCGGCCGAACTTGCAGTCGACGAAGGCCGGGATGTTGTCCATCGGGCCCGGCCGGTACAGCGACACGATGGCGGTGACGTCCTCGATGCTGCCGGGCCGGAGCTGGCGCAGGGTGTCGCGCATCCCCTGCCCTTCGAGCTGGAACACCCCGATCGTCTGGGCGCTGCTCATCAGCTCGTAGGTCTTGGCGTCGTCCAGCGGCAGGGCGTCCATGTCGACGGCCGCCCCGCGCTTCTCCAGGTGCTTCACCGCCCGGTCGATGACCGTCAGCGTCTTCAGGCCCAGGAAGTCGAACTTCACGAGGCCCGCGCTCTCGACCCACTTCATGTTGAACTGGGTGGCCGGCAGCTCCGAGCGCGGATCGCGGTAGAGCGGCGTGAGCTGGGTCAGCGGACGGTCGCCGATCACCACGCCGGCGGCGTGGGTCGAGGCGTTGCGGTAGAGGCCTTCCAACTGCAGCGCCACGTCGAGCAGGCGCGCGACCGCCTCGTCGCGGGCGGCCTCCTCCTTCAGGCGCGGCTCGACGTCGATGGCCTGGGCCAGGGTCACCGGGTTCGCGGGATTGGCCGGCACCATCTTGGCCAGCCGATCCACCTGGCCCAGGGGAAGCTGCATCACCCGGCCCACGTCGCGCAGCACGGCGCGGGCCTGCAACGTGCCGAAGGTGATGATCTGGGCCACCTTGTCCCGGCCGTAGCGCTGCTGGACGTATTGGATCACCTCCTCCCGCCGCTCCTGGCAGAAGTCGATGTCGAAGTCGGGCATCGAGACCCGCTCGGGGTTCAGGAAGCGCTCGAACAGCAGGCCGTAGCGCAGCGGGTCGAGGTTGGTGATGGTCAGCGCATAGGCCACCAGCGAGCCCGCGCCCGAGCCCCGCCCCGGCCCCACCGGGATGCCGCGCGCCTTCGCCCACTTGATGAAGTCCGAGACGATCAGGAAGTAGCCCGGGAAGCCCATCTGGGTGATGACCTGGATCTCGCGCTCCAGGCGGGCCTCGTAGTCCTCGGCCGGATAGACGTTGGCCTGGCCCCGGGCCATGCGGGCCTTCAGCCCCTCGCGCGCCTGGTGGGCCAGTTCGTCCGCCTCGGAGCGGCCGGCGTCGGTGGTGAACCTCGGCAGCAGCGGGTCGCGCTTGTGCACCATGAAGGCGCAGCGCCGGGCGATGTCCAGGGTGTTGTCGCAGGCTTCGGGCAGGTCGGCGAACAGGGCCCGCATGTCGGCCGGCGGCTTGAACCAGTGCTCGGCGCTCACCCGCCGCCGCTCGTCCTGGCCGATGAACGCCCCGTCGGCGATGCAGAGCAGCGCGTCGTGCGCCGCGTGCATCTTGGGGTCCTTGAAATAGACGTCGTTGGTGGCGACGAGGGGGACGTCCTCGTCATAGGCGAAGGCCACCAGTTCGCCCTCGGCGGCGGCCTCGGCGGGCGTCCCGTGGCGCTGCAACTCCACATAGAAGCGGTCGCCAAATGCGGCCTTCATCTCGGAGAGCGCCGCGCGACCCTCCTTCACCTTGCCGGACGCGAACAGGTGGTCCACCGGCCCGTCCGGCCCGCCGGACAGCAGGATCAGCCCCTCGGCGCGCTCCCGGACCTTGGCCCAGGGGACGTTCGGCTCCTCGCTGGCGTCCACGTCGAGGAAGGCCGCCGAGGAGAGCTCGCAGAGGTTCAGGTAGCCGGCCTCGTTCTGGGCCAGCAGCATGACGGTGGGGGTCTTGGCCCAGCGCTCGGGCGGCTTCTCGCCGATCCCCGAGACCGGCAGGGCGCAGCCGATGATCGGCTGGACGCCCGCGCCCTTGGTGGCCACCGAGAACTCCAGGGCGCCGAACAGGTTGGCCCGGTCGGCCAGCGCCACGGCGGGCATCCCCTGGGCCTTGGCGAGGTCGCCGATCTTGTCGGCCTTGATGGCCCCTTCCAGCAGCGAATAGGCGGACCGGACCCGCAGGTGGACGAAGCCTTCGGCATCTTCGCTCAACCCGGCCGCCTCCCCCATTCGCATGGCGTCAGCTCACATGAGCCGCCACGGCGCACACCATCCAGACAAAGCTGGCGACCGACATAAACGCCAGCGATTCCCGGGCGAGACGAACCATCTGCGGCATCCTTCCTGTGGGGTCCCTGTGGACAATCGCAGGGACAACCCCTGTGTTCCTTTTTCGTTCTTATTCCCCTTTTGTTCGCGCCGTCAAGCCTGCTATAGGTTGCGAAGATTCGTTGGGGGGACCTCCGGTATGCACAGCCTTCGCGGAGCCGTCGCGGCCCTGCTCATCACGGGACTGCCCGTCCTCGCGGCCCAGCCCGCGTTCGCCCAGGCGAAGCCCGAGCGGATGTTCCAGCAGATGGCGGCGGCCTGCGCCGCGCCGTTGGCCGAGACCGGCAAGCCCGTCGTCCTCAAGACGCCGCTCGACCCGGCCACGCGCGGCGCGCTGATCAGCGCCATCTTCCTGACCCTGCACGATCCGTCGGGACCGGGGCGATGGCCGGAGAAGGAGATCGAGGCCGCCCAGCCCTGCGCCGTCGCCCGGTTCGAGGTTGCAGACGCCATCTGGACGCTCAACAGCGGGAGCGGCCGCCTGCCGGTGCGATGGGCCGGCGCCACGGGCCACGACGACTTCTTCTTCGTCATGAGGGGACCGTCGCTGTCGGACGCCAGGGCCTGGGATCAGGGCGGACGCCAGGGGTTGCCCGCCGCCAGCAACGCGCCGGCCTACTACCTCGTGGGCCGCGACAGAGGGGCGAACTACATCGGCCAGATCTACGACGGGCCGCCGTCGGCGCGCCGGATCGCGGACGACATCGCCGAACTGCTGGAGACGGACCGGAGGGCCATCGCCGTCCACGATCCCGTGGGCGACGCGATCAGCCTCCTCATCCCGTTGGAGGACGGTCCCCAGGCCGAGATTCTCCGGCCGCAGGACATCGCCGGCGCGGACGGCTTCGCCGCGCTCTATGTGCCCGACGACCATCTGATCACCTGGGGCGACGACGCCGCCTTCGTGATGCGCGGCTCCGGCTTCGTCTGCCCCCGGGCCTTCGGAACCTACGAACGCCAGGTGCTCGGCGTCTACGACCCTGACGACGCGCGCCTAAACATGGCCTGCATGCTCGAGAGCGACACGGGGTGGGCGACGATCTACGTGACCCGCCAGCCGGATGCCTCCAAGGACAAGCTGCTCGTCAACGCCGGCCTAAAGGAACTCGAGAAGGCCGTGGGCGTCGCCGCGCGGCTCACCGACCCACCCCAGGGTCCCAAGGCCCAGGTCCAGATCGGCCGCAACTGGGTCGACAACCAGGGCCGGGTGCAGGTCGTGCTGTTCCTCCGCCGCGGCGAGTACACCTACGACATCCGCCAGGTGCATCCGAAGGCCGACATCCAGGCCGGCGGCGAGGCCCTGATCGCGATCCTGAATCAGATCGACCTGCCGGACGCCCGCACGGCCGAGGGCTGGAGGGCGCGCCGCTAGGTTCTGTACCCATAAAGCTTGCGGGTGAGTGCGACGCTTGATTCAAGGCTACCGAAAGGAGCCTTCGGATGGCGCGCTACGATCTGAGCGAGGCGGAGTGGCGGCTGATCGCGCCGCTGCTTCCGAACAAGCCGCGAGGGGTGGCCCGGGTCGATGATCGCAGGGTGCTCAACGGCATTTTCTACGTGTTGCGGACGGGCACGCCTTGGCGGGACCTGCCGGAGCGCTACGGCCCCTACACGACGGTTTACAACCGCTACAATCGCTGGGCGAAGGCGGGGGTCTGGCTGAAGATATTCGAGACCCTGGCAGCCCAGTCCCCGCAGTCGATGCAGATGATCGACAGCTCGATCATCCGGGCTCACCAGCACGCCGCCGGCGGAAAAAAGGGGGCCCGGATCACGCCATTGGCCGTTCTCGTGGAGGACTGAGCACCAAAATCCACGCCGTCGTCGATCAGGACGGCCTGCCGGTGCGCCTGCTGATCTCGCCGGGCCAGGCCTCCGACATGGGCGCCGTCCCAGAACTCCTCGCCGGCCTGCCTACACCAACCACCGTCGTCGCCGACCGCGGCTACGACTCCAACGCTGTGATCGAGCTGATCGCCCGCTCGGGAGCCCAGCCCAGCATCCCAAGCTGCTCGCGCCGCATCGTCAGGCGCTCCGTCGATCCGGCCATCTACCGGCAACGGAATCAGGTCGAGCGTTTCTTCTGCCGCCTCAAGCACTTCCGCCGCGTCGCCACTCGCTTCGACAAGCTCGCAAGGAACTTCCTCGCCGCCGTCCTCCTCGCCTCAACCCGACTCTGGCTCAGAGCTTATGAGTCCACGACCTAGGCTCCGGCCGCCTCGGGCTTCGTCCAGGGCTCCAGGCGCCCGTCCCTCAGCGCCAGCACCCGGTCCATGTGGCTGGCGAGCTCAAGGTTGTGGGTGGCCACGAGGGCCGCGACTCCGGTCTTGCGGGCCAGCGCATAGAGGTTCTCGAATACCGCGCCCGAGGTCGTCGGGTCGAGGTTCCCCGTGGGCTCGTCGGCCAGCAGGATGCGGGGCGAATTGGCGAGGGCGCGGGCGATGGCCACCCGCTGCTGCTCCCCGCCCGAGAGCTGGGCCGGCTGGTGGTGGACGCGCTCGGTCAGCCCCAATTCCCCGAGCAGCAGGGCGGCGCGGTCGCGGGCGGCCCTGCGGCTCTTGCCGGCGATCATCTGCGGCAGGGCCACGTTGTCGAGGGCCGAGAACTCCGGCAGCAGGTGGTGGAACTGGTAGACGAAGCCGATCGCAGCCAGCCGCACGCGGGTGCGCTCCCCCTCCCCCAGGTTCGAGCAGTCGCGGCCCAGCACGCTGATGCGGCCGGCGTCGGGATGCTCCAGCAGGCCCGCGGCGTGCAGCAGGGACGACTTGCCCGACCCCGAGGGCCCGATCAGGCCGACGATCTCGCCGGGGCGCAGGTCCAGGTCCACGCCGCGCAGCACCGTCAGCGGCCCCGCCGCCGTGCGGTAAGTGCGCTCAAGGCCGCGGATGGAGAGGACGGGCTCACTCATAGCGGAGCGCCTCCACCGGATCGAGGCGCGAGGCCCGCCAGGCCGGCGGCAGGGTGGCCACGAAGCTCATGCCCAGCGCCCAGGCGGTAATGACCACCACCTCGCGCCAGTCCACCTTCGCCGGGATGTGGGACAGGAAATAGACGTCCGAGGAGAACACCGTGGCCCCGGTGATCCATTCCACCAGGTCCTGGATCTGCTCGATGTAGACGCAGAACAGCACGCCCAGCGAGAGCCCCGCGGCGGTGCCCAGCACGCCCACGGCGGCCCCGGCCATGAAGAAGATGCGCAGCACCGAGCCCTGCCCGGCCCCCATGGTCCGCAGGATGGCGATGTCGCGGCCCTTGTTCTTCACCAGCATGACGAGGCCCGAGATGATGTTCATGGCCGCGATGGCGACCAGCAGCATGAGGATCAGCCGCATCACGTTGCGCTCGACCTTCAGCGCGCCCCAGAAGGAGCTGTCGCGCTGGGTCCAGTCGGTGACCAGGGCGGCCGGGCCGGCGGCCTGGTTGATCGCCGCCTTCATCCGGGCGGCATGGTCCGGGTCCTGGACGCGGATCTCGATGGCGTCGGCGGTCCCTTCCCGGCCGAAGAAGAGTTGGGCCTGCTCCAGCGGCATGTAGATGTAGGCCTGGTCGTACTGGCTCATGCCGACGCTGAAGGTCGCGCCGACCACATAGTCCTTCTGCAGCGGCGCGCCGCCGAAAGCCGTGGCGCCCCCCGAGGGCGAGATCAGCGTCAGGACGTCGCCGGGCGCCACGCCCAGGGCCTCGGCCAGCCGCTGGCCCACCACGATCGTCTCGCCGCCGTATTCGCCCGCGCCGAACTCGGCGAGCGAACCCTTTGAGATATTGCCGGAAACCAGCTTGGTGTCCCGCAGGTCCCTGGGCGAGATGCCCCGCACGATGGCGCCCGAGATCTGGGTGGGCCCCAGCGCGATGGCCTGGGCCTCGACGATGGGGGCGGCCTGGACCACGCCGGGGACCTTGAGGATGCGCTGGACCGCCGCGTCGCGTTCCGGGCCGTCCAGCACCCCGCCGGTGACGTAGAGGTGGCCCTGGAAGCCCAGGATGCGGGTCAGCATCTCGGACCGGAAGCCGTTCATCACGCTCATGACGATGATCAGCACCGCCACGGCCAGCATGATGCCGATGAACGAGATCACCGAGATCAGCGCCACGCCGCCCTGGCTGCGCCTGGCGCGCAGGTAGCGGCCGGCCAGCATCCGCTCCCAGTAGCCGAACGGCGGGGCGCGCCCGCCCATGACGGCGGCGGGGTCGCTCACCCGGTGATCGCCTTCAGCGCCGCCTCGAGCGGCAGGGTCTGGCGCTCGCCGGTGGCGCGGCGCTTCAGCTCGACGACGCCTTCGGCCACGCCCTTCGGGCCGACGATGAGCTGCCAGGGCACGCCCACGAGGTCGAGGCTGGCGAACTTCGCGCCCGGCCGCTCGTCGCGGTCGTCCAGCAGCGGGTCATTGCCGGCGGCCTGGAGCGCCCGATAGGCCTGCTCGGCCACCTCGTCCACCGCCGCCTCGCCGGGCCGCAGGTTCACGACGGCCGCGCCGAACGGCGCCACGCTGTCGGGCCAGATGATCCCGGCCTCGTCGTGGCTGGCCTCGATGATCGCGCCCACCAGGCGCGAGACGCCGACGCCGTACGAGCCCATCTGCACGAAGCGGTCCTGGCCGTCGGGGCCAGCCACCTTGGCGTTCATGGGCCGCGAGTACTTCTCGCCGAAATAGAAGATGTGGCCGACCTCGATGCCGCGGGCGGACATCCGCTTGTCCTCGGGCGCCTCGGCCTCGAAGCGGGCCTGGTCGTGCATCTCGTCGCTGGCGGCGTAGAGGCGCGTGCGCTGCTGCACCAGCGGCTCCAGGTCGCCGTCCCAGTCGATGTCGGGGCCCGGCGCGCCCATCTCCACGAGGTCGCGGTGGGCGAAGACGGCGCTCTCGCCCGTCTCGGCCAGGATGATGAACTCGTGAGACAGATCGCCCCCGATCGGACCGGTGTCGGCCCGCACGGGGATCGCCTTCAGGCCCAGCCGCGCATAGACGTTCAGGTAGGCCAGGAACATCCGGTTGTAGGCCCGGCGCGCCGCCGCCTCGTCGATATCGAAGGAATAGGCGTCCTTCATCAGGAACTCGCGGCCGCGCATGACCCCGAACCGGGGCCGGCGCTCGTCGCGGAACTTCCACTGAATGTTGTAAAGATTCTTCGGCAAGTCCTTGTAGGACTTGATGTAAGCCCGGAAGATGTCGGTGATGACCTCCTCCGCGGTGGGGCCGTACAGCAGGTCCCGCTCGTGGCGATCCTTGATGCGCAGCATCTCCTCGCCGTAGTCGTCGTAGCGGCCGCTCTCGCGCCATAGGTCGGCGAGCTGGAGGGTCGGCATCAGCACCTCGACGGCGCCGGCCCGGTTCATCTCCTCGCGGACGATCTGCTCGATCCGCTTCAGCACCTTCAGGCCCAGCGGCAGCCAGGCGTAGATGCCGGCCGCCTCCTGGCGGATCATGCCCGCGCGCAGCATGAGCTGGTGCGAGACGATCTGGGCGTCCGAGGGCGCCTCGCGCAACGTCGGCATGAAGTAACGCGAAAGGCGCATCGTTGTCGGTGTCCTAAGGATTCAAGGCGGGAAGGAGGCGCTCTGATACCCTCCCCGCCCGAAGCTTGGCAACGCGCCAGGAACCCTTGGGCTCCCTAATAGCCCGACGGCAGGCTGGGCAGCTTGATCAGGCCGAACTGGATGACCGCCCAGATCGCCGCGAAGACCAGGGCCGAGATCCAGGTCGTGGTCAGGAACTTCTGCTTCAGCCTGGGGTTCACCGGCGCGGCGGGGTCGCCGCCGTCGCCCCGGTCGATCCCGGCCTCATGATGGCTCTGGACGCCCCAGGGCAGCACCGCGAACAGCACCGTCCACCAGATGGTCAGGTAGATCGCAATCGCGGTGATCGGGCCCATCAGTGCGCCCCCTTCGGCGTTTCCATCAACTCCACCAGGACGCCGCCCATGTTCTTCGGATGGACGAAGATCACCGGCGTGCCGTGGGCCCCGATGCGGGGCTGGCCGTTGTTCAGCACCGTGGCGCCCTTGGCGACCATGTCGTCGCGGGCGGCGATGATGTCCTCGACCTCGAAGCAGACGTGGTGTTGCCCGCCGGCCGGGTTCTTTTCAAGGAAGCCCTTGAGCGGCGAGTTGTCGCCGTGCGGCTCGATCAGCTCGATCTGGCTGTTTGGGAGGTCGACGAAGCAGACCCACACGCCCTGCTCGGGCATGGCGAACTTCTCGCCGATCTTCGTGGCCCCCAGCACGTCGCGGTACATGGCGGCGGACTGTTCGATGGAGGGCGTGGCGACGCCCACATGGTTCAGCTTCCCGATCTTCATGGGCGTCCTATACGCCGCTTGCCGGATGGGCGCGAGATCACGCAGGGGAACTTCAGACCCTGAGCACCGTCGTCTCGACCACGGGGCGGCGGCCCCAGATGCGCTGGCTGGCCTTCTTCACGGCGCGGGACATGGCGGTCTCGACCTCCTCGTCCAGCTCGCGCTGCTCGCCCTTCAGGCGGTTCAGGGCCTCGCGGGCCTCGTCGGCCAGGTCGTCAAGCACCTCGTCGAGCGGATAGTCGTCGTCGGTGGGCAGGCCCAGCGCCCTCACCTGCGGCCCAGACGCGATGCGGTTGCGGCCGTCCAGCACGACCGAGACCGCCACCACGCCGTTGAAGGCCGCGTGCCGCCGCTCGCGCAGCGAGGGACCGTTCTCGGGCGTCAGCACGCCGGCGTCCACGAACAGGCGGCCGGCCGGCACCTCGTCGATGATCTCGGCTCGGCCGGGCGCCAGGCGCACCATATCGCCGTTCCGGGGCGTCACCTGCTGCGGCACCTGCAGGTCGCGGGCGAAGGCGGCGTGCTCCATCAGGTGCCGCCGCTCGCCGTGGGTCGGCACCGCCACGGTGGGCCGCGCCCAGCGGTACATCTGGGCCAGCTCGTCGCGGCACGGGTGGCCGCTGACGTGGATGCCCGGATGGTCGCGTTCGGTGTAGAGGCGCACGCCGCGCTCGGTCAGATTGTTCTGCAGGTTGCGGATCGGAATCTCGTTGCCCGGGATCACCCGGCTGGAGAACACCACGGAATCGCCCGCGCCCAGGCTCACGTGCGGGTGCGTGCCCTCGGCGATCCGCGCCAGCGCCGCACGCGGCTCGCCCTGGCTGCCGGTGCAGAGGTAAAGCACGGCGTTCTCGGGCAGGAGCTTGGCCTCGGTGTCTTCCACGAAAGGCTGGATGTCCTGCATCAGCCCAACCGACTTGGCCGCCGCGGCCATGCGATGCATCGAGCGCCCCACCAGGCAGACGCGGCGGCCCGCCGCCTCCGCCGCCCGGATCACGCTGTCCATCCGCGCCACGTTGGAGGCGAAGCAGGCCACCGCCACCTTGCCCTTCAGCCCGGCGATCAGTTTGGTCAGGGCCACGCGAACCTCGGCCTCGGACCCGGCGTGGCCGTCCACGAAGACGTTGGTCGAGTCGCAGACCATCGCCAGCACGCCCTCGTCGCCCAGGCGGCGGATGGCGTCCTCGTCGGTCACCCCGCCCAGCAGGGGATCGGGGTCGATCTTCCAGTCGCCGGTGTGCAGCACGGTCCCCAGCGGGGTCCGGATCGCCAGCCCGTTCGGCTCGGGAATCGAGTGGGTGAGCGTGATCAGGTCCAGCTTGAACGGGCCCAGCTCGATGGACCCGCCCAGCGGCACCTCGGTGATCGACACCTGGTCCAGAAGGTCGGCCTCGCGCAGCTTCTCGCGCAGGATGAAGGCGGTGAAGGGCGTGGCGTAGAGCGGCGCCTTCAGGCGCGGCCACAGCCAGGCCACGGCCCCGATGTGGTCCTCGTGGGCGTGGGTCAGCACGATGCCCAGGATGCGGTCGGCGTGTTCCTCGATGAACTCCGGGTCCGGCAGGATGACCTCGACGCCGGGCGTGGTCTGGTCGCCGAAGGTCACGCCCAGGTCCACCACGATCCACTTGCGGTCGTGGGCCGGTCCGAAGCCGTAGAGGTTGAAGTTCATGCCGATTTCGTTCGACCCGCCCAGCGGCAGGAAGACGAGCTCGTCGGTGTCCTTGTTACGCGCCATCACGCCGCCGCCTGGTTGCGGCGCCAGATTTCCAGCATGCCGCGAATGGTGAGATCCGGGTCGAAATGGTCGATCGCCGTCGTGGCGCCGTGGAACAGCGAGGCCACGCCGCCGGTGGCCACGACCGTCAGCGGCTCGCCCCGCTCGGCCTTGATGCGGGCCACCAGCCCCTCGATCAGGGCGATGTAGCCCCAGAACACGCCTGATTGCATGGCGCCCACCGTATCCGTCCCCACGACCTTCTGCGGCCTCTGGATCGCCACCCGGGGAAGCTTGGCCGCCGCGTTGTGCAACGCTTCCATCGAGAGGTTGATCCCCGGCGCGATCACACCCCCCTCGAACCCGCCGTCCGCGGCGATGACGTCGAAGGTGGTGGCCGTGCCGCTGTCGATGACGATCAGTGCCCCCGGGTAGACCACATGGGCCCCGATGGCGTTGACCAGGCGGTCGGCGCCGGCCTCGGACGGCTTGTCGATGCGCACCGGGATGCCCAGATCGGCGTTCTCGCCGATCACCAGTGGCTCCACGTGCAGGTAGCGGCGCGAGAGGTTGCGCAGGTTGAAGATCGACTGCGGCACCACGCTCGAGATGATGCAGCCGTCGAACACGCCCAGCGACAGCCCGGCCATGCCGAGGAGCTGGGAGAGCCACACGGCATACTCATCGGCGGTTCGGCTGGATTCGGTGGCCGCGCGCCACTGGGCGGTCCAGCGCTCACCGTCGTGGACGGCGAAGAGCGTGTTGGTGTTGCCCTGTTCGATCGCCAGCAGCATCCGTCGCCTCACACGCCCCCGAAAAACACGTCGCCCGCCGTTACGCGCTCAAGGGACCCGTCGTCCAGCCTGAGCCGCAGGGCGCCGTCGGAATCCATGCCCTCGGCCACGCCGGTGAGCGTGCGGTTGGGCAGCCGCGCCTCGCAGGGCTGGCCCAGGCCCACGGCCCGCTCGGTCCAGGCCTCGGCGATCGGCGCGAAACCCCGCGTCGCCCAGGCCCTGCGCCAGCGCTCGAAGGCGGCGGCAAGGACCTCCAGGGCCGCGCGCGGCTCCGGCGGCGGGCCGGCCATGTAGTCGGAGAAGGCGGCGGCGGGCCGCTCCACGTCCTGCGGCGCGTGGGCGAGGTTCACCCCGATCCCCACGGCCAGCCAAAGGCGACCGTCGGGCCGTGTCCCGGATTCCACCAGGATGCCGACCGCCTTGCGGCCGTGCAGGAGCACGTCGTTGGGCCATTTCAGCCGCGCTGCGCCGGGGCCCAGGCAGGCGTCGGCGAGGTCGCAGGCCGCCAGCGCCGCCACGAACGAGAGCTGGGCCGCCTCGGCGGCCGGGACGTCCGCAAGCGTCAGCAGGGTGGCGGCCAGGTTGCCTTTATGGGTCGACCAGGCCCGGCCCCGGCGGCCCCGGCCGGCGGTCTGCACCGCCGCCGTGATCCAGACCGGCCCGGCCTCGCCCGCCTCGGCGCGGCGGCGGGCCTCGGCGTTGGTGGAGTCGAGCGCTTCGTAAGCCTCGATCGGCGGATGTTCGGCCAACCCCTACGACAGCCCGAAGGCGCGGGCCGCGACGCCGGCGGCGGGATAGATCCACGTCAGCGCCACGAGCACGACCGGGAACGAGAACAGGCCGAGCGCGATGGCCGTGCCGCGCGCCTCGAACGGCGCCTTGTCGGTGGCGCCGGGGCTGGCGTCGAACCACATCGCCTTGATCAGGCGCAGGTAATAGAAGGCCGCCACGACCGAGCCCACGAGGCCGGCGACCGCCGGGCCCCAGAGGCCGGCGTCCAACGCCGCCTGGAACACGACCACCTTGGCCCAGAAGCCCGAGAACGGCGGCAGGCCGAGCGCGGACAGCGAGAACGCGGTCATGGCCAGCGCGATGCCGGGCTGTTCCTTGATGAGGCCCGCCATGTCGTCGATGGTCTCCATCGGCCGGCCCTGGCGCGACAGCGCGGCCAGGCAGGCGAAGAAGCCGGTCACGTCGATCATGTAGAGCACCATGAAGACCAGCATCGACTGGACGCCTTCCTGGGTGCCAGCCGACAGGCCGAGCAGCGCATAGCCGACGTTGGCGATCGAGGAATAGGCCCACAGGCGCTTCAGGTTGCGCTGCACGAGGCCCGCGAAGGCGCCGACGGCGATCGAGATCAGGGCGATGGCGACGATCACCTGCTGCCACTGCGCGGTGGCGCCGGGAAAGGCCTCGGCCAGCGCGCGGGCGAACAGCACCATGGCGGCCAGCTTCGGCGCGGCGGCGAAGAAGGCCACGACCGGGGTCGGCGCGCCCTCGTAGACGTCGGGCGTCCACATGTGGAACGGAGCGGCCGAGACCTTGAACGCCAGGCCGCAAATCAGGAACACCAGGCCGAACAGGATGCCCGTGTTGGCGCCGCCCTGCACCGAGGCGGCGATGTCCGTGAAGAGCGTCGAGCCGGCGAAGCCGTAGATCAGGCTGGCGCCATAGAGCAGCAGGCCCGAGGACAGCGCGCCCAGCACGAAGTACTTCAGGCCCGCTTCCGAGGCCTTGGCGTTGTCGCGGTGCATGGCGGCCATGACGTAGAGCGCGAGCGAGTGCAGCTCGACGCCCACGTAGAGCGAAATGAGATCGCCCGAGGACGCCATCATGCCCATGCCGAGCGCGGCCAGCAGGATCAGCACCGGGTATTCGAAGTTCCGCACGCCCCGGCGTTCGAACCAGGGCTGGCCCAGCGGGATGGCCACGGCCGAGGCCGCGTAGATCGCCACCTTCGAGAAGGCGGCGGCGGCGTCGGCGATCAGGCCGCCGCCGAAGGCCACGCCGAACGGCTGGGTCGCGGCCGCGACGGCGGCGCCCAGCAGGGCCACGACGGCGGCGGCGCTCACCGCGGCGGTGGCGCGCGGCGCGAAGGCCCCGACCACCAGCAGCGCGAGCGCGCCGGCGGCCAGGATGAGCTCGGGGAACGCGAGCGAGAGGTCGGCTGCGAAGTTCATCTAGAGGCCCCTCACCCGCCGACGGCCGCCTGGTAGGCGGACACGAGCTGGTCCACCGAGGCCGCGGTCAGGTCGAAGACGGAGTTGGGCTGGACGCCCAGGTACAGGGTGGACGCGATCAGCGGGACGAAGATCGCCGCCTCGCGCCAGTCGAGGTCGGTGATGGTCGCCAGCTTCGGGTTGACGAGCTCGCCGAAGATCACCCGGCGATACAGCGTCAGCGCGTACATGGCCGACAGGATCACGCCGCTGGCCGCGAAGAGCGCGGTCCAGGTCGAGGCCTGGTAGGTCCCGGTCATGGTCAAGATCTCGCCCACGAAGCCCGAGGTGCCCGGCAGGCCCACGTTGCCCATGGTGAAGAGCATGAACACGGCCGCGTACCAGGGCATGCGGTTCACCACGCCGCCGTAGAAGGCGATTTCCCGGGTGTGCATCCGGTCGTAGACGACGCCCACGCAGAGGAAGAGCGCGCCCGAGATCACCCCGTGGGAGATCATCTGGAACAGCGCGCCCTGCTCGCCGGTGGCGTTGCCCGAGAAGATGCCCATGGTCACGAAGCCCATGTGCGCCACCGACGAATAGGCGATCAGCTTCTTCATGTCGGTCTGCCGGAAGGCGACCAGCGAGGTGTAGACGATGGCGATCACCGACAGCGCGAACACCAGCGGCGCGAACATCTGCGAGGCGTCCGGGAACATCGGCAGGCTGAAGCGCATGAAGCCGTAGCCGCCCATCTTCAAGAGGATGCCGGCCAGGATCACCGAGCCCGCCGTGGGCGCCTCGACGTGGGCGTCGGGAAGCCAGGTGTGCACCGGCCACATCGGCATCTTCACCGCGAACGAGGCGAAGAAGGCCAGCCACAGCCAGGTCTGCACGCCGGCCGGGAAGTCGTACTGCATCAGTTCGGGGATCGAACTGGTGCCGGTCGAGCCGATCATGAACAGGATGGCCGCCAGCATGAGCACCGAGCCCAGCAGTGTGTAGAGGAAGAACTTGAAGGCCGCGTACACCCGGCGCGCCCCGCCCCAGATGCCGATGATCAGGAACATCGGGACCAGGCCGAACTCGAAGAAGATGTAGAACAGCACGAGGTCCAGCGCGCAGAACACGCCGATCACCAGGGTCTCGAGGACCAGGAAGGCGATCATGTACTCCGGCACCCGCTTCTCGATGGAGGTCCACGAGGCGGCGATGCAGAGCGGCATGAGGAAGGCGGTCAGCAGGACGAACAGGACCGAGATCCCGTCCACGCCCATCCGGTAGTTCAGGGTCGCGAACCACGGGGCCTCTTCCACGAACTGGAAGCCAGGGTTGGCCGGGTCGAACTGGACGACCAGCAGCACCGAGAGCGCGAAGGTGGCCAGCGTGGCGACGAGCGCGATCCACTTGGTGGCCGAGACGACCTTGGCGTCGTCCGGCCTGCCCAGGAAGCGCAGCGCCAGGATGCCGGCGACGCCGACCAGGGGCGCGTAGGTGATGAGGGAGAGAAGCGGCATGGTCGTTATCCCCCTCAGGCGTTCCAGGCCCACAGGGCGTAGGTCAGGAGACCCGCGACGCCGAGCAGCATGACGAAGGCATAGTGGTAGACGTAGCCGGACTGCAGGCGTCCGGCGCCCTTGCCCACCTGGACCGACAGCGCCGAGACGCCGTCGGGACCCAGGCCGTCGATGAGCTTCTGGTCCCCGCCCTTCCAGAACAGGTCGCCCAGGAACCGGGCCCCGCGGACGAAGACGAAGTCGTAGAGCTCGTCGAAGAACCACTTGTTGTAGAAGAAGGTGTAGAGCGGCCCGCCGCGGGCGGCGAGGCGCGCGCCCAGCCCTTCCTTCGCGAGATAGACGTAGGCCGCGACCAGCAGGCCCACGACCGACGCCACGAGCGGGGCCCAGATCACCCAGGTCGGCGCATGGTGGCCGCCCTCGGCCGCGTGCTCGGCCGGCAGGTTGAACACCGCGCCCTTCCAGAACTCGGCGTTGTGCTCGCCTATGAACTGGTGGTGGAAGGCGAAGCCCGCCGCGATGGCGCCGATCGACAGCAGGATCAGCGGCAGGCGCATGGTCCAGGGGCTCTCGTGCGGCAGGGCCGGGCCATGACCGTGGCCGTGAGCATGATCGTCCGCCAGCGGCTCTTCATGCGTCTCGATCTGGGCGTGGGTGGCGTGGTCGTCATGGCCGTCCGCGTGATCGCGGTTGTGCCAGTGATGCTCCAGGTCTTCGCTGGTCCAGCGGGCGCGGCCGTTGAAGGTGAAGAACGCCAGGCGCCAGGAATAGAACGCCGTCAGGCCGGCCACGAAGACGCCGATCACGAAGGCGAAGTAGCCCATCGGATGGCCCGCCCCGCCGGCCTCGTAGGCGGCGTGGATGATGGCGTCCTTCGAGTAGAAGCCGGCGAAGCCCAGCTCCACGCCCGGAATGCCCAGGCCGGTGATGGCGATCGTGCCGATGGTCATGGCCGCGTAGGTCACCGGCAGGTACTTCACCAGGCCGCCATAGCGGCGCATGTCCTGCTCGTGGGCCATGCCGTGGATCACCGAGCCGGCGCCCAGGAACAGCAGGGCCTTGAAGAAGGCGTGGGTGAAGAGGTGGAACATGGCCGCCTGGTAGGCGCCCACGCCCGCGGCGAAGAACATGTAGCCGAGCTGCGAGCAGGTCGAATAGGCGATCACCCGCTTGATGTCGTTCTGGGTCAGACCGACGGTCGCGGCGAACAGGGCCGTGACCGCGCCGATGACGGTGACGATGTTCTTGGCCACAGGGGCGTACTCGAACATCGGCGACAGCAGGCAGACCATGTAGACGCCGGCCGTCACCATGGTGGCCGCGTGGATCAGGGCCGACACCGGGGTCGGGCCTTCCATGGCGTCGGGCAGCCAGGTGTGCAGGAAGAACTGGGCCGACTTGCCCATGGCGCCGACGAACAGCAGCGAACAGGCCAGGTCGATCAGGCGGAACGAGCCGCCGGCGAACTCCCAGGTGCGGCCGGTGTTGTCGGCGATCATCGGGAAGAGTTCGGCGAACTGGATGGTCCCGAAGGCCCAGAATACCGTCATGATGCCGAGCGCGAAGCCGAAGTCGCCCACCCGGTTGACCACGAAGGCCTTGATCGAGGCGGCGTTGGCGGAGGGCTTCTTGAACCAGAAGCCGATCAGCAGGTAGCTCGCCAGGCCCACGCCTTCCCAGCCGAAGAAAAGCTGCATGAAGTCCGCGGCGCTGATCAGGCTCAGCATGGCGAAGGTGAACAGCGACAGGTACGCGAAGAAGCGCGGCCGGCTGTCGTCCTCGGCCATGTAGCCCCAGGAATAGAGGTGCACGAGCGCCGAGACGCTCGTCACGACGACCAGCATCACCGCCGACAGGCCGTCCAGGCGGAACGACCAGTTCGAGACGAAGTCGCCCACGTGGATGAACGGCGCGTAGGTGACGGTGAAGGGCTCCAGGCCGCCCCACGTCCATTGGCCGAACACCACCCACGACAGCGCGCAGGACAGGAACAGCAGGCCGGTGGTGACCGCCTGGGACGGGATGTTCCCGATCCGGCGGCCGAACAGGCCGGCCGTGATCGCGCCCAGAAGGGGCCCGAACAGGATGATCGAGACAAGGACTTTCGGATCCATGAGGCGCGTCAGCCCTTCATCATCGAAGCGTCGTCCACGGCGATATCGCCGCGGTTACGGAAGAAGGTGACCAGGATGGCCAGGCCCACGGCGGCCTCGGCGGCCGCGACGGTGAGCACGAACATGGCGAAGATCTGCCCCACCACGTTCCCCAGGTAGACCGAGAACGCCACCAGGTTGATGTTCACCGCGAGCAGGATCAGCTCGATCGACATCAGGATGACGATGATGTTCTTGCGGTTCACGAAGATGCCGAAGACCCCGATCGTGAACAGGATCGCGGCGACCGCGAGGTAGTGCGCGAGGCCGATGGTCATTGCTCGACCCCTTCACCCGGCTTGAGGGAGACGACGCGCATGCCGGTCTTCGGCGAGCGCAGAACCTGGTCGGCGATCACCTGGCGCTTCACGCCCGGCTTGTGGCGCAGGGTGAGCACGATGGCGCCGATCATGGCCACCAGCAGCACCAGGCCCGCCGCCTGGAAGAAATAGACGTAGTCGGTGTAGAGCACCCGCCCGATCGCCTCGGCGTTGGTGACGTCCGCCCCAGCGCCCGAAGCCATCGGAACGTCGCCGCCCTTGGCCGCGCCCTGCGTCGCGACGGTCGAGGAGACGACGACCATCTCGACGGCCAGGATGCCCGCGATCAGCAGGCCGAGCGGCATGTAGCGGGCGAAGCCCTGCCGGAGCGCGGTGAAGTCCACGTCCAGCATCATCACCACGAACAGGAAGAGCACCGCGACGGCGCCGACATAGACCACCACCAGCAGCATCGCCAGGAACTCCGCGCCCATCAGGACGAAGAGGCCCGCGGCCGAGAAGAAGGCCAGGATCAGCCACAGCACGGAGTGGACCGGATTCCGCGCCGAGACGACGCCGAAGCCGGCTGCGACGGTCACGGCCGCCATCAGGTAGAATGCGATCGCCTGCAGGGCCATCGGGCTCTCTTTTCGTCCCTCAAATCACGCGTGAAACGGCGGCTGAATCGCGCCGGGGGTTTAACGGTACGGCGCGTCCAGTTCCAGATTCTTCGCGATCTCCCGCTCCCAGCGGTCGCCGTTATCCAGCAGGCGCTCCTTGTCGTAGTAGAGCTCCTCGCGGGTCTCGGTGGCGAACTCCAGGTTCGGGCCTTCCACGATGGCGTCCACCGGGCAGGCCTCCTGGCACAGGCCGCAGTAGATGCACTTGACCATGTCGATGTCGTAGCGGGTCGTCCGGCGGCTGCCGTCGGCGCGCGGCTCGGCCTCGATGGTGATGGCCTGGGCCGGGCACACCGCCTCGCACAGCTTGCAGGCGATGCAGCGCTCTTCCCCGTTGGGATAGCGGCGCAGCGCGTGTTCGCCCCGGAAGCGCGGGCTCTGCGGATTGCGCTCATGGGGGTACTGCACGGTCTTCTTCGGCCGCATCATGTGCTTCATGGCCAGGCCGAACGCGCCCGCGAAGTCGAGCAGCGCCGCTCCCCTCGCCGCCTGGCCGATCCGGTTGATCATCTCGTCACTTCCTCTCGCAGGCGAAGTCTTCCACGTACCGGGAATTCCCGCCGCTCTTGAGCTTCAGCGTCCCGCCCTTGGCCGCGCAGTCCGTCTGCGCGGCGCGAAGGGCGTCGTAGGTGGCCAGTCCCCCGTCCCGCTGGGCCGCCGCGCAGGCGCCCAAGGTCAAGGCCAGGAGAATGGCCGCCAGGATTCTCATGCCGCCGCCATCGGCCCGAACAGCCGCCAGCCGGCCACCAGGGCCACGGCGACGAGCGAGAACGGCAGGAACACCTTCCACCCCAGCCGCATGAGCTGGTCGTAGCGGTAGCGAGGCACGATCGCCTTCGCCATCGCGAACAGGAAGAAGAAGAAGATGACCTTCAGGAAGAACCACATGAAGCCGAAGAAGCTGGCCGCCGTGGGATTCCAGGCCGCGGTGAACTCGGTGGGGAACGGCGCCGTCCACCCGCCGAAGAACAGCACCGTGATCATCGCGCACATGAGCACGATGTTCGAATACTCGCCGATCATGAACAGCAGGTACGGGGTCGAGGAGTACTCGACCTGGTAGCCGGCCACGAGCTCGGACTCGGCCTCGGGAAGGTCGAAGGGCGGGCGGTTGGTCTCGGCCAGAGCCGAAATGAAGAACACGACCGCCATCGGGAACATGATGAGGAGCAGAGGCAGCTTGGCCAGCCCGCCCGGCCCGCCGAAGGCGTACCAGTTCCAGAAGCCGCCCTGCTGGCTCTCGACGATCTGCTGCAGGTTCATGGTGCCCGCCAGCACGATCACCGTGATGATGATGAAGCCCAGCGAGACCTCGTAGGACACCATCTGGGCCGCCGAACGCAGCGATCCCAGGAACGGGTACTTCGAGTTGGACGCCCAGCCGCCCATGATGATGCCGTAGACGCCCAGCGAGCTGATCGCGAACAGGTAGAGGATGCCGACGTTGATGTCGGCCACCACCCAGCCCGGGGCCAGCGGCACCACGGCCCAGGCGACGAAGGCCAGGGTGAACGAGATCAGCGGCGCCAGGATGAACACGGCCTTGTCCGCGCCGGAAGGGATCACGATCTCCTTCAGCACGAACTTCAGGAAGTCGGCGAACGACTGCAGCAGGCCGAAGGGACCGACGACGTTCGGCCCTTTTCGCATCTGCACACCCGCCCAAATCTTGCGGTCGGCCAGCAGCAGGAAGGCCAGCGACAGCAGGATCCAGATCATCACGGCCAGGATCTGGCCCGCGGTGAGGAGGGTCCAGCCGCCCGGCGTGGCCCAGAACGAATTGGTGGCCGGCTCCATGCCCTACTCCGCCGCGATCTTCGTGGCGCCGGCCGCGAGCGCGGCGCATTCGGCCATCGTCACGCTGGCGCGGGCGATGGGGTTGGTCAGGTAGAAGTTCTTCACGCCGCTCCAGAACGGGTCGTCAGAGACCTCGCCCTTCTTTCCGAGGGCGGCGAAATCCACGGCCGCCGGCGCCTCGGGGACGTAGTCGATGCGCCCGAAGGTCGGATGATCGGCGAACAGCCTGGCCCGGAGCTGGTCCAGGTTGTCGTAGGGCAGCTTGGCGCCCAGGCGTTCGGACAGCGCCCGCAGGATCGCCCAGTCCTCCTTGGCCTCGCCCTTCGGGAAGACGGCGCGGAAACCGAGCTGCACGCGGCCCTCGGTGTTCACGTAGATGCCGTTCTTCTCGGTGTAGGCCGCGCCCGGCAGGATGACATCGGCGCGGTGCGCGCCCGCGTCGCCATGCGTGCCCAGGTAGACGACGAAGGCGTCGGACTTGCCGAGGTCGATCTCGTCGGCGCCCAGCAGGAACAGCACCTCGGCACCGCCCTTCTGGACGAGCTCACGGGCCGTCTTGCCGCCGGCGGCGGGAACGAAGCCCATGTCGAGGCCGCCTACGCGGGAAGCCGCCGTGTGCAGCACGTTCCAGCCCATGCCGAAGGTCTTGGCGACCTGGGCGGCGGCCTGGAGGACGGCGGCGC
Organism: Phenylobacterium sp.; assembly: GCF_046463815.1. GTDB lineage: Bacteria > Pseudomonadota > Alphaproteobacteria > Caulobacterales > Caulobacteraceae > Phenylobacterium. Next base: position 60,927 of record NZ_JBKBRO010000016.1, on the reverse strand, counting down.
TGTCGGCGCGGCCCAGGGCGCCCGCGCCGACGATGATCGCCGGGTTCTTGGCGTCCTTGAGCGCCTTGACAAAGTCGCTCTTCGACTTGGCGAGGCCCGTCAGCGAGGCCGGGCCCGCGCCCAGGTAGTCGTACTGGTAGGTCAGGTCGGCGGCCTCGCCGATCACGCCTACCCGCAGCGCGCCGGCCAGCCAGCGCTTGCGCAGGCGCGCGTTCAGCACGGGCGCCTCGATGCGTGGGTTGGAGCCGACCAGCAGGACGACGTCGGCCTCTTCGATCCCGGCGAGGGTCGAGTTGAACAGCCAGCTCTCCCGGGCGCCCTCGCCCAGCACCATGCCGTCCTGGCGGCAGTCCAGGCTCTTCACGCCCAGGCCGCCGAACAGGTCGAGGGCGGCCTTCATGGACTCCGCGTCCTGCAGGTCGCCGGCGATCACCCCCACCCGGTCCGGACTGGCGGCCTTGAGCCTGGAGGCCACCAGGTCCAGGGCCTCGCCCCAGGCGGCGGCGCGCAGCTTGCCGTTCTCGCGGATGTAGGGCCGATCGAGGCGCTGGCGGGACAGGCCGTCGATGGCGTAGCGGGTCTTGTCCGAGATCCACTCCTCGTTGATCTCGTCGTTGATGCGCGGCAGCACGCGCAGCACCGCGGGGCCGCGGCTGTCGACGCGGATCGCCGAGCCCAGGGCGTCCATCACGTCGACGCTCTCGGTCTTCTTCAGCTCCCAGGGGCGGTAGTTGAAGGCCCACGGCTTGTGGGTCAGCGCGCCGACCGGGCACAGGTCGATGACGTTGGCGGACAGTTCAGACCCCACCGCCTTGTCGAGATACGTCGTGATTTCAACGTCTTCGCCGCGGGAGATGAGACCGATGTCGGGAACGCCGGCCACTTCCGTGATGAAGCGCACGCAGCGGGTGCACTGGATGCAGCGGGTCATCACCGTCTTGATGAGCGGACCCATGTACTTCTCTTCGACGGCCCGCTTGTTCTCCTGGTAGCGGGAATCGTCGCGGCCATAGCCCATGGCCTGGTCCTGCAGGTCGCACTCGCCGCCCTGGTCACAGATCGGGCAGTCCAGCGGGTGGTTGATGAGCAGGAACTCCATCACCCCGTGGCGGGCCTTCTTCACCATCGGCGTGTCGGTGAAGATCTCCTGGCCCTCGGCGGCCGGCAGCGCGCACGACGCCTGCGGCTTCGGCGGGCCGGGCTTCACCTCGACCAGGCACATGCGGCAGTTGCCGGCGATGCTCAGGCGCTCGTGGTAGCAGAAGCGCGGGATCTCCTTGCCGGCCAGTTCGCAGACCTGGAGGACGTTCATCCCCGGCTCGAACTCGACCTCGACCCCATCGACCTTGCAGGTAGGCATGCCCGGTTACTCCGCCGCGATGGATGCGCCGGCGTAGGAGCCCTTGCGCGCGCGGTAATTGTTGATCCGCTCCTCCACCTCGTGGCGGAAGTGGCGGAAGAGGCCCTGGATCGGCCAGGCGGCCGCATCGCCCAGGCCGCAGATCGTGTGGCCCTCGACCTGGCTGGCGACGTCCAGCAGCAGGTCGATCTCGGACATCTCGGCCTCGCCAGTGACCATCCGCTCCATGATCCGCCACATCCAGCCGGTGCCTTCGCGGCACGGCGTGCACTGGCCGCAGCTCTCGTGCTTGTAGAAGTAGCTGGCCCGGGCGATAGCCTTCACGAGGTCGGCGTCCTTGTCGAAGACGATCATGGTGCCGGTGCCCAGGCCCGAGCCGCGGGCCTGAAGGTCCTCGTAGGTCATCAGGGCTTCCTCGGCCTCGTGGGCCGGGATCATGCGCACCGAGATGCCGCCCGGGATGACCGCCTTCAGGTTGCCCCAGCCGCCGCGCACGCCGCCGAAGTGCTCCTCGATGAGCTGTCTCACCGGGATGCCGACCGCGTCCTCGACCACGCAGGGCTTGTTCACGTGGCCCGAGGCCGCGAACAGCTTGGTTCCCGTGGACTTCTCGGTGCCGAAGCCCGCGAACCACTCGGCGCCCCGGCGCAGGATGGTGCCGACGACCGCGATGGACTCGACGTTGTTGATGGTGGTGGGCGCGCCCCAGATGCCGGCGCCGGCCGGGAACGGGGGCTTCAGGCGCGGCTGACCCTTCTTGCCCTCCAGGCTCTCCATCAGCGCGGTCTCGTCGCCGCAGATGTAGGCCCCGCCGCCGTGCTGGATGCGGATGTCGCAGTCCCAGCCGTTCACGTTGCCCGGCCCGATCAGCTTGGCGTCATAGGCCTGCTGGATGGCCGCCGTCAGGCGCTCGCGCTCGTGCACGTACTCGCCGCGGATGAAGATGTAGGCCGTGCGCGCCCGGATCGCCCGGCAGGCGATCAGGCAGCCCTCGATCAGCAGGTGCGGGTCGTTGCGCAGGATGTCGCGGTCCTTGCACGCGCCCGGCTCGGACTCGTCGGCGTTGACCACCAGGTAGTGCGGCCGCTCGCTTTCCTGCTTGGGCATGAAGGTCCACTTCAGCCCGGTGGGGAAGCCCGCCCCGCCCCGGCCGCGCAGGCCAGAGGCCTTGATCTGGTCGCAGATCCACTCGGGCGTCTGGGCGAGGATGTCCTTCGTTCCGTTCCACGCGCCGCGCTTCTTCGCCCCCTCCAGGCCCCAGTCGTGCAGGCCGTAGAGGTTGGTGAAGATGCGGTCCTTGTCGGCGAGGAGGCCGGCCATCACGCCTTCTCCTTCGAGGGCAGGTTCGGGATCTTGATCTTCTTGGCGCGCGAGCCGTCGTACAGCGACGGGTCGGTGAGCGTCAGCGGCCCGCCCTCGGGCGCCGAACCCTGGCGGCCGATGGCCGAGCCCGGCTTCGGCTTCTTGCCCGCAGCGAAGTCGTCGAGCAGCTTCTCCAGGGCCTCGGGCGTGAGGTCCTCGTAGTAATAGTCGTTGATGGCGGCCATCGGCGCGTTGGCGCAGGCCCCCATGCACTCGACTTCCTGCCAGTAGAACTTGCCGTCGGCCGAGCGGTGGTTCTGGGGTCCGATCCGCTTCTTGCACACGGCCATGAGCGCCTCGGCCCCCCGGCTCTGGCACGGCGTCGTGCCGCAGACCTGGACCAGGGCGTGCGTGCCCACCGGCTCCAGCATGAACATGGTGTAGAAGGTCACGACCTCAAGCACCCGGATCACCGGCATGCCGAGCAGCTCGGCCACCGCGCGGATCGCGGGCTCGGAGACCCAGCCTTCCTGTTTCTGGACCAGCCACAGGATCGGCACCACGGCCGACTGCTGCTTGCCGGGCGGGAAGTTGGCGATCCACGCCTTGGCCTTCTTCAGCGTCTCTGCGCTGAAGGCGAAGCTTTCGGGCTGGTCCGGGCTCAGTCTGCGGACACTCACGCGGGCCTCACTTCACGAAGTCGACGCGGGCGATCTTGCCGCCGGCGAGGGTGTAGATGGCGGCGACGTGGAACGTCTCGCCGCCGGGCGAACGGGTGACGAACTCGTGGTCGATGACGTTCGACCCGATCACGATCCGGTGCTTGAGCTCGGCCGTGTTCCGCGGGAACTCGGCGAACAGCTGGGCGTGGCGCTCGCGGATGGCCGCCAGGCCCTCGGTCGCCACCGAACCATTGTATGAACCCAGCACCGCGTCGTCGGCGTAGAAGGCGCAGAAGGCGTCCAGGTCCTGGGCGTTGTAGGCGTCGAGCTGGCCCTGCACGACCTGCGCCGGCGAAAGGGTGGCGGCCGCGTTCACCGGTCGATCTCCCCGAACACGATGTCCAGCGAGCCCAGGATGGCGGACACATCGGCCAGCATGTGGCCGCGGTTCATCCAGTCCATCGCCTGCAGGTGCGGGTAGCCCGGCGCGCGGATCTTGCAGCGGTACGGCCGGTTGGTGCCGTCGCTGACCAGATAGACGCCGAACTCGCCCTTGGGGGCCTCGACCGCGGCGTACACGTCGCCGGGCGGCGTCCGGTAGCCCTCGGTGTAGAGCTTGAAGTGGTGGATGAGCGCCTCCATCGAGCGCTTCATCTCTCCCCGCCGCGGCGGGGAGATCTTGTGGTCGTCCACGAGAACCAGGCCCGGCGTCTTCATCAGGCGCTCGCAGCACTGTTTCATGATCTTGGTGGACTCCCGCATCTCCTGCATGCGGCAGAGGTAGCGATCATAGCAGTCGCCGTTGACGCCGAGCGGGACGTCGAACTCCAGCTCGTTGTAGCACTCGTAGGGCTGCGACCGGCGCAGGTCCCACGGGATGCCCGAGCCGCGCACCATCACGCCCGAAAAGCCCCAGGCGATAGCCTCGTCCTTCGACACCACGCCGATGTCGACGTTGCGCTGCTTGAAGATGCGGTTGTCGGTGATCAGGCCCTCGATGTCGTCGAGCACCTTCGGGAAGGCGTCGCACCAGTCCGAGATGTCCTGCACCAGCTCGGGCGGCAGGTCCTGGCGGACGCCGCCGACGCGGAAGTAGTTGGCGTGCAGACGGGCCCCCGAGGCCCGCTCGTAGAACACCATCAGCTTCTCGCGCTCCTCGAACCCCCACAGCGGCGGGGTGAGCGCCCCCACGTCCATGGCCTGGGTGGTGACGTTGAGCAGGTGGTTCAGGATGCGTCCGATTTCCGAGTAGAGCACTCGGATCAGCTGGGCCCGGACGGGGACTTCCTCGACCCCCAGCAGCTTCTCGATGGCGAGCACATAGGCGTGCTCCTGGTTCATCGGGGCCACGTAGTCCAGGCGGTCCATGTAGGGGATCGTCTGGGCGTAGGGCCGGGCTTCCATCAGCTTCTCGGTGCCGCGGTGCAGGAGGCCGATGTGCGGGTCGACCCGCTCGACCACCTCGCCGTCCAGCTCCAGGACCAGGCGCAGAACGCCGTGGGCCGCAGGGTGCTGCGGGCCGAAGTTGATGTTGAACTTGCGGACCTGCGTCTCGGGCAGGTGCCCGGCGCCGTCGGGCGCCGCAGGCGCGGTCTGGCCGGTCAAGACTTGGCCTCCTCACCCTTCTCGTCGCCCGGCAGGACGGGCGAGAAGCCGCGCTCCATGCCCTCCCACGGCGAGAGGAAGTCCCAGTTGCGCCATTCCACCGACTTCACGGGCTCGTAGACCACCCGCTTCAGCTCGTCGTCGTAGCGCACCTCGACATAGCCGGTCATCGGGAAGTCCTTCCGCAGCGGGTGGCCGTGGAAGCCGTAGTCGGTGAGGATCCGGCGAAGGTCGGGGTGGCCGTCGAAGAAGACGCCGTACATGTCGAACGCCTCGCGCTCGTACCAGTCAGCGTTCGGATAGACGCCCGTCACGGACGGAACCGGCGTGTCCTCGTCGGTCTGCACCTTCACCCGGAGGCGGCGGTTCTTCGTGAACGAAAGGAGCTGGTAGACCACGTCGAAGCGGCGCTCGCGCTCGGGATAGTCCACGCCGCACAGCTCGGTGAGCTGCTGGAAGCCCTGGGTGTCGCGCAGGAAGGTCAGGGCCTCGACGATGCGGCCCGCCGGGGCCGTCAGCGAGAGTTCGCCGAAGGCGACCTCATAGCCGCCGAACAGGCCGGCGCCGTTGGCGACGAGCTCCTGGCCCAGGGCCTCCAGTTCGGAACGGGTGGCGGGCCAGCTCATCGGACGATCGTCCCCGTGCGGCGGATCTTCTTCTGGAGCTGCAGCACGCCGTACACCAGGGCTTCGGCCGTGGGCGGGCAGCCCGGCACGTACACGTCCACCGGCACGACGCGATCGCAGCCCCGGACGGTCGAGTAGCTGAAGTAGTAGTAGCCGCCGCCGTTGGCGCAGCTTCCCATCGAGATGACGTACCGCGGCTCGGGCATCTGGTCGTAGACCTTGCGCAGGGCCGGAGCCATCTTGTTCACCAGGGTGCCGGCCACGATCATCACGTCCGACTGGCGCGGACTGGCGCGCGGGGCGAAGCCGTAGCGCTCCAGGTCGTAGCGCGGCATGGACGCCTGCATCATCTCGACCGCACAGCAGGCGAGACCGAAGGTCATCCACATCAAGGAGCCCGTGCGGGCCCAGGTGATCAGGTCGTCGGCGGCGGCCGTGACGAAGCCCTTGTCCGCCAGGCGCTGCGAGACGCCGTCGAAGTACGGGTCGTGCAGCTTGGGGTCATAGCCTTCGACAGTCGTGCGACCGGCGGAGCCCGCGGGAACGATCACTCCCATTCCAGGGCGCCTTTCTTCCATTCGTAGATGAAGCCCACCGTGAGCACGCCCAGGAAGGTCATCATCGACCAGAAGGCGAACTGGGCCACCTCGGTCGGGAGCTTCATCAGCGTCACCGCCCAGGGGAACAGGAAGGCCACTTCCAGGTCGAAGATGATGAAGAGGATCGACACCAGGTAGAACCGGACGTCGAACTTCATCCGGGCGTCGTCGAAGGCGTTGAAGCCGCACTCGTACGAGGACAGCTTTTCCGGATCCGGCGCCTTCGGGGCGAAGATGGCCGCGGCCAGGATGAAGGCGATACCTAGCGCCGCCGCGATCCCCAGGAAGATCACGATGGGCAGGTACTCGAGAAGGAACGCGTTCATGGAGTCCTCGGGAGGAGTCGGGCGCCCTTCTAGACCACCCGTCCCGGCGTTTCAAACGGCCCATCGCACTTGCGAAACGCTCGCAAAGAGACGCCCATCAACAGATCAAATTCCTCGCGCCGGCACTCTCCCGTTGACACGATTCCGGCGCCCCCCTATGAGGGCCGCCTTCGCGACGCCGAAGGGCTTTGCGGGTGTAGCTCAGTTGGTTAGAGCGCCGGCCTGTCACGCCGGAGGTCGCGGGTTCGAGCCCCGTCACTCGCGCCACTTCAGTCCTTCTGGACGTGGCGGCGTCTCCCCTCCCCCTAACCAGAACCCGCGGCGGCCTTAGGCCAGGTTCCGGCGAGCGCCCGTCCGGGGAAGGGCTTGGGCGCAACCTTATGCGCGATGAGGATCGAATCGGCGATCTCGATGCCGCCGATCTCCTCACGGGCGGCGACCACCTCCTCGTGGCCGTGATACCAGCCGTGCATGTCGTCGATCAGGGCCTTGGCGAGACCGATCCCGGTGTCCGGCCGGCCAATGCCGCCCTCCAGTCCCGGCCAGTACGAGGAATGGAGGTCCTCGATCAGGTACATGCCGCCGGCCTCCAGGCGCGGCCATAGCGCCCGGAAGGACGCCCACTGGTGGCGGCCGATGTGCGAACCGTCGTCCAGAACGATGTCCAGGCCGCCCATCTCGTCCACGACGGAATGGAGGAAGGCCGCGTCGTCCTGGGAGCCGATGCGGACCTGGTTGGGCGGGGTGACCCGCCCCGCGCAGGCAGGTTCGATGTCGACGCCGAACAGGACCGCGTCCGGCCCGAAGTAGCGCCGCCAAAGGTCGAGCGACCCGCCCTGGAAGACGCCGATCTCCAGCATGCGCACCGGCCGCCCGCGCCAGGGCGCGAACACGCGGTCGTAGATCGGCAGATAGTGGGTCCACTTGGTGACGCCTCGGCCCGCGCCCTCGTAAAACATGGCCTCCAGCGGGCCGGGATTCGGCGAGCGCCGGGCCTCGACCTCCTCGGCCGAAAGGGCCATGCGGGCGGGATGCACCGCCTTCGGGCCGATCCAGGTCACGGGCTTCGGTTGGAGCTTCGGCGTTTCGGATTCCATGCTGCAACCTTAATCCTACCGGCCGCTCCCGGCCAACAGCACCTCAGGACGCCAGCTCGATCCGCTCGATGCGCCATTGCCGCTGTTCGGGTGTGGACCCCGGCACATCGTTCACCCGGCGCAGCACGGCCTTGCCCGACTGGTGAACCTCCTGGCCCGACTTGAGCCGGCCGTAAACCACCACCGGAACCTCGACGAACAGCGATCCGGCCGCGCCCTCGATCCGGCCGGGCGCGCCGACCTGAGCATTGTAGCTGGAAAAGCGGGTCACGTCGGGCGGCGTGGCGTTGTGCATGAGCCTGGCCGCCTCGGCCGTCCTTCCCGTCGAGAGGTGGGCGTAGAAGGTCTGCACCACATTGGCCGCGCCCTGGGCGCTCTCCGGCGTGAACGGCCCTTCGGAGACGGGCGTGCGGTCGTCGGGCAGGCCGCCGGGCGTTCCGGGCGCGGGCGGCTCCACCGGCGGCGGTTCGCCCGACCAGCATGTCACAGGCTTGGCGCTGGCGATCTCCTCGCCGGGCGCTAGCGGCGCGCGAAGCCCGTCGTCGCCCTTCGACCACCACTGGAGGCCGTCGCCGGTGTAGCGGGCGCCGCTGGCGCTGATCGCGCGCCGCAGGCTGTAGGTCTTGCCGTCAAAGACCAGCGTCGCCGAATCCTGGCCCACGTACCTGGCCTGGACAGGCTTCCCATCCTCGCAGGCGTAGCCGACGACTCTCGTTTCGCGGGGCGCCGCCGGGACCTTCGGCGGCAAGGCTGGCGCGCCCTCTTCCTTCGGCTGGCAGGCGGTCACCGCGAGGGCGGAAAGGATCAGGAGCGGGCGCATGACCCTCCCAACGCTCAGGCTCAGGCCACCGTTTCCGGCGCCCGCTCCAGCACGTAGTCATCCGGGTTGGGAGCCAGCGTGGCGCGCCAGTAGTCGATGAGGCCGAAGGGCCAGTTCTGACTGACCCGGCCGAGAGCGTTCTTGTACCAGCTCGACACGTGCGGCGAGCCCCAGGCCCAGCCCTTGTTGGCCTCGTCTACCTTGGCGTTGAAGGCGTCGTGCACCTCCCGCCTGGGCTCCAGCGCCCGGGCCCCGGTCTCGGCCAGCAGCCGCAGGCATCCCACCACGTAGCGCACCGCGCACTCGGAGAAGAAGATGATCGAGCCATTGACCACGATGTTGGTGTTGGGCCCATAGAGGATGAAGAAGTTCGGGAAGCCCGGGACCGTGATCCCGAGATAGGCGCGGGCGTCGCCGCCCCAGGCCTCGTGGAGGTCGCGCCCGCCCCGGCCCTTCACCTTCAGCGTCGACAGGAAGTTCGAGGCCTGGAAGCCCGTGCCGTAGATGATGACGTCGACCTCGTGCTCGGTCCCGTCGGCGGTGACGACGCCCTTCGGGGTGATGCGGGCGATCTGGTCGGTGACGAGCTCGACGTTCGGGCGCTTCAGGGCGGCCAGCCAGACGCCGTTGTCCAGCACCGCCCGCTTGCCGCCGATCGGGTAGTCCGGGATCACCTTGGCCAACAGGTCGGGGCGGTCGCCAACCTGGGCCGTGATCGACTGCACGCACAGTTCGCGCAGCATGGCGTTGTCGGGGCCCACCGCCTGCGGCGGGCCGGTCCAGGCGGGGTCCGCCTTCACCATCGGCAGGAAGCCGTCGGTGACCATCCAGAACAGCCAGAACCGGTACCACTTGTCGTAGAACGGCACGTGCTCCAGCAGCCACTTCATGCCCTCGGGCACGTCCTCGTGGTAGTGCGAGGCCGGCAGGCCCCACGGCGGCGTGCGCTGGAACACCTTCAGCGCCCCAACCTGCGGCGCGATCTCGGGCACGAACTGATAGGCCGAGGCGCCGGTGCCGATGACGGCGACCCGCTTGCCCCTCAGGTCCACGTCGTGGCGCCACTCGGCGGAGTGGAAGGCGGGACCCGAGAAGGTTTCCATGCCCTCGATCTCGGGCATCTTGGGCCGGTTGAGCTGGCCAACCGCGGTGACGACCGCCCTGGCCTCGACGGTCTCCCGCCTGCCGTCCTTGCCGCGCAGCTCGATCCGCCAGACCGCCCTGCCCTCGTCCCAGGCCAGACTCTCGACGGTGGTCTCGAAGCGGATGTGCTTCCGAAGGCCGTACTTGTCGGCGATGCCCTGGAAATAGCTCAGCAGCACCGGCTGGGTGGAGAAGTGCTGCGGCCAGAAGTGGTTGGGCTCGAAGGAGTAGCTGTACATGTGGTTCGAGTTGTCCACCCGGCAGCCGGGATAGGTGTTCTCGAACCAGGTGCCGCCGACGTCGGGGTTCTTGTCGACGATCTCGAACGGCACGCCGGCCTGCGACAGGCGGATGCCGGTGAGCAGCCCCGACATGCCCGCCCCGATGACGAGGACGTTCAGCTTGCGGGCGGCCTCCTTCAGGCGCGGCTGGTCGAACTGGGGGTCCTTGCTGGACTTGCCCGCCAGGGCCAGTTCGTCGGTCAGGAAGTCGGCGTAGCCTTCGGGGATCGGCGCGCCGGCCACGAAGTCGATCATCCGCCGGAGCGTCCCGGCGTCCGGCTCGCGGAGCTGCACCGGCCTGCCGTCGAGGTGCGCCTGGATGGCCGCCTTGGCCTCCTGCTTGATCCGGGCCTGGACCTCCTCGGAGAGGCCGATGTCGGTGCGCTCGAAGGGGTTGTAGGTCGGCGCCCATTCGGCCCGGATCCAGCCGGTGTCGCCCGTCATGTGGACCAGGGCCGCCATCAGCGCCGGCAGGTGGGCGTCCTTGAGGATTTCGTCGAGGTCCGCGCGCGCGTCGGCCATGGTTTCCTACCCAGACTTATCGTTGTTCTGGAGGCAGGATGACTCCCGCCGCCGGGCAGCGGAAGTCCTTTCCTCACGTCAGGCGCGACCCTGGGCCGCGAGAATCCTCGCCGCCAGTTCTGGCCGCAGGGCCAGGCCCGAGGCGTGGGCGTTCTCCGCCAGGTGCTTCAGCCGCGTGGCGCCGAAGACGGCGCACGAGACGTCGGGGTTGGCGAGGACGTGGGCGAGCGCGGCCTGGGCGCCGGTGACGTCCTCCTGCGCGTGCAGGAACCGGAACCGCGCGCCCCGCCTGAGTTCGTCTCGGTGCCGGACGACGGCGCGGGCGGCGTACCAGAGGTCCTGGGGTCCCCGAAGGCGCGACAGCAGCGGCCGGGTGTGCCCCATGGCCAGGGCCATGCCGGCCAGGACGCCCTTCCCGGCCGCGGCGGCCCGGGCGATCAGCGGCTCCCGCTCGGGCCGCAGGACGTTGTAGTCGACCATGACCACGTCGAAGTCGGGCAGGCCCACGACATGGTCGATCACCGCCGGATCGAAGCTGTTGACGCCCAGCGCCCTCACCAAGCCCCGCCGCTTCAGGTCCGCGAGCGCTTGGCGAAGCTCGTCGGTCAGCTCGGCCACAGCCGGTCCGTGGAGCTGCAGGAGGTCGATCCGATCCAGACCCAGGTTCGCCAGGCTGCGCTCGGCGCTGGCCGTGACCGCGGCCGGCGAGAAGTCGCGCGCGATCCGCCCACCGCCCGCGTGATAGGTGCCGGCCTTGGTGGCGATCACCAGGCCCGAGACGTCCCGCCCCTTCAGCGCCCGGCCCAGCCGGGGCTCGGCCTCGCCCGCCGAATAGCTGGCGCCCGTGTCGAAGAACGTGAAGCCCATGTCGAGCGCGGCATGAACCAGCCCCATCGCCTGCCGCTCGTCGAACGCGGGCTTGCCCCACCAGCTCGCGCAGCCGAAGCCCAGCTCGGAGACGATCAGTCCGGTGCGGCCGAGGGGGCGATAAAGCATGCGTCTCCGCTGGCTTGCCGAGCCGAAGCGCCGGGGACGGCGCGAAGGCTGGTGGGCGGCGAGGGATTCGAACCCCCGACCCTCTCGGTGTAAACGAGATGCTCTAACCAGCTGAGCTAGCCGCCCCTTCGCCTGCTTCTAGTGCGCCGGGCCGCCGCGTCCAACCGCCTCGTGGCTCAGCAGCCGGGCGAAGAAGCGGCCGACCACCAGGAAGACCACCGCCGCACCCGCCGCGATCCCGGCGTGCATCAGCCAGAAGTGGGTGGCCGACATCTTCTCCAGCAGCGTTCCCAGGACGCCCACGGTCTGGTTGCCGATCACCAGGTGCAGGTAATAGACGCCGATCATGGTGCCGACGACGGCCGGCGGCGAGGCCCGCGCGTAGAGCGCCAGCGACACCGGCAGCATGTTGGCGAAGGCCGCGCTGTTGAAGATCTCGAAGGCGATCAGCCACCACAGGCTCACCTGGGTCCCGGTGGCGGCCGCGACCGCCGCGCCGGCGGCCAAAGACAGTGCGCCCAGCACCGAGATGAAGGCCCCGACCGTCAGCTTGCCGATCTCGTCGGGCTCCTTGAAGCGCTTCGCCCAGACGCGCCAGAAGACCACCATCCCGGCCAGGAACGAAACCGAGACGATGCTGTCGAGGGTGATGAGCCACGTGGTCGGCAGCTTGGTCCCGAAGAAGGTCATGTCGACGCTGCGGTCGGCCCAGACCAGATAGGCGTTGAAGATCTGCTGGTTCACCAGAACCGACGAGGCCAGCACCGGGATGAGGGCGACCAGGACGATCACGGTCCGCCAGTCGTGGGCCGAGAGCTTCGGGCGCTCGGCCCTGTCCGTCCGCCGCAGCGGCGGGTCGGGCGGCAGGTGGCGACGGCCGACGAGATAGATGGCGAGCGCGATCAGCATGCCCACGCCGGCCGCGCCGAAGCCGTAGTGCCAGCCGACGCCCTCGCCCAGGGTCCCGGCGATCAGCGGGGCGGCGATGACCCCCGCGTTGATGCCCAGGTAGAAGATCTGGAAGGCGTCGGCCCGGCGGAGGTCGCCCTCGGCGTAGAGGCCGCCGACCTGTCCCGCGATGTTGCCCTTGAAACAGCCTGTGCCCAGCACCAGGCACAGCAGCGCCAGCAGGAACGAGGCGTCGAAGGCCATCAGGAAGTGACCGGCCGACATCAGGATCGCCCCCACGACGATGGTGCGCGTCCGGCCCAGGATCCGGTCGGCTATGAAGCCGCCGACGATGGGCGTGAGGTAGACGAGGCTGGTGTAGAGCCCGAAGATCGTCGAGGCGACAGCCTGGGTGGAGGCGTCGGCCGGCAGGCCGTAGATGCTCCCGATCACGGCCCGGAAAGCCTCGAAGCCGGCGATGGCTTCCACGTGCGGCGAGAGCAGCAGTTGCTTCACCATGTAGAGCACCAGGAGCGACTGCATCCCGTAGTACGAGAAGCGCTCCCAGGCCTCGGAGAACGCCAGGTAGCCGAGGGCCTTCGGATGGCCCAGGAAGGCCTTGTCGTCCTTGCGGACGGCGGTTGCGGTCATGCTTTCCTCCCCCAGGAGTCGTTAGGCCTAGCGCGAGCCGAGCAGGACCGCCAGCAGGACCCACGCACCGATGATGGCGAAGAGGGCGGCCGCGCCGATGCGGACGTACTTCAACGGCACGACCTTGACCGCCGCCTCCCCCATCAGGACCGCTGGGACATTGGCGACCATCATGCCGAGCGTGGTGCCGGCGGTGACCAGCAGGACCTCCTGGAAACGCGCGGCGAGCAAGGTCGTGGCGATCTGTGTCTTGTCGCCGATCTCGACCAGGAAGAAGGCCACGAGGGTGGTCAGGAAGATGCCGCCATGGGTCTTGGCCAGCGCATCGTCGTCCTCCTTGTCGGGAATGAGCGCCCACAGCGCCATGCCGATGAACCCTACGCCGACCAGGATCTGGAACATGGGCCCGCTCAGATAGCGGGCGACCACGAAGCCCAGCCCCGCCGCGAAGGCGTGGTTCAGGAGCGTGGCGGCCAGGATGCCGAGGATGATCGGGACGGGCTTGCGGAACCGGGCGGCCAGGATGAGCGCCAGGAGCTGGGTCTTGTCGCCGATCTCGGCGATCGCCACGACGCCGGCGGAAATGAGCAGGGCTTCCAAGGTCGGACTCTCTTGGGGCGCGGCTAAGACACGACGATGCGGATGGCTCCCGCCGCGCCCGCGCCGGAAGCCGCATCGCCGGTCTCGCCAATCCGGACCTGAACGGTCCGCCGCCTGCGCCATGCCCGGTGGGGCAAGTCTGTTGACGCGGGCTCCGCTGTCGCGCGGACGGCTACTCCCCGTGGATGGCGGCGCTCCTAGCCCGAAACGGACCCATGCGCCAAATGAAAAAGGCGGCCCCGATCGGCGGCCGCCCTGCCGATCTTCGACCGAGCGTCAGCTGTTGAGGGTGCTCTTCAGGCCCTCGCCCACCCGGAAGCGACAGGTGTGCGACGCGGGCCGCTTCACCTTCTCGCCGGTGCGCGGATTGCGCGCCATCCCCGCGGCGCGCTTGACCGGCACGAAGCTGCCGAAGCCGACGAGGCGGACTTCCCTACCCGCCTTGAGGGACGTCGAGACCGATGCGATGAAGGCGTCCAGCGCGTCCTTGGCCTGGGCCTTGTTCAAGCCTGCCTTGTCGGCGATCTCCGAGACCAGTTCGGCCTTGGTCATATGCGTCTTCTCCCAGCCATCGTTCTTCTTGTCCCGGGGGAGCCCTCTTTGAGGCGTATCCCCAACCCCGCGGGCATTAACGCGCGTCCTGGCTTGGCCGTCAAACGAGAGCGGCGCGGGATTCCTCCCGCGCCGCCCCGTTTCCTCAGATTGTGATCGCCGATGCGGCGGATGGTCAGTGGGTGATCATCGCCTCGGCGTCGGACTCGTCCGGCGTGACGTCGACCACGGCGGGCTCTTCCCATTCGATCGGCGTCGGCTGGCGGATGAGCGCTTTGGCCAGCACCTCGTCCATGGTCGAGACCGGGATGATCTCCAGCGCCGCCTTCACGTTCTCCGGGATGTCGGCGAGGTCCTTCTCGTTCTCTTCCGGGATCAGCACCGTCTTCACGCCCGAACGGAGCGCCGCGAGCAGCTTCTCCTTCAGGCCGCCGATGGCCGTCACCCGGCCCCGCAGCGTGACCTCGCCGGTCATGGCGATGTCAGCCCGGATCGGGATGCCGGTCAGGACGGAGACGATGGCGGTGGCCATGGCGGCGCCCGCCGAGGGGCCGTCCTTGGGCGTCGCACCGTCCGGCACATGGATGTGGACGTCGGTCCGCTCGAAGATCGGCGGCTCGATGCCGAATTTCGTGGCGCGGCTGCGGACGTAGCTGTTCGCGGCCTGGATCGACTCCTTCATCACGTCCTTCAGGTTGCCCGTGATGGACATGCGGCCCTTGCCGGGCATCTTGACCGCCTCGATGGTCAGGATGTCGCCGCCGAACTCGGTGTAGGCCAGGCCGGTGATGATGCCGACCTGATCTTCCTTGTCGGTCTCGCCGTAGCGGTACTTCTTGACGCCCGCGTACTTGGCCAGCCGCTCCTGGTCGACGGTGATCGACAGGACCTTTTCGCGGCCCAGGTCGCGCACGGTCTTGCGCGCCAGGTTGCCCAACTCGCGCTCGAGGCTCCGGACGCCGGCTTCCCGCGTGTAGTAGCGGATCAGGTCGCGGATGGTCTCCTCGGGCACCACGAACTCCTCCGGCTTCAGGCCGTGGTCCTTGGCGAGCTTCGGCAGGATGTGCCGCTTGGCGATCTCGACCTTCTCGTCCTCGGTGTAGCCGGGGATGCGGATGATCTCCATGCGGTCCAGAAGGGGCTGGGGCATGTTGAGCGAGTTCGCCGTGGTGACGAACATCACCGGCGACAGGTCGTAGTCGACCTCCAGGTAGTGGTCGGCGAAGGTCGAGTTCTGCGCCGGGTCGAGCACCTCGAGCAGGGCCGACGACGGGTCGCCGCGCCAGTCCGCGCCCATCTTGTCGATCTCGTCCAGCAGGAAGAACGCGTTGGTGGTCTTCGCCTTCTTCATCGACTGGATGATCTTGCCGGGCATGGAGCCGATGTAGGTCCGCCGGTGGCCGCGGATCTCGGCCTCGTCACGCACCCCGCCCAGGGACACCCGCACGAATTCACGGCTGGTGGCCTTGGCGATCGACTTGCCCAGCGAGGTCTTGCCGACGCCGGGGGGGCCGACGAGGCACAGGATCGGGCCTTTCAGGGTGCCCACGCGGCTCTGCACCGCCAGGTACTCCAGGATCCGCTCCTTGACCTTCTCCAGGCCGTAGTGGTCCTCGTTGAGGATGTCCTCGGCGCGCTGCAGGTCGATGGGCTTCTGCTTGCCCTTGCCCCAGGGGATCGACAGCAGCCAGTCCAGGTAGTTCCGGACGACCGTCGACTCCGCCGACATCGGGCTCATGTTGCGCAGCTTCTTCAGCTCCGCCTCAGCCTTGGCGCGGGCTTCCTTCGACAGCTTGGTCTTCTTGATCCGCTTCTCGAGCTCCATGAGCTCGTCGCGTTGGTCGTCCTGCTCGCCCAGCTCGCGCTGGATCGCCTTCATCTGCTCGTTCAGATAGTACTCGCGCTGCGTCTTCTCCATCTGACGCTTCACGCGGTTGCGGATCTTCTTCTCGGTCTGCATGACCGAAATCTCGCCCTCCATCAGGGCGTAGACCTTCTCCAGCCGCTTCACGACGTTGAAGACCTCCAGAAGCTGCTGCTTCTCGGCGATCTTCACCGACAGGTGGCCGGCGATGCGGTCCGCCAGCTCGGACGGGTTGTCGATCTGTGGAATGGCCGCCAGGGCTTCCGGCGGGACCTTCTTGTTGAGTTTGACGTAGTTCTCGAACTGCTCGATCACCGCGCGGCTCAGGGCCTCGGCCTCGGGCGAACCCGCGCCGTCCTCCTGCACGTAGGCGATCTCGGCCTCGTAGTAGTCGGCCTGGTCGGTGAACCGGACGACGCCCGCGCGCGCCTTGCCCTCGACCAGCACCTTCACGGTGCCGTCGGGCAGCTTCAGGAGCTGCAGGATGGTGGCGACCACGCCCACGTCATAGATGGCCTCGGGCGCCGGATCGTCGTCGTCCTTGTCCTTCTGGGTGGCGAGCAGGATCTGCTTGCCCTCCGCACGCATGGCCTCCTCGAGCGCGCGCACGGACTTCTCGCGGCCCACGAACAGCGGCACCGGCTGGTGCGGGAAGACCACGATGTCGCGCAGCGGCAGGATGGGGAGGATCTTAATCTCGGACATGATGCTTCAACTCCTGGCCGGCCCGTTCGGATCGGACCTGACCTGCCGGATCGCAGTTCACTCAGACGATGCGCCTGAGTCGGACGACCCGTCCGCCGGACCACGGCGGTTGTTCGGTGTTTTATGTGGACGGTTTCGCGGGTTGTTCAAGCGCCGCAACACCTGTGCGCGACACACCGCCTCATCGCCATCCATCGGTCAGCTTGAGTGGTGGGAAACGCCGGCGCCGCGCAAGGTTGCACCCCGGACACCCGTCTCAGATGGGATGACGGGAAGCCCCGGGCAAGCTTTGCGGACCGACTGGGATCATGGGGGACCTCCGGACCATCGAGGATCGCAGCCTAGCGCCGTCCGGGGGCCCCGCCTTGAGCCCGGTCAACGGTCAGGGCCGCGAGCACGGCGGCGAGGAGGGCCGCGCGCTCACGACGAAGGCCCCGCGGTCGCCCGCGGGGCCTCGATTCTCCGGGTCGGGCGCCGGTTAGGCCGCGCCGCCCTTGTCGCGCCGTTCGGCGTAGATGATCAGCGGCTGCGCCCGGCCCTCGATGACCTCGGCGTTGACCACCACCTCTTCCACGCCATCGTAGGTCGGCAACTCGTACATGGTGTCGAGCAGGACGCCTTCCAGGATCGAGCGCAGGCCGCGCGCGCCGGTCTTGCGCTGGATCGCCTTGCGGGCGACGGCCATCAGCGCGTCCTCGGTGAAGGTCAGGCCCACGTTCTCCATCTCGAAGAGGCGGACGTACTGCTTCACGAAGGCGTTCTTCGGCTCGGTGAGGATCTTCACCAGGGCCTTCTCGTCCAGGTCGTCCAGCGTCGCGATGACCGGCAGGCGGCCGATGAACTCCGGGATCAGGCCGAAGCGCAGCAGGTCGTCCGGCTCCACCTGGCGGAAGATCTCGCCCGTGCGGCGCTCGTCCGGGTCGGCCACCTTGGCGCCGAAGCCCACCGAGGTGCCCTGGCCGCGCGCCGAGATGATCTTCTCGAGGCCGGCGAAGGCGCCGCCGCAGATGAACAGGATGTTCGTCGTGTCGACCTGCAAGAACTCCTGCTGCGGATGCTTGCGACCGCCCTGCGGCGGCACGGAGGCGACGGTGCCCTCCATGATCTTCAGCAGCGCCTGCTGGACGCCCTCGCCCGACACGTCGCGGGTGATCGAGGGATTGTCCGACTTGCGGCTGATCTTGTCGACCTCGTCGATGTAGACGATGCCGCGCTGGGCCCGCTCGACGTTGTAGTCGGCCGCCTGCAGCAGCTTCAGGATGATGTTCTCGACGTCCTCGCCGACGTAGCCGGCCTCGGTCAGGGTCGTGGCGTCGGCCACGGTGAACGGCACGTCGATGATCCGCGCCAGCGTCTGGGCCAGCAGCGTCTTGCCGGTGCCGGTCGGGCCGATCAGCAGGATGTTGGCCTTGCCCAGCTCGACATCGTTGTTCTTCGTCGCGTGGTTCAGGCGCTTGTAGTGGTTGTGGACCGCGACCGAGAGGACCTTCTTGGCGTGGTCCTGGCCGATCACGTAGTCGTCGAGGACCTCGCGGATCTCCTTGGGCGTGGGCACGCCGTCCTTCGACTTGACGAAGGAGATCTTGTGCTCCTCGCGGATGATGTCCATGCACAGCTCGACGCATTCATCGCAGATGAACACCGTCGGGCCCGCGATCAGCTTGCGGACCTCGTGCTGGCTCTTGCCGCAGAAAGAGCAGTAGAGCGTGCTCTTCGAATCTCCGCTCGCGGCCTTGGTCATGGTCTCGTCTCACTCTCTCGACGACGCCGGCCGGTAACCTGGCCTGCCTCGCACCCCTTGGCGTTGGCGGGGGGCATGTCCGCCCAATCCATGCAGAATACGCGCCGGGGGTTGTCCAAGTCTTGACATTCCCCGATCCGGCTAAGGATCACAAGCCTTCGCTCGTCGGAGCGACAATTCGCGGCGCGACGCCCTGTGGATAGGCGCTTCATGGCTCTAAATGGGAATCGGCCCGAAATGACACAAGAGCGGCCCGGGGACGGCGCCTTGCCCATCGTGGCCTTCGATTTCGACGGCACGGTCACCGTCAGGGACAGCTTTTCCACGTTCCTGAAATGGCGGGCCGGCGGGCTTCGCTGGTGGATCGGCTGCGTGAGGCTGATCCCGGCGGGGCTCGTGTACCTGTTCGACCGCGACCGGGGCCGGATCAAGGCGGCGGCCGTCCGCGAATTCCTGAAGGGCGTCCCGCGGGAGCGCCTGGAGGCCGACGCTCGGCGCTTCGCCGAGCAGTATTCGCGGAGCCTCCTGCGCCCCGACGCCGTGGCCGCCTGGAAGCGATGGCGCGAACAGGCCGTGCGCCTGATCGTCGTCACCGCCTCGCCCGACATCGTCGTCGCGCCCTTCGCCCGGGGCCTTGGGGCCGACATGGTGGTGGGCACGCAACTGGCCTTCGATCCTCAGAACCGCGTGATCGGGACCTTTTCCGGCCCCAACTGCCGGGGGCCTGAGAAGGTCGTGCGCCTGAAGGAGCTCTTCGGGCCCGACGTGCGGCTGAGGGCGGCGTACGGCGACACGGGTGGGGACACCGAGATGCTGGCCATCGCCGATGAGCCCTACTACCGCGTGTTCAAGGCTCGGCCGTAGCGAGCCGGTCCGCTGGCGAGCAGGGCGCCGCCAGGAGGGCCTCCACGAAGGCGTCGCGCCAGGCGGCCACGTCGTGGCGGCGCACGCCCTCGATCAGCGATTCCCAGCGGCGCACCCGCTCGTCCCGCGGCATGGCCAGGCCTGCCTCGATGGCGTCCGAGACCTCCTCGCGGCTGAACGGGTTGACGATCAGCGCCTCCTCCATCTGCTCGGCCGCGCCGGCGAACCTTGACAGGATCAGCACCCCGGGGTCCTCGGGCGGCTGAGCGGCGACATACTCCTTGGCGACCAGGTTCATGCCGTCGCGCAGCGGCGTGACCAGGCCGATGGCGGCCATGCTGTAGATGCCGGCCAGTTCGTCGCGCCGGTAGGTGCGGTTCACATAGCGGATCGGCACCCAGTCGGGCGTGGCGAAGGCGCCGTTGATCCGGCCCGTGACGGCGTCGAGGCGGGCGCGGATCTCCTGATAGGCCTCCACCTCGTCGCGGCTGGGCGTGGCGATCTGCAGGAGGAAGACCTGCTCCAGGGCCTCGGGCGTGTTGGCCAGGTACTCCTCGTAGGCCAGGAAGCGCTCCTCCAGACCCTTGGAGTAGTCGAGGCGGTCCACGCCGATGATCATTCGCCGGCCCGCCAGGCTGACCCGCATGCGCTCGCGCCAGGCCGCCGCCGCCTCGCCCCAGGCGGCCGCCATGAAGGCGTCGGCGTCCAGGCCGATGGGGAAGACGCCCAGGCGGACCCGCCGGCCGAAGGCCTGGGCGATCCCGCCGGAGTCGATCCCGCCGGAGTCGATCTCGCCCTCCGCCTCGCCCCGGACGTAGTCCTCGAAGGCGCTGAGGGAATCGTGGCTCTGGAAGCCCACGAGGTCGTAGTCGAACACCGCTTCCACCAGCTCGCGGTGAAGCGGCAGGGTCGCGAACAGCCGCCGCGCGGGCCACGGGATGTGAAGGAAGAAGCCGATGCGGTTCTTCACCCCCCGTCTGCGCAGCTCCCTGGCCAGCGGGATCAGGTGGTAGTCGTGGACCCAGATGAAGTCGTCCGGCTCCAGCAGCGGCAGGACGGTCTGGGCGAAGCGCGCGTTCACCCGCGCATAGCCCTCGTTGAACGAGCGCTCGTAGGCTGACAGGTCGATCCGGTAGTGGAACAGCGGCCAGAGCGTCCGGTTGGCGTAGCCGTTGTAGTACTCGTCCCGGTCCTGCTCCTCGAGGTCGACGGTGGCGATGGTGGCGCCCTGCCCGCGCTGGACCGAGAGCTGGCCGGTGAAGGTCTCGACGGTGCGGCCGCTCCAGCCGAACCAGATGCCGTTGTACTCCCGCAGCGCCGCGCCCAGCGCCATGGCCAGGCCGCCGACCGACGCGCCGCGGGTGTCGTCGGGCTGGCCGACACGATTCGATATGACGATCAGGCGCCCCATGACGGCTCCGGCGGTCCCTGGGCGGCGCTCAGGCGCCGACCACCACCGCAGGAACGCCCCAGACCTCCTGAAGGGCCCGGGCTAGCTCGGGTCCGTGCCGGCGCCCTGCAAGCTCAGGCTCGACGACGGCAAGATCAGCCGGACTCTGCGCGATGATCGTCAAGGCCTTAGCAGCGGTATCGACGGGCCCAAGCACATTAACGCCGGACTCGACCAATATTTCGACGAATGGATCTGGCGACATCGTCGCCTTCTTTACGACCAGAACCGTGGAAACCCGACGGCACTGCTCGACGATATCATGGAAGTCCCTCATGCCCCTCCGGATAGGACATGAGGCGCGACGGGAAAACACCTTCACCATTGAACTTAATGTGACCACGCGCCGGATCACAAAAGCGAAAGGCGCCCGCCGTCGCCGGCGAGCGCCCCTCGGATTCCAGCCGGTCGGACGCGGCCTACGCCTCGTTGTCGCGCTTTTCCCAGACGTGGTCGACGAGACCCCAGTCCTTGGCCTCCTGGGCCGTCATGAAGAAGTCCCGGTCCAGGGTCTCCTCGACCTCTTCCACGGTGCGGCCGGTGTGCTTGGCGTAGATCTCGTTCAGCCGGCGCTTGGTCTTGATGATGTCCTCGGCGTGGCGCTGGATGTCTGTCGCCTTGCCCGAGTAGCCGCCGGACGGCTGGTGGACCATGATACGCGAGTTCGGCAACGCGATCCGCTGCCCCTTCTCGCCGGCCATCAGCAGGAACGAACCCATCGAGGCCGCCATGCCCAGGCACAGCGTGATCACCGGGCTCTTGATGTACTGCATGGTGTCGTAGATCGCGAGGCCGGACGTCACCACGCCGCCCGGCGAGTTGATGTACATCTGGATCTCTTTCTTGGGGTTCTCCGCCTCCAGGTGCAGCAGTTGGGCGCAGATGAGGCTGGCCATTCCGTCCTCGACCGGACCGGCCAGGAACACGATCCGGTCCTTCAGCAGGCGGGAAAAGATGTCGTAGGCGCGTTCGCCCCGGCTCGTCTGCTCGACGACCATCGGCACGAGGCCCAGGGCGGTGGTGACGGGATCACGCATGGAAAGGACGGTCCTTCAGAGATCTTGGGCGCGGGCGGCTCGCCCGTGCGTCCCTTCCGATATCGCCCGCCGTATGCGGCGGCGCAAGGGAGCCGTCAGCCCTCGGCGCCTTCAAGCCAGTTGCGGAGCGCCGCGACGACCGGCTCCTGGGCCGCGTAGCCACGGGTGACGACGCCATAGGCTCCGTCGGCGTTGGGGCCGCCGACCAGGGTCGGGAATCCCGTGACGCCGGCCCGCTGGGATATGGCGTAGTCGCGCCAGGTCTCCTGCTTGGCCTCCTCGCTGGACCATTGCTCGAGGAACCGTTCACGGTCCACGCCCAGTTCGACCGCGAGGCCGGCCAGCACCTCGCCCGAGGTGACGTCCCGGCCCTCGGCGTAGAAGGCCCTCTGGACCCGCCCCAGATAGTCGGTCGCCAGCTCCTCGCCGTCGCGGCGGACGACCACCACCGCCCGGGCCGCCGGATCGGTGTCGTAGACGAAGCCTTCGCGAGCGAGCGCGTTTTCGTCGAACGGCAGGCCGGTGGCCTCTTGGACGTGGCGCCAGTGGCCGACGACCTCGGCCTTGGCCGCCTCGGTCATGGGCGTCTCCGTCCCGGGGCGCAGGCCGCCCATGATGACGCGGATCGGGAGGGCCCGGCCGAACGCCCGACGGATATCTTCGATCACCGGTGAGAACCCGTAGCACCATGAGCACATCGGGTCGGCGAAATAGATCAGGTGCGGCGCGTCCATGGCGACCTCCGGCTGGGAGTGTCGCAGCGAACCGCCGCCGGGTCACGCGCCGATCGCCCCGCGGCCGGACTCGCGCCATGCGGGAATTGCGTCGCGCCGGCGATCGCGCAAAGGCTCAGCTTGTTGAGATAAGGGTTTGCATTCCAGCGAAGTTCACGTCGGCATGCCGCTTCGCGTATTGCGTGCGCCGCCGCCCATCCGGAACCTGGGTGCGCCGGGGCGCTGGGACTCGGGCACGAGGGGCATTACGGCATGGTCCAGTACGCGGTGACCCTGAAGGACGGTGACTGGACGGTTTTCGGCGACGGGGCGCCGCTGGCCGCCGGCCTTTCCAGATCGGCTGCGATCCAGATGGCCAAGGACCTGGCGTTCGAGGCTGAGGAACGCGGCGAAGCCGTCGAACTCCTCATCCAGGGCTACTATGGGAACATGTCCCGCAAGATGACGGGCGTCGCCGGGGATTAGCCCCGGCGCATCTGGGCCTTCATCTCGCGCTTGGCGCGGGCCTCGGCCTTGGCGGCCGCCTTGCGCGCCTTGCGGTCTTCACGCTTGAGCTGGAGCTGGAGCTCCTCGTCGTTCTCGCGGGCGAGACGGGCCTCTTCCTCGGCCTTCTCCTTGGCCAGGCGGGCGGCTTCCTTCTCGGCGGCGCGCTTGGCGCGCACCTCCTCGAGCTCACGCGCCTTGCGCTGCTCGCGGGTCTCGAACACCTCGCCTTGCGCACGGACGGTCGGCTTCGGCTTGAACTTCTCCAGAAGGGCCTTCCGAGCCTCCGCCTGCGCGGAGAGACGCTCGGAGAAGCCAGGCATAACCTTGCTTTCTCGCATGCTCACTTTGAACTGACTTCAGGGGAAATGACGGCTCGACGGGGTTAATGCCGCCGAGCCGAACTCGTTGCCTCGGCTCAGCCGACGATCTCGTCGTCCGTGAAGAACTGGGCGATCTCGATCTTGGCGTTCTCCAGGCTGTCGGAGCCGTGGACCGAGTTCTCGCCGACGCTCTCGGCGTACAGCTTGCGGATGGTGCCGTCGGCGGCCTGGGCCGGGTTGGTGGCGCCCATCACTTCGCGGTAGCGGGCCACGGCGTTGTCGCCTTCCAGGACCTGCACCACCACGGGCGCCGAGGTCATGAACTCGACCAGCTCGCCGAAGAACGGGCGCTCCTTGTGGACTTCGTAGAATTTCTCGGCTTGGGCGCGGCTCATGCGGATGCGCTTCTGGGCGACGATGCGCAGGCCGGCGTCCTCGATCACCGCGTTGACCTTGCCGGTCAGGTTCCGCCGCGTGGCGTCCGGCTTGATGATCGAGAAGGTGCGTTCGGTCATGGTGTTTCTTGTTCTTGGGCTGGGGAGCAAATGCGGGCTGAGGCCCGCGAGGTGGCGCGTCTATAGCGGCCAGAGCCCCGCTCGCCAAGGCGCTGCGGTGCAACAATCCCTAAGGCCGGGCATGACGGCGACGGCGGCGTCTGCTATGGGCGGCCCCGGTCAGGCGGCGGCGCGGCTCAAAGACTCCTGACCCTTCCCTCAATCGCGAGATCCGGCGAGCGCCGGTCCGCGTCCGCAGTCCTGCCCCCGTTCTCACATATGCTTCAGATCACCGACCTCGTCTTCGACGCCTGGGGCCGCCGCTTCTTCGATCGGGCCAGCGTCACCCTGCCCAAGGACGCCAAGGTGGGCCTCGTCGGCCGCAACGGCGTCGGCAAGTCCACCCTCTTCAAGCTGATCCTGGGCCAGCTCGTCCTGGGCTCGGGCGAGATCAGCCTGCCCAAGGCCGCCCGGATCGGCTCGGTGGACCAGGAGCACCCGGCCACGCCGGTCCCGCTGCTCGACACGGTGCTGGCCGCCGACGTGGAACGCGCCACCCTGCTCGCCCGCCTGGAGACCGCCGCGCCCGAGGAGATGGGCGAGATCTACGCCCGGCTCATCGAGATCGACGCCGACCGCGCGCCATCCCGCGCCGCCGAGATTCTGGCGGGCCTAGGCTTCTCCACCGAGGACCTGACCCGGCCGATGGCCGAGTTCTCGGGCGGCTGGCGGATGCGGGTGGCGCTCGCCGCCAGCCTGTTCGCCGAACCCGACCTCCTGCTGCTGGACGAGCCCACCAACTACCTGGACCTGGAGGGGGCGCTGTGGCTGGAGGCGCGCCTGCGCAAATACCCGCACACCGCCATCGTCATCAGCCACGACCGGGACCTGCTGAACAGCTCTGTCGACCATATCCTCCACCTGAAGGACGGCAAGCTCGACCTCTACGTGGGCGGCTACGACAGCTTCGAGCGCCAGCTCGCCGAGAAGCTGCGCCTGCAGGAAGCCGCGCGGGTGAAGATCGAAGCCAAGCGGGCCCACATGCAGTCCTTCGTGGATCGCTTCCGCGCCAAGGCCTCGAAGGCGAGGCAGGCCCAGTCGCGACTGAAGGCCATCGCCAAGCTGCCCCCGGTGGCCGCCGTGATCGAGGAGCACGTCGCGCCCTTCCTGCTGCCTTCGCCCGAGCGGCCCCTGCCACCGCCCCTGCTCCGGCTGGAGGACGCCGCCGTGGGCTATGGCGGCCCGCCGATCCTGAAGAAACTGAACCTGCGGCTCGACCTGGACGACCGGATCGGCCTCCTGGGCGTGAACGGAGCCGGCAAGTCGACCTTCGCCAAACTGGTGGCCGGCGCGCTCGCCGTCGAGGCGGGCAAGTTCCACCGGTCTCAGCGCCTGAAGGTGGGCTGGTTCCACCAGCACCAGATCGAGGCGATGGATCCCACGGACACGCCGCTGGAGATCATCCGCCGCGCCCTGCCCGAAGAGACGGAGGCCAAGCGCCGCTCGCGGCTGGCCCAGTTCGGCTTCCCCTACGAGAAGGTGGAGACCAAGGTCGCCAGCCTGTCGGGCGGCGAGCGGGCCCGCCTGCTGCTGAACCTCGTGGCCATGGAGGCGCCGCACCTCCTGATCCTCGACGAGCCGACCAACCACCTCGACATCGACAGCCGTCGGGCCCTGCTGGAAGCGCTGAACGACTACGAGGGGGCGGTCATCCTCATCACCCACGACCGGTCGCTCATGGAGCTGGTCGCCGACCGACTGTGGCTGGCCGCCGACGGGACCATCCAGCCTTTCGACGGCGACATGGAGGACTATGCGCGGTTCGTGCTGGACCGGGCCCGGGTCGCCGCCCGCGCGCCGACCCAGGTGAAGGCCGAGAGCCCGCCGTCGCCCGTCGCCCCGCCGGCGGCGGCCAAACCCAAGGCGCCGACCGGATCCGCCCGTCGCCGCGCCGAGGCCGCCGAAGCCGCCCTGACGCGGGCGACGGAAGAGCTCGCGCGCATCGACGCGGCCCTGACCGATCCTCAGGTCTTCGCGAAGGACCCCGCGAAAGCCGCCGAACTGGGCCGGAAGCGCGACGCGGCCCACGCCGCGGTCGAGGCCGCCGAAATGGAATGGCTGGACGCCCAGGAGGCGTACGAGGCCCTCAGGTGATGTGCTTGGGGCTGATGGGGTCGGAGCCGGGAAACGTCTCCTCAATGGCCTCGTCCAGCAGGGCCTCCTGACGGTCCTCGGCCTCGCGGTCGGCCATCTGGTCGGGCTTCTCGCCGTCCTTCAGGGGGGCCGTCTGCCGGGCGTGAGGGGCGTCGATGTGGCGCTGTTCGTCGGCCGACCCGGGTCGGTCCGTGGCCATGTCGGCCGTGGCGCCGCTGGAGCCGTGGGTGAAGGCGCGCTTGGCCTCGTCTTCCGTCTGCTTGTGCGGCATCTCGAAATCTCCTGGAGTTCAAGCTCAGGCCCTAAACCCCCGGAGCGCATCCGGGGTTGCCTCGTCGCCGGTCTTACGGCGCCGCTCGAAGGTTCTTGCGGTCGGGGCCGGCGCAGAGGATCGCCTTGGAGCGCTGCCTCGACGCCATCGACCGGGCGTCGGAGGCGCGTCCGAGATCAGGGGGAATGGAAACGGTGACCGGCTTGCTCAGGCCTTCAGTCCATGGTGGGGGTTCCGACGGGGCCGGCGAACCCCTAGGCTCACGCCATGAACGATGACCGCACGCTCCTGGGCGACGGGCGTTATCCCGACACCGGCCCCCTGGCCGTGGGCGCTAGGCTCGCCTTCATGGGGGCCCTCGCCGCCATTGTGATCGCGGTCTTCCTGCCGCCCTCGATGGTGCCGGACTTCGTGGAATCCACCTACCTCCAGCATTTCGCCGCCTTCTACGTAGCCGCGCTCTGCGGCCTGGCCGCCATGCCCCGCACCCGGCTGCGCCCCATCGCCCTGGGCTACCTGCTCTTCGCGACGGGGCTGGAGGCCACGCACCTGCTGTCTGGCGCTCGCTTCGGTTCCCTGGTGGACAACTGGGTGGCGGACCTGGGCGGCCTGGCCGCCGCCTTCGCGCCGGTCATGGTGGAGCGGTTCCGGCGTCGGTTCCCCAGGCCCGAGGCCGAATCCTAGGGGAACGTCCAGCCGCGCGCGCGGACGCGCAGGTTGTTCTGCACGTTCCGGACGCCCTCGATGTCGGCGACATCCTCGATCCGGTAGCCGGACCGCGTCCGGGGGGCGTAAAGATGGTCCTTGGAGTAGTCGACCTGGCCGAAGTCGTCGCGGTCGCGGCGGGCTTGCCGTCAGCGCCGTTCGCGTTCGTCGTCCTCGCGCCAGTGATCCCGGTTCATCGTCGCCTCCGTCGTGATTTGGCCGAAGTCGTCGGGAGACCCTGCGCCTTGGCCTCAGGTTCCAGCTTGCGGTTCCCGTTTTCCGTTCCAGCGTTCAGGGGGCGGTGACCCCGCCACCGACTCAAGGGACACCTCGACCTCGTGCAGACCCGCGACCCCGCAGAGCTTCAGTCCCATGGCCTGGAGGACCTGGAAGAGGATCTGGCCGCAGCCCTCCCCCAGACCCAGGGCTCCAGCTTCTATCCCCTGATCCGCCGCTGGGCGCTCCACGTCGTCCCGTTCCTGCTGCTGGGCGCCGCTGTGTTCGTGCTGTGGCGCGAGTTCCACGAGGTGAAGCCCGCCGACGTGGCCGCCTCCATGCGCGCCTGGGGCTACGGCGACACCCTGGCGGCGCTGGGCCTGTCGGCCGCCAGCTTCACCCTGATGGGCCTGGTCGAATGGCTGGGCCTGCGCTGGGCGGGGGCGCGGCTGCCGATCCCGCCGGCCCTGGCCGGCTCGTTCCTGGCCAACGCCATCGGCCACACCCTCGGCGCCAACCTGCTGGTTTCGGGCGCGGTGCGGGCTCGCTTCTACAGCCGCTATGGCGTCACCCTGAAGGAGGTGGCCGCGACCACCGTCTTCCACGGCGTCTCCTTCGCCGTGGGCCTCTCCACCCTGGCCGGCGTCAGCCTGCTGATCGGCGGAAGCAGCGACGCGGTGCGCATCGCCGCGCCGGTCGCCAGCGGCGTCGGCATCGTGCTCCTGGGAGCGGTGGCCTTCTACGTGGCCCTGTGCGGGACGCTGAAGCGCCCGCTGAAAGGCTTCGGCCATAGCCTGAAGCTCCCCTCGTGGCGCGTGGCGCTGGCCCAGATCGCGCTGGGGGCGGTCGACAACGCCGTCGCGGCCGGGATCATCTGGAGCCTGCTGCCGGAGGGCTCGATGAGCTACTTCAGCTTCGTGGGCGCCTATGCCCCTTCCGTCGTGATCGGGCTGATCTCGCATGTGCCCGGCGGCGTGGGCGTGTTCGAAGGCTCCCTCTCCACGTTGCTGGCCGGCGTTCCGGCCGCTCCCCTCGCCGCCGCCTTCCTGGGCTACCGGATCGCCTTTTTCCTCCTGCCCCTGCTGGTCGCCGCCTTGGCGCTGATGGGGGACGCGGTCCGCCAGCGCCGGACCGCGTGAACAACGTTCTCTGATCGGGATCAATGCGTCCGGCTTGACCTTAGCGCCGTAGTTGTGAGGTCCGCGCACCTCCAGGCACGGACGACGGGCGGCGGCACGCACCCCCGACTGAAGCGCCGCCCGGCCCCGGCCTTCGCCGTCACGAAGGCCGGGGTTTTTGTTCGTTCCCGGTCACGTGCGGTTGCGGACCGCGCGCAATGCAGCCGGCAGGCGCTCGCGACACCCCAGATGTTCTGCTTTTGTTTGAAAACCGCAGGAGTACGAACGTGACGCGCATCCGATATCCCGGCGTCGTCGAGGCCAGGCAGGCCTTCGAAGCGCTCAAGCCCTTCCGCCAGAACCTCATCGAGATGCAGGCGCGGCGCCGCCCCTTCGGCCCGGACTACCTGATCCTGGACGCCGTCCGGAAGGCGCTTGACACCGCCGCCTACCACTTCACCGGCGAACCCGAGTTCTTCGCGCTGCGGCCGCCGAGGTCGTAGCTCAGCGCTCTTCGTAGAGCCGCCGGAGCACCGCGGGCGTGAGGCCCGGCAGGTCCTCCGAGATGAGGCCGGGTCCGTGAAGTTCGGCGGCTTCGGAATGAATCCAGGCCCCGGCGCAGGCGGCCTCGAAGCTGTCCATGCCCTGGGCCATCAGGCCGCCGATGAAGCCCGCCAGCACGTCCCCGGAGCCGGCGGTCGCCAGCCACGGCGAGCCGTTGACGTTCACCGCCGCCCGACCATCGGGCGCGGCCACGACCGTGTCAGCGCCCTTCAGCAGCACCACCGCCCCGGCCATCTCCGCCGCGCGGCGGGCCGCCGTGATCCGCTCGGGCGAACCCGCCAGCAAGCCGGGGAACAGGCGTTCGAACTCGCCTGGGTGCGGGGTCAGCACATCGTCCCGATCCAGCACCGAGAACAGTTCCTCCGGATCGTCGCGGAAGACGGTGATGGCGTCGGCGTCCAGCACAAGGGCCGCGCCGGTCCGGGCCAACGCCAGGACGTTCAGCAGCGTGGCCTCGTTCACCCCCGCGGCGGGGCCGATCACGGCGGCGTCCACCTGGGCCGCCGCCTGCTCCAGTTCGGCGTCTGTCTCGAACGGCCGCAGCATCACCGCCTCCAGGTGGGCGGCGTTCGGAGCCAGGGCCTCCGGCGGCGACAGGACCGTGACGAGCCCCGCGCCGATGCGCAGGCCCGCCCGAGCGGCGAGACGCGCGGCGCCTGTGTTCCAGGCCTCGCCGCTCACCACGATCATCCGGCCGCGGGCGTGCTTGTGCGAGGACGAGGTTGGCCAGGGGAAGCGCGGCAGCCACAGATCGGGGCCGTTCTCCTCCAGCCTGGACGGCGTGTCGCCAAGGCCGATGTCGGCCACCACCACCTCGCCGCAGAGGTCCTTGCCCGGCTCCAGCACGTGGGCGGGCTTGCGGGCGTGAAAAGTGACGGTGAGGCTGGCGCAGAACGCCGCGCCCTTCGGCTGGCCCGTGTCGCCCGGCACGCCGCTGGGCACGTCTATGGCCACCACCTTGTCAGCGCGGTTGGCCAGGCGCTGAGCCGCAAGCGCCGCCACGCCATCCAGCGGCCGGGTCAGGCCGGCGCCGAAAAGGGCGTCGACGATCAGGGCCGACTCCGGGACGCCGTCCAGCGGCCGGGTCGGTCCGTCCCAGCGGGCGGCGGCGGCCCTGGCGTCTGGGGTCGAAGGCTCGGAAAGCGCCCTCACCTCCACCGGCCAGCCTCGGGACTTCAGGACGCGGGCGACCACATATCCGTCGCCGCCGTTGTTGCCCGGCCCGCAGAGCACGACGGTCGCCTGCGGCCGGAAGCGCGCGCAGATCGCGTCGGCCACCGCCGTTCCGGCCCGCTCCATCAGATCGATGCCCGGCGTGCCCGCTTCGATGGCCGCCCGGTCCGCCGCCTGCGTCTCGGCCACGGTGAGGATCGGGCGCACGCTCAGAGCACTCCGGTGACGGCTTCGGCGCCGCGGGCCACGAGAGACAGCCGCTCGCCGTCGGTCTCCAGCACCGTGATCGAGGCGTGGTCCGGCCGGAACACCAGCACCCTGGGATCGTCCATCAGCCGCGAGACCGCCGCGTTGATGGCCACGTAGTGCGAGAAGACCGCCACGTCCCCGCAAGTCCGCAGCTTCTCCACGATGGCCTCGCGCCACGCCGCGTAGTCGAGGTCGCCCTCGATCTCGGTCCAGGCGCCCTCGAACGCCTTGCGCAGCCACGCGGGACGCGCCTCGGGCGCGAGGTTCCCCGGCGTGGGGATTTCGCCCACCACCGGATCGATCTCGACGTCCACGCCCAGCGCCTGGGCGGTGGGCTCGGCCGTCTCGCGGCAGCGACGCAGGGGCGAACTCGCCACGCGCTTCGGACGCTGGCCCTCGGGCAGGGCCAGCAGCCAGTCCCGCGCCGCCTCTGCCTGGGCGCGCCCCGCCGGGTCCAGGCCGGGGTCGTCGTCAGCGCCGCCCCAGGTGGACGCCGGCCGGCCGTGACGGATCAGATAGAGGCGCGCCATGGAGCTCCTAGCCGGGGATGAAAAGGTTGAGGCCGTCCTCCGACTGGCTGACGGTTCCTTTCCGCCCCACTTGCTCCGAGGTTTCCATGGAGGCAAGCAGCGCCGGGTCCTGCGGCGTGTTGGCGACGAACCGGCGCCCCGCCCCGTCGCGGCCGACGACAATGGCCATGAAGGGCCCCTCGCGCTTGTGGACCACGGTGTAGGTCTCGATCACGGCCGCCCCGCTCGGACGTTCGACGATCTCCGGATGCGGCAGGGCGTCGATCTGGCGTTGCAGGACGGCGGGGTCCTGACGCTCGAACGGCCTGTCCGGGCGCTTCGTGGAATAGATGCCCGTGGACTGCTTGGTCAGGTACCAGCCGTTGCCGGTGATCAGGCCATAGGCGCCCGGCTTCTGGCGCAGCTTCTGGAGCATCACGGCGACCGAGTGCATGACGTAGTTGTTCCCCGGACCGCCGGCATAGGGCAAGCCGCCCGTGACCGTCAGGCCGCGCGGATCGTCCAGCGACAGGCCCAGGGCCTCGGCCCCGATCTCAACAGCGACCGGGAAACAGGAATAGAGGTCGATCAGATCGATATCGGAGAGCCCGATGCCGGCCATCTCGAACGCCCGCTGGCCGGTCAGCTCCATGGCCGGGCTGGAATGGAAGTTCTGCCGGTCCAGCGGGTGCCAGAGGTCGGAGGCGTCGGCGCAGCCGTGCAGATAGACCCAGTGGCTCTCGGGCACGCCCAGTTCGCGGGCCTTCGCCTCGCTGGCGACCAGCACGGCGGCGGACTGGTCCACCTCCATGATGGCGTTGAGGAGCTTCGGGTACGGGAAGCCGATCATCCGATTCTTCTCGGTGACCGTGACCAGTTCCTCGGCCGAGCGCTCGACCGGGAACCAGGCCTCGGGATTGCCCGCCGCGACCTTGCTGAAGCGCGAGAAGAGCTCGCCCATCCGGCGCTGGTGGTCGGGGATCGAGCGGCCGTCGCGGGCCCGGAGCGCGTTCTCGAACAGCGGATAGATGTTGATCGGCCGGTCCAGGCCGTGCCGCGCCTCATAGGCCGTGTTGCCCGGGCGGGGATCGCCGATCCGCTGGGGCGGCGGCAGGTCCTCGGGCTCGCCGGCCTTCCAGTCGTCGAAGGACAGGCCGCGGGTGGCCCGCTTCATGGCCGAACCCAGGAACTCGCAGCCCACCGCGAGCGCCAGGTCGGTCTCGCCCCTGGCGATCCGTTCGGCCAGCGTGTTGATCAGGTACTGGGGCGTGTTGCCGCCCATTTCGGAATAGACGCTCCACCGCGGCGCGGCGCCGATCCTTGCGGCCAGATTGGCGGGCGGGTTCGTCGAGTGCGGGATCATCCCGCGCTTCGAGCCCGGAGCGTCGATGGTGAAGCCGACGACGGCCAGGCCGTCGATCCCGGCGAGCCCTTTGGCCCCGATCCCGGCGTCCTCGGCGGCGCGTTCCGCCGCAATCTTCAGCAGCGCCGTCGGCGACGGCGATACGCCCGGATCGCCCCGATACGTGAATTGACCCGCTCCGATGAGAACAGGGGTGCGATCACCCATGCTTCGCCCGCCTCCCGACGTCGTTTGCCTGCGATCCTAGCCTCGGAAGGCGCCGGCTTGGGGCGTTTTCCGGGCTGACCGTTTTTTGATCCAATGGCGCCCATTTCTTGGGCGCCGATCCATTTTCCCAGGCGGCCGTCGCGTCAAGCAACCGAAGCGCGCTTGTGGCCGCCCCGTCCGCCGTGCTCCGTCCGCCTCAATCGCGGGGCGGCGTCGCCCGCCAGCCGAAGTCGAGACATGAAGAAGATCGAAGCCATCATCAAACCGTTCAAGCTCGACGAAGTGAAGGAGGCCCTGCAGGAGCTGGGCGTCCAGGGCATGACGGTGATCGAGGCCAAGGGCTACGGCCGGCAGAAGGGCCAGACGGAACTCTATCGCGGAGCCGAGTACGTCGTGGACTTCCTGCCGAAGATCAAGATCGAGGTGGTCGTCGCCGACGACCACCTGTCCCGCGCTCTCGAAGCGATCTCCGCCGCCGCCCGCACGGGCCGGATCGGCGACGGCAAGATCTTCGTCTCCGAAATCCTGGACGTCGTGCGCATCCGCACCGGCGAAACCGGGACCGTCGCCATCTGACCAACCTTCAAGCCGCCTTCCTTCAAGGCGATCGAGACCAGCAAGGGGATAAGACCATGGCTTCCGCGAAGGACATCCTGAACCTGATCAAGGAAAAGGACGTCAAATACGTCGACGTGCGCTTCACCGACATCCGGGGCAAGATGCAGCACGTCACCTTCGACGTCGACCTCGTCGACGACGACTTCCTGAACGACGGCACGATGTTCGACGGCTCCTCGATCGCCGGCTGGAAGGCGATCAACGAGTCCGACATGAAGCTGCGCCCGGACCTGGACTCGGCGATCATCGACCCGTTCTACCAGCAGACCACGCTCGCGCTGTTCTGCGACGTCGTGAACCCCGACACCAACACGCCCTACAACCGCGACCCGCGCTCGATCGCCAAGGCCGCGCTGGCCTACACGAAGTCGGCGGGCATCGGCGACACGGTGTTCTTCGGCCCCGAGGCCGAGTTCTTCATCTTCGACGACGTGCGCTGGAACACCGCCGCGCACGACACCGGCTACTCGTACGACTCCACCGAACTGCCGGTGAACACGGGCAAGGTCTATCCCGAAGGCAACATGGGCCACCGGCCCGGCCCGAAGGGGGGCTATTTCCCGGTGAACCCGGTGGACAGCGGCCAGGACCTGCGCGGCGAGATGCTGGCGGTCATGGGCGAGCTGGGCATGCAGCCCGAGAAGCACCACCACGAGGTGGCGCCGGCGCAGCACGAGCTGGGCCTGAAGTTCGCCGAGCTGATCACCATGGCCGACCGGATGCAGCTCTATAAGTACGTCATCCACAACGTCGCCCATGCCTACGGCAAGACGGCCACCTTCATGGCCAAGCCGATGTTCGGCGACAACGGCTCGGGCATGCATGTCCACCAGTCGATCTGGAAGGGCGGCAAGCCGCTGTTCGCGGGCGACAAGTACGCCGGCCTGTCGGACATGTGCCTGTGGTACATCGGCGGCATCATCAAGCACGCCAAGGCGATCAACGCGTTCTCGAACTCCACGACGAACTCGTACAAGCGCCTGGTGCCCGGCTACGAAGCCCCGGTGAAGCTGGCCTATTCGGCCCGCAACCGCTCGGCGTCGATCCGCATCCCGCACGTGGACAGCCCCAAGGCCAAGCGCATCGAGGCGCGCTTCCCCGATCCGATGGGCAACCCCTACCTGACCTTCGTGGCCCTGCTGATGGCCGGCCTCGACGGGATCGAGAACAAGATCGATCCGGGTCCGGCGATGGACAAGAACCTCTACGACCTGCCGCCCCGCGAGCAGAAGAAGGTTCCGGAAGTCTGCGGCAGCCTGCGCGAGGCCCTCGAGAATCTCGACAAGGACCGGGCTTTCCTCAAGAAGGGCGGCGTCATGGACGACGACTTCATCGACGCCTACATCGAACTGAAGATGGAGGAGGTCATGCGCCTCCAGCTCCACCCGCACCCGGTGGAATTCGACATGTACTACAAGTGCTAGTCGGAATTTCCTGAGAGATCACGGAAGGGCCGCGGAGCGATCCGCGGCCCTTTTTCCATCGTGCCGCATCCCTCGCCGGCCGAGGCGCGGCTCCCAGGATCGCCTGAGCGATCCGCTAAACCTCACCCGGTCTTGCACGCGCCTTCGGAGGCGATGCTCACCCGGGCCGCCTCGGCCTCGCAGGCGTTGCCATAGGTCTTGCCGTCGCAGCCGCAGACGGGCTGGTAGATCTTGGGGCAGACCTCCGGGACCTTGGTGCAGGTCCCCTGGGCGTCGGCCACCTCGCACTGGCCAGCGGGCTTCTTGCAGAAGTCGCCCGGCGAGGCGCACTGGGCGCCAGGCAAGCCCTCGCAGGCCTCGCCCGTCGCGGCCCCCGCCGGAGTGGCCGCCGGCGTGGCGGCTTCAGGCGGCGCCTCGGTCTTCGCTTCGTTCTGTTGGCAGGCGGCGAGCGCGAGCGCGCCGGCCGCCACGAGGCCCAGAGTCAATCGCTTCATCATGGAATAACCCCCAGTTTCTCGTTTGAGTTGTCCTCCATAGTCCAGGCGACGCCACTTGAATAGCGTTGTTCTTCGACCGCGTTACGCCGCATGGGGTTTGCGGTCTGCCGACGAGCGGCTCTACAACAGGCCATGCGCTTCTCGACCCTCAGCCTCGCGGCCGCCCTCCTCGCCGGCGCCGCCGCTCTCCCCGCCTTCGCTCAGCCTTCCCCCGGTCCGCAGCCCCTGCCGCTGCCGACGCCGGTGGAGGCGCCCCAGGACATCGCCTATCCCGGCGTGCTCACGGTGGACATCGACGCCACCGACCTCGACCGCCGCATCTTCCGGGTGCGCCAGACCATCCCGGTGACCAAGCCGGGCGAGATGGTCGTGCTCTTCCCGCAATGGGTGCCGGGCGGGCACTCGCCGCGCAACCCGCTCTACAACATCGCGGGCCTGACCATCCGGGCCGACGGGCAGCCGGTGGCCTGGAAGCGCGATCCCGTCGAGGTCTTCGCCTTCCGCGTCACCCCGCCGGCTGGCGCCAAGACGCTGGAGATCGAGTTCCAGCACGTCTCGCCCACCGCCCCCGACCAGGGCCGCGTCCTGATCACGCCCGAGATGCTGAACGCCCAGTTCATCTCGCTGGCCATGTACCCGGCCGGCTACTACATGCGCCGCATCCCCGTGGACGCCTCGGTCCGCCTGCCGGCGGGCTGGGGCTATGGCACGGCCCTCGAAGCCGCCTCGGAACAGGATGGCCTGGTGCGCTTCAAGCGCGTCGACTTCGACACCTTCGTCGATTCGCCCCTGTTCGCCGGCAAGCACTTCAAGCGCTACGATCTCGACACCAGCGGCAAGTCGCCCGTGCGCCTCAACATCGTGGCCGACCGTCCCGAGCTGCTGGCCGCCACCGACGAGCAGATCGAGAAGCACCGCGAACTGGTCCGCCAGGCCGACAAGCTCTACGGCGCGCGGCACTACGACCACTACGACTTCCTGCTGGCCCTGACCGAGCGGATGGGAGGCATCGGCCTGGAGCATCATCGCTCCAGCGAGAACGGCACCGACCCGGAATACTTCACCGAGTGGTCCAAGAACGCACCGGCCCGCAACCTCCTGCCCCACGAATACAGCCACTCGTGGGATGGCAAGTACCGCCGCCCCGCCGACCTGTGGCGGCCGACCCTGAACGAGCCCATGCGCGACAGCCTGCTCTGGGTCTACGAGGGCCAGGACCAGTACTGGGGTTATGTGCTGGGGGCGCGGTCGGGCCTGGTCACCAAGCAGCAGACGCTCGACGCGCTGGCCATGACGGCCGCCACCTATTCCGAAGGGCGGCCCGGCCGCCAGTGGCGCTCGGTCGAGGACACCACCAACGACCCCATCATCGCGGGCCGCCGTCCGATCCCCTGGACGAGCTGGCAGCGCAGCGAGGACTACTATTCGGAAGGCCAGCTCGTCTGGCTCGACGTCGACACCCTCATCCGGGAGAAGTCCGGCGGAAAGAAGTCGCTCGACGATTTCGCCCGGGCGTTCTTCGGCGTGAACGACGGCGAGTGGAAGCAGCCCCTGACCTACACCTTCGAGGAGGTGGTGGAGACGCTGAACAAGGTGCAGCCCCACGACTGGGCGACGTTCCTGGACTCCAAGCTCAGGCAGGTCTCGCCTGCCTTCCCGCTGGATGGCCTGGCCCGCGGCGGCTACCGCCTCGTCTACACGGATACGCCCACGGACTACTTCAAGGATGTCGAGGCGTCCCGGAAGATGGTGGACCTGACCTACTCCCTGGGCCTCACCCTGAACCGCGAGGCGAAGATCACCTCGGTGCTGTGGGACGGCCCCGCCTTCAAAGCCGGCCTCACCGTGGGCGACCAGATCCTGGCGGTGAACGGCGTCGCCTATGAGACGGGCCGCCTGAAGGAGGCGATCACCGCCGCCAAGTCCGGCGCGCCGCTCAGCCTGATCGTCAAGGACGGCGATCACTTCCGCACGGTGGCGATCGACTACCGGGGCGGCCTGCGCTACCCGCGCCTGGAACGGATCGAGGGGACGCCGGACCGGCTGTCGGCCATCTTCGCGCCGAAGAAGTGAGCTAGCGGGAGGCGTCTCCACGCCGCAGGGCCGCCGCGTTGATCCGGCGACCCTCCCCGGCATACGAAGCCGATCCAGAATCGCCGCAAACTGGGGCCCATGTCCTCCAACTCCACCGCCCAGGCTTCCCTTTTCGACGACGCGCTGAACCCCGCGCCAGCCGCGCCGCTGGCCGAGAGCCACGAGCCGCGTCCCGATCCCGCCGTCGTGGGCGCGAAGACCACGGGCTATTCGGCGGCCGACATCGAGGTCCTGGAGGGGCTGGAGCCGGTCCGCAAGCGGCCGGGCATGTACATCGGCGGCACCGACGAGCGGGCGCTGCACCACCTGTTCGCCGAAGTCCTCGACAACGCCATGGACGAGGCGGTGGCCGGCCACGCCAAGCTGATCGAGGTCAGCCTCGACGCCGAGGGCGTCCTGACGGTCCGCGACGATGGCCGCGGCATCCCCGTCGACCCGCACCCGAAACATCCGGGCAAGTCCGCGCTGGAGGTCATCATGACCGTCCTGCATTCGGGCGGGAAGTTCTCCGGCAAGGCCTACGAGACCTCGGGCGGCCTGCACGGCGTCGGCGTCTCGGTCGTCAACGCCCTCTCCGAGCGCGTCGAGGTCACCGTCTTCAAGGACGGCTTCGAGTGGCGTCAGGCCTTCACGCGCGGCAAGCCCCTGGGCGGCATCGAGAAGATCGGGCCCACCCGAAAGAAGGGCACGGCCATCAGTTTCCTGCCCGACCCGGTGATCTTCGGCGACGGCGCGGCGTTCAAGCCGGCCCGGCTCTACCGGATGGCGCGCTCCAAGGCCTATCTGTTCGGCGGCGTCGAGATCCGCTGGAAATGCGATCCGGCGCGCATCCAGGACCAGACCCCGGCCGAGGCGGTGTTCCGTTTCCCCAACGGCCTGGCCGATTTCCTGGCCGAGCGGATCAAGGGCCTGGAGACGGTCACGCCCGAGCCCTTCACCGGCCGCTACGAGCGACCGGGCGAGGCCGGCAAGGTGGAATGGGCCATCGCCTGGACGCCCGCGGGCTTCGGCGAGGCCGACAGCTTCATGCAGTCCTACTGCAACACCGTGCCCACGCCGGAGGGCGGCACGCACGAGAGCGGCCTGCGCGCGGCGCTGACCCGCGGCCTTAAGCAGTACGCCGAGCTGGTGGGCGAGAAGCGCGGCGGGATCATCACCGCCGACGACGTGCTGGCCCAGGCCGGCGCCCTGGTCAGCGTGTTCATCCGCGACCCCGAGTTCCAGGGGCAGACCAAGGAGAAGCTCTCCTCCACCGAGGCCCAGCGGCTGGTGGAGAAGGCCCTGGCTGACCCGTTCGACCACTGGCTGACCGCCCAGCCCAAGGCGGCAGGCGCCCTGCTCCAGTTCGTCGTCGAGCGCGCCGAGGAGCGCCTGAAGCGGCGGAAGGACAAGGAGGTCGCCCGCGCCTCCGCCACGCGGAAGCTGCGCCTGCCCGGCAAGCTCGCCGACTGCGCCGGCAACGCCATCGACGGGGCCGAGCTGTTCCTGGTCGAGGGGGACTCGGCCGGCGGCTCGGCGAAACAGGCCCGCGACCGCAAGAACCAGGCGATCCTGCCGCTGCGCGGCAAGATCCTGAACGTCGCCTCGGCCTCGACCGACAAGTTCGGCGGCAACAAGGAGCTGTCGGACCTGCTGCTCGCCCTGGGCGTCCAGCCGGGCTCGAAGTTCAGGGAGGAAGACCTCCGCTACGAGCGGATCATCATCATGACGGACGCCGACGTGGACGGCGCCCACATCGCGAGCCTGCTGATCACGTTCTTCTTCCGGACCATGCCGGACCTGATCCGCTCGGGCCGCCTCTACCTGGCGCTGCCGCCGCTCTATCGCCTCAGCCATGGCGGCAAGGCGGTCTACGCCAAGGATGACGTCCATCGCGATGAGCTGCTGGCCACCGTCTTCAAGGGCAAGAAGCCCGAGATCAGCCGTTTCAAGGGCCTGGGCGAGATGATGCCGTCCCAGCTCAAGGAAACCACCATGGACCCCAAGACGCGGACCCTGGCCCGCGTCATCCTGCCCCGGGCGGAGGAGACCGTGGAGGACCTGGTGGAAGCGCTGATGGGCCGCAAGCCGGAACTGCGCTTCCGCTTCATCCAGGAGAACGCCGAGTTCGCCGCCGCCGACCTCGACGTCTGATCGTCGACCGCGCAGCGGGCTCGGTGAGGAAGCGCATTGCCCCGCGCGCGTTGACTTGAGCGAGGCCCGCCGTATGTTCCGCGCGCGCGGCGATGTCCGCACGCGCCGCCGCGTTGCGCCAGCCTAGTCTCCGGGCGGCCGCCGCCCCACCGGTAACTGATGACCGAATTCTCCGATCTTGGCCTCTCGCCCGCGACCCTGAAGGCCGTCGCCGACACCGGCTACACCACCGCGACCCCCATCCAGGCGCAGGCCATTCCCGTGGCCCTGCAGGGTCGCGACGTGCTGGGCATCGCCCAGACCGGCACCGGCAAGACCGCCGCCTTCACCCTGCCCATGGTCGACCGGCTGGCCGCCGGCCGGGCCAAGGCGCGGATGCCGCGCGCGCTCGTCATCGCGCCGACCCGGGAGCTGGCCGACCAGGTCGCCGCCTCGTTCGAGAAGTACGCCAAGGACCAGAAGCTCTCATGGGCCCTGCTGATCGGCGGCGTGTCGTTCAAGGACCAGGAACAGAAGCTGGACCGCGGCGTGGACGTGCTGATCGCCACGCCTGGCCGCCTGCTCGACCATTTCGAACGCGGCAAGCTGCTGATGACTGGCGTGCAGATCATGGTCGTCGACGAAGCCGACCGCATGCTGGACATGGGCTTCATCCCCGACCTCGAACGCATCTTCAAGCTGACCCCGGCCAAGAAGCAGACGCTGTTCTTCTCGGCGACCATGCCGCCCGAGATCACCCGGCTCACCAAGCAGTTCCTGAACGATCCCCTGCGCATCGAGGTCTCGCGTCCGGCCACCACCGCCGAGACCATCACCCAGCACCTCGTCCGTATCCCGACGACCGATCCCAAGGCCAAGCGCACGGCGCTGCGCGAGTTGATCGGCCGCGCCGAGGTGAACAACGGAATCGTCTTCTGCAATCGGAAGTCCGAGGTGGATGTCGTCGCCAAGTCGCTGAAGAAGCACGGCTTCGACGCCGCCGCGATCCATGGGGACCTCGACCAGGCCACGCGCATGCGGACCCTGGAAAGCTTCCGCAACGGCGCGCTCAAGCTGCTGGTCGCCTCGGACGTGGCCGCGCGCGGCCTCGACATCCCGGCCGTCAGCCACGTCTTCAACTTCGACGTCCCGCACCACGCCGACGACTACGTCCACCGCATCGGCCGGACCGGCCGCGCGGGACGGACCGGCGAGGCGTTCATGATCGTCACGCCCGCCGACTCCAAGAACCTCGACAAGGTCCTGAAGCTGATCGGCAAGACGCCCGAGGAGGTCACCCTCGACCTCGACTGGGCCAACATCAAGGACGAACCCCGCCCCGGCCGCGGCCGTGAGCGCGGCGGACGCGAACGGGGCGGACGCGAGCGCGACCGGCGGCCGCGCGGGGAGCGCGCGCCGCGTGACGAGGCCGCGACGGAAACCCCGGAGGCCGCCGAAGCGCCTGCCCGGCCCCGCCGCGAACGCGCTCCCGAACCCGTCCGCGCCGAGCGGCCCGAGCGCGCGGAACGTCCGGAACGCACCGATCGGCCGGAACGCAGCGAACGTTCCGAGCGCGCAGAGCGCGGCGGACGCCGGCGCGAGCGCGAAGACGGCGACCGGGTGGTGGGCTTCGGCTCGGATGTCCCCGCCTTCCTGCAACGTCCGCCCCCGCGCTCAACCGACGGCTGAATGGGTCGGCGCCCGCCGGCCCGTCTTAACCGGGCGTTTGGGGGTCGCCCCTAAGCTCCGCCATGGCTTGCCGCGCGTGAGCGCGCCGCCGGCCGGGAGTTGAAGGCGCGACCATGTCTGCGGATGTCGAAACTTCGCTGAGGGGCCCGAAGGCCTACGAACTGGCCCGGAAGGCGATCCAGGCCATGGAGGCCCACCAGGTCTGGCCGACGGCCCTGAACTTCGAGCTCTGGGTCCACTACGTCGCCGCCAAGGGCTCGGCCCTGGCCGCCGAGATCGACACGATCATCGAGTCCGGCGAGCCGTTCACCGATGAGGTCGGCGAGCATCTGGCGGCCCAGTTCCTGCCCAAGGCCAAGCTGAACGGCGAGATCCTCGAAGCC
The DNA here is from genome assembly GCF_046463815.1 of Phenylobacterium sp. Classification (GTDB taxonomy): domain Bacteria; phylum Pseudomonadota; class Alphaproteobacteria; order Caulobacterales; family Caulobacteraceae; genus Phenylobacterium. Next base: position 19,856 of record NZ_JBKBRO010000016.1, on the reverse strand, counting down.
GGCCAGACCCTTTCCAAGGAACTGGACAGCGTGTCGCGCGCCATCGAATCCGCCCGCGAGACCAGCGAGGCCTATGGCCAGCAACTGGCCAGCGCCAGCGAGTCCCTGGACGGCGACGACGCGGCCGCCATCAAGACCATGGTCGAGACGCTCACGGTCGCCACCCGCAAGGTGCGCGAGGAGAACCACGCGCTGGAAACCCAGCTCCACGACACCACCGCCGAGCTCGGGCGCCTGCGCGAACACCTGGAGCAGGTCCGCCGCGACGCCATGACCGACGCCCTTTCGGGCCTGGCCAACCGCAAGGCCTTCGACGAGGCCCTGGAGCGCGCCAGCGCCCAGGCCGAGCAGGCCGGCGAGACCGTCACCCTGGCGGTGATCGACATCGACCATTTCAAGAGCTTCAACGACACCTGGGGCCACCAGACGGGCGATCAGGTGATCCGCTACGTGGCGAGCGTGATCGGCCGCGCCAGCGGCAATCCCCGCTTCTCCGCCCGCTACGGCGGCGAGGAATTCGCGATCATCTTCCCCGGCGAAAGCGCGCGCAGCGCCCTGGCTGTGCTGGAGGCCGTCCGCGAGGAGGTTTCGTCCCGCATCCTCAAGCGCCGCTCGACCAACGAAGACCTGGGCGCCATCACCATCTCGGCGGGGATCGCCGAACGGAAGCCGGGCGAGGCCCCGGCCAGCCTGATCGAGCGAGCCGACAGCGCGCTATACGCCTCCAAGCGCGGCGGCCGCAATCGCACCTCCTGCGCCGACCCGATCGCGGCGGCGGCGTAAGGCTTTCGGGCTGACATTTTCCCTTGGCTGACGCCGGGGTATCCTCCGTTCAATCGGCCGAAACGGTTCGCGGGAGGATGCGATGGACGGGGCTCAAGCCGCCAGCAAGGTGAAGACGTCGATCGAGAACGGCGTGGGCGTCCTCACGCTTTCGGACCCCTCGACCCTGAACGCCGCCGGCATGGAGCTGATGGCCGACCTCGTGGCGGCCTTCCAGGCTCTGGAGGACGACGACACCGTCCGCGCCATCGTGCTCACCGGCGAAGGCCGCGGCTTCTGCTCCGGCGCCAACCTTTCGGGTGGCCGCACGTCGGATTCCGGAAAGGGCCCGAACCAGGCCCTCCTCAAGGTCTACAACCCCTTCGTCACCCAGCTCCGCCGCTCGAAGAAGCCGCTGGTCGCCGCCGTGAACGGCGTGGCGGCCGGCGTCGGCGTCTCGCTGGCGCTGGCCTGCGACCTCGCCGTGGCCGCCGAGAGCGCCTACTTCCTGCTGGCCTTCCGCCGCATCGGCCTGGTGCCGGACGGCGGCGCAACCTGGCTGCTGCCGCGTCTTGTGGGCAAGGCGCGCGCCATGGAGCTGATGCTGCTGGGCGAGAAGCTGCCGGCCAAGACGGCGGCGGAATGGGGCCTGATCAACAAGTGCGTGCCCGACGCCGAGGTGCTGCCGGCCGCCATGGCCTATGCGAAGGCCCTGGCCGAGGGGCCGGCCTCGCTGGGCATGACCCGCAACCTGGTGTGGGACGCCCTGGATGCGCCCTGGCACCTGCAGCTCGAAGCGGAGGCCTATTCGCAGGGCGACGCCGGCCGCACCGAGGATGCGCGCGAAGGCGTCATGGCCTTCATCCAGAAGCGCCCGGCCAAGTTCACGGGGCGCTGAGTCAGCGCTTCTGGCGCAGCTTCTCCAGCTCGGCTTCGATCAACCGGTCCCGGGCCCCCTCCCCGTCGAGGTAGACCACGGCGGCGTGGGCGGCGAGGCCTATGCCCCAGCCCATCATCGGCCAGTAGAACCACCAGTGGCCGGGCGAGGTCAGGAAGTTGATCAGGAAGAGGCCTGCGTTGACGATCGCGTAGGCCAGCAGGTGGCTGCGGAAGCCAAGCTTCATGTCGGCGCGGCGGGTGGCCAGCCGGCGCAGTTCGACATCGTCGGTCATGTCGTGCACCCCGTGTCTCGGGGGAGCATAACGCGGGTCGGCGGACCTAATCCAGCTTGGCCGGCTGGATCGTGACGCTCTCGCCGCAGCCGCAGGCGTCGGTCTCGTTCGGATTGTGGAACACGAACTTCGCCGAGAGCCTGTTCACTTCGTAGTCGATCTCGGAGCCGATCAGGAACAGCACCGCCTTGGGCTCCACGAGGATGGTGACGCCCTTGTCCTCCACCACCTCGTCGAGGGGATCGGCGGCCTCGGCATACTCCAGGACGTACTCCTGACCGGCGCAGCCGCCGTTCTTCACGCCCACCCGCAGGCCCACGTAGGGCTTCTCGCCTTTGGCCAGGATCTCGCGCACGCGCTCGGCGGCGCGGTCGGTGAGCGTGACCACCTTGGGACGCGGACGCCGCTGGCGCGGCTGGGGGGTGACTTCCAGGTTCGCCATCAGAACATGTTGAGCTGGAGCTTGGCCTCGTCGCTCATGCGCGAGGGGTCCCACGGCGGATCGAACACCAGCTCGACCGTGGCCGAACGGATGCCGGGAATCTCCATGATCGCGTCCTGGACCCAGCCCGGCATCTCGCCGGCGACGGGGCAACCCGGCGCGGTCAGGGTCATTTCGACCGCCACGTCCTTTTCGTCCGAGATGTCGACCTTGTAGATGAGGCCCAGCTCATAGATGTCCACCGGGATTTCCGGGTCGTAGACCGTCTTCAGCTTCTCGATCAGCTGATCGGTGAGCTGGTCGAGCTCCGCCTGGGAGAGCGGCGCCACGGGTGGGGTCTCGATGGTGGATCCGTCGTCCATGGGTCTCTACGCGAAGAAGGCCTGGGTCTTGGTCAGGGCGTCCACGAAGGCGTCCGCCTCGTGCTCGGTGTTATATAGGGCGAACGAGGCCCGGGCGCTCGACGTCACGCCGAAACGCCGCATGAGCGGCTCGGCGCAGTGCGTTCCGGCGCGGACCGCCACGCTGTAGCGGTCCAGGATCTGGGCCACGTCGTGGGCGTGGGCCCCGTCGACGGTGAAGGAGAGGATCGCCCCCTTCCCTTCCGCCTCGCCGATCACCTTCAGCCAGTTGGCGCCCGAGAGCCCATCGCGGACCCGACGGTAGAGCCGGTGCTCGTGCTCGGCGGCCGCCAGGCGGTCCATGCCCGACAGCCAGTCGATGGCCGCGCCCAGGCCGATGGCCTCCAGGATCGGCGGCGTGCCCGCCTCGAAGCGGTGCGGCGGGTCGGCGTAGGTGATCTCGTCCATCGAGACGGTGGCGATCATCTCACCCCCGCCCTGGTACGGCGGCAACGCGCGCAGGAGCTCGGCCTTGCCGTACAGGATGCCGATGCCGGTGGGGCCGTAGAGCTTGTGGCCCGAGAAGACGTAGAAGTCGGCGTCGACGTCCTTCACGTCCACCGGCTTGTGGACGATGGCCTGGCAGCCGTCGAACAGCACCCGGGCGCCGGCCTCATGGGCCATGCGGGCCAGATCCTTGGCCGGGTTGATGGTGCCCAGCACGTTCGACATGTGCGACAGGGCCACGACCTTGGTGCGCGGCCCCAGCAGGCTCTGGAAGTGGTCGAGGTCCAGCGCGCCGTCGTCGGTGACCCGCACCCACTTCAGGACCACCCCCTGTCGCTCGCGCAGGAAGTGCCAGGGGACGATGTTGGCGTGATGCTCCATCTCGGAGATCACCACCTCGTCGCCGGGCTCCAGGCCGGCGCCCAGGCCGGCGGCCACCAGGTTTACCGCCTCAGTGCCGCCCTTGGTGAAGACGATCTCGCCCTCGTCCGCCCCGATGAACGCCGCCACCTTCCGGCGCGCGGCCTCGTAGGCGTCGGTGGTCTCGTTGGCCAGGGTGTGCAGGCCCCGGTGGACGTTGGCGTAGGAGTGCTCCATCGCCCGCGTCATGGCCTCGATGACCGCCCGCGGCTTCTGAGCCGAGGCGGCGCTGTCCAGGTAGACCAGCGGCTTGCCGTGCACCTGGCGCTGGAGGATCGGGAACTCGGCGCGGATCGCCTCGACATCGAAAGCCATCACGCGCCCCTCAGCCGTTCTGAGACCCAGGCGGCCGCCTGCTCGCGCGCCGCCTCGTGGCCGATGCGCTCGACGACCTCGCCCACGAAGGCCTCGGTCAGCATGGCCCGGGCCTCGGGCTCAGGAATGCCGCGCTGGCGGGCGTAGAACAGGGCGTCCTCGTCCAGGGCGCCGATCGTATTGCCATGGGCGCACGAGACGTCGTCGGCGTGGATCAGCAGCTCCGGCTTGGCGTCGACCTCGGCCCGGTCCGACAGGATCAGGGCGTGGTGGCCCATCCGGGCGTCGGTGCGGTCGGCGCCCTGCGCCACCACGATCCGCCCCTGGAAGACGCCGCGGGCCTGGTCGCGGACGACGCCCTTGGTCAGCTGCCGGGTGATGCCGTCCACGGCCTCGTGGGTGACGACCGTCGTCAGATCGGCGTGGCGCTTGCCGTCCAGCAGGTAGGCGCCGTCGAGCCGCAGTTCGGCGTGGCCGCCGGGATGGTGGACGATGGTTTCCAGGCGCTGGCGGCGCGCGCCGCCGGTCAGCACAGTCTGGGCGAAGTCGGCGCCGGGCTCCAGCCGAACCTCGGCCTGGCTGACCGACACGCCCTCGGCGTCATCGCCGGCCAGCACGATCCGCTCGACGACCGCGCCTTCGGCGATCTCGAACGTGAGCTCCGCGTGGGCGAGGTAGGCCCCCTCGCCTTCATAGCTTTCCAGCAGCGTGAGCCGCCCGCCGAGACCCACGGCCACGGCCACGCGCGCGGCGTGCGAACCGGCGCCGCGCGACACGATCCGCAGCGCCACCGTGCGGCTCCCGCCGGCGTTCACGCCGATCCGGGTATCGCCGCCATTGGCCACGGCCACCACCTCGTCCGCCAGAGCGTCGAACGGCCCGGATGCCGTTGCAGCGGGATCGAGCGGTTCCGACGGCGGCGGGACCTCGCGGACCAGGCCGCGCAGGTCGGTCCAGCGCCAGTCCTCGTCGCGCTTGCCGGGCAGCTCCGCGGGGTCGCGGGCGCGGATGGCGGCGGCGACGCTCAAGCGGCCCTCGCGTACTTGTCGTAGCCTTCGCGCTCCAGCTCCAGCGCCAGCTCGGGGCCGCCCGAGGCGACGATCCGGCCGGCCGACAGCACATGGACGCGGTCGGGTTTGATGTAGTCCAGCAGGCGCTGGTAGTGCGTGATCACCAGCATGGCCCGGTCCGGCGAACGCAGGGCGTTCACGCCGTCGGCCACGATGCGCAGGGCGTCGATGTCGAGGCCGGAATCCGTTTCGTCCAAGATGAGGAAGCGAGGCGAAAGCATCGCCATTTGAAGGATTTCCATCCGCTTCTTCTCACCACCGGAGAAGCCGACGTTGAGCGCCCGCTTCAACATGTCGAAGTCGATCTTCAACTCCGCCGCCTTGGCCTTGGCGAGCTTCAGGAACTCAGGCGCGGCGACCTCGGGCTCGCCGCGCGCCTTGCGTTGGGCGTTCAGGGCCGTGCGGATGAAGGTCAGCGCCGGAACGCCAGGGATCTCCAGCGGGTACTGGAACGACAGGAAGACGCCCTTGGCGGCGCGCTCGTCGGGCGCCAGCGCCAGCAGGTCCTCGCCGTCCAGGGTGGCCGCCCCTTCCGTGACCTCATAGCCCTCGCGGCCGGTCAGCACGTAGGACAGCGTCGACTTGCCCGCCCCGTTCGGCCCCATGATGGCGTGCACCTCGCCGGCCGGGACATCCAGGGAGAGCCCTTTGAGAATCTCCTTGCCGTCGACGGCGGCGTGCAGGTTCTTCACGGACAACATCAGCCGACACTTCCTTCCAGGCTAATCGCCACCAGCTTCTGGGCCTCCACGGCGAACTCCATCGGGAGCTCCTGCAGCACGTCCTTCACGAAGCCGTTCACCAGGAGCTGGACCGCCTCCTCCTGGGACAGGCCGCGCTGCATGGCGTAGAAGAGCTGGTCCTCGGAGAGCCGCGTGGTGGTGGCCTCGTGCTCGAACACCGCCTGGCCGTTGCGGGCCTCGATGTAGGGCACGGTGTGGGCCGCGCAGGACTTGCCGATGAGCAAGGAGTCGCACTGGGTGAAGTTGCGCGCGCCCTTGGCCTTCGGGTGCGCCGAGACCAGGCCCCGGTAGGTGTTGGAACTCTTCCCGGCGCTGATGCCCTTGGAGATGATCCGCGAGCGGGTGTTGGGGCCCAGGTGGATCATCTTGGTGCCGGTGTCGGCCTGCTGGCGGCCGTTGGTGATGGCGATGGAGTAGAACTCGCCCACGCTGCCCTCCCCGCGCAGGACGCAGGACGGGTACTTCCAGGTGATGGACGAGCCGGTCTCGACCTGGGTCCAGCTCACCTTGGCGCGGTCGCCGCGGCAGTCGGCCCGCTTGGTCACGAAGTTGTAGATGCCGCCCTTCCCGGTCTCGGGATCGCCCGGGTACCAGTTCTGGACGGTGGAGTACTTGATCTCGGCGTCGTCCATGGCGACCAGCTCGACCACGGCGGCGTGGAGCTGGTTCTCGTCGCGCATGGGGGCCGTGCAGCCCTCCAGGTACGAGACGTAGGCGCCCGCGTCCGCGATGATCAGGGTGCGCTCGAACTGGCCGGACTCCGCCGCATTGATGCGGAAGTAGGTCGACAGCTCCATGGGGCAGCGCACCCCCGGCGGCACATAGACGAAGCTGCCGTCCGAGAAGACCGCCGAATTGAGGCAGGCGAAGTAGTTGTCGCTGACTGGCACCACCGAGCCCAGGTACTTCCTCACCAGGTCGGGATGCTCGCGGATGGCCTCGCTCATCGAGCAGAAGATGACCCCCGCGGCGGCCAGCTCCTTCTTGAAGGTTGTGACCACGCTCACGCTGTCGAACACAGCGTCCACGGCGTAGCGCGGCGCGCCCTCGACGCCGGCCAGGACCTCCTGCTCCTTCAGCGGGATGCCCAGCTTCTTGTAGGTCTCCAGGAGTTCGGGATCGACTTCGTCGAGGCTCTTGGGCCCCGCCTTCTTCTTCGGCGCGGCGTAGTAGTGGGCGTCCTGGTAGTCGATGCGGGGGAAGCTGACCTTGGCCCAGGTCGGCTCCTCCAGCACCAGCCAGCGGCGGTAGGCCTCCAGCCGCCACTCCAGCATCCACTCGGGCTCGCCCTTCTTGGCCGAGATGAAGCGGATGACGTCCTCGTTCAGGCCCTTCGGCGCGAACTCCTGGTCGATGTCCGTGACGAAGCCGTGCTTGTACTTCTCGAGGCTCTGGACTTGCTCGACGGTCTGCTTGACGGCGGCCATTACGCTTCCGCTCCCGCGGCCGCCGGCGCGCGCCGCGCCGCATGCCGCTGATGGGCCTCCAGCCAGGCGTCGGCGAACCTGTTCCAATCGGCCTCGGTGGTGCCCCAGCCCCCGCTGACCCGGATCGCGCAGCCGGCGAGCTCGCCCTGGTCCATGGCGGTGAGCACGTGGCTGGCCTTCATCTTGCCCGACGAACAGGCCGAGCCCGCGCTGACCATGACGCCGGCCAGGTCCAGGGCCACGACCTGCAGGTCGCCCGGGAAGCCCGGCGCGGCCACCTGCAGGGTGTTGGGCAGGCGCGGCGCGCCGTCGCCCATGACCACGGCGCCCGCCGCCTTCAGCCGCTCGGCGGCGGCGTCCCGCCAGGCCGCCTGGGCCCCGGCGTCGGCCAGGTGTTCGGCGGCCAGGCGCGCGGCGGCGCCCAGGCCCGCGATGCCCGGGACGTTCTCGGTGCCCGCTCGGCGGCCGCGCTCGTGGCCCCCGCCGTGCTGGCGGCGCACCAGCGTCGCGCCCGGTCCGAAGGCCAGGACGCCCACGCCCTGGGGCGCGCCCAGCTTGTGGCCGGAAAGGGTCAGGGTGTCGGCGCCCTGGGCGTCCATCCCCACCGGAATCTTGCCCACCGCCTGGATGGCGTCGACGTGCAGCCAGCCGCCCGCGGCGTGGACGATGTCGGCGGCCTCGCGCACCGGCTGCACCACGCCGGTCTCGTTGTTGGCCAGCATCAGGGCCACGAAGGGCCGACCGTCGGCGGCGTCCCAGCGGGCCAGCCGCTCGCGCAGCCAGTCCAGGTCGGCGACGCCGCGCCGGTCCACCGGCAGGTATTCCACCTCGGCCGACGAAGCCCTGGCCGCCTCGAGGATGGTGGGGTGCTCGATGGCCGAGACGATCAGGCGCCGCGAGCCGGTCGCCACGGCGCTGTCGATGGCGAGGTTGTTGGCCTCGGCGCCGCCGCTGGTGAAGACCACATTGGCCGCCGCAGCCCCGATCAGGGCTGCCACCGCCTCGCGGGCGTCCTCCATTACCGCGCGCGCGGCGCGGCCGGCCGCGTGCACGGATGACGGATTGCCGCCCAGTTCCAGGGCCCGCATGACCGCCTGGGCCGCCTCGGGGCGAACCACCGCGGTGGCGTTCCAGTCGAGATAGATGCTCTTGCTCATGCCGCCTGCCGCGCGGCGCGCAGGCGCCCGCCGATCACGTCCGCCAGGGTGACGGAGGAAAGATAGGTTTCGATCTGCTGGCCCAGGTCGGCCCACAGGTCATGGGTGAGGCACCGCTCGCCCCTGGTCATGCAGCCCTTCCCCGCCGCCGAGCAGCGGGTGGCCCGCAGGGGCTCGTCCACCGCGTGGACGATCTCGGCGATGCTGGTCTCACCCGCGGTGCGGGCGAGGCGATAGCCGCCGCCGGGACCCCTGGCGCTCTTCACCAGGCCCTTGCGGCGCAGGCGCGCGAAGAGCTGTTCCAGGTAGGACAGCGATATCTCCTGGCGGGCGGCGATGTCGGCCAGCGCCACGGCGCGGGCGGCCTCGCCCTCGCGCCGGGCGAGGTCGGCCATGGCCATGACGGCGTAGCGGCCTTTCGTGGAGAGACGCATGGCTTTGGGCTCAATGCAGTTTTCGCGCGCATCCGGAGCGGCCTGTGCTACAAGCCGGCGCTTCGCGCGGGCCCTCGGCGGACCAACCGCATCCGGATGGTCGCGACTTAGGAAGACCTAGTGCAGCAGTCAAGTATTCAGGACCGATAAGAGGGGTCTAGATGCCAGAGGTGGTTCTGACCGGCGCGGCCGGGCGGATCGAAGGCCGTTACACGCAGGGCAAGAGCGAGACCGCCCCGGTCGCCCTCATCCTGCACCCGCACCCCAAGGCGGGCGGCCAGATGAACAACCCCGTGGCGGTGCAGCTCTTCCACATCTTCATGAAGCGCGGCTTCTCGGTGCTGCGCTTCAACTTCCGCGGCGTGGGCCGCAGCCAGGGCGAGTTCGACGGCGGCATCGGCGAGCTGGCCGACGCGGCGACCGCCCTCGACTGGCTCCAGGCGACCAACCCGGCCGCCTCCCAGTGCTGGGTGGCGGGTTATTCCTTCGGCGCCTGGGTCGGCATGCAGCTCCTGATGCGGCGCCCCGAGACGGACGGCTTCATCTCGGTCTCGCCGCCCACCAACGCGTACGACTTCTCGTTCCTGGCCCCCTGCCCGGCTTCGGGCCTGATCCTGCATGGCGGCGCGGACACCGTGGTGCCCCCGGTCGAGGTCGAGCGCGTGGTGTCCAAGCTGCGCACTCAAAAGGGCATCGTCATCGACTACGAGGTGATCGACGGCGCAAGCCATTTCTGGATGGAGAACCTGCCCGACGTGGAAAGCCACGTCGGCGCCTATCTCGACAAGCGGCTGGCCGCCAACCCGGCGTGACGACGCCGCAGGACGCCATCCGCGCGCGGCGGCGCCTGACCAACAAGATGATCGCCGCCCATGACGCGGCGCGCCTGCGGCCGTTCTTCGCCCCCGACGTGAAGCTGATCGTCGGTGACGGCGGGCTGATCCTGGGCGTCGAGGCGGTCATCCAGGCCTTCGCCGGCCAGTTCGCCGACGCCGATTTCATCACCTACGTCCGCGAAGCCGACACGGTGAAATTGGACGCGGCCGGCGCCCGCGCCGCCGAGCACGGTCGCTGGACCGCCCGCTGGAAAACCGGCGACATGGGCGGGACCTATCTCGCCGCCTGGCGCAAGGTCACCGGCCAGTGGGTGATCGAGAGCGAGCTCTACGTCACGCTGACGGACTAGAACCGCCGCGGATACGTCCGCTCCAGGGCCGTGGCGGCGAAGGCCGCGAGGACGGCTGACCTCCTGGCGGTCATGGGATCTGGGGCAAGCCCGCCCAGGATTGCGCCTTGCGGCGTGGTCAGCCGCCAGGACCAGACCTCGCCGGCGTCTCCGGTATCCCGCCGCCGGCGATCCGCAGCTTGCCCCGACCCTCGTAAAGCGCCCGGAACAGCGCCCGGGGCGAGCGCGAGAGCAGCAACACGGCCGCCACCCTGTCGCCCACCATGACGGGCCGGGCGGCGCGCCGGGAAGGGATGCGCGGTGCAGAGGCCACGCGCATCCCATGCAGGTCGCGTGCAGGCGCCCTTAAGCCAGCGCCGCGTCCAGGGCCTGATCGAGATCGGCCAGGATGTCGTCGATGTGCTCGATGCCGATGGAGAGCCGAACATAGCCGGGCGAGACGCCGGTGGCGGCCTGTTCCTCGGGGCTGAGCTGCGAGTGGGTCGTGGACGCCGGATGGATCGCCAGGCTGCGGGCGTCGCCGATGTTGGCCACGTGGTAAAATAGCTTTAACGCGTCGATGAATTTCCGGCCCGCTTCCACGCCGCCCTCCAGCTCGAAGCCCAGGAGGCCGCCGTATCCGCCCTTGAGATACCTGTCGGCCCGCGCCCGGGCCTCGCCCGACTGCTGCGAGGGGTGGATGACGCGGGTCACGCCCTTGCGCCTGGCAAGATGGTCGGCCACCGCCTGGGCGTTGGCGCAATGGCGCTCGATCCGCAGGGCCACCGTCTCCACGCCCTGGATGAGCTGGAACGCATTGAAGGGCGACAGCGCCGCGCCCAGGTCGCGCAGCAGGATCACCCGGGCCCGCAGGATATAGGCGATGGGCCCCAGCGGCTTCACCGCCTGGGTCCAGACCGCGCCGTGGTAGGACGGGTCGGGCGTGTTCAGCAGCGGCTGGCGCTCGGGATTCGCTTCCCAGTCGAAATTGCCGCCGTCCACGATCAGGCCGCCGATCGAGGTGCCGTGGCCGCCCAGGTACTTGGTCGCCGAATAGACGACGATGGCGGCGCCGTGCTCCAGCGGCCGGCAGAGCAGCGGCGCGGCCGTGTTGTCCATGATCAGGGGCACGCCGAACTCGCGGCCGATGGCCGCCACCTCGGCGATCGGGAAGACCTCCAGCTTCGGGTTCGGCAGGGTCTCGCCGTAGTAGGCCCGGGTGCGCGCGTCGGTGGCGCGGCGGAAGTTCTCCGGATCGGCGGGATCGACGAACCGCACCTCGATCCCCTGGTCCTTCAGGGTGTTGGCGAACAGGTTCCAGGTGCCGCCGTAGAGCGCCGTCGAGCTGACCACGTTGTCGCCGGCCCGCGCCAGGTTCTGCAGCGAGAACGCCGAGGCCGCCTGGCCCGAGGCCACCGCTAGGGCCCCCACCCCGCCCTCCAGGGCCGCCACCCGCTGCTCCAGCACGTCGGTCGTGGGGTTCATGATCCGCGTGTAGATGTTGCCCATCTCCTGGAGGGCGAACAGCGACGCGGCGTGCTCGGCGTCGCGGAACTGGTAGGAGGTCGTCTGGTGGATCGGCACGGCGACCGAGCCGGTGGTGGGATCCGCCCGCCATCCGGCATGCACGGCCAGGGTTTCTGGGCGAAGGGTCTTCTCGGTCATCTCAACTCCTACTCAGATCGATCCGGCGCTCAGGGCCGCAATTTTCAGGCCGTCAGCTCCAGGCCCTTCAGATCGCCCTCGCCGCGCCAGGCCTCCAGCACCTTGGTGAAGGCGACGGGGCCCGCGCCGTACGAGCTGTTCTTCTTGCTCATCAGCTCGACCTTGCCTTCGTTGTTGTAGTAGCCGGGCGTGCATTCCCTGAGGAACTGCTCGCGCATCGTCGACAGCTTCACGATGGTTTCGACCCAGGCGTCCTCGGCCTCCTGGGCCGGCTCCACGATGCGGGCCTGGCGGTCCTTCGCCCCGCGGACGATGTAGGCGATGTGCTTCACCTGCTCGTTGATCATGTGGGGGAAGTTGGCGCTGAAGCCCGACTGCACGTTCGAGACTATGAAGCAGTTGGGGAAGCCCCGGCTCAGGACGCCGTGCAAGGTCGAGGCGCCGTCGCGCCACTTCTCAGTGAGCGTGAGACCGCCCCGGCCGCGCAGCTCGTAACCCGCGCGACGGGCATAGTCGGTGCCGACCTCGAAGCCGGTCGCATAGACCAGGCAGTCGATCTCGTACTCCCGGCCATTGGCCACGATGGCGCGCTCGGTGATCCGCTCGACGCCGCGTCCCTTCGTGTCCACCAGGGTGACGTTCGGCCGGTTGAACGTGGCCAGGTATTCGTCGTGGAAGCACGGCCGCTTGCAGAACTGGTTGTACCAGGGCTTCAGCGCCTCGGCCGTGGCCTTGTCCTTCACGACGGCGTCCACGCGGGCCCGGACCTGTTCCATCTTCTTGAAGTCGGCGAGTTGCATCAGTTCGGCGGGGTTCTCGACCGGCTCGCCGGCCATGGCCTTCTTGCGGGCCAGCAGCAGGATGTTGCCGATGATGTCGGTCCAGCCGTCGTTCACCAGGTCCTCGTCGGCGAAGCCGCCCGAAACCAGGATGTTGAAGTTGTCCATCCGGGCCTGCTGCCAGCCGGGCTGGAGGCTCCTCGCCCAGTCCGGATCGGTCGGCCGGTCGTTGCGCACGTCGATGGACGAGGGGGTGCGCTGGAAGACGTAGAGTTCCTTGGCCCACTGGCCCAGGTGCGGCACGCACTGCACGGCGGTCGCCCCCGTGCCGATGATGCCCACCCGCTTGTCCTTCAGGCCCACGAGGCCGCCCGAGGCGTCCCCGCCGGTGTACTCGTAGTCCCAGCGGCTGGTGTGGAAGGAATGGCCCTTGAAGCCCTCGATGCCCGGGATGCCGGGCAGCTTTGGCCTGTGCAACGGCCCGTTGGCCATGACCACGAACCGGGCCCTCATGGCGTCACCCCGGTTGGTCTTCACGATCCAGCGGGCGGCGTCCTCGTCCCAGGACAGGTCCGTCACCTCGGTCTGGAAGCAGGCGTTGTCGTAGAGCCGGAACTTGCGGCCGATGGCGCGGGAATGCTCCAGGATCTCGGGCGCCTGGGCGTACTTCGCGGACGGCATGTAGCCGACCTCTTCGAGCAGCGGCAGGTAGATGTAGCTCTCGATGTCGCAGGCCGCGCCCGGATAGCGGTTCCAGTACCAGGTGCCGCCGAAGTCGCCGCCCTTCTCGATGATGCGGATGTCGTCGATCCCCGCCTCGCGCAGCCGGGCGCCGGCCAGCAGGCCGCCGAAGCCGCCGCCGATCACGATCACCTCGACCTCGTCGGTCAGGGGTGCGCGGGAGAAACCGGGCGCGACGTAGGGATCGTCCAGGTAGTGGGCGAAGGCCCCCTTGATCTCGACGTACTGCTCGTTGCCGTCGCCCCGGAGGCGCCGGTCGCGCTCCTCCTGGTACTTCCGGGCCAGCGCATCGGGATCGAAGCCCAGGTCCTGAACCGTCGCCGCGTCGCCCGCCATGCCGTCCTCCCGTCCGTTATCGACGTTCAGGGTGACGAACGATCGTTTGAACGGCAAGCGTGACGTGGAGGGAAGGGGCCCTCCCGATGCGGGAGAAGCCCCGAAGACACCCTATTTCTTCGCGTTCGCCAGGTAGTCGAGGGCGGTGAGCGCCTGGGCGCGGACGCCGACCTCCATCGCACCCTCGTCCACGACGTTGAACATCGGCGAGTGGTTCACGCCGGGCGGGAAGCCGATGCCCAGGTCGTAGAACAGTCCGGGGACCTTCTGCTGGTAGTATGAGAAGTCCTCGGCGCCGGTGATGAAGTCTATGTCGTCCTTGACCTTGCCCTTGGCGGCGCGGGCGAGCGTCGGCTTCATCTGGGCCGTGAGCGCCGGATCGTTGGTGGTCACGGGGTTGGGCGTGCCCCATTCGATCTTGCCGCTGCCGCCGTAGCGGGCCGAGATGCTCTCCACCGCCTTCTCGGCGCGAGCCATGATGTCCTTGCGCAGCTCGGGGTCGAAGGTCCTGAGCGTTCCCGCCAGCGCGAAGTCGTCCGGGATGATGTTGTAGCGAACCCCGCCGTGCACCGTGGCCACCGTCAAGATGGTCGGGGTCCGGGTGACGTTGATCTGGCGCGCGGCGATCTGGTTGAAGGCCAGCACGATCTCGGCCTGCATCGAGGCGATGTCGATGCCGTTCCAGGGATTGGCGCCGTGGGTCTGCTTGCCCTTCAGCTTGATCTCGTAGCGGTCGGACGCGGCCATCATCGGGCCCGGCCGCCAGAAGAGCGAGCCCGGCTCTCCCGGCACCACATGCAGGCCGAAGACGGCGTCCACCTTGGGATTGTCGAGCGCGCCTTCCTTGACCATCAGCGGCGCCCCGCCCTCCTCGCCGATCGGCGGGCCTTCCTCGGCAGGCTGGAACAGGAAGACGACCGTTCCCGGGATCTGATCGCGCATCGAGGCCAGCACCTCGGCCGCGCCCATCAGGATCGCCACGTGGGCGTCATGGCCGCAGGCATGCATCACGCCCACCTTCTGGCCATTGTACTCCGTGGTCACCTTTGAGGCGAAGGGCACGCCCGTCTGCTCGGCCACGGGCAGACCGTCCATGTCGGCGCGAAGGGCCACCACGCCGCCGGGCTTGCCGCCCTTTAGCACGCCCACGAGGCCGGTCTTGGCCAGCGGCCGGACCTCGATGCCCAGCTTCTTGAGGTGCTCGGCCACCAGCTTCGAGGTGCGGACCTCGCGGTTGCCGAGTTCGGGGTGCTCGTGGATGTCGCGCCGCCACGCGACCACCTTGGGCTGGACCCTCGCCGCAGCGGTGAACACCGCCTGGTCGAACGCTCCTTCAGCCGTCTGCGCCGCGGCGGGCGCGGCCGTCCCCAGGACCAGCGCGAGCGCCGCGCCGGCGATCCAATGCCCCTTCATCCCCAAACTCCCTACTCCGGTTGAACGATGCGGCCGCCGGTCATGGGGATCGCCACGCCGGTGGTCTTCGGAAACGAGATCGGCAGGCCGCGCGCGCAGCGGGCCGCCAGATAGGCGAAGGCCTCGGCCTCGATGGAATCGCCGCGCCAGCCGTGGTCCTCGGCGGTCTTCACCGGCGCCGGCAGGCGGGCGGCGAGCGCCTTCATGATCTCGGGATTGTGCCGGCCGCCTCCGGTGACCACCACCTCGCTGGGCGTCTGGCCCATGAGCTCGAAACCCAGGCGCACGGCCTCGGCGGTGAAGGCCACCAGGGTCGCGCAGGCGTCCTCGAGCTGCAACTCCTCCACCGGATCGAGCGAGAAGTCGTAGCGGTCCAGCGACTTGGGCGCCGGCGCCTCGAAATAGGGGTGGGCCAGCAACGCCCGGACCACGGCCTCGTCCACCCGGCCCACGCTGGCGTAGCGGCCGCCGGCGTCATAGCGCCCAGCGCCGCGCTCCTGGACGAGCAGGTCGATCATGCCGTTGCCGGGACCGGTGTCGAAGGCCGCGAAGTCGCCCGGCCCGGACCAGAAGGTGACGTTGGCCACGCCGCCGACGTTCAGGATCGCCACCGGAGGCTCCAGCCCCGAGGCCCGGGCGCGGGCCAGGTGGTAGATGGGCGCCAGCGGCGCGCCCTCCCCGCCGGCGGCCACGTCGGCGGTGCGGAAGTCGAAGGCCACCGGCCGACCGGTGAGCCTGGCCAGCAGGGCGCCGTCTCCGAGCTGGCGCGTGCGCCCCACCACGCCCTCCTTTGGCCGTTCGTGCAGGACAGTCTGGCCATGCATCCCCAGGAGGTCGAACTCGGACCAGGAGAGGCCCTCCTTCGCCAGGAATTCCTCGGCGGCGGCGAAGTGCTCCTCGGCCACGACCCGCGCGGCCTCGGCGAAGATGGCCGGCTCGGGCGTTCCCCTCGCCCACTTCAGGGCCTGCCGCGTGGCCTCCAGCAGGAGGTCGCGCGTGGCCTCGGTCAGCTTGCGCTCGCCGGCCGGCCCGAAGGCCGAGATCGCCTCGCCGTCGGTCTCCAGCACCGCCATGTCGACGGCGTCGAGGGAGGTTCCGGTCATGAATCCCAGCACGCGCATGCGGCTTGACTGCCATGTCCGGGGACCGCTAGCTAGCCGCATGATCGAACGCGCCACCCGCACCGGCCGCTATTACCGCCTGCCCTAGACGCAGGCGACCGATCCCTCGCGCCTGCCCACCCGGCCGGCGCCCTCTCCGAGAAGACAGATGATGCGCCGGCCTCCTCACCTCGAAGGAGCCCTCGCCCCCATGTCCCTCGCAACGCCCCGCGCGCCCGTGCTAGAGCCCGCCCGTCCGCA
Organism: Phenylobacterium sp.; assembly: GCF_046463815.1. GTDB lineage: Bacteria > Pseudomonadota > Alphaproteobacteria > Caulobacterales > Caulobacteraceae > Phenylobacterium. The sequence goes on along the minus strand of NZ_JBKBRO010000016.1, from coordinate 3,606 downwards.
GCCTGAGAGTCCCCCGATGTCCGAAGCGCCGTTCAAGTCCGAGTTCCTCAAGACCCTCCAGGCGCGGGGCTACATCCACCAGATCAGCCACCCGCAGGAACTGGACGAGGCCGCCGCCAGCGGCGTGGTGAAGGCCTACATCGGCTTCGATGCGACGGCCTCGTCCCTGCACGTCGGCAGCCTGATCCAGATCATGATGCTGCGCCGGCTCCAGCAGGCCGGCCACAAGCCGGTCGTGCTCATGGGCGGGGGCACGACCAAGGTCGGGGACCCCAGCGGCAAGGACGAGAGCCGCAAGATGCTCACCGACGCCGACATCGCGGCCAACATCGCCGGCATCCGGACGGTGTTCGAGAAGTTCCTGACCTTCGGCGATGGCCCCACCGACGCGGTGATGGTCAACAACGACGACTGGCTGTCGAAGCTGGGCTACGTCGAGTTCCTGCGCGAGTACGGACCGCACTTCACGGTCAACCGCATGCTGACCTTCGACTCCGTGCGCCTGCGCCTGGAGCGGGAGCAGCCGCTGACCTTCCTCGAGTTCAACTACATGCTGATGCAGGCCGTGGACTTCCTGCACCTGAACCGGACCCTGGGCGTGCAGCTCCAGATGGGCGGCTCGGACCAGTGGGGGAACATCATCAATGGCGTGGAACTGGTCCGGCGGATGGACCACAAGGCCGCCTTCGCCCTGACCACGCCGCTGCTCGCCACCGCCTCGGGCGCCAAGATGGGCAAGACGGCCCAGGGCGCGGTGTGGCTGAACGCCGACCTCCTCAGCCCCTACGACTACTGGCAGTTCTGGCGGAATACCGAGGACGCCGACGTCGGCAGGTTCCTGCGGCTGTTCACCGACCTCCCGCTCGACGAGATCGCCCGCCTGGAGAAGCTGCCCGGCGCAGAGATCAACGAGGCCAAGAAGGTGCTGGCGAACGAGGCCACCCGGATGCTGCACGGGGACGAGGCCGCCAAGGCCGCCGAGGCCGCCGCGCGCGCCGCCTTCGAGGAAGGCCGCCTCTCGGGCGACTTGCCGACCCATGAGGTCCCTAGGGCCGAGCTGGAGGCCGGGATTGCGCTCGCGGCCCTGGCCGCGGACGCGGGCCTCGCCTCCTCGCGCGGGGAGGCCCGGCGCCTGGCCCGGGGAGGCGGCCTGAGGGTCAACGACGCTCAGGAGACCGACGGGGCCCGCATGATCACCAGCGCCGACCTCGCGGACGGCGTGGTGAAGCTGGCCGCCGGGAAGAAGAAGATCGTGCTGGTGAAGCCGGTCTGACGAGGAGACGGAACATGACGCAGATCGCCGAAGGCGCCCCGGCGCCCGACTTCGAACTGGAAACCGCCGCCGGTCCTGTCCGCCTGGCCGACTTCGCCGGCAGGGCGCTGGTGCTCTATTTCTATCCGAAGGACGACACCAGCGGCTGCACCCGGGAGGCCCAGGACTTCACCGCCCTCGCCCCCGAATTCGCCAAGGCCGGCGTCACCGTGATCGGCGTCTCCAAGGACAGCGTGAAGTCGCACGAGAAGTTCGCCGCCAAGTACGAACTCGCCGTGAAGCTGGGCTCCGATCCCGAGGGCCAGGTGATCGAGCGCTACGGCTCCTGGGTCGAGAAGAGCCTCTACGGCCGCAAGTACATGGGCATCGACCGCTCCACCTTCCTGATCCGCGACGGACGGATCGCGAGGATCTGGCGCAAGGTGAAGGTTCCCGGCCACGCCCAGCAGGTGCTGGAGGCCGCAAAGGCCCTCTAAGCCACTGTGTCCGGACGGCCTCACCTGGGAACGTTTGCTCGGGGACGCCTGGACGGAAGACGATTCGAGGCGCAGCCTGCGGCGGCGCAACGCTTTTGGTTAAAATACGATCAAAGCGTCTTGCCTGCCCCGGAAAAGTGTTCGCATATCCCCTCCTGTCGCTTGGGAGCGGGGGCTTGGCGATACGCATGACACGCTTGGCGCGGCTTCGTCGTTCGCTGGAAGAACTGTTTCCGGAACGCCATCTCTACCTGCGTTCCGGCGGGGTCATGAAGGCCTTCGTCCTCACCCCTTCGAAACAGATGGCCATGGCCGGCGTGGTGGCGGGCGGCGCACTCTGGATGGGCGTCTGCACCGCGGCCATGCTGGTGAACCTGCTCTCCGCCTCGGCCACGGACCGCGAGATCGCCCAACTCAAGGCCCAGTCCGAACGCTATGTGGCCGACCGCCAGGCCCGCCTGGACAGCGCGCTCGCCCGCCTGAACGCCACGTCGGGCGCCAACGCCGACCTCGCCGCCAACATCGAGAAGCGCCACGCGGCGCTCGCCCTCCTCCTCACCGACGTCAAGGGCGCGCCCGGCGCCGCCGAGGCCCTGACCCCGGCCATCAACAAGGCGCTGGCCGGCGACTCCGCAAATCCCGTGCGGCGGGTGGAGATGGTCCGCCTCGGCCAGGAGCAGCTCCTGGACGCCGCCGATTCCTTCGCCAAGAGCCGCGCCGACCGGCTCCGGCTGGCGTTCCGCATGGCCGGCCTCACCCCCTCGGCCTTCGTGCCGAAGAGCGGGGCGCTGGGAGGGCCGCTGATCGAATCCAAGGACCCCCGGGCCCTGGCCGCCGTTCTGGACGTCGACGAGGACTTCGCCGTGCGCATCCAGCGCGCCGCGCGCGACCTCTCGGAGGCCCGCGCCCTGGCCGACGCCGCCGAGTCCCTGCCGCTGGGCCAGCCCACCACCGGTGCGAACCGCAGCAGCGGCTTCGGCGTGCGGTTCGACCCCTTCACCCGCCGGCCGGCCTTCCACTCCGGCCTCGACTTCGCCGGAGGCCGCGCGACGCCGATCCACGCGACCGGGCCTGGCGTGGTCTCCTTCACCGGCGTGCGGTCCGGCTACGGCAACACCATCGAGATCGACCATGGGCGGGGCTTGAAGACCCGTTACGCTCACCTGGCCTCCATCGGCGTCCAGCGCGGCCAGCGCATAGCGATTGGGCAAAGGATCGGCGCTATGGGCTCCACCGGCCGTTCCACTGGGACGCACCTCCACTATGAGGTATGGGTGAACGGTCGGGCCCAGAACCCGGGCCGCTTCCTCAAGGCCGGCGAGTATGTTTTCCAAGGCGACGAAGGCGGCTGACGCGCAAGGCAGCCAAACCCGCAAACCCACGGTCGCATCGCTCATCGCCCCCGGCGTGACGATCCGCGGCGACATCAAGGCGGCGGGCGACCTCCATCTCGACGGCGCGGTCAACGGCGACGTCGACGTCGAGCGCCTGACCATCGGCCCCACCGGATCGGTCGTCGGCGCCATCCGGGCGGATAGCGTGGAGATCCGCGGCCAAGTGTCCGGCGCCGTGACGGCGCGCCAGGTTCGCCTCAGCGCCACGGCCCGGGTGGACGGCGACATCAGCCACGCCGAACTGGCCATCGAGGCCGGCGCCCACTTCGAAGGCCGCAGCCTGACCCTGCCCGAGGCTCAGGCGACGGAGCCCGTCGCCCTGCTCAGCGCCGCCGCAGAATAGGCTAGGGTCTGGACCCATAAGCGGGATTCCGGACTTGGCCGAACAGTGCTTCAAGCTCTCAGAGGAGAGCGGGAATGACGGAATTCTGGCTGAGCGACGAGCAGTTCTCGCGGCTGAAGC